>JAWXTJ010000037.1:0-24029 GCA_044433665.1 Rikenellaceae bacterium
TAATTTTGGGCAATGAAAGTGTAAAGCCCACTTAGGACAAAAAGAGTCACTTTCAAAAACCGTAAAGTTATTCTAGGATTAAGTTCGCAAAAGTGTCAAGTTTTTTCAGGACGACACAGTCTCAACATCTGTAAAATCTATAGCACCCGAAATTTGCCCATAATCATTATACCCTACACAGGCAAATTCAGCATCAATACCAGCATCATTTAGTTCATTTGCCCACTCTTGGATACTTTCAGCAATACCATTTGACTCATCTGACATACTTCCAGAATTGTCAACAAGGAAAACAATATCATTCATCACACGAGTTGTTGAACTAATTTTCTCGACTAAAATTCCTTTTGGAGTTTTGTCGAAGTCTAGCCATACATTTTGACCATGCTCACCTGTTCCCTTTAGTTCAAGATAACCACCGATACCGTCAGAAATACCTGTTATATTGATAGATATTGTATAAAATCCACTACTTGTATCTTTTCCTACAGTGCCTGAAAAATCGGGGATAACGATAGTGCTTTCTTCAACAATTGGGGTTGTTCCAGCATCTTCATCTTGAGGTATTCCATCAACAGAGACAATTATTTCTTCGGTAGCAAATAATTCACACGAAACAAAAGTGGATAAACATACAATACTTAATAGTGTTACGGATAATAATTTAATTTTTTTCATCTTTTTAATAATTTAAGTCATAGTTGTTGTGTCCCAAATAATTAAACAAAAAAAACGTGGGACAATACCTTTATTTGTTTCTTGAGGTCTTCGACTACCTATGCAACCAAATAAATGAGTAAAGCCCACGGTGAAACCGTGAGCGTTTACACCTTACTCTTGGTTGCTTTTGAAATTGTCGAAGTTTCAAGAAACAAGAAATAAAGCTAACGCTTTTTATGTGATTTAGTTATCGTTTAAAATCCTTGATCTTAAACGTACTAATGTGAGTTTTGATTTGTTTTTATTTTACCATAGGCTTACTTTTAGTGTTTTTGTAAATTCTAATTCACTCGCAAACTACGATGCGATTTTATACGTGTATATTCAAAATATAGATGCAAATTTACAAAAAGTTATTAAATAACATCTCAATTGGTAATAAAAATTCAATGATTCGTAAATATTTTTTTTATTTTTTTGTTGCGGTAGATATTATTATACTTTTTAATTATAATCACTCAATTGCAGAGGGTTTGAAAGTTACTTTGTGGACTATTGCTACAGAGTGTAACGAAGAGAATCTCTTTGAGGTAATTATGATTTAAGAAATTGAGAAAAAAAGTTTTTTAAAAAATTTGGTTTTTAAAATTTGGTTTTATACTTTTGTCATCACAGTAATAAAGATAATTATGTATACAACAACGACGAATACCTGCTGGTGGCGCACATTACAATCCAAAAGAAGTAAGTGAGCAGATCTCTGTATGTATACGTTTTAAAGTGAAACAAACAAATTATATATGAGTCCTGTCGCAACTTGCGATAGGACTCATTTTAGTTAGATAATAATATAAGTTTATAGTTATAATGAAAAGCTATCAAGTTGATTCAAACGGTTATTATGGCGAATTCGGTGGTGCATATATCCCCGAAATTCTCCACAAAGTAGTCACGGAACTCCAAAAGAGTTACCTCGATGTAATTGGTGATAAAGAGTTTTTGGAGGAGTTCCATTCACTTTTGCGTGATTATGTTGGTCGACCTTCTCCACTTTACCTCGCTCGTCGATTATCCGAGCGTTACGGTTGCAAGATCTATCTTAAGCGTGAGGATCTGAACCATACAGGTGCACACAAGATCAATAACACAATTGGTCAGATTTTGTTGGCTCGCAGGATGGGGAAAACTCGAATTATTGCCGAGACAGGGGCTGGTCAGCATGGTGTGGCTACAGCTACGGTTTGCGCCTTGATGAATATGGAGTGTATCGTTTATATGGGTAAGACCGATGTTGAGCGTCAACATATAAATGTCGAGAAGATGAAGATGTTGGGGGCTACTGTGATTCCAGTGACTTCGGGTAATATGACACTTAAAGATGCCACAAATGAGGCTATTCGTGATTGGTGTTGCAATCCTGTCGATACTTTTTATATTATTGGATCGACCGTTGGGCCACATCCTTATCCAGATATGGTTGCTCGTTTGCAATCGGTCATCAGCGAGGAGATCAAGCGTCAGATCCAGGAGAAGGAGGGGCGTGACCATCCTGATTATCTCGTAGCTTGCGTGGGTGGTGGAAGTAATGCCGCTGGAACAATATATCATTTTTTGGATGATGAGAGGGTGAAGATTATTTTGGCTGAGGCTGGTGGATTGGGTGTCGATAGTGGCGAGACGGCTGCGACAATTCAGATCGGTAAAAAGGGAATTATTCATGGTTCTCGCACTTTGGTGATGCAGAATGAGGATGGACAGATTGTTGAACCATATTCGATTTCGGCGGGATTGGATTATCCAGGTATTGGCCCTGTTCATGCAAATTTGGCAGCGCAGGGACGTGCCGAGATTCTTGCCGTCAATGATGATGAGGCTATCGCTGCTGCTTATGAGCTTACCGCTTTGGAGGGTATTATTCCAGCTTTGGAGTCGGCTCACGCTTTGGGTGTCTTTAAAAAGGTGCAGTTCAAACCTACCGACGTTGTTGTTTTGACGGTTTCGGGACGTGGCGACAAGGATATTGAGACATATTTGGATAACTATAAAAAATTATAATATGAAGCTCTTTAATTATAAAACTAATAGTCGTCAGGTGATTGGCGATCTGCATACGCCCGTAAATATCTATCTCAAGGTGCGTGATCTATACCCTCAGTCGGCACTTATGGAGAGTTCCGATTATCATGCGGGCGAGAACTCAATGTCATATATTGCTCTTGCTCCATTGGCTTCGATTGCCGTTAATCATGGCCGAGTTACGGCAACCTATCCCGATAATTCTATCGAGGAGTATGATTTAGGTGAGAAGGTTAGTGTCGAGGAGTGCATTAGTAACTTTTTGAAAAGTTTTAATGTTGAAGGGGATGGTAAAGATGTGTGTGGATTGTATGGCTACACTACTTTTAACTCGGTTCGATATTTTGAGAATATTGAGGTTAAGCAGAGTAGTGACCCGATTAATGATGCTCCAGATATTCTCTATATTTTGTATCGTTATGTTATTTGTTTTAATCCATTTCGTAATGAGTTGACTTTGGTTGAGATGTTGGCCGATGGGGAGTCAAGTGATTTGAATAAGATTGAAAGAGCTTTGGAGAATCGCAATTTTGCCTCTTATGATTTTTCGGTTACGGCACCTGCATTTAGTACCTTGACCGATGAGGAGCATAAGGCGAATGTTCGTCGGGGAATTGCTCACTGTTTGCGTGGTGATGTGTTTCAGATTGTCCTTTCGAGAAGATTTATACAGCCTTATGCGGGTGATGATTTTAAGGTTTATCGAGCTTTGCGAAGTATTAATCCATCTCCATATTTATATTATTTTGATTTTGGAGGGTTTCGCATCTTTGGATCTTCGCCTGAGACGCATTGCAAGGTTAGTGGTTCGGAGGCTTATATTGACCCAATTGCAGGGACAACAAAGCGAACTGGAGATGCTATGCAAGATCGTAAACTCACCGAGGCACTTTTGGCCGATCCAAAGGAGAATGCCGAGCATGTTATGTTGGTGGATTTGGCTCGAAATGATTTGAGTCGCAATTGTCACAATGTAAATCTTCTTTTTTATAAGGAGCCTCAATATTATAGCCATGTGATACATCTTGTGAGCCGAGTTACTGGAATTTTAAATGAGGGGGTATCTCCGATAAAATGTTTTGTAGATACATTCCCCGCAGGAACTTTGAGTGGTGCGCCAAAGGTGAGAGCGATGCAACTTATTAGCGAGATTGAACCGCATAATCGTGGCGCTTATGGAGGCTGCATCGGTTTTATTGGACTTAATGGTGATTTGAATCAAGCTATCACAATTCGAACTTTTGTGAGCCGCAATAATGAGTTGTGGCTGCAAGCGGGTGGCGGAGTTGTTGCTCGAAGCAATGATGAGTATGAGCTTCAAGAGGTGAATAATAAGTTGGGAGCTTTGAAAAAGGCTATTGACTTGGCTATAGAACTTAAAAATTAATGAGCGATGAGAATATTACTTTTAGATAATTACGATTCATTTACATATAATCTGCTCCATGTTGTCAAGGAGTTGGGCTACACGGATGTCGAGGTGCATCGAAATGATAAAATCTCAATTGAGGATGTTAACCGCTTCGATAAGATTATCCTCTCTCCTGGACCTGGAATTCCCTCTGAGGCGGGATTGCTACTTGAGATAATTGAGCGTTATGCTCCGACCAAGAGTATTTTGGGCGTTTGTTTGGGTCATCAAGCTATTGGCGAGGCCTTTGGAGCAACACTGGAGAATTTAACAGATGTTTATCATGGTGTGCAGACTCCAATTTCGATTGGATGTTACGATACTCTCTTCGAGGGGTTGGCCTCAGAGCAACAAGTGGGTCGCTATCACTCGTGGGTGGTTAGTCCTGAGGGTTTTCCATCAACTTTAGAGGTTATCGCTTCGAGTGCCGAGGGTCAAATTATGGCGCTTCATCATCGACGATATGATGTTAAGGGTATTCAATTCCATCCAGAGTCGGTGTTGACTCCCGAGGGAAAAACGATGATAAGTAACTTTTTGAAAAATTAAGTGCAAGATGAAAAATATACTATATAATCTCTTTGAACACCGATATTTGGGTCGCACGGAGGCTCGTGAGATTTTGCAGAATATCGCTTTAGGAAAATATAATGATGCGCAGATTGCCTCGCTTATTACCGTCTTTTTGATGCGCAATATCTCGGTTGAGGAGTTGTGCGGATTCCGTGACGCTCTGTTGGAGATGTGTATTCCTGTTGAACTCGACGAGTTCTCTCCGATCGACATTGTTGGAACGGGTGGCGATGGAAAGAATACATTTAATATCTCAACGGCAGCATGTTTTGTGGTGGCTGGAGCTGGGTACTCGGTGGTTAAACATGGTAATTATGGAGCAACTTCGGTTAGTGGAGCTAGCAATGTAATTGAGCAACATGGAGTGAAGTTTACAACCGATGCTTCGGCATTGCGTCGCTCGATAGAGGAGTGTAATATTGCATATTTGCATGCGCCACTCTTCAACCCTGCATTAAAGGCTGTGGCTCCCGTGCGTAAGGCTTTGGCGGTGAGGACATTTTTTAATATGTTGGGGCCTTTGGTGAATCCTGTAAAACCTCGTTATCAACTTTTGGGAGTTTATAATTTGCCGCTTTTGCGTCTTTATAGTTATACTTATCAGGCAAGTGGAGTAAATCATGCTGTTGTGCATAGTTTAGATGGTTATGATGAAATTTCGCTCACTTCAGATTTTAAGGTTGCAACAACGCAGAGTGAAAAGATTTATACTCCTGAGTCGCTTGGGTTTACTCGTTACAGCGAGGAGCAGTTATTTGGAGGTGATACGTCTGAGGATGCTGCAAAAATCTTTAATTCGGTACTTGGTGGAACTTCAACTGACGCTCAGAGAGATGTGGTTTTGCTGAATGCTGCCTTTGCAATTAACGTTCGTTGTCCAGAAAAGAGTATTGAAGAGTGTATCTCGATAGCTCGGGAGTCTCTCGAAAGTGGTAAGGCTGCGGCTACGCTTCGCCGATTTATTGAGTTAAATTCTTAAAAGCAAGAGGAGTCAATGAAAGATATTTTAACCGAAATTGTCGCAAATAAACGTTTGGAAGTTGAACGACATAAAGCACAAATTCCACTCTCGGAGCTGATTGCAGCGTCACGAGATCTGCCTGCGGTGCGTTCGATAAGTGTGTCGTTGAAAAATTCACCGAGTGGAATTATTGCTGAGTTTAAGCGTCGATCTCCCTCTAAAGGATGGATTAAGCAGGAGGCTGATGCGGGTGTAATCCCTGCAAGTTATGCTGCGGCTGGTGCTTCGGCACTCTCGATTCTCACCGATGAGGATTATTTTGGAGGTACACTTCGAGATATTGAGGTGGCTCGGCCTATGGTCGATATTCCAATTATTCGCAAGGAGTTTATCGTCGATGAGTATCAAATCTATCAAGCGAGGTTAGTTGGTGCTGATGCAGTTTTGTTGATCGCTTCGGCATTGAGTCTGGAGGAGTGTCACACGCTCGTTGATCTTTCGCATGCTGTTGGTTTGGAGGTGCTCTTGGAACTGCATAGCGAGAGTGAATTGGAGTATATTCAGCCGAGAGTTGAGATGGTTGGAATTAACAATCGCAATTTGGGGAGTTTTCACACAGATGTTGCCAACTCATTTAGATTAGCTGAGTTGCTGCCTGAGGGTGTGGTGAGGGTTTCAGAGAGTGGAATTTCGAATCCTGACACCGTTAGCGATCTTCGAGAAGCAGGCTACAGAGGTTTTTTAATTGGAGAGAACTTTATGCGCACACAAAATCCAGGTGAGTCGCTCTCTGAGTTTATCGCTAAGGTGAGATGACGGCAGGGATGATTATAAAAGTTTGCGGAATGAGGGAGAGTGAAAATATTCTCTCGATTGATGCTTTGGGGATTGATTTGATGGGTTTTATTTTTTACCCTAAATCTCCTCGATATGTTGATGCTTTGCCTGACGAAATGCCTAAGTTGGCTCGCAGAGTTGGGGTATTTGTAAATGAAAACATTGAGACAATCTGTCAGCGAATTGCGGAGTTTGAACTCGATTATGTGCAACTTCATGGTTCGGAGAGCGCTGAATTTTGTGGTGAGGTGGCTAAAAAGGGGGTTAAGATTATTAAAGCCTTTTCGGTCGATGAAAGTTTTGATTTTGGAGTGACTGATAATTATATAAATCATTGTGACATATTTGTTTTTGACACAAAATGCAAAGGATATGGAGGCTCGGGTGAGCAGTTTGATTGGTCGCTGCTCAATGAATATAATGGCTCAACTCCATTTCTGCTTAGCGGAGGAATTACGGTAGATAATCTTGATGGGTTAAAGTCATTCGATCACCCTCAACTTGTGGGTTACGATCTGAATAGTCGCTTCGAAACAGAACCAGCTTTGAAGAGCCGAGAGATGTTAAATATTTTTTTAGAACAATTAAGTGAGGAGTAAAACTCTTCGTTAAAATAAACGATAGTATGAATAGAATAAATCAACTATTTGCAAGCGATAAACAAAATATATTGTCAATATATTTTTGCGCAGGAGCGCCAACATTGGATGCTACAGCCGAGGTTATTAAAACCTTGGAGAAGAGCGGTGTGAGCATGATCGAGGTGGGAATACCTTTTAGCGACCCGATGGCCGACGGTATTGTGATTCAAAATGCAGCTACCGAGGCTCTGCGCAATGGAATGTCGTTACGTCTACTCTTTGAGCAGTTGCGTGATATTCGCTCCGAGGTCTCGATTCCACTTATTTTAATGGGCTATCTTAATCCAATCATGCAGTATGGTTTCGAGAATTTCTGCCGAAGCTGTGCCGAGTGTGGTGTGGATGGTGTGATAATCCCAGATCTGCCCTTTAGCGATTATCAAAAGGATTATCGGGCTGTAGCTGAGAAGTATGATATTAAGGTTATAATGCTTATCACACCAGAAACAAGTCGTGAGCGTATCGAGGAGATTGATCGTAACACCGACGGTTTTATCTATATGGTCTCTTCAGCTGCAACAACTGGCGCTCAGAGTGATTTTAATGCAGCGAAGATTGCCTATTTCAATAAAATTAATGCAATGGAGTTACGCAATCCACGAATGATTGGTTTCGGAATATCGAATAAAGCAACATTCGAGGCTGCATGTCAAAATGCAAGAGGCGGAATAATTGGTAGCCATTTTGTTAATCTGCTTCGTGAAGAAAGAGATGCACAGAAGGCGATTGATAGATTAAAAGAGTCATTGGAAAAATAAAGAGCGTAACTAACAAGACGATTTTCGGCACTTCCCTCGCCTCCCAAATCCTCACGTACTTAAAGCACGCTGCGGTTTGAGAGACATCACGAAGCCCCAAAACTCATCCTTGTTAGCCACACTTATAAAAAAGGGAAAATATGAAAATTTCGATTATTGGAGGAGGAAACATGGGTGGCGCAATTGCAATTGGCGCTATCTGTCAAGGTGTTGTAACAGCTGAGAGCGTTACAATTTCACATCTTAGCGAAAAGATGAAACCGCTTTTTGGAGATTATCAACAAAAAGTCACGCTCGATAATCGAAATTCCACGGCCATCGAGCAGGCAGATTTTATAGTTATTGCTGTGAAACCATGGCTTGCCGAGGAGGTTTTTGCGGAGATCTCGCACGCAATTGATAGACAGAAGCAGTCGATTATTTCGGTTGTTGCAGGTTTGAGTTTTGAGCAGATTGCAAAGATGCTCTCTTTCGACGAGCTAGGTGCAATGCCTCTCTATCGAGTTATTCCCAACACCGCAATTTCAATTGGTGAGGGTGTTTCGATAATTTCAAGCTATGGATCTACCGAGTTGCTCGATGCTCAGGTTGTTACTCTTTTTGAGGCTTTAGGCTCAACATTTGTTGTGGAGGAGTCGATGATGACACCTTTAACCTCGCTCTCCTCTTGCGGAATTGCCTTTGCTCTTCGATTCTTGGACGCTTCAATGCGTGGAGGTGTGGCGGTTGGTGTAGATCCCGCACTCTCGTTGGAGGTCTCACTTAAAACTATGCAGGGTGCTGTGGCGATGTTGCAGAGGAACGGAACTCAGCCACAAACTGAAATTGACAAGGTGACAACCAAAGGTGGAATCACACTCAAAGGTCTTGAAGCGATGGAACGAGAGGGTTTTTCTAAAGCTGTTGAGTGTGCAATAAAGGAGAGTCGGTGATGGAAAGAGCGTATAAAAAAGTTGTTGTCAAGATCGGCAGCAATGTTCTAACTCATGCAAATGGACATTTGGACACCACACGTCTTTCCTCTTTGGTGGATCAGATTGTTGAGTTGCAGGGGGCAGGAATCAAGGTTATTGTTGTTTCGTCGGGAGCCGTAGCGGCAGGACGAAGCGAGATTTCACAGCATGGTAGACGGCTCGATTCTGTTTCGGAGCGTCAGCTATTTTCGGCTGTTGGTCAGGTGAAGTTGATAAATAAATATTATAGTCTATTTCACGATCATGGAGTGGTGTGTGGTCAGGTGCTCACAACAAAAGAGGCTTTTTCCTCTCGTACACATTATCTAAATCAACAAAATTGTATGCGCACGATGCTCGAAAGTGGAGTTGTGCCGATTGTAAATGAAAATGATACAATTTCGATCACCGAGTTAATGTTTACCGACAATGATGAACTATCGGGATTGGTTGCAACGATGATGGGTGCCGATGCTTTGATTATCCTAAGCAATATTGATGGAATATATGATGGAGATCCTAAGCTGCCAACCTCGAAAGTTATTCGAGAGGTGAGCGCCGACAACAGTGATCTTTCAGAATTTATTTCGACCTCAAAATCTCAATTTGGTCGTGGTGGAATGTTGACAAAGAGTCGAATTTCAAGTAAGGTTGCCGATGAGGGTATCGAGGTTATTATTGCAAATGGACGCAAAGCAGATATATTGCCTCAATTATTGCTTGGTGATTCAGAGGCAGACGATGTTGTTGCCACACGTTTTAAACCCTCTACAAAAGGTGTTTCAGGTATTAAACGATGGATAGCTCACAGCGATGGGTTTGCTAAGGGGCGACTCGTTATTGATGACAATGCTTTAAAGGCTCTTCTTTCACCCGTTGCAACGAGTCTTTTGCCTGTGGGTGTTGTGAGAGTTGAGGGTGATTTTGAAAAACATGATATTGTTAAGGTGGAGTCGACAGCTGGTCAGACGATTGCCATTGGTCGAATTTCGGTCGATAGCGCTGAGGCTAAGGCAAGTGCTGGGATCAGAGGCCTCAAACCAATTATTCACTATGACTATTTATATATTGAAGAGTAAATTGCAATTATGGATCTAACAAAAGAGTTTCAAGGCGCAAGAGCAGCCTCTCGTAGCTTAGCTCAGCTTAGTGAGCAGAAGATAAACAGCGTTATTTTAAAGATTGCCGATAAGGCGGAGGCTCAAAGAGATAAAATCTTAAAGGCCAATGCCAAGGATTTGGAGGCGTTCGATGTAAGTAACCCTTTATATGATAGATTACTGCTCACCAAGAAGCGTATCAAAGGAATTGCGGATGATTTGCGCAATGTTGCTTCGCTGAGCTCTCCCGTAGGTGAGATTTTAAGTCAAGATGTGCGCCCAAATGGAATGCAGATCGAAAAGGTGCGTGTGCCATTTGGTGTGATCGGAGTGATTTATGAGGCTCGGCCAAATGTTAGTTTTGATGTTTTCGCTTTATGTTTTAAAAGCTCTAACGCTTGTATTTTGAAGGGTGGAAGTGATGCTGAGCACTCGAACAGAGCTATTTATGAACTTATTGTTGATGTTTTGAAAGAGGAGGGAGTCAATCAGAGGGTTGTAACTCTTCTACCTGCCAGCAGAGAGGCTACCTCGGAGTTGCTTGGCGCTGTTGGTTATGTCGATTTGATTATTCCTCGTGGTGGAAAATCGTTAATCAATTATGTTCGGGAGAACTCTCGTGTTCCAGTTATTGAAACGGGGGCGGGAGTGTGTCATACATATATTGATAAATTTGCTGACCTTGAAAAGGCCTCAGCGATTATAACCAATGCAAAGACTCGTCGGGTGAGTGTCTGTAATGCTCTCGATACAATTGTTATCCATCGGGATCGACTCGATGATCTTTATGATATATGTTATCCATTGTGTCTGCAAGAGGTTACAATTTATGCAGATGAGCGCTCTTATGCAGCTCTTGATGGTAAATATATTTCGGATCTTTTGGTTGAGGCTCAGCCCTCTCATTTTGGTCGGGAATTTTTGGATTATAAACTCTCTATTCGATGTGTGGACTCTTTTGATGAGGCTGTCGAGTATGTCACTCAATACACCTCGCAACATAGCGAAGCTATTGTAACTGAATCAACGGAGCGAGGTGAATTATATTGCAAACTTATTGATGCTGCATGTGTTTATATTAATGTCTCTACAGCTTTTACAGATGGTGCACAATTTGGACTTGGGGCAGAAATTGGCATAAGCACTCAAAAGATGCACGCTCGGGGACCGATGGCTTTGGCGGAATTGACAGTTTACAAATATATTATTCGAGGAGATGGCCAAGTACGCAGTTAAGTTATGTAAAACAATTATTGCCATACTTGAGCAAAGATTTATTTTAAATAAAAGAGAGTAATTCACAAAAAAAATGTATTTTTGTAAATTATGGTTTTAAAGATTAAGAAGTAAAAAAATATGAGAGTACTTAAATTTGGTGGAACGTCAGTTGGTTCGGTTGAGAGTTTGCGCAATGTACAAAATATAGTAAATAATACGGAGGATGAATTGGTCGTTGTTGTATCGGCTGTCGGTGGAGTTACCGATCTGCTTATTGCAACAGCTAAGGCTGCTCAAGCGGGAGATGATACATACATCGAAACATTCAAACATATTGTCGAGCGTCACAAAACAATTATCAATGGACTTATCGACAAGGAGTATCATGCGGAACTATATCTGTTGTTGCGTCCACTTTTCGAGGATCTGACAAATATTTACAAGGGAATTCATCTTATTCGTGATCTTTCGGATAAGACGATGGATACCATTGTGAGCTATGGTGAGAGACTCTCTTCGACAATAATTTCATATTTGCTCAATGATGTTACCTTGATTGACTCTCGTGAGTTGATTAAAACTCTTCCTCAAGTAGGTAAACATGTTGTTGATTTCGCTCAAACAAATGCACTTGTCAAGGAGCGTTTCGCAGAGCATACACGTGTTTCGCTTCTTCCAGGTTTTATCGCTTCTGATCTTAAAACAGGTGTTGTTACAACTTTGGGGCGTGGTGGTTCGGATTATTCGGCGGCAATTTTAGCGGCGGCACTCGATGCAGATATTTTGGAGATTTGGACTGATGTAGATGGTTTTATGTCGGCAGATCCACGTGTTATTAGCAACACTTACGTTATTGATAACCTGTCGTTTATTGAGGCGATGGAGTTGTGTAACTGTGGCGCTAAAGTGATCTATCCGCCAACTATCTACCCTGTTTATTACAAAAATATACCTATTGTCGTTAAGAATACATTTAATATCAAGGCTCCAGGAACACTTATCAGCAATGAGAAGGGAAGATCTGAGGGTAAGCCGATTAAAGGTATCTCTTCGATCAATGATACAAGCCTAATCACAGTTTCGGGATTGGGTATGGTTGATGTTATTGGTGTCAATTATAGAATCTTTAAAGCCTTGGCCAAGGGTGGAATAAGTGTGTTTATGGTCTCGCAAGCCTCTTCGGAGAATAATACCTCTATTGGTCTGCGTAATGCCGATGCCGAGACCGCTGCGGCACTGTTGAATAGTGAGTTTGCTCACGAGATCAACGCACAGGAGATGGAGCCAATGAGCATTGAGAGTGATTTGGCTACGGTGGCTATTGTGGGTGATAATATGAAGCATACTCCAGGTATTGCAGGTCAACTGTTCAATACTTTAGGGCGCAATGGTATCAACGTTATAGCTTGTGCACAGGGTGCTTCGGAGACAAATATTTCGTTTGTTATTAAGCTCCCTCAACTTCGCAAGGCGCTAAATGTTATTCACGATTCGTTCTTCCTTTCGGAGCATCAAGTGGTTAATCTCTTTATCGCTGGTGTTGGCACGGTTGGAGATAATCTTTTGGAGCAGATCCGCACACAGCAGGCAACTCTGCTTGCCGATAAGTCGCTGATGATAAATGTTGTCGGGTTGTTTAACTCTCGTAAGGCTCTTATCAATCGTCACGGAATCGAACTCGGTGAATATAAAGAGGCTTTAGCGGCTTCTGAAATTGAGTCAAATCCAGAGAATATTGTTAAGGAGATTCTCGATTTGAATATCTCAAATTCAGTTTTTGTCGATTGCACGGCTAACGCTTCGATTGCTTCAATATATAAAGAGCTTCTAAACCATAATGTTTCAGTTGTTGCCGCAAATAAGATTGCAGCTTCAGGTTGTTATGAGGAGTATAAATCTTTGAAGTCGATAGCTCGCAAGCGTGGTGTGAAATTCCTCTTCGAGACAAATGTTGGAGCGGGACTTCCAATTATTAATACAATCAATTCACTGATTAATAGTGGAGATAAAATCTCGGGAATCGAGGCGGTAATTTCGGGAACTCTAAACTTTATTTCGAATACAGCAAGCCGAGATATTCCTCTATCCAAAGCAATTGTAATGGCAATGGAGGCAGGTTACAGCGAACCAGATCCTCGACTGGATCTAAATGGCTCGGATGTTGTGAGAAAATTGGTTATCCTCTCTCGTGAGGCGGGTTATACCCTTGAACAGAGCGATGTTGAGTCTAATCTGTTTGTTCCTGAGTATCTTTTCGAGGGCTCTGTTGAGGAGTTCTTAAAGAGATTGCCTGAAATTGACGAGTCGTTTGAAACAATGCGTGCTGAGGCTGAGGCTTCGGGTTGTAGACTTCGTTTTGTGGCAAAATTGGAGAATGGCAAAGGCTCAGTTGGTTTGCAGAGTGTCGACTCGAAACATCCATTTTATGAGCTTGACGGAAGTAACAACTCGGTGCTTTTAACATCTCAGCGTTATGATGAGCTTCCGATGGTCATTAAGGGTTATGGTGCAGGTGCAGCTGTTACAGCGGCGGGTGTCTTTGCCGATATTATTAGTATTGCAAATATTCGATGATGGGAGATATTTATTATGAAGTATATAGTTATTTTAGGCGACGGAATGGCTGGATGGCCAATAGAATCGCTCTCGGGATTAACAACAATTCAGGCAGCTAAAACCCCTGCAATGGATAAATTAGCCGCACTCGGCCGCTCGGGAGTGTTACACACGGTTCCTGCGGCTTATCATCCAGGTAGCGAGGTGGCTAATTTAGCGGTTTTGGGTTATGATCTCGATTTAGTTTTCGAGGGTCGAGGCTCATTGGAGGCAGCTAGTATGGGTGTCGAGATTAAGGTGGGTGAGATGGCTATGCGCTGTAATTTAATCACAATCGACCAAGAGCAAAAAATCAAGAATCACTCGGCTGGACATATCTCTTCCGAGGATGCAAAGATACTTATTGAATATCTTCAAGAGCAGTTGGGAGGCGAGGCGATAAACTTCTTTTCGGGAGTGAGTTATCGACATCTATTCAAGTTAAAAGGTGGCAGAAAAGAGCTACACTGCACACCTCCGCATGATGTTCTTGGAACTCCCTTTAAGGAGGTTACAATCGAGGCGACAACCTCAGAGGCTGAGCCAACAGCAAAGCTACTTAATGATTTAACACTCCGCTCACAAGAGCTACTTGCCAAACATCCGCTCAATCTTCAACGAGTAGCCGAGGGTAAGGATCCCGCAAACTCAATATGGTTATGGTCTCCAGGTTACAAACCAGCAATGCAGACCTTAAGTGAAAAATATGGACTTTCGAGCGGTTCGGTAATTTCGGCCGTAGATCTAATTAAGGGTATTGGAGTCTATGCAGGTCTAAAAGTGATCGAGGTTGAGGGTGCAACGGGATTATACGACACAAATTATAAAGGCAAAACTGCCGCTGCAATTGAGGCTTTGCGTAACGATGATTTTGTTTTTTTGCATATCGAAGCAAGTGACGAAGCTGGTCACGAGGGTGATCCCGAACTAAAAATACGCACAATCGAAGATCTCAACAATCTGGTTGTAGCTCCGATAATGGAGGCAGCAACTACATTTGACGATCAAGTTACAATAGCACTCTTGCCTGACCATCCGACACCTTGCGAAATTAGAACTCATACTCGTGAGGCGATTCCATTCGTTATTTACAATCCGACACTTCAAGGCGACAATGTCACAGAGTACAATGAATTTGCCGCAAAAGAGGGTCACTTTGGAGAGCTTCGAGGCGAGGAGTTTATGAAAGCATTAATAAACACAAAATAGATAAAAACATGCAATATTATAGCACCAATAAACAAGCACCAATGGCATCGCTTAAAGATGCTGTTGTAAAGGGTATAGCTCCCGACAAAGGACTATATATGCCTGAAAAGATCAAGAAGCTACCAGCCGAATTCTTCGAGAATATCGACAAAATGAGCTTCCAAGAGCTCTCATACGTAGTTGCTGAGGCATTCTTCGGTGAGGATGTCGACGAGCAGAGTTTGCGAGAGATTGTCAACTTAACGCTGAAGTTCGAGACTCCACTTGTCGGAGTTACAGATAACATCTACTCATTGGAGCTATTCCATGGGCCGACACTTGCTTTTAAGGATGTTGGAGGCTGCTTTATGGCTCGTCTGCTAAGCTACTTCATTGCGAAGGAGTCACAAGGTGATTTAGTTAACGTCTTGGTTGCAACATCAGGTGACACAGGAAGTGCCGTAGCTAATGGATTTTTAGGCGTTGAGGGTATCCATGTATATGTGTTATACCCAAAAGGTAAGGTGAGCGCAATCCAAGAGTGTCAATTTACAACGCTTGGAAAAAATATCACAGCATTGGAGGTTGACGGAACATTTGACGATTGCCAAGCGTTGGTCAAGGCTGCCTTTGCCGATGGTGAATTAAGAGATCATATGACACTCACAAGTGCCAACTCGATCAATGTTGCTCGCTTCCTGCCTCAAGCATTTTATTACTTCAACGCCTATGCACAACTTAAACGCATAGGCAAAGAGAGTGAGATGGTTGTAAGTGTTCCAAGCGGCAATTTTGGAAATATCACAGCTGGACTTATCGCAAAAAAGATGGGATTGCCAATTAAACGATTTATAGCGGCAAATAACCGCAATGATATATTCCTGCAATATCTCAATTCTGGAGTCTACTCACCTCGACCATCGGTTGTAACAATTGCCAATGCAATGGATGTTGGCGACCCAAGTAACTTCGCTCGTGTGCTTGATCTTTATGGCTCACATGAGGCGATTGCAAGTGAAATTTCAGGCTGCTCATATACCGACGAGCAGATCGGTCAAACAATGAAATCGACACTCGACGAGAGTGGTTATCTGCTCGATCCTCACGGTGCCTGTGGTTATAGAGCCCTCAGTGAGCAGTTAATGGAGGGTGAATGTGGAGTATTCCTTGAAACTGCCCACCCAGCTAAATTTTTAGAGAAAGTTGAGGAGATAACTGAAACTAAAGTTGAAATCCCAGCTCCACTAAAAGCATTTATGCAAGGAGTAAAACAGAGCATCGAGATCAGCAATAAATTTGCAGATTTCAAATCATTTTTACTGAGCAAATAAATTAAAACAAATTTAATAATATTAAACTATGAAGATGATAAATAAAATAACAGCTTTAATATTGGCAGCAACCTCAATTGTTAGTTGTGCCACACCCGAAAAAAGTAGCGAGGTAGTAATCTCCGAAGGTCTACGCTTCAATGAGAGCACTTTCCCATATAACGGAACATTGCTTATTGCAAATTTTGGAACCGTAGAGCTCAACCCATTAAATAGCGAGGGAAAAGGATATATCGCTCAACTTATTGGCGATAAAATTTCGACATTCATTCCAGCCGATGGTAATCTTTCAGCACCCAAGGGAATGATTGTAAAAGATAACTATTTAGTTGTGTGCGATGTTAATAAATTGGTTGCCTACAACCTAACAAATAAGAGTGCAGCCCCACAAATTTTAACACTTCCAGAGGGCGAAATCTTTGCAAACGACATTGTTAGCGATGGTAATAACTTATTTGTTTCAATTACAAACACAGGAACTATCTTTAAAATTGACGCAACAGATCTATCGAAATTCTCTGAGGCGCAACCCGTAGAGTGGTTTAACGTTATCGGTGCAAATGGCATGGTCTACTCTAACGGTGCAATCTTTGTCGTTTCATACACCTCTGAGCCAGTAGCCACTGAGGCAAACGTAATATATAAAATCTCGAATCTTGACGCTCCAACGTTATCAATTGTGAGCAATCAAGCAGAAAGATGGGATGGCTTGGCAATCTCTGAGGATAAGACAACTCTATACGCTAGCTCATGGGCTCCAGCTCAAATTGTCGCTATAGATATTGCAACGGGAACTACCTCGGTTGTTCCTATCGAAACAGAGTTTATTGGCGCTGCTGATTTTACACTTATGGATGGAAAACTTTATATTCCAGACCTTCCAAACAGCTCAGTTATTATAAAGGAGTTGTAATCTAAAAAGGGGTTATAGGCAAAATGCTTATAACCCCTTTTAAATTAGAATCTGTTTAAATTTCTCTCATCTAATTTATTAAGGATCTGTCACTTCACTTTTCTCTCTTAACAATTTTAGCGAGAAAAACTTAAACAGATCTTACTTTCTCGGAGAGAAATTAACTATTCAACCATAAGCAACGAAGAATCTCCGTAACTTAAAAAACGAAAATCGTTATCCAAAGCATAGCGATATATATCACGCCACGCCTCACCAACATATGCCGACACCAATAACAACAATGTCGATTTCGGTTGATGAAAATTAGTTATAATATACTTCACAATTCTAAAACGATAACCCAATGGCGTTATCATAATTTGCGTTGAGGCTTTCAGCGAGTCTAACTTATGGAGCTCCATATACTCGATAAGCGTTGCAAGAACCTTTTCGCCTGTGAATTCGGCAGGAATATCATATAGCTCCCACTGCCCCACAACCCGATCATTTTGTGGCTCCCCGCACTGCTCAATGCGCCATGCAAGAGCTGCCAAAGATTCTAAAGTTCGCACAGAGGTGGTTCCAACGGCTGTAATAAGTCCATATCGTGAAGCTAAATTACGCAGTGTCGATAGAGTCACCTCGAAATGCTCGGTGTGCATCGAGTGTTGCGTTGCATCCCCCTCTTTTACGGGCAAAAATGTCCCTGCACCAACATGCAAGGTCACCTCATCGAAGCTGACATCTTGCTGCTTAAGCTGCTCGATAAGCTCCTGCGTAAAGTGCAAACCTGCTGTAGGCGCTGCCACGGAACCCTCAAATTTTGAGTATACAGTTTGATAGCGAGAGTAATCAATCTCCTCACTCTCACGATTCAAATATGGAGGAATGGGAATACGTCCCAAAAGCTCCAATAATTCACCAAAAGAGAGCGGAAGTGACCAACGAAAACGGACAATATGCTCATGAGTACCACGCTCGACAATCTCGGCTGAGACCCTCTGCGCAGCACCTTGATAGTCAAATTCAATAAAGATCTCACCCTGCTTCCATCGTTTAAGATTTCCCACAATGCAGCTCCACTCGCACTCACCCTGCACAGCAAAGGCACGCTCGTAGTCGGCTGGTGCATGTGGCTCCAGACAAAAAACTTCAATGCGAGCTCCTGATTCCTTGTGCATAATTAACCGTGCACGAATAACTTTCGTGTTATTAAACACAAGCATTGCACCTTGAGGCAGGAATTTGCCGACGTTATGAAAATTGCTCTGCTCGATTATATTGTTGCGATAAACCAGCAATTGCGAGTCGCTCCGTGAGGCTAGAGGAAACTTTGCAATACGCTGGTCATCAAGCTCATAATCATAATCATTTATGTTGATTGACTCTCGTGTCATCTCTGTAGATATTTAAATAGAGTGCGAAAGTATCAAAATTGCATGAGAAAAGCAATAATGTGCGGTGAAAAACTCTGATTTTCGCCCTTACGCATAAATAATTTAAGCATAAATTTTGTGATTTATAAATAAATAGCTATATTTGCGGGCTATTATTAACGATAAAAACTTTTACAGTAATGCCAAAAATGAAAACAAATTCGGCTGCAAAGAAGCGTTTTTCTTTCACCGGCTCAGGCAAGATTAAGCGTAAACACGCTTTTCACAGCCACATCTTGACTAAAAAGTCAACAAAACAAAAGAGAAACTTGTGTTACTCTACTACAGTTGCTGCGGTAGATGAGCAGAAGATCAAAAAATTGTTGGTTAAGTAATTAACTAACGGAAACTATTTTATTAATCGGAGTAAATCAGCCCTAAAGAGAGAAAGAGAAATTCTCCGCTGACAGCTCCTCAAAAACTTTTAAAAGTATGCCACGTTCGGTCAACGTTGTTGCGTCACGCGCAAGAAGAAAAAAGGTTTTGAAACTTGCCAAAGGTAACTTTGGTTCAAGGGGAAACGTTTGGACAGTTGCAAAAAACACTGTCGAGAAGGGTTTACAGTATGCTTATGCACACCGTGCTCTTAAAAAGAGAACATACCGCTCACTATGGATCACACGTATTAACGCTGCGGTTCGTGCTCAAGGTATGACATATTCAGAATTTATCGGTAAGCTCAACGCTAAGAGCATCATCATCAACCGTAAGGTACTTGCTGATCTAGCGATGAACGAACCACAGGCTTTTGCTGCAATCGTAGAAACCGTAAAATAGCACTTCTCACCTCTTTAGAGAGTGTTTAGAAGATTATAGGGCGATCCATTGGGTCGCCCTATTTGTCTACTCTGTTGTCTCTTCGTAGTTAAACTCTAATTTGCTTTGAGTTATTATTTCACTTAAAACCTCTTTTACATCTCCATTATTACAACACGCCTCAAAATATTGTTTTAGCATAGGTATATTAATCAAATCTTCGATGCACTGCATATAGTTATCGACAACCTCTTGGACAATATATGTAGCTATAGCACCCTCTTTCAATTTATCTTTTAGAGTTGCAATATCTTCATCAGTTTTGACTACGAATGTGATCGGGTATCTCTCGATTTTGTCTATGTCTAAAAAATATTTTTTGAAGTCCAACGTTTCTGTAACTTGAAAAAAGCGACCAAGAGGCTTCATGACAAAATCTATACCTCCATCATTGGCATTTGTACGGCCAGTTTTATATAGTTTTAGATCATCTTTTGTGAGGTTATCATAGTCATATCCCCATATAATATGTTGATTCTTATAATAATGTTTTAATATAGAGAAACTTACTATCTCAAATAATCTTGCATCTGTATTAGGGGCTAGTAGCTTAACGATAAATTCAGTCGCCTTATCTACGCTTTCTGTCTCTATTCTATATAACTCTTGACAATTATTAATAAATTCTTCAAATGAATTTTGTTTTACTTCGATGTACTTGTTGATAATCTCAATTAGAACCTCTGACAAATTAATAGTTTGCTTATCTATCGTTAATAGTAACAGGTTCTCATTTATCCAATATCTGCTATCTACCATCATAATAGGGACTATTTCAGATGCAGGAAAATACTTTTTAAACTCTGCATTAGCCCTATTGTTTAAAGCATGATTTTGAAGTTTTGCTCCAAATGGTAGTTCTCGTTGTCTGGTGCGTAGATCGCTATATTTTGCACCTTTATAATCTTTATATTTCTTTGATGGGTCTCCCTTGCCATATCCTTTTGCTATATAATCTTCCACGATGACGTATATGGCATAAATATTTCCGAAACTTCCCCTAGATTTGGAATCTCTATTTGCTGATTTTGTCTTTTTGTTTATGTACTGTATCAATAAACTCTGTGAAAATATCGACTCTGTGGCTTCATTAAAATGAGCCTTCAGAATACTCTTTATCTCCTTTGTAAATTCATGTTCCATAATTAAAATAAGCTATGTTGTTCGTTAATAGTATCTTTATGGTATGACTTTTTCATAGGCTTCAAAACCTCTCCCTTATATTGATCTGCAAGCTCTAAACGTCTAACGCCTATTTTTACATACTCTTCTTGCAGCTCTATACCTACCGACCGCCTATTTAGTGTTTTAGCAACATATGAGGTTGTAAAGGTGCCTGAGAATGGGTCTAAAATCAAATCTCCCTCGTTGGAACTTGCTTTTATAATTCTTTCTAATAGTGCAATAGGTTTTTGTGTTGGGTGATTCTCGTATTCACTCATTCTGTATCGAACACGTGAAAAATCCCAAACATTGCCAGGTACTTTTTGTGTGTTGTATGGTTGAGGTGGATTTTTTCTATAATCTATAAGAGCTCTTTTGGCTCCTGTTTTGGCCTCGACTAAAATTGAATCTGCATTAAAGGTGTAGTTAGCTCTATTTTTTACACAGTGTAATATTGGTTCATACATAGAGCCAAAGAACTTTTTAGCCTGCACACCAGAACTGTCATAGCTCCATACTAAACGTGATAATATAGACAATTTATCTCTTAAGAAAATATCGAAATATGGCATAAATTGCGTTGATGTCATCACATACAACGATCCCGTTGGTTTTAGCTTCTTTATACAAAGGTCCAACCATTTATAGCACCACTCTAAATACATTTCATCTGTATCCCAACGATCTAGGCAACCAGCGAAATTCTTGCCAATATTGTATGGAGGATCTGCAAAAATTAAATCTATAGAGCCATCTTCAATTTCACTATTGAGAGCCTCTATAACATCTGATTGTATAATTAAATGATTACTATCTTCTATTTTATTCATTGCGTATAAATATTATTGTCAGAAAACAAAGTTACAACTTTTTTTAGATAAATTATGCGAATTATAGTTTGATTTTCAAACCATAATTCGCATTAACTCCATATCCTCATATTCGCAGTGCAAATATATATTAAGTAGTGTAAAATAATTATTGCTATATTTTTAAAAGCACTCTTAAAAACAGACCAATAATTATTTTACCCTACTTACTCCTTCTTCTCGAAGAGATCTATTTCGCCTCGTTCGGCTTTGCCGTAGATTGATGAGAGTTCGGCTATTACGGGTGAGATGTATTCGATTGTGTCGACTACAGCGCCTTTTGTTCCGTCGCCTTTGATTCTGTAGAGCATTGCTGCGTAGAGTGCCCTGAAGGCTAATTCCGTGTCGCTCGTGTCGCTGCCGAAGATTGCCCTTAGATCGGGGAGAACTTCGTCTAGGCGAGCGATTAAGGTGCGGTATCTTGCTCCAACTGGGAGTTCTTTGAGTTGGAGGTGCAGGTTGTGCATGTCGGCAATAAGATGCAACGTGTGCTCCAAGTGTCCCTTTTCATCTTTACCCTCTCGTTGGAGTAGGTCGACAAGCTCCATATACCATGTTAAAAGTATTTTTGAACTCTGCTCGTCGAGATTTCGGGGTGCCACGAATTGTGAGTATATCGCCTCGGGACTAAACTGCAAGGCTCTGAACATATCCTCTAACTGCCATAGGTAGAGGATGTATTCTGCGATATTTTGCTTGCGCAACGATTGTGCGGTATCCATTTTGAATCTGTTTTTTTATTTTTTCTGAGGGGTGAACTTCCCTTTCAATTTACTGTTAACTATATTATTGAATTATGCAGTTAACTGTTTTTTTTGGAAATTAAAAAGGGGAAGATGCTTTTTTCTCTTCCCCTTTTTAATTTATTCTTTCTAAAATCTTTTTTTTGTTAAGCAGATTTTAGTAGCTGCGGGCAAATAGAACTCGGCAGTTTGATGGTTTGCCAGTGAAGATACATGTTCCCTCCTCCTCAACGGCATCCATAGGAATACAGCGGATTGTTGCTTTGGTTGCATCTTTGATAGCTTGCTCGGTCTCTGGTGTGCCATCCCAGTGTGCTGAGATAAAGCCACCTTTTCCATCGAGTGTTGCTACAAAATCCTCCCAGGTATCAACCTTGGTAATCATATCGTTGCGGAAATCAAGCGACTTTTTGAAGATGTTCTCTTGGATCTCATCCATAAGGGCTACGATACGCTCTGTTAGGCCATCTTGTGAGACGTTCTCCTTGGTGAGGGTGTCACGACGAGCTAGCTCGATGGTGTTGTTCTCCAAGTCACGTGGGCCGATTGCCAAACGCACTGGAACTCCCTTAAGTTCGTACTCTGCAAATTTGAATCCTGAGCGGATATTATCTCTGTCGTCGATCTTCACGGTTAGGCCTGCTGCACGAAGTGGTGCTGCAATTGACTCCATCTTCTCACGCATGATTTCAAGTTGCTCCTCACCCTTGAAGATTGGAACCATAACAACGTGAATTGGAGCCAATTTTGGAGGAAGTACCAGACCGTTATTATCCGAGTGTGCCATGATAAGCGCACCCATCAAGCGAGTTGATACACCCCAAGAGGTTGCCCAAACATAGTCGCTCTTACCCTCTTTATTGGTGAATTGAACATCGAATGCCTTAGCGAAATTTTGTGCCAAGAAGTGTGATGTTCCGCTCTGTAGAGCCTTTCCATCTTGCATCAATGCCTCGATTGTTAGGGTATCTTCAGCACCTGCAAAACGCTCGTTTGGAGATTTGTGGCCGACGATAACTGGTAGAGCCATCCACTCTTGAGCAAATTTTTGGTAAACGTGGATCATGCGCTCAGTCTCCTCGATAGCCTCTTGGCGTGTTGCGTGAGCTGTGTGACCCTCTTGCCATAGGAACTCAGCTGTACGTAGGAACAAGCGTGTACGCATCTCCCAACGAACAACATTTGCCCATTGGTTGCAGAGGATTGGCAGGTCACGATATGATTGAATCCAGTTTTTATATGTATTCCAAATAATTGTCTCAGAGGTTGGACGCACGATAAGTTCCTCCTCTAGTTTTGCATCTGGATCAACGACAACACCTTTTCCAGCAGGGTCATTCATCAAACGATAGTGAGTAACTACGGCGCACTCCTTGGCAAAACCCTCAACGTGTGAAGCCTCCTTAGAGAAGAATGATTTCGGGATAAAGAGTGGGAAATATGCGTTTTGGTGGCCTGTGTCCTTAAACATTTTATCGAGTGCCGCCTGCATCTTCTCCCAAATTGCATATCCGTAAGGCTTGATTACCATACATCCACGCACAGCAGAGTTCTCCGCTAGGCCTGCCTTTACAACCAATTCATTATACCACTGCGAGTAGTTATCCTCAATCTTTGTGAGGTCTTTTAATTCTTTTGCCATTTATCTTTAGTTTATTTTTTTTATTCAATTGTTGTTTGGGGTAGAGTCTCTATTTGGGACTCTACGGTTTCGGGTTTTGTTTCAACTTCCGTCTCAGTCTCAGTCTCAGTCTCAGTCTCAGTCTCAGTCTCAGTCTCAGTCTCAGTCTCCATCTCCGCTTCC
>JAWXTJ010000038.1:0-23744 GCA_044433665.1 Rikenellaceae bacterium
TAATTTTGGGCAATGAAAGTGTAAAGCCCACTTAGGACAAAAAGAGTCACTTTCAAAAACCGTAAAGTTATTCTAGGATTAAGTTCGCAAAAGTGTCAAGTTTTTTCAGGACGACACATACATGAAAATATATTTATCATTGACTGAAAGATCTTTATAGCTTTTGTTGCCAACTTTATACTCTTGCACTACCTTTCCTTGAGAGTCGTAATGTATAATCTTACCATCATTTAAACATCCAACATATATATCACCCTTATATGAGGCTAACGATGACATCCACGTATACTCTCCTCGTGCACGACCTTGACTTCCGATTTTTCTGATTTGCTCACCCTTCATGTTATAGAGGTATATTTGAGTCCTTGTTGCAATCACAAACGAGTTATCGTCGATAATCTGAAATAATACCACATCCGAGATAAAATCAATATTTTCACCAAGTTTACACACGATCTCGCTTGTCACATCTCCCTTTGAGGATTCTGTACAGGTGATAACTCCATCTTTGGGAGTTGTTGTGCAGCTTACGGCTAGGGTTACTGCAATGGTTAGGGTTAGAATTAGCTTTTTCATAAGTCTCTTTTTGGGGAAGTATTATTTAATATTTACCTTTACGCCATCGGCCAAATTACGATTTCCCGATGTGATTATTATATCCGTGTCGCTTAGCTCGGTACCTTTATCCTTGTGACCCGAAATCAGGTGAGAATCAATATTTGACATCTCGACGCTGATATATGTCCAGACCGCTTCTCCATCTTCGTATCGGAAGATAACATGGAAACCATCACGCAAAACTACAGCCTCCTTAGGGACAACATATTGATTTTCAATTTCACGATTGAGCACCAACTTCACATTCATTCCCTCCAAAAGATAGTTATTAGAGTTCGCAACCTTAGCTCGAATTTTGATCTGTCCATTATCGTCAACTAGAGGATTGATCTCGGTGATTCGACCATTAAAGATGCGATCATCGTCGATAAATGGTGACACGGCAACACTTTGACCTGTGCTCACCTCTTCCAGTTCGGCCTCCAAGATAAAGAACTCAACATCGAAGTAGCTATCGTCGATAAGTGTGCAGAGAGCAACCTCACCCACTGCATCATACGCCTTAGCCTCAACATTGGCCACTCGACCTGCAAATGGAGCGTAAATATAACAAGCCGCTGAAGCTCGCTCGGCCGCTTGCAATTCATCCATTGCGGTGTTATATCCCGAAGTGTGTTTGGCATTATCCATAATTGCCGTGGGAACATCCACCGTATCGGAGCCGTAACCCTGACCAATAAGTTTATCGGTAAGATCCAACTTCGCCTTCTCCAAGGAGCGTTGAGCCTTGCTTAGTTCAATCTCGGACTCCTGCGTGTCGAGTTGCGAGAGAAGAGCACCACGCTCTACCCTATCGCCATTTTTGATATTTATGCTGCTGATTACCCCGCTTGCTGGGAAAGCAATCTCGCTCTTGGTTACTGCTCGAAGTTTTCCATTGCAGACAATCTGCTTGTTAAATACTTTGCGACTCAGGTGCATCGTATCCACATATATCGCTGCGCTCTGTGTTGCACTCTTGGTGCTGTCCTCTTCGGTTTTAGCCTTTTTTCCTGTGCATGACGCTGCCACGAGCAGGGTCAATAGTGTGAAGATTATTCTCATAACTGATTCTCGATTATTTTGTCAAACTCTGCATTAATATCTCGTCCGTAAATATAGTCATAAAGTGAAAGTTGCCTAATTTCGTAATATGAGCTCCAATATGAGCTCAATTGGCTTATATAGGCATCATTGGCGCTATTCAATTCGTCTTGTGCTGTGTTGAGATCGGTAACCGTCACACTTCCATTCTCGAAACGCTCCAAAGTTATCTCGTAACGCTCACGAGCCACCCTTTGAGCTAGTAGTGACGCTTCGCACTGTCTTATGCGGTTATTAAACTCGATAACTTTAATTCGAATATCTTGACGAAACTCAATCTCCTCTTGCTCGATCTGCGTGAGGATAACTTGTCGTTCAGCCTCAGCCATCTTGATTTGACCTTTACTCATTCCCCAATCGAAGATCGGCATGCTGATGCTAATACCCACAATCTCCTGGTCGATAGGTGAACGGTAAGCCCCTTGGAAATTATATGCCGTCTGTGACAATCCAAGATTGGCACCCAGCTGAATCTGAATACCTCTATCGGCTTTTGCCTCGGCAACATCCATATCTGCCTCCAGCTCCTCGATCTGTATAGATGTCTCATGACTAGAGTTACTCAAAGCACGATCCAAAACAAAATCATAATCTAGCGTCACATTAGGAACAGAGCTCGGCGAAACCAATTCAAAATCTCGATTATCGCCAATACCCATATTCAACGTCAAAGTAAACATCGCCGTCTCCAAAGCCACCTGACTATCAACGAGGCTAATATCAGAGTTCAAAAGCGCCAACTCCAATTGCAGCAACTCACTTTTGGTAATTGTTCCAATTTCGAAACGTTGCTTAGCGATTTCATAGAGGCGACGAGTATCGGCATTATTATCTATATTATTTTTATGCGTAGTTTGAGCCGAGAGCACAGCAAAGAAATATGTAGCTGTATTTATCGAAATCGACTCCATAGATTCCAAAAACGAACGCTTAGCATTCTCATACTCCAATGGAGCCGTTTTTTTCTGCCATTTAAGGGTATTAAACGAACGTAACGGCTGAGTATATGTAATATTCACTGGCACAGAATTATAGAGCGTATTTCCATAGTCAAACTGATCCAGACGCACAAGCGAAGTATTAACCGAAATTGTTCCTCCCGTCAGAGCAATTTGCTGGTCAATGGAGAGCGTCAAATTATTGGTGAGCGTATTATTAGAAACATAATTAATCTCTCCCGTCTCTGAGTTTCGCACCTCAACATTAGAACGATCGTAACCACCCACATAACCCTCAAGATTAATCGACGGCAGCAACTCCGCTTTATACGAGCGATAGCTCCAATATTGCGACATAAAACTAAGCTCGACAATCTGTGCAGACGATGAGTTCTCATGCGCAATTTCAATAGCACGCTCCAAGGTCATCCGCTTAGGAATCAACTGAGCTGAGCTTTGTTGCACTCCCACAGCGCAGAGGGAGAAGAGTAATAATAAGTTTCTCATTTTATTGGCTAATTTAAGGGGAGTTCTAATAATTCCCTGATTTTAATTTTTAGTTAATAATTGCCCATTTTCGATTTTGCAAAAGTGGGTTGTAGTGGCTCTACCACCGATTTTTGAAAAATCGAAAAGGGGTGATTAGTAGCTGAAAAGTATTTTAGGGAATTATTAGAACTCCCCTTATATTGTTTACAATTTATACCGCATCAAACAGTCGTTACCATCTTGGTCATAATCGAGATAATATAGTGAATTGTCGATTTCGCAGTGATGAATCGCAGCAAACAATTTACAATCTTCGATTATCAGCTTCTCTTTCGGCTCTCCCTTTTTACTAAATACTAATATTGTCGTTGTGCGATACTCACTTTTTTGTCTCCTCAACTCTAAATATTCAGAGTATGTTACACTTGAATAATTCATATAATAATTATCATCATCGGCACTTACGCTATAAAATCCCATTATTGTCTCAGGACCTTGCGTAAGCATAATAACTGGTCGGTCTACAGATCCCTCTTGCCTAATATTATACTCTGGAATTTGAGCTACATACTCTTTAATCATCTTTGGAGGCGTAGCGGTGTTAGAACAATCATAAAAACGTAAATAAACACCTCCACGTGTACGATATATCATATTTTTATTATCATCGGTGGTTGTTATCTGACCACCATAAGTATAATGCTTGTGCTCATCATCTACCCCTTCGCCAAGTCTGTCAAACGTCTCTTCCTCAAAAAATTGCCCATCATCAATGCTTAGCATCGTTAACTTTGGATCATTTTCTTCCTCTTCTGATTTTGCAAGAATAAAGCGACCACCTGAAAGTGGTGTATATCTTTGAGCAATATATCTCCCTGATGTACTAATAGACTCTATCTTCTGTGGACGCAACTCTGGACTGCGAGTCAAAAGATCATTTGTTGCAATGGAGATCACCTGTTGATTCATTACATCATAGAGATAAATTCTTCCGTCCGAAACACCCATGTATGTTGGATACATCAACTCATTACGCCCTCGACCGACACCAAAGAGTCGATTAAGAACCTCCCCCGACTTTACATCGACAACATAAAAGTTAAAACCAGAGTTTTGACCCATATTCTGTAGAATTGCCTTATCCTCGATAATATCAACAAGTCCAACATGCGATAGCGGCTCAGAGATAACCGTTTGGGATGTTTGAGTTAATGTGCGCTCCTTGGTAAATAGTGATTCAATATCACCACCCTCAAGTGTAGCCTCTTTTGCACACGATGCAACAAATAACGTTGCGATAAATAGTGTTGTTTTAATTCTTCTCATTGTTGTTTTAATTTAATTGTTAACTTACGTTTTTAATACATCACATTGATTAGACGTAAAATCAACTCAAAGGTTACACTTTTTATTTTATAAAAGTAATTAAACTCAACTATACAATAACTATATTTTTTAATTACTTCACTTTATACTTTTGAATATTGTAATCCATGCTTCATTTGATTTTAAATCTTAACGAACCCCATGAAGCATATGATTACGGGACACACTAACAATGATACAAATATACAATCAAATTTACTATTATGCAAGTAATCGTTGATTTATTTTACAAATAATTATACTAAGCCACTAAATTAATAGATAAAAATATATATGCAAAAAAAAAGTCAATCATCTAAGAGAAATTACATCTCTTAGACAATCAACTTTTTTATTTTTTTTAACTTGCGAAAATAACCTAATAACCACTTCTCGCAAAGAACGGAAGCTCATTATCGACAGCTACTCTCGGATAATACCATCCTGGACCTACACGATTATACCCCTCCGTAGATTTTTTATCAGTCCACTCCCTAAAATTGACAACCGAAACATCCTTGTCAAGCGGAGGGAAAATCATCTCAAAGTAAGCTAACTTACCTATCTGATTCCGCACATTAATAATCTTCGACAGCGGTAAACCTGTAGCACAACTATGCAGCATATATTTATCCATCGTCCTTGGATCAATCAATGCAGTCTCCTGAGAGATCACAAACCAATGCAAGTCCCACATAACCTCGAAGCCGACATAAACCTTTGTATGATCTTCACATCGAACAACATAAATAGATTTATAATCATCTTGATACTCTGTGAAAAGCATCTGTTCAGCACGAGCATCAATACTTGGTGCTTTTTGAACAACAACATCCGCCTCATATTGAGTCTCATCATTGTCATATTGAACAATAGCCGAGAAACTTTTTCCGATATTAGTTTTATGCAAATTAAGCTCGCTAGCCTCAACATAAACCAACGACATCATAGCAACAACAGCCAGAAGAGCCAATGTAGATAATGCACGCACCATCCTGTGACTCACTCGATAGCCTTTACTCATAGCTATAAAACGCTTCTTTATCTGCGAGCTATTGAGACCATTCGCAAAGGCAGGAACCTCCGCTGTGACCTCCTCGAAGATAAATATCTTATAGGCTTTAACATCGCAACCACTCTTAACTACAGAGTGGTCAGCCTCGTATTCATGAACCAAAGAGAGCTCACGTTGAACCACTCTCACGATTGGATTGAACCACAACAGAACCGAGAGAATCTCAATGATAATCTTGTCGATATAGTGACATCTACGTATATGAGCTAATTCGTGACTGAGAACAAAGTCAAACTTCGTCCCCTGAAGATCACGACAGAGATAGACGCTTCGCCAGAATGAGAATAAAATATCCTGAGCACAGAATCTATATATCGAAAAATCAGGATGTTTCTCACACTCCGCAACTCGACGCAAAGATAAAATCTTCGATAGTCGAGCAATAAAGATTGAGAGCAAGACCAACGAGACAACGCCCCATGATATTAACACCAACTCTTCGACGCCCAAACTCCAAACATGATTCCGAATAATTCGAAAACCCTCCTCCGAGACGAACTCCCGAGGCTCATTCGACTCATCAACTATCACATCACTATTTGCAATGACTTGCGAAACAAGATCTTTGCTATAGCCATCCAATTGAATTAAGTCGAATGAGACACAGGCCGAAATCGTTGCCACAATAGGTATTGCGACAAGCATAATTCTCTGTCCGACGTAAGAGGCCTTCTCCCGAAATAGAGCTAAATAGAGTAGATATAAGATTGCTGAAATCAGAATAGATTCCAACAAAAACATAATAATCCTCGCCATAGCTAGGTCTATTTCCTAGTTCTCCTCCGAAAGCATCGCTTGAAGTTCGCTCCTCTCCTGCTCGCTTATCTCTTCACTTTTTGCAAAAAAAGAGACCATATTCGACAATGAACCTCCGAAAAGATCACGTTTCATACGCTCGATAGCTCTGTGAGTGTAATCCTCCTTAGAAACTGCCGCTTCGTAGCGATTGTACTTGCTAAAAGATTCGTAACGTACAAATCCTTTGTTTACCAACACACGTACTACAGTCGATACGGTTGGATAAGCTGGGCGTGGGTCTGGCATAGCAGAAAAAATGTCGGCTAGGAAAACTTGACCATGTTCCCAGATAATTTTCATGATTTCCATCTCAGCCTTTGTTAACTCTTTAATCTCCATTATTTTCATTTTTAATGTAAAACAAATATTAATTATTTTAAATCCAAAGCAAAGATAACACTATTCGGCTAACCAAACAACTATTTCGCTAATTATTTTTCAAGAAAATGCAAAAAAAATCATTTTCCTTATTTTATGGCCTGAAGCGGTGATTTATTCTTTATATTTTTTGTGATTTTCAGCTTACTTTTTGTTTTTTGGCAAAATATAGCTATCTTCGTTACATATTAAGCCGCAGGTTAAAACAAGCTCTTCGCATTAAATTTTCACACTAAAATCACACTAAATTAAGCTAATATTATTAAATCATGAAAACAAAAATATTAACAATCATCATTGCATTTGCCAGCATCTGCATAAGTTGTTCAAGCCCCCAAATAGATGTAATGCTGCTAACTGGACACACCGACAAACACCACAGTTGGGAGACGATGTCCGAATGTTTAACAGATGTATTAGCCGAATATCCAAAATTTAACACAGATATTATTATCTCACCCAAAGAGGAGATGGGAGATTTCAACCCAAATTTCGAGGCTTACGATGTTGTTATTCTCAACCTGAACGATGTTAAATGGAGCGACGAAACAAAACTCAGCTTCGAGAACTACGTAAAAAACGGTGGCGGACTTGTCATTATTCATGAAGCGGATAACGCCTTTCCCGAATGGAAAGAGTTCAACCGCATGATTGGCCTAGGCGGTTGGGGTGATCGCAACGAAAAAGATGGCCCCTATTATTATTGGAAAGATGGAGAGTATATATACGACACCACCCCAGGAAAGGGCGGTTCACATGGCAACAGGGTTCCATTCGAGGTTAACATCCGCAACACGCAGCATCCAATAACCAAAGGTCTGCCAACACAGTGGACTCAAATTGACGACGAATTATACTCAAATTTAAGAGGCCCAGCCGAAAATATCGAAGTTCTAGCCACAGCCTACTCCGACTCAAAGAGCGGTGGTAGCGGCAAAGAGGAGCCCGTTCTATTTACAATAAGCTACGGTAAAGGTCGTATTTTCCACTCAGTATTGGGACACACGCGAAAAGATTTCGACACAGCTGTCCGCACAAACCGAGGATTCCAAGTCACCGTTTCAAGAGGCGTAGAGTGGGCAGCTACAGGCAAGGTTAAGCAACAAACCAATATAAATTTCTAAACAGTGTTAACGCATCACTAATAATATCTTTCGTATATAAATTGCATATGTTCCCTTTGAATTAATGGATCAGCTCCATTTTTTACGCCATCCTTTAAAACATTAACAACCTTGCGTTTATCTATATAATTTGCTGGTGGATTATATGCAAGAAGATTATTAATAACAGTTTTTACACTCCCTGCATAGCACACTCTTACATCGCCTGGAACGTTACTAACCGCTTTCAACACACATCTTCCATAAAAAACAATTATGGAGTAATACGGCACATCACCAATATCTTGAAGTTGAGATCGAAGTGCCATGATATGCCCTTCATTCTGTTTTATCGGATTGTAAAATCTATATTTATACTTTCCGTACCCCATTATCTGTGTCCAATAATAGTTATTGCAATTACCAAATATCCAACCACCATAATTTTTAACCTCAAACACAAGAATTCCAACTTTTGTAGGGACAACCATATCAATCTGCGCATAACCCTTGTATTGCCTTTTAATGTATAGATCATGGAATACTACCCTTGAATCAAAATTAGATTTCAACATTTTGAGCACAAGATTACGTTCGGTGCCTGTTCCTCGATTTTTATTGGTCACCGCTGAGAGTAGTTTATCATCTTGTATTTTGCGATATATAATAACAATAGTTATAATACCCAAAACAGAGATCATCATAAGAATACTCAACAATACTAACGCATTTTCTGACATAACATATCTAATTCATATAATAGACCACCGACAATTTATATCTTAAATAATTGCTAATAAAACCTCTACCCTGCCACTTCTCGTTACTCAAGTACCCGCTCGTAACCCAAGCGGTGAGACGCTCCATAATAAACATCACCACACAGCGTAAAACCCATTCTGGCAAGTAGACGCTGCATGACCATATTGTCCCTGTGTGTATCAGCTCTTAATGAGTGAACGTTACGCCCTCGGGCTTCACGCTCCATTTCAGCAAAAAATTGAGCTCCAATCCCCTCTCCTCGAAAGGCAGATGAAACGGCAAGACGATGCAAGGTAACATAATCAAAATCCGAAAGCCACGCTCCATTCACAAGTGAAAGGTATGCCTGCTCAACACCATAGACCAATGCACCGTAAGCAGCAATGCGGCCATCAAACTCCAAAATGTAACCATTGGAGAGTTGCACATCATTCTCCAGCGGCTCCAACGATGGGTAACCATCTTGCCACTGATCGACACCACGTGCATGCAGCAGAGCTTGACAATCATGTATAATGACCATTACCTCAGCTAAATCCTCATTTTTTGCTTTTCTTAACTTAAACATATCGTCTTATTACTTTATTAAGCCTCGTGGAATCAACACCTCTCGAAGCTCACTTTCAAAATTTGGCGTGAATATTTCCTTATCTAACGAGTCGAAAATCTCTGATGGTGACCAAAAGCGGCCTCCATCAAGCTCCTCAGTTGGAGAGACTTCACCATCGAAGAGTGTCGTAAAAACATTCACCAACTCTCGCTCTCTTTCAGATTGAAAAACATAAGAGCAGACAAATTGCGGCTCGAAACCCTCTACGCCCAACTCCTCACGACTCTCACGAATTAGAGCATCGAGAACCTGCTCACCGAAGTCAACATGTCCTCCAACACCGCTATCCCAACGATTTGGCTGTATATCTTTCCATGCTGGGCGATGCTGCAAATAGAGCTCTCCTGCGGAGTTAAAAAGATGAAGATGCACAACTGGATGCAACAACATCGAACCACTATGGCACTGCTCACGTGTTGCAGAGCCTACTACCCTACCCTCAGCGTCAACCAAAGGAAAAATTTCGTCTGAATTTTGATTAATTATCATCTTCTGTCTCCTCTCTTTTTTGTTCTCGGGGTTGACCTGTTTTGTAACCCAACGACTCCATCCATGCCTCAGCTCGTGGCGAGATAACATCTGTACGATCCAGCCACATTCGTGACTCAATTAAGTAGTTACGATGCTCATTAAGCTCCTCATAGAGCGGGAATGTTGGGCGTGACAGAGCATTATTCTCCTCACGCATTGTAGGTCGTATTGTGCGATCGAAAACCTCCTTTTGGTCTGGTCTCTTCTCCGACTGCCAAACAAAACCTTTTAGGCTCAACACTTGATCCGACGGAATTAAATTCATTGGATATAGCGTATAGACTGGTTCACCTCGATAGGTTATTCCCGTAACAGCTTGCTCCTCGATATAGAATGTTGTCGAACCACTCTCCATAACCATCATGCCATTGACCTCGCTGGTATCATCATCCTGCATAAAATAGATCGTTTGAGCATTTCCATCGGCATCATTTCGATATATTGCACCGTCGGCAAACAGTGATGTTATAACCTTTCCTGCTATTTGATTGTAATAGAAGTTTGGAGTCACCTCGCTAGCCATAATTGGGGTTCCACCCGTAAATATAGTTTTGGCAATTTGGTTCTTCTCGGTATATATATCCATAAAATCCGATGTGACTTGATTCGAATCATGCCACAATATCGGGTTGATATAGAGTCTAATTATTGAGTCAATGGAGCTTGTGACCATTGAATCAGCTATCGCTTGGAAATCCGAACGATAGATTTTCACATTGCGGAAACCCTTTGTTAGTCGATAGAGACTATCTACTTCAACTATATTTTCAGGCAACGAATCACGAGACAAAGAGTCACGAGTGAGAGAATCCATGGTTAATGAGTCCAAATTATTTCTGTCCAAAGTGAGCGGTTTAACATCCGAAAGCTCTTCAATCAAGGCTGTTGTATCGACAATAAGTTCCCTTATCATCTCAAGGGTATCTCCTGCCGAGATCTTTCCTTTGGCTACTTTTCGTCTAATTTTATCAATCTCTTTTTCGGATAGCTTCATGCGACGCTCCGCAATTCTTCGAGCCTCACGCACACTCTCTGCATTAAGTTTCTCGTTGATTTTTAGCTGACGCTCAAGTCCAATACTATCCAACACAACTTTACGTGCAGCATTTTTAATTGCCTTCTCCGTTTGACGCTCCTTGCGTGCTGCTTGACGCTTCTCGGCCATACGTTTGAAGAAACCTTGTCTCTTTGTAACGTTCAAAGAGTCAAGACGCATACTATCGAGTGCCATTGAATCACGTAAAAGAGAATCCATGCTCAATGAATCAACACCCGAGACCAAAGGTTGCAACTTAGTTGTATCAACTAAATCTCTAGCAGGTGGTCCCGTTAGATTTTCAGGTGGTAGATAGTCATCATCATCCATTGATTTCTTTGGTGCAGGCTTTGCCAGTTTTTCATCAAGATCATCTGGATTATGATTGTGTCCATGATTATGGTCGTGATCGTGGTCATGATTGAGATCAAGATCGGGGTCAAGTCCTTGCGCAATTCTCTCCTCCTCGTCTAAAAGCGACAATTCTGTAGCTGAAACAATTTTATTTGAGCCACTTTTTTCAAAACGATTAAGTGTAAATACTTGGAATGTATCTGCACGCATATAAAGTGAATCACCCTGCTCAACATCATAATTGATAATTGACGGATTTCCTGTTAAGAATATATCACCAGGAGTTTTAATATACTCACCATAATTACCAAAAATTAGACTCTTTTGAACCGTGTCATCAATTTGAATATTGTGACGCATATAAATATGCTCCGAGGCTCTATAATAATCCATCGAGTCGCTCCACATCTCCTGCTCCTCGGTTAAAATATAACCATTTAGCGAGAAAGAGTAACGATCCTCCTGTTTGTTATAATCTCCAGCATCAGCATATAAATACTCATTCTCTTGATTCCAAATATTTGTATTTTCAAAATATATAGCCCCCTCTGTTTCGGTGTTATATATAATCGAGTCACTTGTCATCTGGTACTCATCACCTCTGAGCTGCACATCACCTACTCCGATAAGCTCCTTGTTGTCGGAGTAGTAATAACCCGTGAGCGACTCCATCAAATTATCACCATTAATCATCACACCACCACCCTCGTAAATTCCAACATTATCGAGAGTATTGAAGCGAAAATTGTAACAATAGAGTGTTGCATCCTCATCGACAACCTTGATGATCGGAGCATAAAGACTCACCTCATTATTATCACCGTCGTAATCAGCACGATCGGCATAAGCATAGGTTGTATTTTTGTTGATTATAACATTTCCAAAGCACTCCAATCGTCTATCGCTATATCGAACGGCACTGTCGGCTGTGATAATTGCCCCATTGTGTTGCGCAGCAAAGTCCCCTACCAAACACATAACCTCAACGGTATCGTTGAGGGTTATGGGGTATACTATATCTGCGGTTAAATCAATAACCTTAATTTGAGCTTCAGGCTCATCTTGAATGGAGCTCCGCTGAGCAAAAAGTAGATCATCGAAGAGCGTCCATCCGAGCACTGAAACTATTATCAGCGATATTATTCGGCGCATATGTAGAGAAATATAAGGGAGAGAACCCCCTCCCTAAATTTTATTTTAACCAATTTTTATTTACAAAATCATCACTGTGGAACTCTGGATCAATATATATATACATTGCATCTATACGTTTTGAGAGCCACTCATTGAATACTCGCTCCTGTTTGTTTTGAAGAGCCATCTCCTCGATTTTCAGATAATCCTCGTCGAGTGACGCACGGTGCGAAGGTATAATATCGACCATTTTAACAATCTTAGAAAGGTCATTTCCCAGTAGATCAGCCGTTGTAAATGCTTTCGAGATCTCTCCCACTTTAAGTGTCATAAGTGCACGGTAATCATCAATACTCTTATATCCTTGATTTCCAAAATCCTCTTTCAAGAACTTCGTAGCTGTCATTCGTGCATCTCCTACGGAGTAATACGATAGAACATCATGATTCGAAACAATACCGCCATTCATCTTCGACGCTGCATCGTCTGAATGTTGTATTGCAGCCTCATCGAATGTAATTGATCCATCCAAAATTTTACCCGCAATACTATCAAGGAAGCGTGTTGGCTCGGCCAACTCTTCGTTTGTGTAAACTGGTTTTAGGAGAATGTGACGGCAGTGATATAGATTACCTCGCTTGTCGATAAGCTCGATGATATGGAAACCAAACTCCGACTCGACAACCTCCGATACTTGACCTGGTTGCAACTGCTCCAACGCTCTTGCAAAAGACTCCACAAAACCATTTGCAGGCTGAGGCTCCATCTCACCACCTCGATATGCAGAACCTGGATCGACCGAATACATACGAGCCAAAGCATCAAAACGAGTCTCACCCGAAATTACACGCTCACGCATCTCCAAAAGGCGAGTTTTAACACGACGCTTAGCCTCGTCGATCGACGATGGGAATTTTGTAATGTGAGCATAAACATATTGCTCTCCGATAAGTGGAAGTGAATCTTGAGATTGATTGATGTAGAATTGCTCTACCTCACCTGGAATCACCGACACCTTGCCTATAACATCTTGCTGCATACCTTGAGCATAATATTGCTCTTCGTATTGACGACGCATATTCGATTTCATGCTGAAGATTGGCATATTTTGCTGTTTCTCCAACTCACGAATACCACCCGCCTCTTCAGCCATAGAGTTCACGATCTCCTCAACACGAATTGCAATATCGCTAGAGTTGATCTCTATAGAGTCAATAAGTGCTTGATTATATAGCAACGATTGAGTTAATAGAGCCTCCAAGGCCTCGTTCATTGGGTCTCGATCCGAAGTGTAACCTCCTTGACGACGCTGAGCAACAATTTGGTCAGAGTAATCTTTAACCTGCGAGTAGAGGATCGACGAACCTCCGACTACAGCTACTACCTTATCAAGCATTACTTTTCTAGGTTGGGCAACTACTACAATTGCCACAATGGCAAAAAGCAGAGGCAATAGTGTTTTTTTAATCATAGTTATAGTTTTAATTTATTCTCTCTCTTTTTTATTTTTTCGCTCTTTATACTGACGTTTAACAACTCCCTCGACCAACGCTTCGCTATAGAGCGTCTCCTCGTTGCTTTTGATTAAGGCTTGTTGCCTTTCAGTATTCAATATTGTGCGAATTGTGGAACTAACCCACTCCAAAGGGGCAACATCTCCCACATCTCTATTGTCAAATATTTGGTAATAATAGTCATAACTATTATCGCTCATGTGATAAATTCCTCTCTTCGTGAGCAATTTATCGGTCTCCTCGTCACGAACCAAAGGCAGGAGATCGAGAATCTCGGTTGCATCGACCCACGAGGCTGAAAGGTCGATAAAGTCAAAATCATTCTTCTCACAAATTGAGAGCATATCAGCTCGCTTTGTCTCTGCATTTGAGGCCATCAAAGTTTTTATCTTTTTGGTCTGGTCATGATCGAGCGGAATACGTAGAACCTCACCTTTTGCGATTTTACTGTTGAGTTTAAGATTAGCAGCATGGTCATGGTAATATTGTGAAATTTGCTGTTCAGTATATACCGTATCCATTGCTGAACGAATATGTCGTTCATCTAATCTTCGTGTCAACAATAGTTGTCGATACTCCTCTACAAGAGCTTCAACATCGGCTTCAGATCCTATAAATACCCGCTCAGCTTCACGTAGCTTAACCTGCTTTAAAATCCACTTATCAATATATGCTTCAACAAAAGCAACACTATCCTCACCTCGGTACTCCTTTGGAACGGCTGTAGCTAATTGGCTTTCCATTAGCTGATTGCCATCAACTTCTGCCAAAACAGAATCCCCCACGAAGTTAACATGGAAGTCTCTGCACGACACAAAGGCGAGCAACAAAAACGCAGTTATATAAATCAATCTTTTCATTCGGAGCTACAAAAGTAGGATTTTTACTCCAAAAAAACGCATGACAATGTCATTTTATTGTAAATTAGTAGGGAAAAATAATTATTGGTGTGTTTTTAAGAGTGCTATTGGAGATGAGATTTTTTTGCTATTGAATCGAAAATATAGTTATTCTATATTGAGATTTAATAGTGAAAAATATCTCTCCAGGGGTGCTCTTAAAAATATGGCGATAATTGTTTTTCACTACTTATTACTCCTGATTGGCAATTATATTTTCCTCAAGAGTTACTTCGTCGACTTTTTGGCATTTATGATCTTCTTAAATTGACGAGCACACATCACACTCGACACAATCAAAATCAATACAGCAACACCATAAACAACATAATATATATTCTCGTTTTTAATTAAATCTTTCAGTAACACATTCTCTCCGAAGCCTATTACAATAAACAGATAAGCTACCGCATTGTTAAAGGCATGAATAATTATTGGCGCAATAAGTGAGCCGCTACGAATATAAATATAACAGAGTATCAATCCAAGAAAAAAGGCATAAACAACCATTACAGGGTCTAAATGGAGCAATCCAAAGAAGAGGGATGAACCCAGCCAAGCAACGATCACTCCACCTTTAGCACGCATAGCCTCAAAGATAAACCCTCGACAGAGTATCTCCTCAAAAAGAGGCGCACAGACAACAACAGCTATCATTAGTGGCCATCCGCTGGCGTTCATCGGCATGGGTGACGGAAGCAGAGAGAGAAGCGGTTCGATCACAACCGAGCAAGAGATAGCCATTAAAATTCCACCAAGCAGGATCATCGGATCGAAACCCTTGAATGAGAATCGCAAAGCAATCTTCTCAGCTCCACGACTTCGACGATTCCAAACAACAAAAACAAATGTAAGAATCATCGAAACCACTTGCGTTATAAGCAATACTGTAGATACTTCTAATTCAGGGTCTAGCGCAGGTACAATATGCGAAATAGATAGCTTAGCCACCAAAGCGACAATAACTTGCAAAATGACAAACACACCAAAGATAGCTGCCAAATCAGCAAAAGTTGGATAGACTCCCCTTCTCTTTTTTCTCTTTGGCTCTTCATTGTTATCCGTCTGCCCTCCTTCTTCACACTTTTCTGGGTTATCTACCATAGGTTCATCAACCTGACAAACCTCATTTAAAGACTCTGCACTCATAAGAAATCAATTTTTAAAAAAAATAACTCTTCAAAGATACTCATTTTTCAGGATAGTATTATTATTTTTAAGATAAAATCACTAATTTTGCCAAAATTAAATTTTCAAGATAAGATTATGTCAAAGGTTATCGCATTAGCAAATCAGAAAGGCGGGGTAGGTAAAACCACCACAGCAATTAATCTTGCTGCATCATTGGCCATTTTAGGCAAAAAGGTTCTCCTTGTGGATGCCGATCCGCAGGCTAACGCCACTTCGGGTTTGGGTTTCGATATTAATTTAAACGGTATCTACGAGTGTCTAATTGGTGAGGCTGTAGCCAGTGAGGTTATCCTCCAAAGTCCCGATCTTGAAAATCTATCGCTGCTGCCTTCGAGCATAAATCTTGTTGCTGCCGACTCTGAGTTGCCAACAATGGAGAATCCACACTTTCTGATGACAAAAGTTTTGGCAGATATTCGTAACGATTATGACTTTGTTCTTATCGACTGCTCTCCGTCACTGGGTCACACCATCGTGAATATTTTCACCGCTGCCGATGCTGTTTTGATCCCTGTGCAGTGTGAATATTTAGCCTTGGAGGGTCTAAGCAAGCTACTCAACACAATTAAAATTGTCAAAAGTGGACTTAACCCCAAACTCGAAATTCAAGGATTTGTCCTCACAATGTATATGCGTAATCGCCTCAACAATCAAGTTGTCAATGAGGTACGTGCACACTTTGGCGAACTTGCATACGAAACCATTATTCAACGCAATATTCGCTTGGGAGAGGCACCATCATATGGAAAACCTATTATGCTCTACGACGCTTCAGCTGTAGGATCAACAAACTATATGAATTTAGCTAAAGAGTTTATCAAGCGAGAACGCACAACCGATAAGAAATAACCAACCAAGAGATGAAACCACAAAAAGGATTAGGCCGTGGCTTAGATGCTATCTTTAGCATTGACGCAATCGAGCCAAAGATAAAACCAATGGGACAGATTGCCGAAATTGAAATTTCGAAGATCACCCCTAACCCATCGCAACCTCGAAAGGAGTTCGATCAAGAGTTGCTTGAGGGCTTAGCTGAATCTATTCGTTCACTGGGCGTAATTCAACCGATCACACTTCGAGATGAGGGTGATGATAAATATGTTATTATCAGCGGCGAAAGACGTTGGAGAGCTTCACAAATTGCAGAACTCACCACAATTCCTGCATATATTCGCAAGGCGGATGATAATGAGTTGCATACAATGGCCTTGGTTGAGAATGTTCAACGCCAAGATCTTAACCCAATTGAGATTGCACTGAGCATCAGCCGACTTATCGACGAGTGCGGTTTAACTCAGGAGGCTCTTGCGCAACAAGTTGGAATTAAACGTTCAACAATTTCAAACTATCTGCGTCTGCTGAACCTACCCGACGCAATACAATTTGCACTAAAATCTGGCGTTATAACTATGGGACACGCAAAGGCTATTGCGGGAGCCGACCCAAGCAAGCAGATTGCGATAATGAAACGATGTGTTGACAAAGCACTTTCAGTTCGTCAAACTGAAGAGTTGGTACGCTCAATGCAGACTCCACAAGCTGAGAAAGTAGTTGCAAGCGAGGTGGAGTATCCAGAGAGCTATCTACGTTTGGTGGAGCAATTGGAGGGTTATTTTTCACAAAATATCTCGATTAAGCGTGCAAAAAATGGTGGAGGCAAGATTACAATTGACTTTAAAAACGACAGAGAGATCGATACATTTATTTCGCGCTTCGAGAAGCACAAAAACTAATTAATGAGAATTAATCAAATTAAGATAGGACACCTAATTTCACTTGTCCTTTTTATTATATTTAGCTGTAATCCAGCCCATGCTCAGCTGCGTCGCTCCGAAAAGAGTTACGTGGAGAGCGGTGTGTTGATTATGCCCGACACAATTAAAGTAGATTCACTTAGAAACCAACCTCTCACCGAGGCTGATTCTCTACGCTCTGCCGATGCTGTAAATACACCTGCCGACTCCTTGGCTGTGCCTTTAGCGCTTAAAGCAGCCTCTCCACTTCACTATAAAGCCGTTGAGGTGGAAAAGGAACGTAAACCATTTTTCAGTGACTCGATGTCGCTTTCCAAAATGAGTTGGATCTCGGCCGTAATCCCTGGATATGGACAAATTTACAATAAACAATATTGGAAACTCCCAATTCTATACGGAACTCTTGGTGCTGGTATAGCTCTATATGCCAACGAGAATAAAACATATAAACCTCTTAAGGAGCAATATGATAATATAATCTTGGAGGGTGGCTACGGACGTACAGAAGAGTTCAATACGGTACAGGCAGCAATGATAAAGAGTAACACCCGTCGTCAACTATACCTCGGAGCTACAATCGCTTCATATCTGTACTTTATGGGCGATGCAGTGATGAACTACTCGACCAACGATGTTTCAGATGTAAAAAAGGCAACGACACTCTCGATGATCTGCCCAGGTGCTGGACAAATTTACAATAAAAGCTATTGGCGAGTCCCGATTGTTATCGGTATGTTCGCCTCGACAATCTATGTCTACGACTGGAATAACCGTGGATATAAACGCTTCCAAACGGCCTATGCCTTGAAATTAGATTACGATAATAATCCTGACAACTACCCAAATGGTTCAATAGATGAATTTGGTGGAAGCTACTCTACAACATTGCTAAAAGGTTATCGTGATAGCTATCGACGCAACCGAGATTTAGCAATTATCCTTACAGCAGGAGCCTACCTTCTGCAGGTTTTGGATGCTCACGTAGATGCCCATCTAAAAGATTTCGACATCTCGGATGATCTATCTCTCAATGTTGAGCCAGCTATTAACTACTCAAATATGAACTCTGGATATAGCGATTCAGCATCCTATGGCCTTAATATAAACCTTAGATTCTAACGATGAAACTTCTCAAAATTATCCTCTTAACCACTCTCAGCATCTCTATCACATCGGCATATGGCTCCGATCAATTTTTGAAAAAATTAAAGCGCAAAAATAAAGTCAGCGTTATAGAGGTTGTCGACACAACAAACCGCATAGAGGCAATTAATCGCATCGAACAGGATCGCATAAAAAAAGAGCAAAGTATTGCCGATTCACTTGCGGCAATCGCACTTAAGAACCATCTTAATGACTCCATCACCATCAACTATTCAATGATACAGATGGATTCACTCCTCACCGTGTGGCGTGAGAAGAGAGCAGACGATCATTTTGATGAATTTCGCCAATATTATATCATTGCAGACTCACTATTTGAGACTACATCAATACCTGATTCGGTATATGTAGAGCGTCTACAAAAGCTAGCATCACCCGTAAATCTACCCTTTAACGACATCACAAAAAACTATATAGCAAGATATACCAACACTCGTTACGGAACAATCAATCGTATTCTTTCACTCTCTCAATATTACTTCCCAGAGATCGAGGAGGAGTTAATCAAAAATGATATTCCTGTTGAGTTCCGTGCGATGCCAATAATCGAATCGGCTCTTTCAGCTACTGCGGTATCCTCTGCGGGAGCTATGGGTCTATGGCAATTTATGCCTGCAACGGGTAAATCATATGGACTTGAAATCAACTCATTGGTCGATGATCGCTGTAACCCTCAAGAGGCTACAAAAGCTGCATGCCGATTCCTGAAAGATATGTATGCTATTTATGGTGATTGGACTCTGGTTATTGCAGCATATAACTGTGGCCCAGGCAACGTAAATAAAGCATTAGCTCGCTCAGGAGTAGATAAAAACAGCGGCACATTTTGGGATATATATTACTACCTACCGAGAGAGACAAGAGGCTACGTACCAGCATTTATTGGTGCGTCTTATGCTTATGCCTATCATCAACACCATAATATCGAGTTTGAAGAGTCTCCCCTACCATTGGCTACCGACACGGTACACATCAACAAAATCATGCACCTAGGTCAAGTAAGTGAAGTTCTCGACATCCCAATAGATCTACTCCGCCAACTTAACCCTCAATATCGTAAAGATATAATTCCAGCAACGACCAAAGAGTACCCTTTGCGCCTACCCCAACGTTACGTCACAGAATTTATCGTGCAAGAGGATCTAATCCACTCTAAAGACTCCGTATATCTAAAAGAGTTTATCAACCCAGAGGCTGTAGAGAAGGCTAAGACAACACCAAGCTACACCATCCACCGAGTGAAAAGTGGCGAAACATTGGGTGCAATTGCCAATAAATACCGAGTCTCAACCAAAGCAATCATCCAATGGAATAACCTACGTAACCCCAATAAACTATCCGTTGGCCAACGCCTAAAAATTGGTGGAAAATAAAATTAAAATCAAAAAAAACAATAAAAAATCGGGAGAAAATAAAACTCAAAAAAACTAAAATTCCCCAATTTTTCAATAACATAAAATAGAGAAAAAACAGACCTCTCCCCAATAAAAAAATGAGATCCACAAACGACATAATAGTAGCCCCAGCAACACTTACAGGTGGAGCCATTGCCATAGTCAGACTAAGTGGCGAGGGCTCAATAGCGCTATGCGACAAAGTATTCCGTGCACGCAAAGGCACACTCGCAGCAGCAGCCACACACACACTACATTATGGTGAAATTATAGATGGAGATAGAGTAGTTGACGACACACTAGTCTCAATCTTTCGAGCTCCACACTCATACACAGGCGAAGAATCGGTGGAAATATCATGCCACGGATCGCAATATATCGTCCAAGAGATCATTGCGCTCCTACTAAAACATGGGGCTCACACAGCTGAGGCAGGAGAATTCACAACAAGAGCATACTTGGCAGGCCGCATGGATCTCTCACAAGCAGAGGCGGTGGCCGACATGATCGCCTCAACATCGAAAGCGCAACATACAATGGCCTCAACTCAAATGCGAGGAGGCTACTCATCTCGACTATCTGAACTCAGAGAGCTGCTAGTTGAACTTGCCGCACTCTTAGAATTAGAACTAGACTTCTCAGAAGAGGAGGTAGAATTTGCAGACCGCAGCCACCTATCATCACTCATGGAGTCTCTAAGCAAGGAAATCGAAAAATTAGCTGAATCATTCGCAGTAGGCAATGCAATAAAAAAAGGAGTTCCCGTAGCAATCATAGGCGAACCCAATGTCGGCAAAAGCACCCTCCTAAACTGTCTTTTAGGAGAAAAACGAGCAATGGTCTCAGAAATCGCAGGAACAACCCGAGACCTAATAGAGGAAGAACTAGTCCTAGACGGCATCACCTTCCGCTTTATCGACACAGCAGGCATCCACGAAACCGATGACAAACTAGAACTTATGGGCATAGAACGTACCCTTTCAGCAATTGAAAAAGCCCAAATAATAATCCACCTCACTGATGCAGAAATAGGATCGACAAAGGAATCTGAATCAGGAACAAAGATAGAAGCGGAAATCGGTGTAAAAATAAGTGTAAAAACAGAATTAAAAAACGAAAAAATAGATAATCAGTCTATATCAACACATTTAAATAATCTAAGAAAAGATCAAAAAATAATTGAGGTAATCAACAAAATAGACATACGATCAAATCTATTAAAAAATGATTTATCAGACAAAAAAATAAGAATCTCAGCAAAAGAGCAAATAGGCATAGACAATCTACGAAAAGAGTTAAGATCACAAATAGACACACAAGCCTTATACGAAGGATCACCCATAGTAAGCAACCTCCGACATCACGATTTACTAAACAGCTCACTAGAGCTAATAAAAACAGCACAACAAGGCATCCAAACATCCCTCCCCACCGATCTAATCTGTCAAGACATAAGAGAAGTCCTCCACAACATCGGCTCCATAACAGGCTCCATAACCACAACCGACATCCTAACCACAATATTCTCAAAATTCTGCATTGGCAAATGATTTTAGTCAAAATATGACACATAAGATATTGATTATCAATAGAATAGCACTTTTAACAGGTGCTATTTTTTTTGTCGCATATATGCGCTATTATGTGGTTTTAAGCGGTGTTAATGTCTATTTATTTCCCCCGTTTTTCCCTGCCTAACAAAATGGTCTTTTTAGGCTCCAAGATGTACGCTAAAATCTCACCTACGTGAATGGAGCGGAATGAGGCGGAACGGAGCGGAACGAGGCGGAACAGCGATTATGGGTGAAATAACATCTCATGATGTAGCCTAAAACCATCACCACCTCTGCGACATCACGGGTGCAATAACCCACTAACGAGATCCTCAAGAATATCTCCAGAACATCACTCTACTTTCTAAGTCACCCCACCCATCTAAAAAAACTGAAAATTTTACGATAATTCTTGAGCTCCTGAATAAGGAGTAGAATCCGTGCGCACTATTATTATCTATTGTATGCTATTATCTAGTCGTGGGCGAAATTATGACAACTAAGGAGGCGAAATAAAATTTCTCTCCAATTATTCAAACAACAAAATTCTAAAAAATTATGAGCAGTAACAGCGAATACCCCAAGGTGTGCACTCATTGCGGTGCTCACTTTATTGCCAAGAAAATATCTACTCAGTATTGCTCGCATAAATGCTCTCAGCAAGCCTATAAACAAAAGCTGAAAGAGAAGCGCATTGCATCAGCACATCAAGAGATAAAAGATAGAAACAAACCACTTTTATATAAAAATGAAGATTTTTCTGAAATAAATAACCCATCTGAAAATAATAGCTCTAGTCTTAAACAGAGAGAATTTTTAAGTGTTGCTGAAGTTGCCAAATTGATTGGTACTGGAAAAACAACAGCATACAACTATTGTGTCTCTGGAAAACTAAAATGTGTAAAGATGAACAGAAAGATTTTCATTAGGCGCAGCGACATTGACGAGCTGTTTAATGCTGCCCCTAATTACGAGGTAACACCACGAGCGGTGAAACCTAAACCAAAGAAGACTCCAGCAGTAACGGAGGAGTTGATAGAGATAGATGAGTCTACTCCTATCACAGAATTTATCGCTGCTAAAGAAGCTGCACTGAGATATGGTGTATCAAAAGACAGCGTACACTCCATTGCTCGTTCGCACAAAATACCTTCTGTCTTATATCAAGGTGTCAAGCAGTACAGTTTGTCACATCTTGATCAATATTATCAGAAGGCTGACATCTACGCTCACATTACTGAGTGGTACACGGTGGCAGACATTATGGATAAGTACAACGTTACAAAATCCACAGTCTATTCACTGGTGAGCGAGAATAAACTTCCACGCAAAAATGATGGAGGACGAAATCTCTATTCTCAAAGCCATATCGATAAACTTATGGAGATTCGATTAGGAGACCAATCTATTACTGAGTGGTCCACTACTGAGGATCTACACGAGCGATATGGATTGACCCCGAAATATGTTGCTGGGTTTGTCTACACTAATCAGATTCCTAAACGCAAGTACGGTGGCAGAAGTCAATACTCCACTACTCACTTCGATAAGGCGATTGAAGAGCGTAACCCACCAACGGTATATCTGAAAGTTGAAGATGCTTCAATTTACTTTGGGGTGTCGACTGAGAAGATCCACAATCTTATCAAGCAACACGATATTCCTAAGCAAAAGGAGGGCAAATACATTCGAGTACAAAAATTATCACTTATCAAAATTTTAAATCCACAAAAACTATATACAAATGGGAACAACTAGAGTAACAATACAAAAAGCAAAAAGAGCAAAAGATATGCTAGCACTATACCTTCACTTCCATCCTCCAGTGAGAGATGAGATATCAAATAAGCGTGTGCATAAGAAAATGCTGTCTATGCAAATACATCAGAATCCTAAAAACGAACGAGAAGTGGAGTTCAACAAAACTATTATGGAGAAAGCTGAGGCAGTCAAAGCTCAATATGTTTTGAAATTTATCAACCAAGAGTATGGCTTTCTCGA
>JAWXTJ010000039.1:0-22928 GCA_044433665.1 Rikenellaceae bacterium
TCATCGAACAATCCTCGCTTGCCTGTGCTCTTAAAAACCATCTCTATTATAAATTTTAACAATACACAAAGGTAGTGATAATTATCTAAATATCAAAGTGTTAATTTTTAGAAGTCCCCTCTACAAACTACCTCTGGTACTGTTGCCATGTCAGTAGATTCATCAACCGACTACTATTTCCTTTTGTGGGCTGATAATGGAGAGTCATATGACATTGGTACTCTAGCAAATATTTCGCTTGTTGATGGTCAAGATGTAACCGATGCATGGCAAGGAACTCTTGCCATTAATGGCGGTGAGGCTACAACATACACAGCTCCACTAAAAAGAGCTGTTGCGAAAGTTAACTTTGTTGAGATCGAGGGTTATAATGCGAGCACTTTATCAGTTTCGTATGATGCTTATACTTCATTTAATGTTGCTGAGGGTGCTACATCTGGTGATAAATCAGCATTTGATATTGTATATACATATAACGGCAGTGTTGTAGGTGTTTTGAATGAGGAGCCTCTTTATACTCTTGCATCAGTTGCATCAGCAGATGTGCTTGAGTTTACTTTCGATGACACCAATGAGGTGTTTACTCTTACAAATATCCCTGTTCAAGCTAACTATACAACCAATATCAAAGGTCACTATTCAGCTCTAATTTTGTCAGCTCTTTCAGTTGAGGTAGATGAAGATTGGAGTATTGATCCAAATGCACCTGAGGTTATCCAATTTAATGATCCAATCTTTGAAGAGGCTGTTTTGTCGGCTTTAGGTAAAATATCTGGAGAGGTTGTTACTTATGAAGATGCTTTGACATTGACAACATTAACTATTACAAGTTTAGGTATTAGTGACGTTTCAGAGCTTCAATATTTTACTAACTTAACAAAATTGTATAGTGCATATAATTCTTTTGATACATTAGACCTAAGCAAACTTTCACAACTCTCTATTATCATTTGTAATAATAATACATCTCTTGTAAATGTAATATTCCCAGAAGATAAGAGCGTTATTCAAACTATGCAGATTCAAGGTACAAGTATTCCTGAGTTGGATGTTACCGAGATGACATCGTTGAGTTATTTATATGCTTTCGATCTACCATACATTACAACTTTGGACTTCAGAAATTGTACTAAGTTATCAACTCTAAATATCGCTAGAGATTATGCGCTAGAGACAGTGTATTTGAATGAGGGTCAAACTAATTCGGGATCTTGGGTATTTAAATCTATTACTACATGTACATTTATTTGTACAGATGCTAATGGTGTCGATACCGAATATGCAAGTGGTGTGCTTAATGGTACTTGGTCATAATTAATGAATTTTAAATTAATAATAAAACAACAATGAAAAAATATATATTAATTCTTACGGCTATAGTTGTTTCTATGGTGTCGTGCGCCAAAGAGGATTTAAATAGCTCTATGGACGAAATGAGAGTTCAATTACAATTGGCAACTACAGAAAGTTCTGCAACTCGTGCAGATGGTGATACTCGTTACGTTGTTGAGGCATATTATGATGAAACATTTACTACCCCAGCAAGTGTTTTTGAAAATGGATATGCAAGCAGTGTGGAGGTATACACAAGTGTTGTAGATATGATTATCAGCCCTTCGAAAGAGTATCATTTCTTGCTATGGGCAGACAATGGCGAATCGTATAATGTTGAAGATTTAACAAATGTTTCAATCAAAGATGGAGAGCAATTAACCGAGGCTTGGCAAGGTACACTTGCTATCGAAAATGGTAGTAGTTCACTCTATTCAACAACATTGAAGCGTGCTGTAGCAAAGATTATCCTTGTTGAAAGTGAGGTATTCACCTCTAAGTCGCTATCTGTTACTTATGATAGCTACACTGCTTTTAACATTGCAATTGGCAGTAGTGTTGGTGAAATATCAACATTTAACTATCTTTATGAGTTCGATCAAGATGTTACAGGTGCTCTTAATGCAGAAGATCCTATCTATGCGTTTGCTCCAGTTACATACTCTAATGTTGTAGATTTCGACTTCGGAACATTCTCAGCTACAAATATTCCTATTCAAGCTAACTATATTACAACTATCAGTGGTCATTATGGATCGTCTGACAGCTATATAGTTTTTGATATTGTTGAGGATTGGGATGATAGCGCAGATGCTGACGAGGAAGCAGATTTAGTTACTATTAATTCAATTGACGAGTTGATGAGATATGCTAAAATGGATAATATTAACGCTAAGATGACTCCAGGAACTTATGAGTTTACTTATGAAATGGCACAAGAGTATGGAGTATATACAGACGAATATGTTAGTATTGTGACAGCAATGCCATTCGAGGGAAGTAACTCTACTTATGATTTCACAGATGTACGTTTTGAGATTCAAACTGATGTTATGACTGCATTTGGAAGTGTTGATGGTTACACAATACAAGTGTGTGGTTCAAACAATACCCTAAAAAACCTTGAATTAGAGTTTATCGGTGATACTCGACCAACTAAAGGTAATACGGTGTTGACGGTTGATGGCTCTAACAATATTATTGATGGTTTTAATATGATAGTTAGAGGTTCATATCCATATGGTTATGGTGACCTATTTGGTAAGGGTTCAACTTACACAATTAAGTTCTACAAGAACTGCGGTATAAATATGAGAGGTGAGGATTGCCAATTGATTAATACAGATCTATATCAATATGCTTTCGGACATGCTATTCACTGTCAAGGTTCACAAGATGTATTGATTCAAAATTGTAATGTATACTCTGAGTCAAGATCAACAGACGATCTTTTAGCTGAAGCAGGTACAGGCACAGCAGCTGATAATATCGACTTTATGACAGATTGGGGCTATACTGTTCCTGCTGGATATATGTTTAGTTGTTGTGAGGAGGGTTTCCGAGCATATAATACAGGTCATGTTTGGGGTACCGACGGTAGCAGAAATACATCAGGTATTCAAGTTATTGATTGTACTGCAAATAATGTACGAGGTGGTTTTGTCGTTCATTTTGCATCAAGTACAAAATATGTTGAGAATTGTACAGCTAATTATTGTGAAACAGGTTTTGGTATTGGAGATGGAGAGGCAGTAAATGTCCGTGGAGATTCTAATTATGGATTGTTGCTAGTGATTCCTTATGCTACAAATAAAAATTCTGTTGTTGATCTTGAAATCTTGCCTTGTGATGATGTATATGGCTACCATGATATATTGGCATATATAGCAGGAAGTAACCACAATTACACATTTACCGAGGCTGCAACATCTAAACAAGATTATCACGATAGCGTTGAAATTTTATTTGGAGGTCAACGTAGAGGTATGCGTTATGATGCGGAGGCAGGTGTAACAAGTTACCTTGCTGCAACAGGTATTACCTTGAACAATCAAACATATTATCCAATTGCGTTTGGTGATAATTCAACAAGTAATATTGTTACAACTAAGGGCTCATATACTGACGAAGGTACAAATAATAGCGTTACTGTAATAGAGTAATAGAGTCTCTAAATTAAGGGGAGTTCTATTTTCTCCCTAATTTTAATTTTTGGTTAATAATTATCCATTTTTGATTTTGCAAAAGTGGGTTGTAGTAGCTCTACCACCTATTTTTGTAAAATCAAAAAGGGGTGGTTAGTAATCGAAAAGTATTTTAGGGAGAAATTAGAACTCCCCTTAAATATGAGGTCAGATAATCATTGATTATTCTGACCTCTGTTTATTTGAGGAGTGATTAAGATAAAAAATGAGGTTGTTCATATATGGAACAACCTCAAATCCTTAAACAATAGCTTGGCGACCTTTACCTAACCTGTCCTACGATTTCATAGTGTACACTACCTTTTATCTCGATAGCTTTGTATATAATCTCGCAGTACTCATAATAGACCTTTTTACCTATTGTAATCACTCTCAATTCATCTTCTGGAAGATGTGGAATAATCATTCCCTCGATCGGATCAACAACTTGGTAATGGCCTTCAACCAAAACATATATTAGGCCACGGCTAAAGTAATAAGGATTATTCCTATAGGTGAAACTTATTCTGCTCGATGGCAATGTCTTAATATACCTACCCGCCTGCCTTCTCTGTGTTCTTACACTGCCTCTTGGTGGTTGGCCTCCACTTGTTTGTGCCGCATAGCTTTGTTCGCAGTTTAGCAAAAATATAAATAATAACGACAACAAAAATACTATTGTTCTATTCATAATATCTAAGGTTTCTATGAAAGTGTTATTTATTTCTATTAAACGTTAATTTTTCGTTGTTGAACCAATTATTCATTGATTTCAACCTGCTCACCACCTGGTTGTGGTGCACGACCGCCTGGACGCTCGCCTCCTTGACCTCTTTGTCCTTCTTGGCCACGTTGACCTTGTTGTTCACCTTGTCTACGTTGGCCTTGTTGTCCACGTTGTGCTCTTGGTGCTCTATTTTGTTGTTTGCCGTTTGCCTTGCGAGTTAGGTAACATACATAATCAATCTTTTGCTCGTCGGTGAGTACCTTTATGATCTCTACCATTTGAGCTTTGCGGTTTGCCTCAGCAGCCTCTCTGTTCTCTTGCATCTCCTCACGGTTTGGACGCTCTGCACGTTCAGTTTGCTCGGCTTGCTCATCACGATTTGGACGCTCGCCACGACCTTGTTTTTTTGCTTGAGCTGCTTGGCGTTCTGGACGCTCGCCTTTATCTGCTCGGCTTGCGATTTGCTCTTGTGCATATTTAAGGTTGATTGCGAAAATTGTGCTCTCTTGGTCGTCACTGAGCTCCAAAACTTGGTCTAGTTGATCTGTTGCAATCTCGGCAATCTTTTCGGCCGTTAGTTTCTCTGTGTTGTGAGGGGCTCTGCCTTGTTGTTGTCTTTGTGGTTGAGCTGAAGCATTAACTCCAAAAAATGTTAGTAATAGTGCGACTGATGTTGCTTTAATTTTTAGATTTTTCATGATCTTTGCTTGTTTTGTTTATTTATAGTTATTAACTTTGTTCTCTAGCACAAGCGTTAATTGCTGTGCTCACAAGTATAGAACTGCAAAGTTGAAAAAGGTTAAAAAAATAGAGAAAAAAATATTTTTTTACTTTTAATTTAACTTTTGTTCATATATTTGTTCTATAATAATGAAAGCAAAGAAGACCATTAATACAAATGATAAATGAGACTGAAATTATAGAGTTGCTCTCGCATGCTGATACGCACAATGACGGATTTCGAGCGCTGATGGTGAAGTTTCGAGAACCTATATATTGGCACATTCGTAGATTGGTTGTTTGTCACGAGGATGCTGAGGATGTGATGCAGGAGTGCTTTATAAATGTATATAAATATATCGGCAATTTTAAGGGCGAGTCGTCATTGAAAACGTGGATATACAAAATAGCAACAAACGAGGCGCTAAGGCACTGCACAAAAAAACAGCTGGAAATAGACTCTTATGACCAGAAATGTAGGTTAGTAGGCCTCTTCTGTGCAGAGAAAAATGTAGATTTCCAGTCGGCCGAGGCATCGTTGCAGAGAGCGATATTGTCGCTTCCCGAGAAGCAGAGGGTAGTTTTTAACTTGCGGTATTACGACCAAATGAGTTATGAGCAGATCTCGGAGGTGACCGATAGCAGTGTTGCGACGCTGAAAACAAATTATCACTACGCAAGTGTGAAGATAAAAGAGTATATATTAAAAAATATGGAGGAGTAAACCATGAGAGATTTTGACATTAACAAGATTGGCAGAAAAATGCCATACCAGGCTCCAGGTGATGATTTCTTTGAGAAATTTACCGATGACCTACTCGCCAAAGTCACTGAAGAGCAAACACCAAAAATGAGATTTTCGCTACGAAGAGTCTTAACTCCAGTTGTTGGTATCGCAGCAGCTCTTGCAGTTGTATTGACTGTGTCAATTAAGAGTGACCGCAATGATGATTTCCTACGTGGAGAGTATATTATAAGTGAAAACTTAGACGAGAGTATCGACTCTTTTTTGGGCAGTTTGAGTGACGAGGAGTTGGCGTACTTGGCTGTGGAGAGTTCATACCAAGATGATTTTTTTGCAAATTTACCTACAGAATAGAATATGAAACGATTAATTATAGCGAGTATTATCATTTTTTCAGCTGTCTCGCAGAGCTTTGCGCAACCTAAGCAGCAGATGCGACCACATCAAGATGGAAGGACAAAAGCTGATATTGAGCAATTTCAAATGCAGCTTATTATCAAGCAGCTTGAAATAGAGGAGTCAAAGCAGGAGGCGTTTACTGAGATTTATACTCAATATTCGGCCGAGATGGAGAAGTTGCGCCCTAAACGTCAACGAAGAGAGGATGATGAGGGCGAGAAACCGACAGATGAGCAGATCGAGGCTCAAATATTGGAATCATTTGAGGTTGCCGAGCAGGTGCCAGTGATTAAGCGAAAATATTATCAGATGTTTAAAAGAGTGTTGTCACCACATCAAATATTAAGAATGTATAATATCGAGCGTCAATTTACTGAGCGTATAAACTCTGAGTTGCAAAATCGAGCTGGACGAGGTGAGAGATAACAGCAAGGTGAAAGATAAAAGATAAAAAATATCCCTAAGATCGTGTTTGTGATCTTAGGGATATTTTATTTGTATGCGTTGAGTAGCGATTATTTTGCTTGTGCAGCTGTGTCAGCTACAACCATGCTTTTGTCGATACGAAGGGTTACATTGCTATCTACTTCGATAAGTAGAGTAGTCTCTTTAATCTCTTTGACTACTGCGTGGATACCACCAGCTGTAACTACTTTATCACCTTTCTTAAGTCCCTCACGGAATTTAGTCATCTCCTTGCGACGCTTGTTCTCAGGGCGAATCATGATAAACCATACGAACGCAACCATTAAAATTGGAAGAATGAATGGACCAATTTTATCTGTGATTGGAACCTCAGGAGCTACAATGTCACCAGCCATTTCAATCTCGGTGGTGGTTGTAGGTGTGTCAGTCTGGACTCTTAGGCCTGCGTTGGCCGTAGCATTAAGTAAATTAAACATAATTAACTCTATTTTAAAATTTAATATTTTGTTGCAAAGTTAACAATTATTTTGAATTGTCGACTATTCGTAACGGCCAGATTTCAATCTTTCAACCTCTTCGTTTGTTAGGAAGCGCCATTGACCTCGTTTAAGGTTTTTCTTGGTGAGTCCTGCGAAATAGACACGATCTAGCTTTTGAACGCTGTAGCCGAGGTGCTCGAACATGCGTCGAACGATACGGTTACGTCCTGAGTGGATCTCAAGACCGACATCTTCTTTATTCTCGCTAACGTATGAAATTTCATCGGCATAGACCTCTCCATCTTCGAGTGTAATTCCTGAAGCTAGTGAGTCGAAATCAGCACGTGTAAGAGCTTTGTCGAGCGATACTTGGTAGATTTTCTTCTTGCGGTGTGATGGGTGTGTAAGTTGCTTCGTTAGGTCGCCATCATTGGTGAATAGCAATACTCCTAAACTGTTTTTATCCAGTCGACCGACAGGGTAAATACGCTCGGTACATGCGTTACGAACCAAATCCATAACTGTTTTGTCAGCGTGTGGATCATCCGACGAGGTTACAAATCCTTTTGGCTTATTTAGTACCAAGTAGACTTTTTTTTCGCCTTTTACCTGCTCGTCATTGAATTTAATCTCGTCACCAGGCATAACTTTAGTGCCTAGCTCCTTAATGATTACTCCATTGATTGAAACTAGACCTGCTGTAATATATTCGTCTGCCTCACGACGTGAACATAATCCCGATTGTGCAATATAACGATTTAGGCGGATTTCACCTGTTTGCTCATTTGGGTTATATTTTGGATAGTTCTTGTTGACTGGACTATCTTGACGCTCTCCATCTTCACGTGGTGTGAACTCTCTTCTATTTCCGTATGGTTTACGCTCTCCGAATGGCTTTCTGTCACCGAATTCTTTGCGCTCACCGTATTGTTTGCGTTCTCCGAATGGCTTTCTGTCACCGAATTCTTTGCGCTCACCGTATTGTTTGCGTTCTCCGAATGGTTTTCTGTCACCGAATTCTTTGCGCTCTCCGTATTGTTTACGCTCTCCGAATGGTTTTCTGTCACCGAATTCTTTGCGCTCACCGTATTGCTTGCGTTCTCCGAATGGTTTTTTGTCACCGAATTCTTTGCGCTCTCCGTATTGTTTACGTTCTCCGAATGGTTTTCTGTCACCGAATTCTTTGCGCTCACCGTATTGTTTACGCTCACCGAATGGTTTTCTGTCGCTGCTCTCTCGACGCTCACTGTATGGTTTGCGCTCTGAGAACTCTCTTCCTTCTTGTGAATACTCCTTGCGTTCGCCATATTCTTTACGCTCTCCAAATGGTTTTCTATCACCATACTCTCTGCGTTGGCCATTTCCTCTTCTCTCTCCGAAGTTTTTACGCTCTCCACCTTGACTGCTTTTTGGGCGGTTATCATCCGTAAAATTAGGATTGTACGATGCACGTCGTGGTGCTCTAGGTTCCGAATCAGCAGCATCACGCTGCAAACGTGGACGACGCTCAGCTCTCTGGTTATTAGTTGTTGTTTCTTCACGTTTGTCACGACTAAAACGTGATAGAGCCTGAGCTGAGTCATTTTTAAAATCTCTCATAGATTCTTATATAGTATTATGTTAACGCCACAAAGGTAATTCAAATTTTTGAGCTATCATAAGTTATTGAGAAGAAATGACGTGAGTTTGTGTAAATTGGATAGTTTATACTATATTTGTGCTCAAAATAATAAATAATTGGGGGTGATTGAACTCCCAGCATAAGATATGAATAGAGAAATTATCCGCATCGCCTTTCCAAATATAATCTCGAATATAACTGTTCCCCTGATGGGAATTATAAGCACTGCAATTGCTGGACATATTGGTAGCGATTCTGCACTGATGATCGGAGAGTTGGCCATTGGTGCTTCGATTTTCAATTTTATATATTGGAATTGTAGCTTTGTGAGAATGGGAACAAGTGGACTTACAGCGCAAGCCTTTGGACGAGGTGATTTTCATGAGACAACTCGAATGTTGTTGCGTGCGTTGTCAATTGCTCTGTTGTTGGGGGTGTTTGTGACTCTCTTTAGGGTGCCGATAGCCTCGGGAGCGGTGAGGTTGATGAATGGTAATGATGTTGCTATGGAGTATGTTACAGCTCGAATATGGGCGGTGCCTGCTTGTGTGATTCTATTTGGTTTTCATGGGTGGTTCACAGGTATGCAGAATGCAATAATTCCGATGGTTGTGGCGATATTTGTTAATCTGCTGCATATTGTTTTAAGCTATTATATGGCTATGGGGTGTGATATGGGTATTCTTGGAATTGCTTATGCTTCGGTTATTGCGCAGTGGTCGGGAGTTGTTCTATCGGTGATATTGCTTGTGACACGTTATGGGAAGATGCTTATTCTTCGAGGGTTGACAGGCGTTTTTGCTTGGGAGCCGCTGAAAGAGTTTTTTTGTGTGAATCGGGATATTATTATCCGTTCATTTTGCAATGTTTGTGTATATTCTTTTTTTACCGCTTCGTCGGCTCGTATGGGGGATAAGAATTTATTGGCTGTGAATACTTTGTTGCTTGAACTCTTTACCATGTTTTCATATATGACAGATGGTTTTGCCTATGCAGCTGAGGCGATGACGGGACGATTCGTCGGAGCTCGGGATAGGGAGTCGCTCGTTAGGTGTATCTATTTGTGTATTCGTTGGTCTCTGATGATAGCTCTAATCTTTGTTGTGATTTATGTTGCTGGATGGCGTTCGATTTTGGGGCTATTTATGAGTGAGGGTGAGAGTGGTGCAGCTGTTCTTGAACTTGCGGGGCATTATATAGGTTGGATAATTTTGGTTCCATTGGCATGCGCATTGCCATTCCTTTTTGATGGAATTATGGTCGGTGCAACACTTACTCATGTTATGAGAAATTCGATGATTTTGGCCGCTACAGGTTTTTTCGTGATCTATTTTGCATTGCATCCATTCCTTGGGAATAATGCTTTGTGGCTAGCGTTTATACTCTTTATTGTTATGCGTGGCGGATTTCAATATATTATGACCCGTCGACTGCAAGATATTTTTGATAAGGCCTAGGTCTGCCTAACATAGGGCGGTTATGATTCTATTATAATCTGTGTAGATTATAATAGAATCATAACCGCCTGAGGTTTCATCTCATCGTTGATCGAATTTGATGAATTTTACTTAATTGGGTCAGTTTATTATTGTGCTGTACCTGTATAAGTTACTGTGCAACCGTAGCACTCAAATGTCATTGTTAGACTCTCAGTATCGTATGTTCCGCTGATATTTGTTATCTCGTAAGAGTCCATTGGAATGCTACTAACTGTAGGAATTACAGAGTCAGCAGAGAATGTGTCGTCAGTTGCTGCAATGTCACTAACTAGAATATCAAGAGTTACTGGCATAGCCTCAGCAAATTTCATTTGAGACATAAGGATAGATACTGTGTTGTCATTCTTCTCCAATGTGAACTCTGTTGTGTCGCTTGAATACATTGTTACACCTGATGCTGAAACCTCCATTGCACCTACGTATGTGATCTCATCACCATCGTTAAGATACTTGTCAAAGATCTCTTCTACTGCGTCACATGATACAAATAGTGTTGTAGCTACTAGAAGCAGCATTGAAAATAATTTTTTCATCGTTTTTTTGTGTTTTATAAATTAATAGTTAATGTTGTTCCAATTGTTCTAGGGCGACCACACTGCACAAATTCATTGCCGATAGACATGAAATAGAATGTGTTATACTCCTCTTGAAGTATATTTTTTGCCCAAAATGAGAGCGTGTAATTTTTATGCTCTAATCTTATAGTTGCCGCAAGGAGCGAATAAAAAGGTTGACTATAGCTATTCTCCTCGTTCCAATATATTTTTCCTGCTCCATTTGTATTTACCTCGAAGCAGATTCTCTCGGCCCAGTTTATGTTAAGTGGTTGAGTGTAGCTTATCTCGGCAAAAAGTGTGTGTTGAGGAGCGTAAGGAACATAGTTGCCTGCGTAATCCTCTGTACCGTTTATATACTCTATAAATTTGGCGTTTGTGTAACCATATGAGGCATTAAATCTCAATCGCTCAGAGATTTTTGTGTTTGTGGAGAACTCAGCGCCATAGCTTCGTGAACGTCCTGCGTTGGTCATCATGCGTCCTGTGGTTTGTCCCTCGGGGAATACCGTAAGCTGCTGATCGGTGCAATCAATATAGAATAGAGCTATATCGGCTGTGAATGCTCTATTTGGAGTTGATAAGTGGCTACCAATTTCATAATTCCAACTGTGCTCGGGTTTGTAGCTGATGATCTCGTCGGTGTCGTATGATGTTCCGAATGAGACACCAAACTCCTCCATGACTCTTTGTTGAAGAATGTCAGAAAACATTTGAGTATTGAAACCTCCAGCCTTATATCCTTTAGTGATTGAGGCATATATTGATGATTGATTGTATTGGCCTAATGTATATATTGCATTTACTTTAGGCAGGAACTCCAAAAAGTCAATTTTGCTTTTGTCGCTCTGGTCAATATCTATAACTTTATTTAAAAAGAGGTTGTCATTGCCGTCATAAGCTGTGCAGCTTGTATTGGTGAAGTTGCGATAGTTAAGTGTTGCATTTTCATAATCAATACGAACTCCTGCCGTTACACTCCACCTGTCCCCTTGATATGTTGACTCGTGATAGAGCGCTGTACCAAAGGTTTGGTTTGTGAAGTTGCTGCTAAGGGTAAATTCGGGGGTGTCCCAAAGATAATAATATGATCCGAGGTTTGCGTTAATATTCTCCAAGATTAAACTCTCGATTCCATACTCACGGAATGTCACTGGAGCATCCATTTTTTGATGCTTGTAAAATCCAAAAACGCCGAATAGGAAGTTGTATGGAGAGTCTTTCTCTGTGCGGTAAACAATATCTTCTGTTATTGAGTGCTCCTTGATTGCTTGACGCAGGGTGAAATAGTCATCTTCGGTGAAGTCATTATCTAAATACATGTCATCATCCATGTATTGATAGCTTGTAATTGATGCAAGAGAGTAGTTGTTACCTTGGTATTTGACTGTGGTTCCGTTGCTTACACTTATGCGCTCGTAGCTCGACGGCACATTGTAATTTACTTGTTCGCTGTCGATTAATTTATATGCGTAACCTCCTTGGTTGATTATCGAGGCTGAAGATGTGTTTTCGATTCTTAATCTTTTGCTATCCATATATGCAATCTTCAATCGAGCTCCATAGCTCTCTTCCCAGTCGCAAAACTCTCCTGTGTAGCTGTTTTCGAAGAAGCCATCAGTAGAGTTGTAATATATTGAGGCTGCTGTAGCTAATTTTTCTGAGTGCTTGCTGTATAGTGAAGCATTTAGTTTATATGTGTTGCCTGAACTGTACTCTGCACCGATTCTAAGGCCTTGATAGTTAAAAGGTGATAGGGTATAAATATTCATCACGCCACCCATTGTATTTCGTCCATAGAGAGTCGATTGAGGGCCACGCAACACTTCGATTCTCTCAATATCCATCACTTCGGTGTCGAAACCATTTTTATTGAGTATAGGGACATTATCAATATTAAGTCCAATAACAGGTTGGTCAATTCTCGCACCCAATCCACGCACATATATTGAGGATGTTATACGAGAACCATAATCAGGAATATGTAGATTTGGGACAATTTGGCTAACATCTTTAATTGCGGAGATACCTCTGTTTTCAATATCGCTAGCGGACAATATCGTTGCGGTAACAGGTTGGCTATAAAGATTTAATCCTTGTTTGATGGTGCTCACACTCACACGATCGACCTTTATAAGTGTGTCGATCTGTGGCTCCTCTTTGGCAAAAAGAGAGCTCGTTGTTAATATTAAGGCAGTTAGTAAAGCAATTTTTTTCATCGGTGCAAAGGTAGATACTTATTAGCTGCCTTGCAATCCTTATTTATTAGGATATTGTTAACTGAGAGCTAATTTAAAGGTTGTTTTATAATCAATAAAACCGTACCTTTGTAAAAAGTTATAGCAGGATAGATAAATATGATGTTTGATCCAAAGAAATATGTGAATAATGTTGCAACGGCCGTCTCGTCTTTTTGGGATATAAGAGGGAGGCAGCTTGGAGAGCAAGTTGCAAGAAATAGTAGCGATGCTGGTAATCGTGGTGCTGTGACAGCAGGAAAGCAGATGGATGGTTTTATAGATTTGATAGTTACTGTAGCGCAAGATTTGGGCGTTCCAAATAACTGTATTTATACTAAGAATAACCATTTGCCAGGTTATTTTAGGCCAACTAAAGATTGGGATATATTAATTATAACACCAAAGAATAGGTTGATTGCGGTGATCGAACTTAAGTCTCAAGTTGGTTCTTTTGGAAATAACTTTAATAATCGAACAGAAGAAGTTTTAGGGTCGGCCGTTGATTTGTGGACTGCCTTTAGGGAAAATATTTATCCAGATCAAGTTGCTCCATGGGTTGGATATTTACTCGTTGTTGAAGATTGCGCAAAATCTACAGCTAAAGTAAGAGTTGCAGAGCCTCATTTTGATGTTATGAGTGACTTTAAAGGTACCTCATATATGGAGAGGTATGCGCTATTGTGCAAGAAATTAATACGTGAGAGGCTATATACATCAACGGTGTTGATTGGCACTTCGGATCGAGACAACTATCATGATTGCGGAAATGAGATCTCGATAAATACTTTTTTATCATCTTTTGCTGGGTATATACAGAGTGCCATATCAGAATTTAAAGAGAATGAGTAGTAAGGTGACAACAAACATAGGTAAAACTAATTGTGATATATTTACATCAATAGATGTTGTTAAATATATGTTGGATTTGTCGGGTTATAAACCTGATATAGACCTGTCGAAAGTAAGAGTGATTGAACCCTCATGCGGTGATGGTGAATTCGTCGTTGAGATTGTTGAACGATTGATTAAATCATCAAAGTTATATAATTTTGATGTAAATATTGCAATAGATAGTTTGCTTATCTGTTATGATACGGATATTGAAAAGATAGAGGCTACAATTAGACGAGTTGAATCATTACCCTATAATATTTCACTTAAAAGAGATAATTTTAGATGTGAAGATTTTTTGTTGGCGGGTGATTGTGTGGCTGATTTAATTATTGGAAATCCTCCATATATTCGTCATGAGCAGATTGATGCTGAAAAGAAAGTTTTGTATAAAAAGCTATATTCGACATTTAGATATAGGGCTGATATATATATACCGTTTTTTGAAAAATCGTTGAAGTCACTTGCTCCAAATGGAACACATTGTTTTATCTGCTCGAATAGATGGTTGAAAAATCAATATGGGAAGTTGTTAAGAGGTGAGATTTCAGCGTCGTATAATCTAAAGCAGATAATAAATCTGGAGTCTGTGAATCCATTTCAAAAGAGAGTTGTTGCTTATCCTGCAATAACACTTATTGAAAACAGAGAGTCGCAAAAGCATTTTAAGTATGCTAAAATTGACGATATAAACCATTTGCAGGAGGTTGATGTAAAGTCTGAAAAGCGAGTCATTGTTAAAAATGATGAGTGGAGTGATGCTTTTAATCCAATCAAACAGAACTCTAATTTATTAACTATTGAAGAGATGGGCTTCAAAGTTGGGATAGGTGTAGCCACGGGAGCCGACAGTGTTTTTATAGGCGAGGAGTTGGTGGATTATATCGAGAAAGAGTTATTGCTGCCTATTATATTGTCTAAAGATATAAATTGTACATCTGTAAATTGGAGTGGAAAATATCTATTTAATCCATTCGATAATAGAGGTAATATAATAGATCTTGAAAAGTATCCTAAAGCTAATTTATATCTGCTTTCTCATAAAAGTAGATTGCAAAGTCGGCATATTGCAAAACGGAATCCAAATTATTGGTATAGAACTATTGATAAAATAGATCCGTTACTGCTCTCTATGCCAAAGATATTATTGCCCGATATTTCAAATAACCGTTATGTGACAATTGATAATGGAGAGTATTATCCACATCATAATATGTATTATATAACAGGTTCTGATAATTGTAATTTAACTCTGCTGAGCGCTATATTAATGTCAGATTTTGTCTCTTCTCAGTTGAGGAATTTGTCAAACGTGATGAATGGAGGGTATCCTCGATGGCAAAGTCAATATATTAAAAAGTTAAGAGTTCCAAATATATTCTCTCTTGATGAGGAGAATCGAGGTGCACTTCTTGATAATTATAGAACAAATAATCTCTCTAAAATTAACTCTATTGTTAATTTAGCTACGTCATCAATTTAAATTTTAATGAGCTCTATTTGGGGGCTCCTTAAAATTTATTGTGTTATCATTCCGATGATTGTAAGCAGAGCGAGGGTTAGGCTAGCTAGGCCGTTGAGGGTTCCGAATGCAATGCCAATATTTCGTTGGCGACTTGGGGTGACTAGAAAATGCTCAGCGGTGAGAATGGCGATAAAAAGTGCAACACCGATGGTAATCCATATAGATGAGGGTAGGAGGTAGGTAAAATAGATAAGGGATATAGCTGAGCAGATGTGAAGCAAGGCACTTATTATAAGGGCTCCTTTCGCTGAGAATTTCGAGGGGATGGAGTGTAGACCCTCTTGGCGATCAAATTCTGCATCTTGTAGGGCGTAGATAATATCGAAACCTGAACACCACGTGAGTACAACAATTGCCAAAATGCAAGGCGCTAAGGCGAATTCTCCCGTGACGGCAATATATGCACCGACGGGAGCTATAGATAAGCCTAATCCTAAAACTAAATGTGCCGCCGCTGTGAAGCGTTTGCAGTAGCTATAGAACATAACAACAAAAAGAGCTACTGGAGATAAGATTGCTGTAAGTGGGTTAATAAGTGCAGCGGTCAAAACAAATAGAACGGCATTTAAAACGACAAAGGTTATCGCTTGGCGTGGCGAGATTCTCTTCGCTGGAATATCTCGATTTGCGGTGCGCTCATTTTTTGCGTCAATGTCTCTATCTGCCCAACGATTGAATGCCATTGCTGTGTTGCGTGCTGTTATCATGCAGATGACAACTTTAAGCAGTAGAAGCCAATCGAATGAAGCATCGGTCGAGGTGATTGCATATGTAAAGCCCATCAAGGCAAATGGCATTGCGAAAATAGTGTGCGAAAACATCACTAGGTTTGAGTATTTTTTTATCATAATCGTCTGTGTTTGGAGAGGGGTGATCTCGATTTAAAAATATGGCAATAATTGTTTTACACTATTTAATACTTTTTTTTCGCTGCAAATGTAATGATTTAAGAGTTATTATTAATTGATGTTGTGGAAAAGTTTTGATGTTTTTATTTAATGCAATTCTTCGAATTGCTCGCCCTCTGCGCATTTTTTCTCTGAAAAAATGCTTTTTGGTGAGGGAAGGTGATCGGCTTTCTTACGTTGGGGTCTGCCCTAACAGCGGGCGGCCGCCAGGCACAGCCTGGACAGAAAAACTTCGTTTTTCACCCTATTTTTCAGTCGATGAACGTAATATGATTTCAGCATCAAGCACAATCGAGCGGGTTGGTGCATTGGGGTTTTTGATTTTTTCAACGATTAGTTCAGCTGAGTGGATTCCAATTTGACGCAAAGGTGATTCAACAGTTGTGAGTTGAGGATGGACAATCGTTGAGAGCGTAGTTCCTGAAAAGCTCGTTATGGCGATCTGCTCAGGAATTTTTTTGCCTGCTTCACGAAGTCGATTCATTGCACCGATGGCCAATGTGTCGGTGAATGCAAAAAGTGCGTCGAACTCTATTCCTTTTGATAAAAGTTGGTCGGCTGCTGCTGCTCCATCATCAAAGGTGAGGCCGCTTTTGATGACCAGTTCAGGGGATGAGTCAGCTTTGAATTTTGCTAATGCGTCTCGATAACCTTTTGCTCGCTCTACGGAGTTATATACGTATGAGGGGCCTTCGAGGTGGACAATGCGTTTGCGGCCGCTTCGTAAAAGGTGTTCGATTAGAAAGAATGATTTGATGTAGTCATCGACGATAACTTGCGAAACATTCATTTTATGGGGTATGCGGTCGAAAAAGACAACAGGCATGCCGTTGTCGATTAGCTTAAGGTATACTTCTCGATTGCGTTCGTAGTCACAGAGGCTGATTAAGATTCCATCGACCATAAAGCGCTCCATGGTTTTGATGTTTTCTCGCTCTTGCTCCCATGATTCGTGTGATTCGGCGATGATGACTTTTATATTGTGTTTGTTTAGTATCTCTTGAACACCGCCTATAACTTGTGAGGCGTAGGGTGTGGTCATCTCAGGGACGATTACGCCAACGGTGTTTGTGCGTCCAAATTTTAGGTTCGTTGCAACAGGGTTAGGTTGATAGCCTAATCTCTCCGCTGCGGCCAAAACTTTATCACGAGTCTCTGTGCGGATGTTTTTATCATCGGTGAGAGCCCTTGAAACCGTTGATACTGAGATCATGAGGTGCTTGGCAATATCTTTTATTGTTACTCTTTTCATTGAGGTAAGGTTATTGATTATGTAGGGTGAAATAATTATTGGTGTATTTTTAAGAGTGCTTTTTAAAAATATAGCAATAATTGTTTTACACTACTTTAATGCAAATATAATATTTTTTCTTGAAAAAATAATACAATTGCAAACGTTTGCAGATTTTGGGAACGTTCCCGCAAACGTTCTCATGAAAATATCATGAATATTTATTGCCAAAGGCTAATCAGAAGTATAAATTTGCAATAACCAATAACAAAAACAACAAAAAAATTAAACTAATATGAAAACGAAACAAGAAACATTCGATTATTCGAGAGCAGCTATCACAGCAGGTATCCTTCACTTTGGCGTAGGTAATTTTCATAGAGCGCACCTTGAGTGCTACACTAATCAACTTTTGAGTAACCCAGAGCAATCTTCTTGGGGAATATGTGGAGCAATGATAATGCCACAGGATCAAACCTTATACAAGGCTTTGAAGAGTCAAGATAATCTCTATTCGCTGACAGTTTGTGGTCGTGATGGAGTAAACAATATTGAGTGGATTGGTTCGCTCGTTGAGTTGCTTTGGAGTGGTGAGGAGTTGGAGGCAATCATCAATAAGGTTGCAGATCCAAATATTCGCATCATCAGTTTGACAATTACGGAGGGTGGTTACAATATTGACAAGGCTAGCGGTGAGTTTATTCTCGATAGCGAGGCTATAGTTTATGATTTGGAGAATCCTGCAACACCTAAGAGCGTTTTCGGAATCGTTGCAGAGGGTCTTCGTCGAAGAATTGCAGCTGGTGCTGGTGCCGTGACAATTCTTTCGTGTGATAATTTGCAGCATAATGGTAATACTTGTGCTCGTGCATTTAATGCTTTCTTTGCAGCACAAGATGGCGCTTTAGCTGAGTGGGCAAGTGAGAATATCACATTCCCAAATAGCATGGTCGACAGAATCACGCCTGCTACAACTCCAGCAGATGTTGAGCGTATTAATAAAACTTTGGAGATGGCAGATGCTGCTCCTGTATATTGTGAGGATTTTATTCAGTGGGTTGTCGAGGATAATTTTGCGGCTGGTCGCCCTGCATGGGAGAGTGTTGGCGTGGAGCTTACCGATGATGTTGCTCCTTATGAGAATATGAAACTTAGCTTGCTAAATGCTTCGCACACGCTTCTTTCATATCCATCAATGTTGAGTGGCTTCCGTCGTGTAGACCAGGCTATGCGTGATGAGCGTATTATCGCTTTTGTTCGTGCTTTTATGGATAAAGATGCAACCACTTATGTTCCTGCACCTCGCAACACTGATTTGGATTTATATAAGCAAACTTTAGTTGAGCGCTTCGCAAATAGCGCTGTAAGTGACCAAATTGCACGCCTTTGTGGTGATGGTGCTTCGAAATTCCCAGTTTATGTGGTGCCGATTGCGAAAAAAATGGTTGCTGCGGGTGATGATATGACAAGAATTGCTTATCTTGTGGCTGCATATCGCCATTATCTTAAGTTCCGTACCGATGATGCGGGTGACTCATTTGAGTTGTTCGATCCATGGATTACCGATGAGGATTGGATTACAATACACAGCGATGACGCTTTGGCATTCCTCTCTTCTTCTCCATTCGGGGGTGTTGACCTTGCGGGATCTGCGCCATTTGTAGAGTTATATAGCTCGATGGTTGTGAGTATCTCTGAGCGTGGCGCAATGGCAACTTTAGAGTCAATCCTATAATGCGTGGGTTATGAACCAAGAGAAAAAATATGGTTTGGGGCCATTTGTGATCCTAACCTTTATATACTTTATCGTAGGTTTCCTGACAACTGTCAATGGACAGTTTCAGGGACCTCTGAAGATCGCTTTTCTTTCGGATGTAACTGCACTTCGTAACACCTTAGTTACATTAATACCCTTCTTTTTCTTCCTTGGTTATTTGGTTAATAGCTCAACGGGAGGTCGCTGGATAAATAGTTACGGATACAAAAAGACTCTTATGCGAGCGCTTGTAATTATGATTTTTGCGCTTGTCTTTTATCTTCTTGCTTCGCTTTTGGCTGATGAGTATAGCGGCTGGGGATTCAATATCGCCTCGGATTATATCCCTTATGGATACTTGGTGTTTTTATTGGGCTCTTTCTTGATGGGTACTTCGGCGGCGCTTTTGCAGGTGGTTATCAATCCTTATATTGCATCTTATGAGTTGCCAAACACTCAATCGGTTCAACGACTAAGCATCGTAGGTGCAATTAACTCTATCGGAACAACCGTCGCTCCATTCTTTGTTACGGGAGTGATGTTTGCGGGAGCAGCAATTGATAGCGTTACTGCGGCACACCTTATCACTCCATTTATCTTGATTATTCTCTTTATTGGAGTTGTAACTTTGGTGACTGCACGTTTGAATCTTCCAAATATTGAGGGTACTTATAGCTCTGAGGAGAAAAAGGCTGAGCGTAGTATATGGTCATTCCGCCATTTGCGTTTGGGTGTTATTGCAATCTTCTTTTATGTTGGTGCTGAGGTGGCTATTGGAATCAATGTTAACCTTCATGCAATGGAACTTTTGGAGCATGGAGAGGCGTTAACATTCTTTGGAGAGGATAATATTATTCTTTGGGGCTTGCACTTAGGTATTCCAGCTCTATTGGCAACACTTTATTGGGGTGGTTTGATGGTTGGACGTATTTTATCTAGCTTTATCAATTTTATCTCACCTAGAACTCAATTGATTTTTACGGCAATATTGGCATTGGTTTTGACAACTATTGCAATTTTAACAAATAATCTTTGGGTGCTTATCACCGTTGGTCTTTGCCACTCGATTATGTGGGCTGCAATATTCTCGCTTTCGGTTAAGGGACTTAAGGAGTATACCTCGAAGGCTTCAGGAGTATTTATGATGGGAGTATTTGGTGGAGCAATCTTCCCGTTGATTCAAGGATTTATGGCCGATAGTGCTGGCTCATGGAGATGGACTTGGATGATAGTTATTGTATGTGAATTAGTAATTCTTTACTATGCACTTTGGGGATCACGAATTAAGGAGTGTGATCGTTTAAATTAAAAAAGACAAAAAATTAACTTATGAATAGTAATAAATATATAGTTGGACTCGGTGAGCTACTTTGGGATGTATTGCCAGATGGAAAAAAGATTGGTGGAGCACCAGGTAACTTTGCTTACCACTCTTCACAATTTGGATTTAATAGCGCTGTGGTAAGTGCCATAGGTAACGATAAATTAGGAGATGAAATTCTTAACAACCTTTCGGAAAAGGGTCTTGGTGGAAGCATCGAGAGAGTGGATTACCCGACAGGTGTGGTTCAAGTAACCTTGGATGACCATGGAGTGCCAATTTATGATATTAAGGAGAATGTAGCGTGGGATAATATCCCTTACACTCCCGAATTGGAGGCTATCGCAAAGCAGACTGTAGCTGTTGCATTTGGATCATTGGCTCAAAGAAATGTAGTTTCTCGCAACACAATAAATCATTTTTTGGATGATATGGAGGATAGTGAGAATTGTTACAAGATTTTCGATATAAATCTTCGTCAAGGATTCTACACACGTGAGACAATCTGCAACTCGATGGATCGTTGCAATATTTTGAAAATTAACGACGAAGAGTTGGTTGCTATAAGTAGAATGTTTGGTTATCCAGGTATTGATCTACAAGATAAGTGTTGGATTTTACTCTCGAAATACAAATTAAAACTTTTGATTTTAACTTGTGGCGTTAATGGTAGCTATGTATTTACTCCAGGTAATGTATCGTTTGTAGAGACTCCAAAGGTTGAGGTTGCCGACACGGTTGGTGCGGGAGACTCATTTACAGCTACATTTATCTCTTCACTGCTTCGAGGCGACAGCATCGTTGAGGCTCATCGGCGAGCAGTGAGAGTTTCGGCATACGTATGTACTCAACATGGTGCGATGCCTATTATCCCTGAAAACTTGAAGTAAGGGAGATTTGTTTGAACCTCTGGTTAAGGTTGATTATATTTAGGTAATTTAAAATCCCAGGTTTATAAGGTTAGGAGCCTGGGGTTTGGTTTAGGTTTAGTGAGATGCAGGATAGGCAGTGTAGTCTATCTTGCATTTTTTTTGGTATATTGGAGGTTTTTTTGAGCTATTTTTTAACTGTAAAGATGTCGAAAGCAGAAAAATAGCTATCTTTGAGTCATGAATAAAAAATGTTTATATTGTTATCTTCCACTCGAAGAGGGTCAAATGGACTTTCATGTGGATTGTGCAATGGGTTTCTTTGGCTGTGAGTCGGCTCCATCATGCGTGGCTGATCTTGGTGAGCAATACCTTATTAAAAAGGCTGAGCAGGGAGTTTATACTCCTGCATTGGAGGCGGTAACTATGCGTTTGGCGCAAGCTGCCTTAATTCTTACGGTTTCCAATACTCTATTTAGGGATGATGAAGGAGAGTTAATTTTTTTGGCTAAAGAGGATAAAACGGCAGAGAGACTCGATAAATTTATCGAGGGGTTAGATGGTTGTGTTTTTGATGGTTCAGTAGAGATGATCGCTGAGTTAGTTGAGGATTTTTCATCAATTTCAAGGCTCGATTTAGTTACGTTTTATGAGCAGTTGATCTTCGGTTGGGTTGTTGGATGTAGTTCAATGTCACTCAGCTCATTTGCCTTTTCGAGACCAAATGCTGGTGTTTGTTCTTTGTCGGCTATTTATGATCTCTATCCTGTATTGCCAGCGACGGAGGAGGAGTTGAGTTTGGAGATAAACGGAAAACGTAAAAATATTAGACGCTCAGATTTCGAAGCGCCAATGAAATTTATGGGTCTTAAGGATCGAATTATCCGTATTACCATAGAGAAATTATTAAAAGCGAAAGAGCAGTGGTCGGAGATTATCCAGCGCTCTGAACTTTCGGAAGAGCTCAAGAGAGCATATTTTTCACAAATTTCGTCTCGTTTAAAAATTTTAGAGAGGTAAAGTTTAAGAATCTGTTTAAATTTCTCTCATCTAATTTGTTAAGGATCTGTTACTTCACTTTCTCTCTTAACAATTTTAGCGAGAAAAACTTAAACAGATTCTAAGATAATATTTTTTTAATACAAGAGGTTCTGCCTTATTCGGTTTTTATAGACTGAGAAGGTAGAATCTCTTTTTTCTTGATTATTTAAATGCGAAATGTAAGAGTATTTGTAGAAAATGCAAGAGTATTTGTAGAAAAAAATTAAAGATGCCTGTAAGAAAGTGGTTGTAATACAAAAAAATATATATATTTGTATTAGATAATCTATTTTATCTAATGTTAAACAGCTATTAGCATTGTAAAATATTTAAATGCAGGTTGTGTCGTCCTGAAAAAACTTGACACTTTTGCGAACTTAATCCTAGAATAACTTTACGGTTTTTGAAAGTGACTCTTTTTGTCCTAAGTGGGCTTTACACTTTCATTGCCCAAAATTATA
>JAWXTJ010000040.1:0-22846 GCA_044433665.1 Rikenellaceae bacterium
ATCGAACAATCCTCGCTTGCCTGTGCTCTTAAAAACCATCTCTATTATAAATTTTAACAATACACAAAGGTAGTGATAATTATCTAAATATCAAAGTGTTAATTTTTAGAAGTCCCCTAATACAAATCGACGAATATATACCAATATAATAAAATAGAATCGTAATAAGTTCTTTTTGAGATCGCAAATAGGTAAAATTAGAATCTTACCTATTTGCGATCTCAATTTTGATAAAATATTATCATCAATCCATTGTTATTTGATAAACAATAGCTATATTTGTGTGCAAATTTTGAACAAACAAAAAATTCATATAAACAAATTAAAAGATTATGAGCAGTTTTCTAATTAATTCCTCTATCGGTAAGAAGTTGGTTATGAGTCTATCGGGTCTATTCCTGATTCTCTTTATCCTCTTCCATATGTCGATGAACATTGTGGCAATTTTCAGTGGTGAGGCCTACAATTTTATTTGTGCCTTCTTGGGTGCTAATTGGTACGCTTTGGCAGCTACGGCAGTTTTGGCGGCTGGTGTTGTTGTACACTTTGCGTATGCAATTATCCTTACTCTAAACAACTATGCAGCGCGTGGAAACATCCGCTACGAGGTGACAGTTAAAGAGGAGGGTGTATCTTGGGCTTCTAAGAACATGTTGGTTCTAGGTTATGTTATCGTTGGTGGTCTATTGCTTCACCTTGTAAACTTCTGGGCTAAGATGCAGTTGGTTGAGGTTATGCACTTCGGTAGCTCGGTCGACCACCACGACATTGTTAACTCTTTGGGCTTGCACCCAACCGATGGTGCGGCACTTATCAAGTACACATTCTCTAAGTGGTATTTCTCTTTGGCTTACCTAGTTTGGTTTACTGCATTGTGGTTCCACTTGACTCATGGTGTTTGGTCGATGTTCCAATCTGTTGGTTTTGCTAACGATACTTGGTATCCACGTCTTAAGTGTATCGCTAACATCGTTGCAACACTTATTTTCTTAGGTTTTGCTGTTGTTGTTGTTTATTTCTTCTTTGCAACAAACTTCGGTTCGGCGGCCGTTGACGTTTGTACCTCTTCTTGTTGCGCAGGTCACTAAAATTATAGACAATTAAAATTTATAGATATGGCTTTAAAATTAGATTCTAAAATCCCAGCAGGTGATTTGTCTCAAAAGTGGAGTAACCACAAAGCAGCCGTTAAGGTTGTTAGTCCTGCTAATAAGCGTAAGCTAGATATTATCGTTGTCGGAACTGGTTTAGGTGGCGCTTCAGCAGCTGCTTCTTTGGGCGAGTTGGGTTACAATGTAAAGATATTCTGTATTTCTGATTCTCCTCGTCGTGCGCACTCTATCGCAGCTCAAGGAGGTATCAATGCAGCAAAAAATTATCGTAATGATAATGACTCGGTTTATCGTCTTTTCTACGATACAATCAAGGGTGGAGATTATCGTGCTCGTGAGGCTAATGTATATCGTTTGGCTGAGGTTTCTAACCTTATCATCGACCAATGTGTTGCTCAAGGTGTACCTTTTGCTCGTGAATATGGTGGATTGCTTGATAACCGTTCATTCGGTGGTGCGCAGGTATCACGTACGTTCTACGCTCGTGGACAAACTGGTCAGCAGCTTCTTTTGGGTGCATACTCTGTACTTAACAAGGAGATTGCAGCGGGTTCTGTAAAATCATACCCACGTCACGAAATGCTTGACATCGTTGTTGAGAATGGTGAGGCTTGCGGTATTATCACACGTGACTTGATTACAGGTGAGCTTGAGCGTTTCGGTGCTCACGCAGTGGTTATGGCAACGGGTGGTTACGGAAATGTATTCTTCCTATCGACAAATGCGATGAACTCTAATGGTTCGGCAATGTATCAATGTTACCGTAAGGGTGCTGCTGTGGCGAATCCATGTTTTACTCAGATTCACCCTACATGTATTCCAGTTAATGGAACTCAACAATCGAAACTTACTTTGATGTCTGAGTCTTTGCGTAATGATGGTCGTATTTGGGTTCCAAAGAACCTTAAGGATGTTGAGGCGCTTCGTGCAGGTACTCTTAAGGCTTCTCAAATTGCTGAGGAGGATCGTGATTACTACCTAGAGCGTCGTTACCCTGCATTCGGTAACCTTGTTCCTCGTGACGTTGCTTCACGTGCGGCTAAGGAGCGTTGCGATGCTGGTTATGGTGTTAATGGAACTGGTCTTGCTGTATTCCTTGATTTCAAGACAGCTATCGAGCGTTTGGGTAAAGATGTTATCAAACAACGTTACGGTAACCTATTTGATATGTATGAGGAGATCAAAGATACTGATCCTTACAAGGAGCCAATGATGATTTTCCCTGCGGTTCACTATACAATGGGTGGTACTTGGGTTGATTATAACTTGATGACAACAATTCCTGGTCTATACTCAATCGGTGAGGCTAACTTCTCGGATCACGGTGCAAACCGTCTAGGTGCTTCGGCTCTTATGCAGGGTCTTGCTGATGGTTACTTTGTATTGCCTTACACAATTGGTGATTACCTAGCGAAGAAGATTCAAGCTCCAAAGATTGATACTTCATCTGCGGCATTTGATGAGGCTGAGAAGGCTATCAAGGCTAAGATTGAGAAGCTATACTCGATCAAAGGTAAGCAATCTGTTGATGATATTCAAAAGAAATTGGGTAACATCATGTGGGACAATGTAGGTATGGGTCGTACAAAGGAGAGACTTGAGAAGGCTGTAGTTGAGATTAAGGCTCTACGTGCTGAGTTCTGGAAAGATGTTAAGATTGCAGGTGCACCAAATGAGTTTAATCAAGATTTGGAGAAGGCAATTCGTTTGGTTGATAACCTAGAGCTTGGTGAGCTTATGGCACGTGATGCACTCAACCGTGAGGAGTCTTGTGGTGGTCACTTCCGTGAGGAGCACCAAACTGAAGAGGGTGAGGCAATGCGTAATGATGAGGATTTCGTATACGCAGCTGTTTGGGAGTATACAGGTGCTGAGAGTGCGCCAGTTCTTCACAAGGAGCCTCTAAACTTCGAGTTTGTTAAGCCAGCTCAACGTAATTATAAAGAGTAATTTTGACGTTTTAATTTTTTAAGCAATGGATTTTAAATTAAAAATATGGCGTCAAAAGGACGCTAAATCTGAGGGTAAATTCGAAATATACCCAGTTTCTGGAATTTCAGCCGACACCTCTTTCTTGGAGATGCTCGACATTCTAAATAATGATCTAATCCACAAAGATGTGGATCCAATCGCTTTCGATCACGACTGTCGTGAGGGTATCTGCGGTATGTGTTCTTTGCATATCAATGGTCAAGCGCATGGTCCATCGTCGGCAGTTACAACTTGCCAGATGTATATGCGTAAGTTCGAGGATGGTTCAACAATCACTATCGAGCCATGGCGTTCACGTGCATTCCCTGTAATTAAGGACTTGGTTGTGAATCGTTACGCTTACGACGAGATTCTTCAAGCAGGAGGTTATATCTCGGTTCGTACAAACTCAGTTCCTGATGCTAATGCAATTCCAATCTCTCAGGCTGATGCTGAGGAGAGTATGGATGCAGCAGCTTGTGTAGGTTGTGCTGCTTGTGCTGCAACATGTAAGAATGGTTCTGCGATGTTGTTCGTTTCTGCTCGTGTTTCATCACTTGCTAAATTGCCACAAGGTAAGGTTGAGGGTGCTCGCCGTGCTAAGGCAATGGTTGCTAAGATGGATGAGTTGGGATTTGGTAACTGTACCAATACTCGTGCTTGTGAGACGCAATGTCCTAAGCAAATCTCAATTTCACATATCGCTCGTTTGAATCGTGAGTTCTTGTCAGCGAAGTTGAAAGACTAGTTTGTTATACTAAGTGTATGATATTAGGGTGCAAAATTTATATTTTGCACCTTTTTTTTGTCTATTATTCAATAAGTATACAGTGGAGGGTGTTTGTTATTAATTGCTTGTTTTATAATAAATTAAATTTTATTATATATTTTCTTTGCCTTTGATGAAATTAGTTTTTTTTGTTATTTGTTAGTGTTTTTTTAGCTGTGATTATGGGTGTTTTGTTTATTTTTTTATATATTTGTAATGTGTAAGTTTGTTAATAAAAGTTTTGTCTATATTCTCAGTTGAAAACTGCTATTATTTATAAACTTATGCTGAATTGATTTAGTGTCATTAATCAATTCGAATAACCAACAACCTATTATAAACCTAAACAAACTAAAGGATGAGAAAGTATTTCTTACTTCTAGGTGCCGCATTAATTTCGATGGCATCGTGCGTTAAAGATGACCAAGTAGCGTCGTCTGAAGGCAAATTTACAGCTCAATTGGAGATTGAAACGGGAAGTTCAATGGCCACTCGTGCTGATGAGGCTCGTTATGTTGTCGAGGCATATTACGACAGCGAGTACTCGACTCCAGCTTCAATCTTCGAGGGTGAGCAGAGTAGTATCGAGACTACAGCAGGTTCTGTTAGTATCAATTTGGATCCAGATGCAGCTTACTATTTCCTAGTATGGGCTGACGACGGAATCTCTTATGATGCGTCAGATCTACAAAATGTAACTCTTACAGCTGATGCTATTGCAGAGGCTTGGCACGCTACTTACAGCATTGTGAATAGCTCTGCTACAGTTCACACAGTGTCTCTCGTTCGTGCGGTTGCTAAAGTTAACTTTATTGAGACTGCTGAGTTCTGCTCTCCAACTTTTGATGTTGCTTACGCAGCATACACTGCATTTAACACAGCAAGCGGTGATGTTGTAGGTGACAAATCTTCTTTCACTTTGTCATACACTTATTCAGACAGTGTGACAGGTGCTCTTAATGATGAGCCTATTTATGTTCTTGCTCCAGTAGCATCGGCTGACGTTATTGATTTTGACTTTACTGATGTTATTGAGTCATTCTCTGTAACAAATGTACCTGTTCAAGCTAACTATGTGACAAATATTAACGGTCACTACACTGGCCTAATCACAAGTTCTCTTACTATCGACCAAGATGAAGTTTGGGATCTTGATCCAGTAGAGGCAAATATTGTTAAATTCAACGACTCAGCTTTTGAGGCGGCAGTATTGACTGCTTTAGGTAAAATCGAGGGACAAACAGTAACTGTTGATGAGGCATTGACTCTAACATCATTGACTCTTGAGAATAAGGGTATTACCGATATGACCGGTATTAACTACTTCACTAACCTAACAACTCTACAATTAAACAAGAACTATGAGTTAACTTATCTTGATGTAAGTAAGCTAAATAAACTTGTTACCTTCAAGTGTCATGATTGTACACTGCTTGAGACTATCATCGAGCCAGAGGATCCAAGTTCAATTCAAGTTTATTATACTCACGCTACTGCTAGAACTACCCTCGATATATCGAAGATGACATCTCTTAAGACGCTTTATGCTTATAGATTGTATTACCTTACTTCAATCGACTTTAGAAAGTGTCCAAATCTTTCAAATACTCACCTTGATGATGACTATGATCTTGAGTATGTTTATTTGAACGATGGTCAAGCAGCTTCTGGAACATGGAGTTTCGCAAATATTGTAGATACAAAGATTGTTATCACTTATGAGGATGGTGATGTAATTTATGATTATGGATTCACTGACCCAGCAACAAATATTGAGTGGGTATACTAAAAATTATAAAATAAAAAAATTGAAGCAATGAAAAAATATCTTTTTATTATCGGTGCAGTAGCTATTACGATGGCATCATGCGTCAAGAATGAACTAAGCGGTTCTCTTGATGGTGAAATGTCGGTTAAGCTACAAGTAGAGACAACAGAGTCGACTGCCACACGTGCAGATGCAGATTCTCGTTACGTTGTTGAGGCTTATTATGATGAAACTTTTACAACTCCAGCTTATGTTTTTGAGAATGGATATGCTTGTAAAATAGAGTCAACAGAGAGTTTGATGGATATGATTATCAGTCCATCAAAAGAGTATCACTTCCTTATTTGGGCAGATAATGGTGTTTCATACAACGTCGAGAGCCTAAAGAGTGTATCGCTAGAGTCTGGTGAGCAGATGAGTGAGGCATGGCAAGGTACTTTGGCTGTTGAGAATGGTAGCGATGCTGTTTACTACACAACTCTTAAGCGTGCAGTTGGTAAAGTGAACTTCTCTGAGACTGCTGAGTTTACTGCAAGTGTACTTAATGTATCGTTCGAGAATAGTGCAGCGTTTAATGTTGCTATCGGTAGCTCAATGGGTGACGATGTAGCGTTCGCTTACTCTTACACATTCGATCAAACTGTAACTGGTCTATTGAATGAGGAGCCTGTATATGTTTTTGCTCCTGTAACATACTCTAATGTTATTGATTTTGAGTTTACAACTAACGTTGGTTCTTGCTCAGCTACAAACATCCCTGTTCAAGCTAACTACATCACAACTATCTCTGGTGAGTATTCAGAGTCTTCATCGGCTGAGAATACACTTGTTTTTGAGAAAGTAGAGGAGTGGGGTGGTGACGAGGTAGATCCTGATGGTCTTATCACAATCCGTTCTATCGACGAGTTGATGAGATACCTAGAGATGGATAACATCAACGCTAAAATGGAGCCAGGAGTATATCAAATCACAACTGCAATTGCAGAGCAATATGCTAAGATCAGCGATGCAACTCAAAGTGATAAATCTCTATTTATGTTCGAGGGTGACAACTCTACTTATGACTTTACAGATGTTAAGTTCGAGATCACAACAGACATCCTAAGCGCTGTGGGTAGCTATAGCCTTTATACTTACCACTTGACAGGTAGCAACATCTATCTAAAGAATCTTGAGTCAGAGTTTATCGGTGAGACATATCCAAAGAGCGGTGGTGCTTCAGTTGAGATGGACGGATCTGACAATACAATTGATGGTTTCAACTTGACAAATAGAGGTTCTTATCCTTATGGTTATGGTGACCTATTTGGTAAAGGTTCTTCATACACAATCAAGTTCTACAAGCACTGCGGTATTCTTATTAGAGGTACAAGACCTACACTTAAGAATACAACACTAAAACAATTCGCTTTTGGTCACGCAATTTTCATACAAGGTGCAACAGATGCAGTAATTGATAACTGCCACGTGGAGTCAGAGGTTAACACTACAGATGCTGTATTGGCTGAGGTTGGTACTGCTGCTGCAAACATTGACTTTATGACAGATTGGGGTTATACAGTTCCTGCTGGTTACACATTTGCTCTATGTGAGGAGGGTTACCGTTGCTACTCTACTGGTAAGGTTCTTGGTACAGGCGAGGATACATCAACTAAGAATATTTCAATCACTAACTCTACAGCTCACCAAGTAAGATCTGCATTCAACACTCACTTCAATGCGGGTACCCAATATGTTGAGAATTGTGTTGCTACAGATAGTGAGATTGGTTTCGACGTAGGTACTAGTGCTGATGTTGTTAATTGTGCTGCAAATGCTAACTATGGTCCAGCGATCATCTACTCTTATAACTCTTATAAGAATAGTAATATTGAGCTTGAGATCTTGCCAAGTGAGTATATTCACGGTAATGAGATTCTTGCATACATGGGTGGTAGCGGTCACGACTTCACGTTCACTGAGTCTGCGGAGATCACAGAGAAACAATCGTATCATGATGATTTAGAGATTATGTTTGGTGGTATTCGTACAGGTCTACGTTTTGTAAATGAGAACAACGATGATTATTCATCAAGCCAAAATGGACACAGCCCATCAAGTAATACAATGTATAATGATACTTTCTATCCAGTTAATCTTTATAGTCAGTCTTCGAAAAATACAGTTACTTCGAAAGGTGAGGTTACTAACAACGGATCAAGCAACGTTGTAACAGAGTTGTAAATCCAAAATTGAGATAAAAAAGGGAGTTCGATTAATTTCGAACTCCCTTTTTTACAGCCCTCTGACTGTGCTCATGCCGCACGGGCACCAAGCGAGCTTGGATCCAAAAACTATCGTTTTTGCCTTGTATTGCGCTTGCTGTGTGGGGCTTCGCCCGACGATATATTTAATATAAATAGCCTTAGAAAATTCATTTTCGAAGGCTATTTATATTAAATATATCTATGTCAACCTGCGGTTGCCATCACACAGAAAGCGAAGTGAACGTTTACTGTAATGTCTCTTAAATCGAGGGTTGATAATTTGATTTTGCTTAGAATATGTTTAAATTTCTCTCGTCTAATTTGTTAAGGATATGTCACTTCACTTTTTTCTCTTAATAATTTTAGCGAGAAAAACTTAAACAGATTCTAATTTCAATTTTGTGTCGGTTTGGCTCAGTATGGTTTGACCTCGGGTCGGGTTCAAATGCCTAAAGGCATTTGAAAAATTATAAGGATAAAATAGTTGTGCAAGTTTACTTGCGGCAACTATTTTATCCTTATAATTTAAGAGATTGAAAATCTCTAAAGCCCGAGACGCAAAGGGTATGCACCTGCGGAGGTGCTATCTCCGCCCGTCGGAGACAGTGAGCAGGCTGGTTAGTAAATTGCAGCGTTGCGGTGGTCTCCTGTGCGGTGTTTTACGGTTCTCTTCATTGGTATTGACATTCCGTTTGTTGCCTCTAGCCATGTGTAGAGATCCTCGTTGAGGCTCTTAATCATTGCTTGGTGCTCTGGTTCGGCAATCAGGTTGCGGGTCTCGTGTGGATCATTCTCAATGTCGTATAGTTCATTTGTGTCCCAGATGCCATGGTAGCGAATATATTTGTATTTATCTGTTCTTACACCAAATGTTGTTGGGGTTTGTGGGAAGTCGTACTCCCAATAATACTCGTAATATATTCTCTCTCGCCATGAGTCTACCTCTTCACCTTTTAGAAGTGGCATAAATGATTCTCCTTGCATTTGAGTCGCTTTCTCGATTCCGCATGCTTCCATGATTGTTGGGGCGATGTCGATGTTTTGAACCATGTTGTTTATTATCACTCCAGGTTCGATAACTTCTGGGCAATATGCTAACATTGGAACACGTACTGAAGCCTCGTAGAAGGTTCTTTTGTCGATTAGGCCATGTTCTCCCCAGCAGAAGCCATTGTCACCCATGTAGATGATTAATGTATTTTCGTCTAGGTTATTCTCTTTGAGGTAGACCATTAGATCTCCGATGCTGTCATCGAGTGAGGTTAGTGCTTCGCAATATTTTCTGCGCTCGTTTTCGAATTTTGTGCGTCCATGGTAGGCATACTCTACTCCGTGCCAGCTCTCTCGTTGTGCTTTTACCCAATCGGGGAGGCGACCTTCTCCGTACCACTCTTCTCCTTTTTTAGGCTCTCCGCTCTTATCTTTTGAGGGGATTGAACTTTCGGAACCATATTTTGGGGTGTTGAATGATGCTGGGTAGGGGATGTCGGCACCGAGGTACATATCTTGATTCTCGTCGCTCGCTTCGAATGGGTCGTGCACGGCTTTGTGTGAGAGGTAGACGAAGAATGGGTTTTCTTTGTTCTCCTCGATGAAGTTTATTGCGTGGTCGGTGAGTAGTTCGGTGACATATTCGTCCGGTCCATATTGAACTATTTTGCCGTTTACGTTCATCTCTGTGCTATAATATGTTCCTTGTCCTTGGAAACTCTCCCAGTGGTCGAATCCAGGCTGAGGATCCCAACCTGTGTCGCCCATGTGCCATTTGCCGAGAAATGCTGTTTTATAGCCTGCTTCTTGCAGGTATTGGGGGAAGTATATTAACCCTTCAGGTGTTGGTGCTTGGTTGTCTACAACGGTGTGTTCGTGCGAGAATAGACTTGTTAGGATTGATGCTCGGCTTGGTGATGAGAGGGATGTTGTTACAAAGGCATTTTTTACGTAGGCACCCTCTGAGGCGAAGCGGTCTAGGTTTGGGGTTTTTAGGTCGGGGACTGTGCCTAGGAAGCCCATGTAGTCGAAACGGTGATCGTCACTGAGGATGAAGATTACGTTGCGTGGTTTTGCACCCTCTATTTTTGTTATGGGTAGCTGATTTTTTGGTGTTGTGCTGCAACCAACAAGTGCCACAGCGCATAGGGATAGGGAAAGTTGTTGTTTCATGGTTGTTGGTTTTTATTAAGGGAGAGGCTATGCCGTTAAGTAGTGAAAAACAATTATTGCCATATTTTTAAAAGCACTCTTGGAGCGATATTTTTCACTATTAAATCTCAATATAGAATAACTATATTTTCGATTCAATAGTAAAAAATCTCATCTCCAATAGCACCCTTAAAAATACGCCAATAATTATTTTACCCTACTTGATGTGGTTTGCCTCTCCCTTTTTTTGACTTAGTTGATTTTAAATGTCATTACCTCGGTGCCATTTTTTGTTGCTGGAACACCGTTGATTGTTGTGCCGTTACATGTTACTTGTTTTACACTTGTGTTGGGGAGTGTAAGTTCGATTGGGTTGTTTGTCTCGACGTTAACTGTTTCGTTGAAGTTTATTACAACTGTGGTTTCGTTGTTTGAACTTGAGATAAGGTAACCATTGTAGCTTAGAGATTTTCCGTTGCCCATAAGTAGGCTTATCATACCTTGTTTGCCCTCAGAGATTACGCTGTAGCTTCCTGTGAAGTCGATTGTGTGGTCGGTGGTTTGAACAGAGGCTGATGATCTTGTGTTGCTTAGGATATAGTCTCTTCTGCCGCCCGTTGATTTTACCTCGATACCGACGAAATCGTCAAGGTTGCCATCGAAGTACTCTACGCTCTCGATGCTGCTGCCTTTTTGAGTTTTGTATGGCTCATAGATTGCAACGAAAGGTTTTGTCCATGCTTGGCCATATTGGCGAACGATAAGTGCAGGGATTGTGAGGTTGTCAAATTCACGTGAAAGTGATCCCTCGAAGCCTTTGAGTATGCGTGGGGTTTTAACTGCAAAGAGTTTTCTTTGGTTGTATCCTTTCATCCATACATCCATGCGTGCATCTTTTGAGTCTGAGTTTAGATCAACTTCGAAACGACCTTTGAAATCTCCATTAAAGGTGATTTCGGTTTTGTCGCTTAGGTAGTCGTAGCCTTTGAGCTTGCCGTTTGCGGATGTTAAATCACGGCTTGCGGCTAGTTTTAGGGTTTGATCCTGAGTATCGAAAAGTGATAGGCTTTGACCTGAATTGTGATAGAAATATTCGTGCATTGCATCGCCACCATCTATTTTGCGAGAGCGGAAAATATCGACAAAATAACCTGTTGTGGGTGATGTTGTAATGATGCTATTCAATCGACGTTGCATCGAGTTGGTTTTTTGCTCGATGAATTGGTTGTCGACATAGAGGATTGCGGGTGCTTCGAGAACATCTTTTTGGTTTGGGGTAGGGTAGCATGAGATCATTTTATGCCATTTTGATACTTCGTCTGGAGCCATCTCTTTGCTGGTATTCTCTGAGATTCCGTCAATGAGTACTGTGTTGTGGCTGATTGGACTTTTGTAATATTGTCCATGGTCGGCAACCCAATAGCTTGAACCACGTCCCTTGTCAACTCCCATTGGGATACCTGCTCCGTAGAGCTCCATATTGACACCGTTGTTGTGTGAGTGGTTGAAGCCTGTACCTGCATTTACGCACATTAGACCCTCTTCTGCCTCCATGCTTGTGCGCATGATAAACATATTTACGTTTGGTGCGTATACAGCTGCTGAGTAGACGCTCTTGTCGCTTGTGGTCGCTGGATTGATAACATCTACGTAGTTGAATAGTTTGTAGAGTGATGATCCTTTCTCTCTGTTGTACATACCCTCGTTAATGTGGGCATTTAGAATTGAGACAAGGGTGTTCTCTTTCTCCGTTAGGTTGTACTTTCTGTAGAATGCCAATAGAGATTCGTAAGTTGAGTAGTCGAGTGTTCCATAGGCGTTATCTCCAACGGCTGTTGTGTGTTTATTTGGTTGTAGATATTCAAAAGTTGCTAGGGCTGCCTTTTCTACAATTGAGAATTCGTTTAGAATGTTGTTGTTTTCAACTCCATCGACTAGTAATAATACCTCAAGAAGATCCTTAACTACGCTTGTTGAGTAACCTGGTGATTCGTTCCAGATACCTGTGTTTTGATCGTAGATAAGGCATACATCACGAAGCGCTTTTTGACGCTCTACATTTTCGTTGAAGATGAAGTTGATGTAATATTGTTGTCCACGACCATTTTCATAGGTTTCGTCGTCGTCAAGAAGTAGAGCCAAGTAGGTGATAAAGCGTGCTTGGAAGATATTCCAGTTGTTTGTCGCAACACCATTTTTGATGATTTGGTCAGCAAATTTTTGGAATACGGTGTGCATTTTGTCGAAGTCGGCATCTTGTTGCTCTAAATATTCGAACAAAAAGTCGTAACATAGGGTCATTGGAGTAACTACCTTTTCGTGGATCACCTCAAAGGATGTTAAACCTACAATGCCGCCGCTACGGTGGTCGATTTCGGTTACGGGAGCGTTGCGGTGATAGATTCCATCGACATATACTGAGAGAATATCGTATGCAAATTTTGCATATTTCTCTTCGCCTGTGAGCCAATAGATAAATGCGCTATTCATTGCACGCTCCATGATGTTTACATTGATCGACTCGATTTGGTGAGCTGTCTTTGAGTTATCGACCCACTCCCATGGTTGTCCCTCTTTTTTGCGGTTTTGGAGATATATTTGGTCGTCGTTGTAATCCATGTATGGTTTTATATCCTCCAATTTTGGAGTTGCCCAGTCGGTAGCCCAATCACGACCTCCTGTGAAACGAACTGTTGGAACTGGAGCGTTGCCATCACCACGTGAGTAGTGTGCACCGTTGATGTATGGAGTTGAGTAGTGATTTTTCCAATACATTTGTAGGCGTGATAGAATCCATGTTGAGTCGGCTTGGTGGCGCTCAACGAGTTCGTCGACGCTCGTGTGTGCGCTCTCTAGGGTTGCTGTTGCCCATTCTATATTTTCTAGTCGATCTTTAATTTCGTTTTTGCTGAGCGACGAGTATATTTTAAGTTTTGGTGAGCTGTCGGCGCATGAGATGCTTACACATGAAGCAATTATGCAGACTGCAATAAGTGTTGTGATTTTTTTCATGATTTATGTTTGGTTTATTTTATTGGAGTGTATTTTACAGAGATTTTACCCTCTGTGAGGGGCTGAGTGAAATCGACACCTATGCGGTATGATTTTCTGCCTGTGCGAAGGTGCTCAACGGGAACTCTCTCGTCGGTGAGTTTAACTTTACCGCCTTCGGCTTCGACTGTAATGAGTACTTTGTGATTGCCTGTGTTCAAGGTGATTGTATTGCCTTTGATCGAGTATTCAACATTTACCATTATTGCGGTGCCGAACTCTATTGCTTTGCTTGATTTGAACTCGTCGGCTACGGAGATTGTGCCCATTCCAGCTTTTGTGTTGGTCATTGTGCGTTCAAGGAGTTCAAGACCGTCGATTTCGTATGCTGGCATAATGTCGAGGGTTGCAACATCTTCGCTCTCGCTGAATGATGTTGAGGTAACTTCGCCCTTAAACTCGATTCCGTTGCTTTGAAGTTTGCCTGCTACACGAGGTACAGGGTGTCCCCATGAACTGCGAGCAGGGTTATCTTTGTCGAATGCACCAGCTGTGTATGATGGGGCTCCAATGTCTCCTGCAACGGGCTCGTCGTCGATAAGAATGTAATAGCTACCCACATCGCTGTGATTGTGGTTTTCGGCATTGTGACCCGCTTTCATTGCAATTGAGAATGGGGTTGAGTGAGATCCACGAGAGATGATAATTCCGAAATCATCGAAGTATGTAACCGATGGAAGTGGGCTTACCTCGCCATTTGGATCTACATAGTTTGGTGCCTCTTCCCAGCCGATGACTTGTGTTACAGACTCATCTGGTTTGAAATATTGTGGTTTGTCGGCTCCATAATATTTTGCAGCCAATAGATATGCGAAGTTATCGGAATCAGGTGACACGGATGTTACACCATCTGAGAATGGTGCGTAGTATCCTGTATGGATTTGGAACTCTTTTGGGAATGCTGCAACTCGCTTTAGTTTTGTTGGGTTGTCGAATTCGAATAGGTCGATAAGTCCGTCGGTGTAGTCATAGAAAATATCGGCTAAATATAGATAGTGGCCAAAACCATAATTCCAATATCCAGTACCCTCAGAGCAGTAACCATCCTCACCGAAGCCTGAAAGGTAGAATTTCATGCTGTTTATTGCGCATGCCATCGCTAAGGTTCGCTCCTCTTGGCTCTGTGAAGTTAGCATAATTGTGAAGAGTGAGCCGCTTGTGCATACAGAGTTCCAGTTGCTTGTTGCACGGATCCAGCTGTTGCTTATAGGTTTATCTTCGGCACAGCTGTTGATGTATGATTCGGTGATTCTGTAGCGTAGTTGTCGGTTGATCTCGGCACTGAGTTCAGGTGAGATTCTATCTTTAAGGACTACATCGGCTAAGGCTAAGACCAAACCAAATTTGCGTGCTCCAAGGTCGATTGCTACTCGCTTACCCTCAAGGACGCTATTTTGAGCATCATCATGATTTGGGTGTAACCATGATTTCATCGACATGATTGCACGTGAGTGAATGTCGATTTGCTCCAAGAAAGCGCCTTTGTTTTCGATACACTCGGCAATGATAAAGTGCTCTAGGCAATCCATTGTGCGGTAGTATCGAGGTTTGTATATTGCTCGATTTCCCTCTTTGTTTGCTCGGCGGTAAATTTCGTCTGAGATTGGGATTTCGGGCTCTTTTTCGATAAGTGCATATGCACTTGCAAGATACTTTTTACCTTCGGCAGTGAGAGCTAAACTATCCCAATATGGACGCTCGTCAATGGTTGCCATTGGGATATATGTCTGCTTTGGGACGATCCCTTTTAACATATCCAATTGCGCTTGAGTAGGGTAGATTGCACCCTCTTCACCTGCTGCAAGATAGGCTTTAATATCTAGCTTTTCGGCAGGTGTTGTGCAGCTGAGTGTCGCTATCAACATTGTCGCTGCAATAAATAATTTAGTAAAAGTTTTAATCATATTGTTAGGTTGTTTATGTGTCGGGTTTATTGCTTTAAAATATATTTATACAAAAGTAGCTCTTTTTTTCGATTAGAGAGAGATTTATGTTGGTTTTTTTTACTGCTTTTTGTGAAAAAACATTATCTTTGCCATATGTAATTAATGTATGATGAAAAAGTCAATATTGCATTGTGAACATTAAAACCTAACCAAAAAAATATATGAAAAATTTAAAAACAATTATTTGTGCTCTTCTCTGCTTTGTGTCGACTAGTTCGTGGGCGCAAATTAGCACAGACGATTTAATTGCTCAGGCTCAGTGGATCAATATTGAGTCTGTGGAGCTTGCCATTGGTGATATGGTCTCAAAGCATGGAGTAGATGCTTCTATCTTCGAGACGGAATTACATGAACTCAAAGGTTTGTTGAGTGTCGGTTTCGATGGGCTTGAGAGTGGTGATGAAGCTGCAATTAAAAGTGCAACACGTGCCCTGGAGCTATATCGTTCGATATTGATGAAGAATCCAGTAATTAAAGATGCTCAAATATATGCTAGCCGCTTTAATTTGGGTGAGAAGTCACGAGCTGTGATGACTCCTGCACTTGGTTCACAGAAGAATAACTGGAGCAATCAACAATCGAATGAATATTATGGTTATGATGCTGATATTGTAAAACTGAGCAACCTTACTGGAGAGGTCGCAACTCAAACAATATACAAAACAAAAGATGAGGCTGTAATTGCCGATTTGCACTTGCATTGGACAGGTGAGAAGCTATCGTTTACCTCCGTGATGCCAGATGGAAGACTCAATATGTTTGAGGTTGCTGCATCGGGTGCCGAGAGTGCAACACCGTTGATTAACACCGTAGAGCCTGATTTGGAGTTTTATGATGGTATCTATCTGCCAGATGGTCGTCTGTTGGCAATATCAAATATCGGTTATCAAGCTGTGCCATGTGTGCATGGAGATGATCCCGTGGGAAATACAGTTGTTTATGATCCCGCAACGGAATCTTTAAGACGTTTGACTTTCGATCAAGATGCAAACTGGAATCCAGTTGTTCGTGACGATGGTAAAATAATGTATACTCGTTGGGAGTATACCGATTTGACACACTATTTTTCACGTATGATTATGACTATGAACCCCGATGGTACGGAGCAGAAGGCGATATATGGAAGTGGTCAGATATTTCCCAATAGCACCTTTGATCTGCAACCTATTCCAGGTAGCCCCTCGGCATTTGCAGCTATTATCTCTGGACATCATGGTGTTGCTCGTTCGGGTCGTTTTGTGATTATTGATCCGTCAAAAGGTAATGGCGTTGATGGAATGGTGCAGGAGTTGCCATTTAGGAACCGAGAGATTATTCCTCTTGTAAAGGATCGTTTGGTGGATGGTGTTTGGCCTCAATTTATCAAGCCTATGCCTATTGATGATTCATATTTTTTGGTTGCTGCTAAATTGACTAAAACTTCATTGTGGGGAATCTATTTAGTCGATGTGTTCGACAATATGGTGTGTGTTTATCAAAGTGAGGGCGAAGGATTTATAAGTCCAATTGTTGATCGTAAGAGTGATAAAAAACCTACGATTCTCGATCGTGTAAATTTAAATGATAAGCAGGCGACAGTCTTTATTCAAGATATATATGAGGGTCAAGGTTTGCGTGGAGTGCCTAAGGGAGTCGTGAAAAGTTTAAGACTGCACGCCTATGATTATGCTTATAATCAATCATCTTCGAACCATGAAGTTTTGGGTATTCAGAGCGGTTGGGACATCAAACGAGAGTTGGGTACAGTACCTGTTGAAGAGGATGGTTCGGCAATATTTAAAGTGCCTGCTAATACACCTATTTCAATACAGCCTTTAGATGAAAATGGTCGAGCTGTGCAGTGGATGAGAAGCTGGTTTACGGCTATGCCTGGTGAGATTGTATCGTGTGTGGGTTGTCACGAAGATCAAAATACGATAGCTATGCCTCGGCGTGTTATCGCTTCGCAGATGGCACCTCATGAGTTAACATCTCCCGAGGGTGGAGTACGTCCATTTACTTTCGATTTGGAGGTGCAGCCTGTGTTGAATAGAGCCTGTATAGAGTGTCATAATTCTGATAGTAAAATTGACCTCACTCCAGGAAGGTATACTGATCGTGGATTTAAGGATGAGGGAACACCTCAATCGGTTACGTTCTTCTATCGTCATGGTGTGCCTTCATATTCGGAGTCTTATTTGGCTTTGCAACCATATGTTCGTCGTCAGGGTCCAGAGGCAGATATGGCCGTTTTGCAACCATACGAGTATCATGCAAGCACGAGCGATTTAATTCGTCTTTTAGAGTTGGGTCATCATGGAGTTACCCTCACCCTTTGGGAGTGGAGTAGATTGACACAGTGGATTGATTATAATGCACCTGAAAAGGGAGTATACCCAATGGTCAACGAGTATAAAGGTGTTGAACAGTGTCAACGACGTACGGAACTTCACAATAAATATGGTGGCGGTGCAGGTGTTGATTGGAAGCAAGAGTTGGAGGATTATGCGCAATATTTAGATGCGAGAGTCGACGATAGTTCATCGCTTAGCAAAGAGAAATCAAAGAGCAAAAAAGTTAAAGAGGTCAAGGTGAAAGGATTCCCTTACACGCCTGCTGAAAACGATATTAAGCGTCGAAGTGTAGAACTTGCCTCGGGCGTAACAATTGATTTTGTTTGGATTCCAAAGGGGGAGTTTATAATGGGTAGCAATGGAGCTCTTTCGGATAATCAACCAGCTCACAAATCATCGGTTAAAGAGGGATTTTGGATGGCAGAGACAGAAATTACCAATGAGCAATATGCAGTGTTGACCCCTGAACATGATAGTCGCTATGTGGATCAGATGTGGAAAGATCACACCACAAATGGAATCCCCGCAAATGAACCGCAACAACCAGTTATTAGAGTTAGCTACAATGATATTCAAGAGTTCTGCGAGAAGTTTGCAACTAAGACAGGTGTAAATGTAACAATCCCAACTGAGACACAATGGGAGTGGGCATGTCGTGCAGGTAGCGATCAGCCATTTTGGTTTGGAGGTGTCGGAAGCGACTATGGCAAGTATGAGAATCTTGCAGATTCTACAATTTGGAAAGTTGCACGCATGAAGGCAGATAGTCCATACCTTGATACTTACAACTATATTCCAAGGGATGCTTCGGTTATAGATGATTCTGCGATTCAGACCGATTCAAAGAGCTATGAGGCTAATCCATTTGGATTATACTCAATGCACGGAAATGTTGCAGAGTGGTCTCGTTCTCCATACACCGATTATCAGAGTGGAGAGCAGATTGGTGATGAGGAGAAGTATGTTGTTCGTGGAGGTTCATATTTTGATCGTGCGAAGTTCTCGACGGCTTATTCTCGTCGAGCTTATTATCCTTGGCAAAGATTATTCAATGTTGGCTTCCGTTTGATAATTGAGGAGGAGTAACGATATTCAAATGTGATCTATCAGTTTCTCTTAATTGTTTAAGGGGAGTTCTAATTTCTCCCTAAAATACTTTTCGATTACTAACCACCCCTTTTTGATTTTACAAAAATAGGTGGTAGAGCTACTACAACCCACTTTTGCAAAATCAAAAATGGATAATTATTAACCAAAAATTAAAATTAGGGAGAAAATAGAACTCCCCTTAATTAAGTTGAAGCTGATAGGTTTAAAAAATTGGTAAAAATATGGGAGTTATATGCAAATTTAAACTTTATAGAGTCTCATTTGTGCTCTCTTTGATTCTGCTTGTTGGATGCCACTCTAATGGAGGTGGTGATACATCGCTCTCTGATTTGGATTATTCGAACGGGGAGTTGTGGTTTGCGTCGAGTAGTGAGCAGGTATATGATACAGATATTTTTTATATTCTTCCAACCTGCATTTGGGATTGGAGCGATGAGAATGGAGTATTGCAAAATTACGCTGATCCATTCAATGAGGATCAGCGAGAGGCAATGAGACCATCATATGAACTTGCTGAAGATATTTTTGCCTCGCAGAGTAACTTTTATGCTCCATATTATAGGCAAATATCTCTCAATTCATGGCTCGAAGGTGAAAGCTGTGTTGAAGAGCGTTTTCCAGCAGCTATGGAGGATGTAAAATCTGCATTTACATATTTTATTGAGGAGTTTAATTGCAATCGACCATTTATAATTGCAGGTTTTAGTCAAGGTGGTAAATGTGTTGTGGAGCTACTTAAAATTATGCCTGATTCACTCTATTCTCGAATGGTTGCAGCCTATGTTATTGGCTACAAAATTAGTGCAGAGGAGGTAGATGAGTATTCGACAATTAAACTGGCGAGTGGGTATAATGATACGGGAAGTGTAATTAGTTATAATTCAGTTGAAAATGAGGCGGGGATAAGTGGTATGCTCTCACCAACAGTTGCATGTATAAATCCAATTAATTGGCAGACGGACAGCACTGTTGCAACGGTTAAGGATGGTGTGACGGTGCATGTTGATGAGAGTCATTGTGCGCTTTTTGTTGAGGGTATAGATAGTGAGGAGTGTTATTTTGAGGAGCTTATGCCTCTGTTGCCGCTCGGAAATTACCATCTTCAAGAGCTTACGTTGTATCAAGAGTCACTTAGTCAAAATGTTCAAGATAGAATCGAAAATTTTAACAATTAAACAAAATTGACCATGGAAAATGAGAAGTATATGCAGGAGGCCATTGAGCTGTCGATAGAGAGCGTAAAGAGTGGTGGAGGGCCATTTGGTGCTGTTGTGGTTAAGGATGGTGTAGTTATATCTAAAGCCTCAAACTCTGTTACTTTAACCTCCGATCCAACGGCTCATGCTGAGGTGAACGCTATTCGTGAGGCGTGCAAAAAACTTGGAACATTTTCGCTATCGGGATGTGATCTTTATACTTCGTGTGAACCTTGTCCAATGTGCTTGGGGGCTGCTTATTGGGCTGGTGTTAAGCGTATCTATTATGGAAACACCAGAGCTGATGCAAAGCAGATTGATTTCGATGACTCCTTTATTTACGACGAGATTCCACTTGACCCATCTAAGCGCTCGATTCCATCGGAGCAGTTACTTCACGATCATGCAATTTTAGCCTTTGAAATGTGGAGCGAGAAAGAGGATAAAGTTGAGTATTAAAACGCTGTAACAGATGAAAAAATTAACCCTTGTAGCTCTGTTTTTATGCTGCTTTATATCCATTCACGGACAAAATAAAAATATCCCAACGGGATTAAGAACCGATTTGATGGAGTTTGCTGATCGGGTAAATATTCATGGTGAGTTGAGCCAACTTCGCTTGGAGGAGGTCAGCAATATTGTTGAACCTGTGCAGATAGTTCTTATTGAGAATGCTGCACCGTCGTTTTCATGGATCATTCAAGATGATAGGCAAGATATTAAGCAAGAGGCATTTCAAATTCAGCTCTCTGAGAGTCGAGATTTTGAAGAGCTTCCGCTTTGGGATAGTCAAAAAACAATAACTTCAACCTCCCAAGTTAAATATAATGGAGAGGCTTTAAAACCGAACTCTCTATATTTTTGGAGAGTGAAGCAGTGGAATAATATTGGAGAAGAGAGTGATTGGTCACAAGTAAAGGCCTTCCGAACAGCAGGAGAATTAAAGAGTTATGCAAGTGGGTACTATCCAATAAGTCAGCAAGATCAACTATATGTAAACAGTAAAAATATTGACGAAAAAACTAAATTTTACGACTTTGGAAAATCAGCATTTGGACGTGTGAAATTTACGTTTGACTCAAAAGCACAATATGATACCCTCACTCTTCGCTTAGGAGAGTGTATCACATCTGAGGGGCGTATTGATGACAATCCAGGAGGTTCACGACGTTTTCGGGAGATTCAAGTTCCATTGCAGCAGGGTCGACATACCTACACTGTTGCAATAACCAAAGATGATCGTAATACACGAAGTGCAGCCATTCCAATGCCTGAATATATTGGCGATGTATTGCCATTCCGCTATTGCGAAATAGAATCAGCGAAGCAACAACCCGAAATGGTAATTCGAGAGGCAGTGACCTACACGTTCAACGATCATGCTTCATATTTCAATAGCTCCGATACACTGCTCAATGCTATTTGGGACTTCTGTAAATACTCAATTAAGGCCACCAGCTTTGCAGGGTATTACGTAGATGGTGATCGTGAGCGTATTCCATATGAGGCGGATGTTTATATCAATCAGCTATGTCACTATGCTGTTGATAATGAGTATACACTTGGTCGTCGAACCACAGAATTTTTGATATTCAATCCGACATGGCCAACAGAATGGATTTTATCGACTGTGTTGTTAGCATGGATTGATTACTTATACACTGGAAATGAAGATTTTATCCGCACATATTATTCAGATCTACAGAAAAAGGCATTAACCACTTTGACTGAGGAGAATGGATTGATTAGTACACGAACAGGAAAACTCACCGACGAGGTGAAACGTGATGTTCACTACTCGAAACCCGAAGTTCTTCGAGATATTGTTGATTGGCCACATAAAGGAACATTCGGCATGAGTGGAGATAACTCTGGCGAGACAGATGGTTTTGAGTTTACCGATTACAATACAGTTGTCAACGCTTATCACAATAAAGCGTTGCAAGTGATGAGCGAAATGGCTAAAGCGATAGGTAAAACCGAGGATAGTGAATATTACGCCTCAAGAGCCGAGGAGCATCGTGGGGCGTTCAATAAACTCTTTTTCGACAAGAAAAAAGGGTATTATAATGATGGGATAGATACCGATCATTCATCGCTTCACGCCAATATGTTTGCATTAGCTTTTGATCTTGTCCCTGAGAGATACTTGAAGTCGGTAACAGATTTTGTTAAAACACGAGGCATGGCCTGTAGTGTATATGGTTCGCAACATCTGCTCAATGCTGTATATGCAGGTGAAGATGCTGAGTATGGATTGGAGCTGTTGACCTCACGCAGTGATAGAGGCTGGGCACATGCGATATATGATGTTGGAACGACAATCACCCTCGAAGCGTGGGATAATAAATATAAGCCCAACCAAGATTGGAACCACGCTTGGGGAGCAGCACCCGCTAACATCATTCCGATGCAGTTGATGGGTGTTCAACCTCTAGCCGCTGGATTTAGTCGTTTTATGATTAAGCCTCAAATTGGAGATCTGCAATTTGCCGAGCTCCGCTACCCAACAATCAAAGGTTCAGTAGAGATCAAAATAGAGAATAAAGATAGCTTCTTGATGCAGCTAACAATCCCTGCAAATACATCGGCCGAGGTGTGGATACCCAAGTCCAATAAATCAAAGCAATCAGTTCTCGTAAACGGTAAAAAAGTATCATATACACAAGTCCGCAATTTTATTCGCTTAGATCGTGATCTTGGCTCGGGAATTTATATAATTGAATTTATATAAATGCGTTTTTTTAATGATTGGCTGGTGATTTTATTTATTTTTTGCGTATCTTTGCTTGCGTAGATTAAAATAATTATTTAATCTATGCAAAAATCAACCAAAAAATTAAACTAAAATGAAGAAACATTTATTAATTCTTGGTGCTGTAATTTTATTTATGGCATCATGCGCTAAAGATGATCTTAGGTCAGCTTTGGAGGGTAATGTAGTTGTTCAACTACAAATTCAAACGGATGAATCGCTGTCTACTCGTGCTTCGGAGGTTCAACGTTATGCTGTCGAGGCATATCTTGATAGTGATTATTCTATTCCAGCATTGGTATTTGAGAATAGCACAGCGAGTTCTCTAGGTGGGTTCTAAAAATTGCTTTTTCACTCCAAAATTTAGGACAAGAACCCGTAATATCCTAAATTGAAGTGTTTATCTGACATCAAAGTTAAATCAAAAAGTTCTAAAATACAAACCTT
>JAWXTJ010000041.1:0-22748 GCA_044433665.1 Rikenellaceae bacterium
TGATATACGCAAACCATAGAGGTTCTATACATCAGTTGCATAACTAATTCGTAACCTATTGCGCTATGTCCCAACATTCACTTACTGAGGTTTAACGACTTAAACCTTTTTTGTAGATTCAATACACAAAGATACAATTTTTTTAATAAAAAAACATAGTTAGTGTATGAAAGTCGAAAAAAATATGCGAATTTAAGTTTGTGCTTTCACAAACCTAAATTCGCATAGATTGTTTTGTTTAAGATTATATATTCCTACATGCTCGCTTGCATCGCTGCCTCACATTCGACACCCATTGCCATTGCGACACCCATGCCGTAGCGGCTATCTGCCTTGTAACAATTTGAGATGTGTCGTTGTTTGATAAATAACTCACAATCACCCATTGCACGTGCAGTATTATCGAATAAAACTTGCTGCTGCTCGGGGCTCATAAGTCGGAAAAGGTCACCAGGTTGAGAATAATAATCTTCGTCATATTCACGCTCATTATAATTATATGCGTCACCTGTGATTTTCAATGGTGGCTCCTTTAATTCTGGAGAATCTGCCCATTCACCGTAGCTATTTGGCTCGTAGCTTAGTGTTGATCCATAATTTCCGTCGACTCGCATAGCTCCATCACGATGATAGGCGTGCATAGGGCAGCGAGGTTGGTTGACTGGGATTTGATGATGATTCACGCCGAGCCTGTAGCGTTGAGCATCACCATAGGAGAATAGTCGACCTTGCAACATTTTATCGGGCGAGAAGCCAATACCTTCAACGGCATTAATTGGATTGAATGCTGCTTGCTCAACATCTGCAAAGTAATTTTCAGGATTGCGATTTAGCTCCATTACGCCAACATCATGAAGCGGAAACTCCTTGTGTGACCATACTTTAGTGAGGTCAAAAGGATTTATTCGATACCTCTCAGCCTCCTCTTCGCTCATAAGTTGCACTTTCATCTCCCATCGAGGGTAGTTATTCTGCTCAATTGCTTCGTAGAGATCTCGTTGGTGAGAATCTCGATCGTGAGCTATTATCATTGCAGCCTCCTCGTCGGTCATATTCTCAATTCCCTGCATCGAGACCATGTGGAATTTAACCCATGTGCGGAGGTTGTCTTTATTGATAAAACTATAGGTGTGACTTCCGAAACCGTGCATCGTGCGATATGATTTGGGGATACCTCTATCGCTCATGATTATCGTTACTTGGTGTAGCGCTTCGGGTAGAAGAGTCCAGAAATCCCAATTGTTATTTACGCTATGCAGATTTGTGCGAGGATCACGTTTTATGGCATGGTTCAAATCGGGGAACTTCATTGGATCTCGGAAGAAAAATACGGGAGTGTTGTTACCCACAAGATCCCAATTTCCTTGATCCGTGTAGAATCGCATTGCGAAGCCTCGAATATCTCGCTCGGCATCGGCTGCACCACGCTCTCCCGCAACTGTAGAGAAGCGCACGAAACACTCCGTCTGCTTACCCACCTCAGCGAAGATGCTCGCCGAAGTATATTGCGAAATATCGTGAGTCACCGTGAAACGACCAAAGGCACCTGAACCCTTGGCGTGCATACGTCTCTCGGGTATCACTTCACGATCGAAGTGTGCGAGTTTCTCGATGAGCCATGGATCTTGAACTAGGAGAGGGCCACGTGGGCCTGCCGTTTGAATGTTTTCGTTGTCGGCAACTTTACGTCCCGATACTGTAGTGAGTTTTTGTTTGTTTTCCATTGTACTGAGGTTTAACACTCAGTACAATAGCAAATAACATGCCAGATGCTGTTATTGATTATCTGCCAGTTATCATCGTTAAAAACCACTCTGGAACTCGTGTTGGTCTTCGAGAGTCTGAGTGCATAAAGCCTAGAGTTGTTGAACCTTGATTTACCACTTTTCCTTGCGAGTTGATTATGTCGTAATGGAATGTAATTCTAACTTTTGGCTCCTCGTATAATGAGACCTTTATTGTTATATCCTCGTCGAAATATAGTGGCGAAATATAGTGTGAAGCAACATCAAGGATAGGCATCATAATTCCTCGTGCTTCAACCTCGGCATACGATAGACCCAATGAACGCATAAAATCACATCTAGCAGCCTCAAAATAGCGAATATAGTTCGAATGGTGGATGATTCCCATTTGATCTGTATCGCAATACCATGTTCTCATTTTGTACTCGTGACTATTTATTGCCACTCGTTCCTCGGTCTGGTTATTTTTCATATTTCTATAGAGTTTATATTTTTCTCAAGATGTTGATTTTTACTTTTTTGTTCTTTTCGAAGCACCATATTCTTTGGAGGTCATCAATTTTAATCTCCTGCTGTGAGCCGTTCACCTCGCAAAGATATACTCCTGGCGGTGGAATCAACTTTAATGGTTCATCGAATTTCACCTCTTGCAGGTCGTTGGCTCTGCCAATCATTAAATATGGTTGAGAAAGAAGCTGGTTTGCCTGCTCGATTTCACCTTCGTCGAGAAGTTTACGAATTACAGTTGAGCTAATTTTATTTCCCGAGCTGATGAGCTCCTCGGCACGAGTAATCTCGAAGTTATTCTCTTGAGCGAGCTGTAATAGATTCTCGTAACCTCCCGAATTATGGCCTATATGATTATTAAACCCAACAATTATTTCAGCCATGCCAGCCTTTTTTTGAAGATAGTTTAGCAGAAAATCTTCATAGCTCAAAGAGCTTAACTCACGGTTAAATTCAAGAATTAACAGAGCGTCAATACCAACCGAGTGAAGTAGCTCCGCTTTCTCCTCATCGCTTGTTAAAAGTTTCAGCCCCTCGGCACGAGAGAGTGTAACACGAGGGTGAGGCGAGAAGCTAACAACAACACTCTTGCGCCCCATAATTTTAGCTCGTGAGCGAAGTGTGCCGAGCAGAGATAGGTGACCATTATGAACACCATCGAACGAGCCTACAGCAATTGTAGTCTCTCCCAAGCTGCCTATAGATTCTATGCCTCTATAAATTCGCATAGCTATTCTTTTTATGAATTTGCATTCTCCTCACCCTCCTTTACGAAGTAAGCAATTTTTTCGAGTAGAGTAGTGATGTCGTAATTTTCAACGATTATTCCTTGAGGAAAATTCAGAGGTGTTGAGGTGAAGTTCAAAACACCTTTAATACCTGCGTTGACAATTGGAAGCACAAGCTCTGTGGCTATCGGTGTAGGACACGATAATATCGCAAGGCTAATATCCTGCTCCTCTGCAATTGTCGCAAATTCATCCATATGATAACATGGAATATTATCTATCACACTACCAACTTTCTCGGGATCAACATCGAAAGAGGCTGTAATGGTAAGGTTGAAACCCTTGCCATTGAAATATTTTGTTACCGCTTGACCCAAATTACCCATACCAAGAATGGCAATTTTAATCATTGAGTCACTATCGAGAATGCTGCTGATAAAATCTATAAGCTCCTTGACATCATATCCCTTTTTATTATCGCTAGAGAAGCCTATAAGCATCAAATCTCGACGCACCTGCACAGCTGTGATACCATGTATTCCAGCGATGATATGTGAAAAAATATGAGTGATACCCATTTTATGGCTCGCCATAAGTGACCGTCGATACTCGCTGAGTCTCTCGATAGTTTTTTCAGGGATTATTGTTGGATTATTTGCCATAATCGTTACTCGATAATAATTGTGTAGTTATTCTTGTAATTCACCCTTATCCACTCAATATTCGTGTGAATACCAGTGTGAGGGTCGACCTTAAATCTATATGGACTCTGTAAGGGGGTAAAAGATCTGCCCTCTAAGTTATAATCCATATCTGAATAGATTCCCTCGCCAAAGATCATCGCTGTGTCAAAACCTCGATATGTGTAAAGTGATGGCATTGCGTCATGACGTTCAATATAATCGCTATCGAATTTGCGCACAACTTCATTATCTCTTTTGGCCTGATAAGATGAAATCAAAGTAACATTATTTTTAAACATAATAGTGCGGTCAATATTTTTATATCGGCTCCACTCAGAATTTCCCAAAACTTCATATCTAGGTGCTCTACCTCCACGAGCTACAATATTGATCTGTGCCGAAGAGAGTGCCGAGAGTATTCTATCTACATCGGTCTCATTTGAGGCCATAACAACAATTGTATTATCTTTATCATTATTGATAAAAGGTGAAAGATCTCCCGTTGAGGCCTCCTCGTTTGCTACCTTTTCGGCAACTACATTTGGGTGCTCGTAAACATATATATGTTTGTCATATGGTCTGTCACCCATTATAGCCATTATATTCTCTTCGAATTGTGTGTCGGTTTGGTCTGTATAGATAAGCGTAACATGTTTGGTGTTATCTAACATCTGCTCGACCTTCTCGAAGCGGCTCTCTGCTGGTGGTGCCATTTGAAACAATATATTGCTTCGACTCTCTTTCAAGGAGGCAAGCGGTGAAACCACTGGAGTGTGTGTGATTTCTGCATATCGAATTACAGGAGATAAAAGCTCCTCATAGACAGGCCCCACAATAAGGTTAGTTCCTCGGAACTCCTCACTTTGGAGTATCTGCTCGACTGTCTCTAATTTTCTTTCGGTGTTGTATAATGTCACTTCAATATTGCGTCCCCACACCTCTTGAACCTTTGCAAGTCCCATTTCAAAACCTTTATAGAAGTCAGCAAATTGACGGTTTGCCTTACCATCAATGCTCAGAGGTAAAAATAGGGCAATTTTTAACTTCTCATTATAGCGCAGTGAACGCAATTGAATATGTTCAACTTCAATCTCAATTTCATCCTCTTCCGCATAAATATCATCATCATCTTCGTCAATAGAGGCTGACAGTTTAACTGGAATTTTAACTATTGAACCAGCTTTAAGCCCATCGTTTAGCGAATTAAGTTCGATAAATTCACTCTCGGAGACTCCACCCTGCTTTGCAAGAGAGTATATAGTCTCACCATGCTGAACAATATGATATTGGTATCCGTCGGCCTCCGTCGTTAAATTAAGATCCGCTTGATACTCTTTCCACTCCGCTTGATTCACCTTTTCAGAGGTTCTACCCACTGCCTTTTTGCGAATAAGAAGTCTGTGTCCCTCGGGGAGAGCTATCGGGTCAACCGTAGGATTATCCTCCATGATTGTCTCTATAGATATTTCATATTGGCGTGAGATAGAGTATAATGTTTCACCCTTTTTCACCTTGTGTTTCGAAAATGTTATAAGCGACTGAATAGCACTTTTTTTCTCTTTTTTCTCCGACTCTGTTGTCTCGTATGGAATTTTGATATTCTCGCCAGCCTTAAGCTCCGAAGAGTTAAGATCAATGATCGTCTGCTCGGAAACTCCATATGTTTTAGCAATCGAATATATAGTCTCCTTGCTCTCCACCGTGTGGATATAATATCTCTGGCCGTTGATATAGACAACAACCTGTGATTTTGTCACCGCTAGAGCCATCGCTACAATGCAGAACGTGAGTAGACAAGTAAAAGTGAGCCTCTTCATATATCTATTTTTTGTCAATTTTGCTACGCAATCTAATTTCGGTAATTACCTTTTTTGTGTAAAGTGGAAAATCTCCATTCATCATCCATGAGTAGTAACTTGGTTCACGTTCGAAAACCTGCTCTACAGGGACTCCTCGATGTTTACCAAAGCTAAAGACCTCTTCTCCATTTTCGTTGAAAATTATTCTTCCTGCAAAATCGGCACTCTCGTTGTGAGTTGAGAATTTTGCTAAGAATTCAATATCATTTTCCAACTCATCGTAACGATCGAGTTGCGATTTTAATACCTCATAAGTCGCCAAAGTGTCCGCCTCGGCCGAGTGAGCGTTGGTAAGATCCTTTTGACAATAAAATTTATAGGCAGCAACAAGTGTACGCTGCTCCATCTTATGGAAGATATTCTGAACGTCGATAAACTTGCGACGCTTGAAATCTACATCTACCCCCGCTCTCATAAACTCCTCGACCAAAACAGGAAGGTCAAATCTATTAGAGTTGAATCCACCGAAATCGCACCCCTCGATAAATTTTTCGAGAGAACGTGCAATTTGGCTAAATGTTGGGCAATCCTTAACATCTTCATCGGTGATACCGTGAATTGCTGTAGAAGCCGCAGGAATTGGCATTTGAGGGTTTATTTTACGAGTTTTAATCACCTCTTCACCATTAGGCATAACTTTGACCATAGAGACCTCTACAATTCGATCCTTAGAGGTGTCGACTCCCGTTGTCTCAAGGTCAAAAAAGACTATTGGTCGTTTAAGATTTAAATTCATCTAAAATTATTCTTGAATAAAACTTTAAGCGTTAATCATCATTGGCATCAGCAACATAATTGTCTCATCTGTGCGAGGCTCATCATATACAGGCTTAAACACACCTGCACGAGTTGAATCAGCAAGCTCAACGATAACCGTTGGGGTCTCGGTATTTGCAAGAATCTCAGCGATAAATGTTGATTTAAATCCAATGCGAATTGGTTGCCCATCATAGCTACATGAAACCGACTCATTGGCAGAAACCGAGAAGTCAAGATCTTGAGCTGTAAGGTTGATACTATCCTCACTCACCTCCAAACGAATAAGGTTAGTCGTTGGGTTCGAGCAGACTGCAACACGCTTAATTGAGTTTAAGAACTCAATTCTGTCGATCAACACTTTATTTGGATTGTTCGCAGGGATCACAGCATTATAATTTGGATAGTTACCCTCGATAAGTCGACAAACCATTGTGTAGGTTGATAATTTAAATATCACACTCTTTGCATCAAAGGTAATAGTAACATTGTCGGCCTCCTTCAAAAGCAGATTCTTAAGTAAATTTGCAGGACGTTTAGGCAGAATAAATGACGAATTAAATGAGTTTTCAATATTAGCTGAATATTTAATCAACTTATGTGCGTCGGTTGCAACAAATGTAATTTTTTCATCCTCAAAACAGAAAAATATACCATTCATCGTTGGGCGCAATTCATCGTCGGCCGTAGCATATATTGTCTTATTTATACCATACGAAAGAGTGTTTGCCTCAATAGAGGTTTCATGATTCTCCTCATTGATGGCATGAAGTTGAGGGTAGCTTATAGGATCAGCACCAGGAATCGAAAGAGATCCACTCTTCCAGCTCACCTTAATCTCCCAATCCGAGCTATTCACCTCGATGAAAATAGGCATCTCGGCAAACTCCTTCAAAGTATCGAGGAGCAACTTCGCAGGCGCTGCAAACAATCCATTTTGACCTTGATTGTCAATATCAATCGAACCAATTAGAGTTGTCTCAAGATCAGAGGTTGTAACTTGTAGAGTCTCGTCAGAGATCTCCATCAAGAAGTAGTCTAATATTGGAAGTGTATTTTTGCTGCTAATGACCTTACCTGTCGATGATAGAAGCGATTGTAATGCTGAACTTGATACAGAAAATTTCATACCTGTTTTTTATCTTATTTTTAAATTGTAGCTAATTTATCGAGAGCCATTTGAATCATATTCTTCACAAATGGCTTGTAGTCGGTGTTAACATCTAAGGCGATGCGCTGAGCAATGATAGTGCAGATGGTGGTTGCACGATGTCCCATCAAAGCCGACAATCCTGCCAAAACAGAACTCTCCATCTCATAATTTGTTATCACTCGACCATTATAGTTAAACGACTCTATTTTTTCATTTAAACGCATATCATCTGGAGCCATACGCACGTAACGACCCTGCGGAGCATAAAACCCTGGCGAAGCAATTGTGATACCCTCATGAACAGAATCTTTGAAGAGCTCAAAGAGTGAATCGTCAGAGTTTACAAAGTATGGATTTGGCAATTTAGGACTCCATTGAGTATGCTCCATAAACTTCTCCTCCATATCCAACTCACAAACCTCATCACGCCCCTGATAGAACGAAAGCAATCCATCAAAACCAATTGAAGTTCGAGCAAAAATATAGTCACCAACCTTAATATCCTTTTGCAATCCCCCTGAAGTCCCCAAACGAACCAAAGTGAGTTGCTTGAACTCATCCTTGACCTGTCGAGTCTTAAAATCAACATTGGCCAAAGCGTCAAGCTCGGTTATAGAAATATCTATATTACCCATGCCAATTCCAGTCGAAAGAACCGACATACGTCGACCCTTATAAACTCCAGTAATTGTATTGAACTCACGATTAGCAATATTGCACTCGATAGAGTCAAAAAACGAGGCAACCATTGCAACACGACCAGGGTCACCAACTAAAATAATCACGTCGGCAATTTGTTCAGGAAGCAAGTGAAGATGGAATATTGTACCATCTTCATTTATAATAAGCTCTGATGCAGGAATTGTTCTCATCTTTTCTTCGTTTAAATTTTTATAATTGGCATAAAAGTAATATATTTACATCGAAATACAAAATAATTAACGATAATTTTATCTTAACAGAAACAATATAATGGCATTAATAAAATCAATATCAGGCATTCGAGGTACCATAGGCGGTCAAATTGCTGACAACCTTACTCCAATAGATGTTGTTAAATTCACAACTGCATACGCTCGATTACTCACCGAACGTACTCCAGAGAGACGACTCACGGTGATAATCGGCCGTGATGCAAGAGTCTCAGGTGCGATGGTTAACAACCTTATTGAGGGAACATTAATGGGGTGTGGCATAGATGTAATCAACCTAGGAATGTGCACCACACCAGGAACCGAAATGGCAGTCATAACCTACGGTGCTGATGGCGGAATTATCATCACAGCATCACATAATCCTAAGCAGTGGAACGCCCTTAAACTACTCAACTCAAAAGGTGAATTTTTAAATGCAGCTGAGGGTGGTAAAATCTTAGAATATTCAGAAGATTCAACATACCAATACCCTTCGATCGACGCTATTGGAAGAGTCAAAGGTAGAGTTGACTTCAATCCAACACATATTGCGCAAGTGCTCTCTTTGCCATGTGTCGATTTGCAAGCAGTCGAAAACAGAAAGCTAAAAATCGTTGTCGATGCAGTTAACTCAGTCGGAGGTGTTGTCATTCCAGAGCTCCTTGAAACAATGGGTTGCGAAGTGATAAAAATTAACTGCGACCCAACAGGAGAATTTGCACACAATCCAGAACCACTTGCCGAAAATCTCACAGAAATTTCCGAGGTTGTCCGTCGTGAGGGAGCCGATATGGGTATCGTTGTCGATCCAGATGTCGACCGCTTAGCTCTAGTCTGTGAGAATGGAGAAATGTTCGGTGAAGAGTATACTTTGGTGGCAGTTGCCGACTACATCCTAACTCTAAAAAAAGGCTCAACAGTCTCAAACTTAAGCTCATCGAGGGCTCTAAGAGATGTAACCCTAGCCCATGGCTGTAGCTACTCAGCATCGGCTGTAGGTGAGGTAAATGTTGTTGAGATGATGAAAGCTACGGGTGCTGTAATCGGAGGTGAGGGTAACGGAGGAGTTATTTATCCAGAATTACACTACGGACGTGACTCCTTGGTTGGAGTAGCTCTATTCTTAACCTACTTCGTAAAACGAGGAATGAAAATGAGCGACCTGAGAGCAATTTTCCCTGCATATTTCGCATCAAAAAACAAAATTGAACTCACCCCCGAGATAGATGTTGATGCGCTATTAGAAGAGATCAAAATCCGCTATAGCAACGAACAAATAACCGACATCGACGGTGTGAAAATCAACTTTGCCGAGTCATGGGTTCACCTCAGAAAATCAAACACAGAACCCATCGTCCGCATATACACCGAAGCAGGAGAACAAGCCGAGGCCGACACCCTAGCTGAGAAATTCATAAGCGAGATGAAAGAAATCTGTGGAATTTAAAACATAACCAATTTAAATAAATAAAACCATTATGGATAAAGTAAAAGCATATATCGCAGAGAATAGAGAAAATTCCCTTGCAGAACTTTTTGAGCTACTCAGAATACCATCAATCAGCGCACAATCAGATCATAAAGCCGACATGGTAACATGTGCCGAATGGCTAGCGGCAGGCCTACTAAAAGCAGGAGCCGACAAAGCCGAAGTTATGCCAACGGTAGGTAATCCAGTTGTCTACGCTGAGAAAATCATCGACCCTGCTGCACGCACAGTCCTGGTATACGGACACTACGACGTTATGCCAGTTGACCCACGTTCAGAGTGGACAACCGAACCATTCGAGCCAACGATCAAAGATGGCAGAATCTACGCTCGTGGAGCCGACGACGATAAAGGACAATTATTTATGCACCTCAAAGCATTTGAGGCAATGTGCGCAACCGACTCTCTACCATGTAACGTAAAATTCATGCTGGAGGGAGAAGAGGAGATCGGTTCACCAAGCCTATACGGCTTCTGCCGAGAAAATAAAGAGCTTCTACAAGCAGATATTATCTTAGTTTCCGACACCTCAATGATCTCGATGGATACCCCATCAATCACATGTGGACTAAGAGGTTTAGCATATATGGAAGTTGAGGTAACAGGCCCAAACAAAGATCTCCACTCAGGCCTATTCGGTGGGGCTGTAGCCAACCCAGCAAACGTTCTAACCCGCCTTGTCTCACAATTAGTTGACGAAAACGGACGAATCACAATCGAAGGTTTCTATGACGATGTTATGGAACTCACGCCAGCCGAGCGTCAAGCATTCAACGAGGCACCATTCTGCATTGAAGAGTACAAAAAAGCATTAGATATTGATGCAGTTGAGGGCGAAGCAGACTACACAACAATCGAGCGCACAGGTATCCGTCCATCACTCGATGTCAATGGTATCTGGGGCGGCTACACCCAAGAGGGAACCAAAACGGTAATCCCATCGAAAGCCTCAGCAAAAATCTCAATGCGTCTTGTTCCTAACCAAGATTACCACAAAATCAGCGAGCTCTTCGAGCGTCACTTCCGACGCATAGCTCCAGAGAGTGTAAAAGTTGAGGTCAAGGCGCTCCACGGAGGTATGCCATATGTAGCCCCAACAGATATGGTGGCATATAAAGCAGCCGAGCAAGCAATTATCGACACTTTCGGCAAACGCCCACTTCCATTCTACTCAGGCGGCTCAATCCCTATTGTAAGCGGCTTCGAGGAGATCCTTGGAATCAAATCATTGCTAATAGGTTTCGGCCTATCGGAGGATGCTATCCACTCACCAAACGAGAGCTACGGCTTAAACCAATATGATATGGGAGTTGCTACAATTCCATTATTCTACAAATATTTTGCGAAGCAATAAATTGCACACCAATGATAAACGTAACAAAGGGGAGAAACCGAAATTTCTCCCCTTTGTTACATCATAACCGCAATGACATGAAACCTTGAGGTTATAAATTCATTATGCTACTGCCAATCAAATACAGCATAGCCATTCAATAATTTCCATGTGCACGCTTTAATAGACGGATTCGTAGCATTATAAGTAGATACTCCACTATTCAAAACGGATTTATTACTATAGTTAGAATAAGCGTAACAATTTGAAACAGTTGTAGAAGAATTCCATCCAATAATACTGTGGTCGCTGCTTTCCGTTGAAACAGCTGTCGGCATGCTGCCTACATGAGACTCTGCTGAAGGGATAAATTCATACTCTACACCATTATATGTGATATATACCTCTGCGCTACTATAACAGTTGAATATCTCAGAATCAACAGCATGTCCAGCAATACCACCTGTAGACATGAACTCGTAACTATCACTAGCGCCAGAGACCTTTTCGGCTATATTGTAACAGTTAACTATATAAGACTTTTGAACACTTGCGATACCACTAACTGCATCATAGTTACTTTCAATAGATGCTGTATTGCAACAATTAATAATAATACTATTATCAATTGCCAGTCCTGCAATACCTCCAGCAAAACCACTGTTATAACTACCAATTGTTACATTACTAGAGCAGTTATTAATGATAGAGCCACTAGATTGTCCTACAATACCACCAACAAACATTCCGCCTTTCACAATATTACCACTTACTTTTAAATTTTCTATGGTTGCGCCAGAAATACATCCAAATAGACCTTCATATCCATTATGTCCAGATATATATAGTCCAGATATAGTATAATAATCACCGTTGAAAGTTCCGTTAAATGTATTATTGCTATTACCAATTACGGGAAATTCATCATCCTCTCCACCAAGGTAAATATTGTTTGTCATCAAGAAATATTTACTTGAATAATTTTCACCAGCATTAACCGTGGTTGCAAGATCACGCAATTGTGTAGCATTATCAATTTTGTAAGGATCTGATTCTGTACCACTACCTACTTCTGTGCAACTTGTTGCTATTTTAGTAAAAGTAGGTACAGCGTCAAAATCGAGTGCTGGATAGTCGCTCGATACCATTACCCAGGCGCAAGCTGTTGAAATTGAGTAAGCATCATTGTTCAATGTAGTAATAAAGTCCTTACTCTGCATATCGCTTGTGGTCATACTAGTAATCTCGGATGATCCTGAATCGCTACCAATGGCTGATCCGCTATTCGAATTGTCGTAGTAGCATGAGGTTATTATAGAACTGTCATTCAGTCCAACAACAAGTCCAACATTGGTAGAGCCTGAGGTAGAGCCTGAGGTGTAGCAATTACTCATTATTGCTGAGTAGCTATTGTAAGTTTGGTGGCTTCCAACTAATCCTCCTGCGCAATCATTACACTCAATAGTTCCAGTGTTATAACTATTGTAAATTGCACCTCCTTGGTTTACACCTATTAAACCTCCTGCATATTGGCTTGAAACTTTAACACTACCATTATTAGAACAGTTTATTATATAGCTAGTATTGTCACCTGATCCAAATGTACCTGCAATACCGCCAGCACAGTTAGAAGAGTTAATTGCACCTGTGTTTGAACATGAAATAATTGCAGTTGCACCATCTGGTGAACAGTACCCAGCAATACCACCAACATGCCTAGTGCTACTGTTAATATTTGCATTGTTAGTACATTTTTCAAACGTGCAACCTTTAGCATAGCCAGCAATACCAGCAACATTATTATTGCCACCAGAAACCGATGAACCTTCTAAGGTCGTACAAGAGGAAAATGTAGCATACATTGCCAATCCTGCTATTAGTCCAGTATGTTGATATGTTGCACTATAAGTTACTTCACCACCAACATAAAGGTTCTTAATAGTTCCATTATATACCGATCCAAATAGACCTTGGCAAACTGAACTACCATTAACGTATAGACCCGTGATTGAATGATCGTCACCATCAAATATACCCCCAAACGCATTGGTAGTAGTAGTACCTGTACCAATTGGAGTCCATGCTTCGTCTCCTAAGTCAATATCGCTTGTCAACTTAAAATATTTACCCTCGTAGTTTGTGCTGGCATTGACTGTTGTCGCAAGATCAAGTAATTGTGTTGAATTCTCGATTTGGTAAGGGTCTAATTCTGTACCACTACCTAGGTCTATACAAGTTGTTGCAATCCTAGTAAAGGTAGGTGAGTTGTCAAAATCAAGTGCAGGGTAGTCGTTTGATACTACTATCCATGCGCAGGCGGCATTACCTGTTGTATCTGACTCATTGTATGTAAATGCATTATTATTGAGCTCAGTAACAAAACTTTCAGCTTGCATCTCGTTAGTAGTCACACCTGTAACCCCATCATAGCTTTGACCTCCACTATATACTGTGCTATCATAATAGCAATTATTAATAATAGATGATGAATTAGCTTGTCCTACTACACCACCAATATACGATGCTCCTCCAGACATATTTCCAGTACTATAGCAATTGTCAACGGTATTATTTGCTGCTATCATTCCCACAATCCCACCAATGTTTGTTGAATCGTCATCGGTGACAGTACATGAAATATTGCCAGTATTATAACAGTTGATAACATAAGTATAAGTACTACTCATATATCCTATAATGCCACCAATATTCATAATCTCTCCCGAAATATCTCCTATATTATAGCAGTTAGTCACATAACAGCTAGGCGAGTTGACCCATCCTACAATACCACCAACATCTGCGGAAGTTCCATGTACTTTTGCTTCATTATAGCAATTATCGACAGTAGAGAATATTATACATCCTACAATGCCACCGACTTGATATGCTCCTGTAACACTACCGCTAACACTTATATTTTTAATAGTGGCACTATAAATACAGCCAAATAAACCTTGATAAGACTCTGATTGATTAATATACAAACCTGATACCTTGTAGTTGCCGCCGTTGAATGAGCCCTTGAATGAAGTTGAATAAGTTCCAATAGCTGTGAATTCATTATCCTCACCACCAAGGTCGATGTCGTTCATCATCTCGAAGAATTTACCCTCGTAATTTGTGCCAGAATTGACCTTAGTTGCTAGATTACGCAATTGATCGGCTGTTTCGATTTGATAAGGATCTGATTCTGTTCCTGTTCCGCTCCATGCAATATTTTCGAGATTTGAGACTGAAGCCGTGTAGCGATAACCTGATAAGTAGGCCTTTGAAGTTTCTACTGTACGAATATCGTAGGCTTCCTCTTCAGCATCTTCTGTTGCGTATAGAGAAAATGTTAGTGTACGTGTTTCTACCTCACATGGCTCGATCATGATGTGTGAGGTGTAGACTCCGTTCGATGGTTCGATTTCTGAATAAGTTACCGTGTAGATGTCATCACCATTTTCGAAAACTAGCTTGGCAGGGCGAACTGCGCTCTCGAATTCGAAGGTCATTATTGCCATTTGATGCTCAAAGGTGATTGTTTCACCATCTCCATAAATAAATGCTGCCTCCATTTGGCAAGCTGCATCAAGATTGTTGATTTCATCTCCATTTTGACTCGATAAATCTCCATTCTCATTGTACTTTGCTGTGTAAATTGTGCCCTCTGTTAGGGTTGATTCAGATGAAAATGTGCCATTTTCAGCATCTGTGCATGTAAAGATGCCAGTTTGAATACCGTCGTTATTGTAAACGGTAAATTCATCATCAACTTCCCATTTAAGGTCAATCTCAGAGGTTTCATCGTTCTCACTAAATTCAACTCTTGTCTCGGGAGAAGTTGGGGTAGCTGCGGTTAGGGTCGTTTTGTAATTAAACTCAATATTTGGCTCGTCTACATTAACCTCTTCGCATGCCACAACACCCATGGCAGATACTGCGATGAGTATTAGTGTTTTGAAAAAAAGTTTCATTGAAATGTTGTTTTGCGTCTACCAAGCGCTACCGCCGCTGTTGAAACTGTTAGCTTGTACTCCATCTGTGCCGCTCGATTGCAATACTACATCCTCAATTTCAACCTCAATCACTTCGATTGCAGGTGCCTCATAATTGTTGTTTGTTTTCATAATGCTTTGATATATTAGGTTTGATTCTATATTAAATGCTTAATTCTTAGATGCAAAGTTAATTAAAAATATTTACAAACAAAAAAAACTGTTTAAATTTTCCTCGACTATTTTATTTAGGAGAATTTAAACAGTTTTTTAATTATATATTAGTCAGTGAGCAGTATATTTTCTACTTTACCACTAATAAAAATTGCGTGAGATTAGTTGATACCCTTCATCATCTTGCTAAGCCATGGCCCTAAAGCGAAGAGACAAACGGTAGCCACCGCTGTAATCGCTGAAACGAACCAGAATACATTTACTGGCTGATTGATTGCGCTCTCGATAGCTCCAGAGAGTTTCTCAGCTTGCGATGCGCCAAAGTTTCCAGCAGCGAACGAGAACATCCAAACACCCATAAGTGTTGAGGTCAATTTTGGAGGCGATAGTTTTGTAATCATTGATAGACCGATTGGAGAGATACACAACTCACCAATTGTGAAGATCAAATATACACCTGTCAACCACAATGGAGATACCTTAACAATCTCAGATCCACCATTCGAAATTGTGTCAGCAACAGCCATAACAGCTGCACCGATTGAAAGAAGCAACATACCCCAAGCAAACTTAAATGGAGTCTTAGGGTTAAGATTTTTCTTGCCCAAAGCAACCCACAATAGTGAGAATACAGGCGCTAGAGTTACGATAAAGATAGCGTTGATAGCTTGAAACCATGAAGCTGGAATCTCAAAGCCAAAGACCATACGGTTGGTATTCTCCAACGCAAAGATATTAAATGTTGTTCCCGCTTGCTCAAAACCAACCCAGAAGAAGATATTGAAGAAGGCCAAAATCAAGATAACCGCTACACGCATCCACTGATCTGCATTCTCGGTACCACGGATGATAGATGTCAACAAGTAGCCACCACCTGCGATGCCGACGAACCACATTAAAATAGTTTGAACGATAGATGACATTGCACCCCAAGCTGCCATAAATCCAACGATACCACCAACAAGAGCTACTGTGTAGATAAGAACTTTTGTCCAGTCAGAGCCATTAAGAGCTGTGCGGCTAGCGTCAGATTTTGGAGGTAGACCGATATGTCCCAAAGTCTTCTCGGCACGTAGGATAAACCAAACAACACCCACTAGCATACCGATACCTGCTGAAAGGTAACCATACTCCCATGAAACATTCTCACCAAGGTAGCCAGCTACAAGAGGAGCAATAAAGGCTCCAAGGTTGATACCCATGTAGAATATTGTAAATCCACCATCCTTACGAGGGTCATTATCATCGTAAAGTTGACCCACCATAGTTGAGATGTTTGGTTTGAAGAAGCCATTACCCAAGATCAAAGCACCTAGACCTGCAAAGAACCAGAATTGACGAGCCTCCATATTATCGCCACCCATAGCGGCAAAAGCAAGCATAAATTGACCAAAGGCCATTGTTAAACCTCCAATGTAGATTGTGGTTCGTTGTCCGAGCACTTTATCGGCTAATACTCCACCAATTAGAGGTGTCACATATACCAAAAATGTAAAAATACCGTAGATTGTAAAAGCCTCTTCGCTGCTCAATCCAAAGCCTCCAGTATCTATCCCTGAAACAAGGAATAACACCAAGAGTGCACGCATGCCATAGTAGCTAAAGCGCTCCCACATCTCGGTGGCAAAGAGTGTTGACAACCCCATCGGGTGCCCAAAAAATGTAGCTTGATTGTTTGCCATCTTTCTAATTTATTTTAATAAGTTTTAATATGATTTCAAGTCTGTAATTACTTGTAAGTCGCAAATATAGTAAAAAAATATTAAATAAACAATTTTTTTAAATATTAACGTAGTGAAACGTATGAAAATATATAGAATATGATATGTAGCAATTAAATTGTTTTGCACGACTCAATCATTATTTAAAGTATACTCCGCAAGAATTTCATAGGCCTTAGCAATACCTAACTCTCCTGCTTTCGATATGTCGATGCAGCCTTTGCGTGTATCTTTCATATAGATCTGTATTACACCTCGATTATAATAAGCCTCAGCGAATGAGGGATAGAGATCTATAGCTTTCGAATAATCATCATAAGCCTCGGGCAGTTTTCCCGATAGAGCCAAAAGATTTGCACGATTATAATATGAGTAGGCAAAATCGGGATAGAGTTTGATTGCCGCATTTATATCCGCAAGAGCCTCATCATAGTTATATGTGCGAGTCTGTGTATTCTTAAGTCTGTTGGCTGGGTCTGTGTCGATAGATATTCTTTGATATGAGTTGTCAATCGACGAGATAAAATCAATCATCTCGGCTTGAGTTGTCGAGCGATTAAGATATAAAAATGGATTTGTTGGGTTTAGCTTAATGGCCTGAGTATATGTATTTACTGAGTTTGTATACTGCTTTATAAGCCCCTGTGACATGGCGCTTTCGAAGAGATTCTGCCAACTACTCTCTTCTGTTCGCTGTTTTGCGAGATACTCCTTATTAATTTCGATAATTTGATCGGTTGGAAGAGAATTTGTTTCACCCTCGTTAATTACAAGATAGTCGTTATCTACAGACTCTATAAATGTCTCCATGCGTTCCGTTTTATACCTCTGTAGATCTGGCAGAGCCTCCGTGTCGGGAGTGTTGAGAGTAAAGCGGAATAGTGGAATAAGTGTCACAGAATTATTCTTGCCACCTGTAGATGATAGATTTTCGAACTTGCTACCCGAGAAGTTACTATCGAACGAGAGTAGTTTATCGAAACGATATGTCGTGTCGGAGTAGATCGAATATGTGCTATCTTTAAGTTTCGATTTATGCTCTTCTATTTTATGCTCTGCAATCTTTCTATCCTGCATTGCTAGCTTTGTTTTGTTGAGCATTAGACGTATATCACTTCGATACATATAGGCATTAGCAAAATCTGGGTAGAGGTCGATTGCATGCGTATAATCTGTCTCTGCTTTTTCAACCTCTCCGAGTTGAGTAAGCAGATTTGCTCGATAGAAATATACCAAAACGTTGTTGGGCGAGTAGCTAACAACTTTATTATAATCCTCTAATGCTCGATTGTAGTCACCAACTTGTGTGCGGACAATTGCACGGTTGAAGTGACTCAACGAGCTTGTTGAGTCGAGTTCTATAACTCTATCAAGGTCGCTGAGTGCCAACATTGGACGGCGAGTATCATTGTAGACCAGTGAGCGGTTGAAGAAGCTAAATAAGTTTGTCGAGTCGTTGTTGATTGCATGGTCAAAATCTGATTCTGCTTTCTCCAATCGTCCCTGCTGCATGTGGAGTGTTCCTCGACGATTGTAGGCCAGTGAACTCTCACGATTTGTCCTCACTGCGGTGTTGAAATCCGCCATCGCTTTGATGGTATCTTGGAGTTGAAGATAGCAGACACCACGATTGATATATGCGTCAGCAACCAACTTCTCCTGCTTGATAAACTCGTTGAAATCTTTAATTGCCTCGACGGGTTGTTGATTCAGTAGACGTGTTACGCCTCGACTATAATAGGGATTTGGCAGATCGGGACGCAATTCAATTGCTTGCTCGAAATCTTGAAGTGCATCATCATAATTGCCCAACCTAGAGCGTGTTATAGCTCTATTGATATAGGCGTTTGTGAAAACAGGATTTTTATCAATTGCAATTGTGAAATCGGCATCTGCACCAAGCAGATCATTAAGATTATACTTGGCTACACCACGCAAGAAATAACCCTCGGTTGCATTCTCGTCGAAACGGAGCAGAGAGTTAAGTACGTCGATAGCACCATGATAATCATTGTTAATCATGCAATTACGTCCTACCCAGTAGAAGTAATTTTTATTGTATTGCCCCTTGAGAGACAATGCGCTAATAAAAATAATCGCAATTGTTAGAATCGCCGATATTATGGTGCGTTTTTTCAACATAGCTTCTTTTATTTCTCTTGTTTTTCGGAGGAGTTGACGCTGCTATAAAGTATTTTGTTACTCTTCGTAACCAAATCTCTTTAGTTGACGATCGCTGTTGCGCCAATCATCCATCACTTTTACATGAAGTTGAAGGAAAACTTTTTTGTCGAGGAATGTCTCCATATCCAATCGAGCTTGAGTTCCAACTCTTTTGAGTTTTTCGCCTTTGTGGCCAATAATGATTCCTTTTTGAGAGTCACGTGCAACGTAAATTGTAGCCGAGATACGATCTATATTAGACTCCTCTTTATATTCGTCAATCGAGACCTCGCAACAATATGGAATCTCCTTGTCGTAATTTGTAAGGATCTTCTCACGGATAATCTCCGTTGCAAAGAATCTCAAAGTTTTATCGGTTAGAGTATCCTTTGGATAAAATGGTTCACCCTCGGGAAGCTGCTCAACGATTTTGTCAAACAATCCTCCAATATTGAAACACTCCTTGGCAGATGCTGGAACGATAAAAGCCTTTGGTAATCGCTCCTGCCATTGAGCCACCAACACATCAAGTGCCTCAGGGGTTGTTAAATCGATCTTGTTTATCACAAGTATCGTCGGAGTAGAGCTAGCCGCAATACGCTCGATAATCTCTTGTGAACGGTCGCTTTTTTCAACGGTGTCTGTGACGTAAATTAAAATATCTGCATCCGAAACGGCACCCGTCACAAAACGCATCATTGACTCCTGTAGTTTGTAATTTGGTTTCAGGATACCTGGGGTGTCAGAGTAGACAATTTGGAAGTTGTCACCATTGACAATACCCATAATACGGTGGCGTGTTGTTTGAGCCTTTGATGTGATAATTGATAATCTTTCTCCCACCAAAGCGTTCATTAGTGTTGACTTACCCACATTGGGGTTGCCGATAATATTTACAAATCCTGAGCGATGTTCTGTCATCTATTGTTTATTATAATTGTTATTTATAAGAACGTAAACTTAACTCTATTATTGTAATAGAATTAAGTTTACACTTACGTTATCTATCTTCGTCTACCTTTAGGCATATTTGGCATCTTCATTTTTCCACCAGCTACCATCTTCATCATCTTTCGAGTATCGTCAAATTGCTTAATTAGGCGGTTTACATCTGTAAGGGTTGTTCCGCTACCTTTCGCAATTCTCTCACGACGCTTCACATTGATAATCTCTGGTTTCTCACGCTCTTCGGGGGTCATCGAGAATATTATAGCCTCGGTCTGTTTGAAGGCATCATCTGGAATGTCAACATCTTTGATTGCCTTTCCAACACCTGGAATCATTCCTGCAAGATCCTTAAGGTTACCCATCTTTTTGATCTGCTCGATTTGAGATAGGAAATCATTAAAGTCAAATTGATTCTTAACGATCTTCTTCTTTAACTTGCGAGCTTCCTCTTCATCGTAATGCTCTTGAGCACGTTCAACAAGCGAGATAACGTCACCCATACCCAAGATACGGTCGGCCATACGTTCAGGATGGAATGGTTGAATTGCATCCATCTTCTCACCACTCGATATAAATTTAAGAGGTTTGTTGACCACCGAACGAATTGAGATTGCGGCACCACCACGAGTGTCACCATCCAATTTGGTAAGGACAACACCATCAAAATTAAGTCGCTCGTTAAACTCCTTAGCTGTGTTCACTGCATCTTGACCCGTCATTGAATCAACCACGAAGAGTGTCTCCGATGGATTCACAGCAGCCTTAATTGCTGTGATCTCTTGCATCATCGTCTCATCTACGGCCAAACGACCTGCGGTATCGACAATAACTGTGTTGAAACCATTTTCATGAGCATATTTTATTGCATTCTCGGCAATTACAACTGGGTTGGAGTTACCTGCTTCGGTATATACTTCAACTCCAATTTGCTCACCTAAAACCTTCAATTGGTCGATTGCCGCTGGACGATACACGTCACCTGCAACAACCAAAACTTTACGATTACGTTTCGATTTGAGCAGAAGAGCAAGTTTTCCAGTGAATGTAGTTTTACCAGAACCTTGAAGTCCAGCAATTAAAACAACAGCGGGGCTTCCCTCTAGGGTAATATCAACGGTGCTGCCACCCATCAACTCGGCTAATTCGTCACGCACGATCTTGGTCATCATCTGACCAGGTTTCACCGATTTTAATACCTCTGCACCGATTGCCTTTTGCTTAACATCATCGGTAAAAGTCTTGGCTACCTTATAGTTAACATCGGCATCAATAAGAGCTCGGCGAATCTCTTTGAGGGTCTCGGCAACATTTATTTCGCTGATTCTGCCCTCACCTTTGAGGATCTTGAACGAGCGTTCTAATCTATCTGTTAAATTTTCGAACATATCAAAATACTTTTTAAGCAAGCAAAAGTAGTAAAAATAAGAGAGAATCTCGAATTTTAAAGCTACAAACTCTTCACTTTCTGCATAAATTTAGTTTTGTCGACCACAAATCGAGTGTGCTCACCCTCACCAATCAACCCCTGAGCGTCGTGAGCCTCGACCTTAAATACAATTTTGCGACCCTCGACAGCTGTAACGGTTGCCGACGCTGTAATCTGAGCGCCAACACCTGAAGCCTTTACATGTGAGGCATTCATAGCTGTGCCAACGGTTGTTGAACCCTCCTCTAATTCAGCAGCTACAGCCTTCATAGCTGCATTTTCCATTAGAGCGATCATTGCAGGTGTTGCAAAGACCTCTAAATCTCCCGAGCCTAAAGCGATAGCGGTATTATTGTTGTCTACTATTGTTGTACTTTGCGAAGTTAATCCAATTTCTAGCATGATAAAATATGGTATTTTTATTTTTAATTGTTATATTTGCACAAAGGTAATCAAATTTGTTAGATTATGAAACGCTGGTTTTTACTCGCAGTAACACTTCTTGCGATACTTCCTAAGGTTGACGCTCAGGAATCAATGCCTAAAGGGCATTGGCATCAAGGGTGGGCAGTCGTGGAGGGTGAACGAATACCGCACATTCATATTTTGCCTGTTTATGTCTTTGATAAGGGTGTCGACAAGCGTAAGTATTGGCTTCTGGTCAATGCCGTGAAAAAAGTATATCCATTAGCTCAAACAGCAAAGAAGTTAATGGCCAATATGGAAGATGAGATGGCCGCTCTAAAGACAGAAAAGGAGCAAAAAGAGTATGTAAAGGGTGTCTATAAGGCTATTGTTGATGAATATACACCAGTTTTAAAAAAGATGACACGAACCCAAGGCCGAGTGCTGTTGAGGCTTATCGACCGAGAGACCGAATATACAGCCTATAATATTGTTCATGAATTTAGAGGTCGATTTCTAGCTGGTTTTTGGCAAGGAGTTTCAAAGGTTTTCGGACAAGATCTAAAGGTTGAATATGGAGAGGCCAAGGAGGATGAAATTATTGAACAGATAGTGCTTTATTATGAGGCGGGACTATTATAGGGGAGTTCTTATACCTTTGCAAAAAGATTAAAAATGAATAATATTTAGGAGGAAAAGCAATATTAGAGAGTACGAATGAGGTGAGTTCATGGTAAGTCAAAAATAAACATTACCTTTCT
>JAWXTJ010000042.1:0-22555 GCA_044433665.1 Rikenellaceae bacterium
ATCCATTTTTGATTTTGCAAAAGTGGGTTGTAGTAGCTCTACCACCTATTTTTGTAAAATCAAAAAGGGGTGGTTAGTAATCGAAAAGTATTTTAGGGAGAAATTAGAACTCCCCTTAAGGTAATTTATGGTAGTTAGTCAGTGCTGTGAAAGTATAAAAATATTTTTCGATCATTTGTTAATTGTTGAAACAAAGCATTGGCTAACTACCTAAATAAAAAAAACGAAGTGAAAAATATAGTGTCAAATATAGGCTTATTGCTATTTATATTATTAGGTGCTTTATCGTGTAATATCAAGGAGGATATGAGTGATTGTCCAGGTAGTATGATACTTGACTATTCATCATATTCACAATTGGTATTAGATGATATAGCTGCTGATGAGCAGATTAAAGTTTTTATATTTGATTCTAATGGCATTTGTTGCGACGTGCGCTCTTTCACCTATGGTGGATTGAGTGAAGTAGGTCTTGAATTTGAACTCCCAATCACATACCGAGGCTACAATGCTGTAGTATGGCATGGGGCTGAGAGCGAGAAATATGAGAGCAGCACAATGATGCTTGGCGAGAGTTACGAAGATTTTCAACTTACTCTACTCGCCGAAAATAGCAACTACTCTGGAGCACTTGCTCCACTATGGGCTTCACCCCTAGAACCAATAGAGTATTGCGCAAAAATTACTCGACACAGAGTATATATGACTCGACTTCATACGGAAATTAATATTACGCTTCAGGAAAGCCTCTCAGAAGGAGGGTTTGCGGAGCTTGATGTGAATGATTATACGATGACAATCGAAGCTGCAAACAACGTATATCACACAGATTACACGATTAGCGACAAGAGTAGCACAATCCGCTACTCAAATGATGGCTCAGAGTTAGGGACGCTTCGACTAACACCCGATATGGAGTGTTTGTTTAATTGTGAGGATGTAGATTGTCAGATTGATCTGATAGAGTATATGTTGTCGACCAAAACAGATAGCTCAATTAGCGATCAAGAGTTCCTCGACCTAAATAAAGTATGGAATATTAGCCTTGTCGTCAAGGAGCAGTCAAATAGTAAATATATAGCCCTTGGTATTATTATTAATGGTTGGGTAAGGTGGTTTTCAAGTAGTGAATTAAATTAAGGAGAGTAGAGCTTATGAAAAAAATATATATTATATCTCTTCTTGCCTGTTTCGCCTTAATTGGAGGTTGTAAAAAAGATTCCGTAATAGAGGAGCCTGCAAGTGACCAGATTGTGAATTTTGTTATTACAATGAATGTTTATAACAATACAGCTGCAACTCGCTCTACATCGACCTACTCAATACAAGATGGTATTCTTGGTAGTGCCGAATATATTATTGATTGCTTAAGAATATACGTATTTGCCTCTGATGGCTCACTCGATAAGATGGAATTTTACGATAATCTGAATACCGACCAATTAATTGGACGAGAGATTGAGGTGCCAAAGGATTCGAGCAAGGAGATTTATTTTGTGGCTAACGAGCCTGATGCAATATCGGATATGTTGGAATCTGTGAGCTCAGCCGAGGATCTTTTGCAAATGGAATTTACCATCGCCGAGGAGATGAACAAGGGGTTTAATGCCGCTGCAACATTTTCATCTGAGGAGTTCACAATCCTGATGAGCGCAACATATAGTGTACAGAATGCTTCGTCCGACATAAATATCTATGTTGGTCTATCAAGAGCCGTTGCAAGAGTTGATCTATATCTACACAAAACCGTTGATGCAGCATCTAGAGTTGTGGAACTTAATGGTTCAACTATACTCTCTGCCAATGGCGTGACCCACAACTCAGATCTATTTAAAACGGAGGTTGTCGATATTGAAAATAGTCAAGATATTGAGACCGCTTCGTCAGAGGTAACTCTACTTACGGAGACCCCACAAAGAGTGTTGTCGTTCTACACCTCCGAACGTAAATATAGCCTTGAGAATGATATTGCCATAGATATAGAGGGACTTGTCGAGAGTGGCGATATAGTGGATAAAAAGAGTATAATATTGGGTGATGACAACTCCTTGACCGAGATAAACCGTAACTATGTATATAGGATTTATGGCTCGTATAACGGTGAAGAGATAATAGCCGATGATCTTGAAATTGTAGATTGGGAGGATGTAGAGATAGATGCCGAGATAGAGGGTGTAATGGTTGCGGTAGATAACGAGGTGGCTATGGATTGGTTGCGTAATGGTAACACATATACCTCGAAGAGTATCTCTTTTGGTAGTAACAAAGCAATATCCTTCTACCTTCCTGTTGTGGTGAGTAGCGAAGATGAAGCTACACCCGATTATGAATTTAAACTCTTCGAGTTTGACGATATGAGTGCTGGAAAGTCGTATAATCTCAAAGATATAGCGCTCGCAAACAACTATATCTATGCTACAAGTTGGATAGATAGTGCAACGATACACTTTACATCACCTCAATCGGGATACATTGAGTTTGTATATACACCCGTGAAGGTTAGTTATAAAATTCAGGGTTACCCAATACGCATAAAGAGCGATAATGTAATCAAACAGATGATGGCGGTCTACGACAATGGTTACTTGCCTGCAACCTTCCTCTCGGATGATTGGGCAAAGCGAGCTCCAGGAGGTGTGGTGTTTGCTAAACGCGGTGAGGCAAAACATCCTGTCTCCACCCCTGATATATTCTATAGGGACGATGATGGTTACTATCGAGGAGAGTATCAAACCACAGCTGAAGATGGTACAACATATTGCGAGCAGACCTTCGGTGATGGTTGGTATATGCCATCTTATGCCGATATGTTGGAGATAGCCTCTATGTTCGATATGCTGGGAGTCTCATACCGATTCCAAAATAATGGCAGTGAAGTGAACTCAGGTGAACTTACAGAGTCTCGATACTGGACAAGTTCGGCAAGTAGTGTATACCCAGGAATGTATTGGTCGGCCGACTTTATGTATAGGGAGTATATGATAGAGAATTTAATGGAGCGTCGAGATGGCTCGCAAAGCTATTATGTGCGTTGTCTTATGGACCTACAATAAAAAGTGATTATGAAATATAAATTGTTAACTATAGCTCTGCTGCTTTTTGCTTCTGGATGTACCAAAGATCCCGATATTATCCCTTATAGTGAAGGGCAGACATTCACTCTCTCGTTAGAGTCATTCTCCGACATAGAGATTGGTTCTACACGCTCTGAGGCGAGTGATGTATCGGTGGATAGAGGTTTTGTTTTCTTCTATAATGGTGCCACTGGAATCTATAAGGGACATGAATCTATCGAAGATTTGAATCTATTGCAAAGCGGTTCAATAATCTCATTTGAGACCGACTCTTCATACTCAACTTCGGATAAGATAATAGCTATCTTCAACTACGATGAGAGCGCTCCACTACCCGATGATTTCAGTGATGTATCTAGCGAGAATCTTAGCATGTATTTTCCTCTCTCAGCTGAGTATTTAGCCATGATTGAGGATGATATGAATAGCAATAGCTACGAATTGGGTATGCCGATGTACCTCAACGATTTTACCGATAGCGATAGAGCCGTAAGAGAGGTCTATCGTTCGGTTGCTCGCATGGAGCTGTTTATTAAGCAAGACCTAACTATAGATCATGATAGCCACACCCACTCGGTTGGGGTAGACAATCTGACATTTGCCGTTGTTAATGCTATATCTGAGGGTTCGGTTGGTGCCTCACAGGCAACAGTCGTAGAGACCTGTTTTGATCTGGGTAATTTTGACAACATCTACCCATACTCTTTGACAGAGTATAGCGATTCGGCGGTTGATACAAACAATAAAGTCTACCTATATCCATTTCCATACGCCACAAACACTATAAGCGGTAATGAGCTAGATGCTACAACATATAGCGAGGAGCGTTTTGCGATTATCCTAAAACATAGTGATACAAATATCTATTCTGACACTTCGAGTGAGGAGGATAGATATTACAAGCTAAATCTATTGGATAAAGCAACATCAACTTTTTTCGATGTTGAGAGCAATCACAATTATAGAGTTGTAATTACGGCAGTAAATAGTAGAGGTTATGCAACCTTGAATGAGGCATACCAGATGCCGCCTAGCAATATCGAGTATGAGATCTACGACGATAAGGGTGGATTGACATACTCCAATGGACAGTATGCAATTAGTATGGATGAGGTGCTAAGTTATGACGAGGTGTTGGTATATGGCGCAAATGAAACAGTTGTCGAATTTAATAATATCCGCTACGTGTTGCCCGACGGTGGAGAGATGGATAGTAGTAGTTTTGATACCAATGAGATAATCTTTGGTATATTGAGTGATGATGATGGATTAATTATCGAAACGACAAGTGATTTCACGTTTGACTCCGAAGGTAAAAGTGCCCTCACCGAGGAGGGGCAATCCATCACCATAACTCTTTCGGGTGAAGGTGAGTGTACAATAGCTCTTAGAATAAAACTCGGGAATTTGGAGATGGGTCGAGATGAAATAACGATAAAAAAAGTAGCAACAAATGGTGATGGCGATGGCTCTTTTGATGCACATCCTAATCACTTGGAGCTTGAAGGTCAGGAGTTTGTTGTAGGTAGTTGGCAGAGTGATGATATAGATTTTGGAGCCAGAGCATCATCGGTTGCATATGATGAGTGTGGTGATGGCGGAATGGTAATCTATATGGGTGAGAATGCTACGCCAACAGGTTATAGAACGATGGATGGTTATATTAGTGGAGAATATTCAATAAATTCATACCCCGTATTCTCACCTAAAACTCGTAAGGGTTACTACTCGTACCTAGATTCAGAGGGAGAGACTCACAAGGTGATGATTCAACTCGATCAGTTAGCACCATTCTACCTAGGGCACTTCGGTAATACTGCCTCAGATACAAGCCTACACCATTACGATGGGCTTATCTGTGAGAAGATCGAAGAGGTCGATCTTTTAGATTGGAACAATAATGTTGTCAGCAAGGTCAATGGTACGATGAGTTGGAGTAGTATCTTGGAGACATATTATGGCAACATATATAGTGATGGCAGATACCACAATCTTGTTGATGGACTTACGGTCACGAGTTATATTGCCGAAAATACCTCTGTAATAGGCGATGCCTTGGCTGCGAAATATTGCTATATGAAGAACGATATAAATGGTGACGAACAGATAGATCCCGACACAGAGCCGATAAATTGGTATCTCCCAGCACAGAATCAGCTGATGGCGATGTGGATAAACAAGATTGCATTTAGCAACGACCCTGATTATAACCTTAATATAGGTGACTCATTCCCTTATTATTGGTCTTGTTCTGAGATCGACCCTTGGTCAGATATACCGAATTACTTTAGTCAATATGCAATAACCTTGAATATGCTAGAGGGAGAGATCTCTATCGGTAGAAGTAAACAAGAGTGGGGTGGTGCTCATGTAAGATGTGTGCGAGGAGTGGATTAAAACAAAAAAAACATTATGAAGAAGATATTAGCAACTTTAGCAATTTTATTACCGCTTGTGGCATCTGCACAACGAATGGAGGTCTATGTGTATAATAACTACAACTACCTATCGCTCTATGCCTATGGCTTGCCTCGTGATGTTGTAAAGACCAATGCGGAGATGAGAGCCTCCCTCTCCAATGGTGACGGCACAGGGGTTATGCTCCGTCACCATACATCCAAGGGTGTCGATCAACCGATCACAAGCGAGGGGTATAATACCAATGAGAAGGTCTCATTCGCATTTTTGATCGCTCCATGTATCGTTAGCGACACTGGAGAACAGACTTCGACCGAGAATGAAAACAGTGTGATGACCTGGGAAGTGGCTAGTGGATTGCTTCTCGTTGATGGTGTATATATAGAAAATCCAGAACCAACAGGGTGTGCCGCTTATACAGGTCCTGGAGAACTAGATAAACCTGGAGATTGGCGACTACCCACTCAACGAGAGTTGCAGATGATGTTTACGGTTGTTGAGCAGGCGATAGAGTTGCTGAGTTCGGGAGTGGTTGATGGTGAAGCGGCAACAGGCACATATTGGACATCCACGGAGTTTAGTAGTGCTTATGAAATGACATCAGCCGATTTGGAGTATATCGACACTGCCGACCAGGTGTGGACAGTGAATAACTTTACTGGAGAGACAGCGCACCCAGGCCCAACAGCATATGCTATGATCCGCTGTGTGAAAGATATTTACGAGACTATAAATGAGCAATAAAATATGAAACATTACCTAACAATACTATTTTTGCTTGTCGTGTGTAGTACATCTGCACAAAACATAGCTATCAAAACAAATCTTCTTTACGATGCCACTGCAACAGTAAATTTAGGTGTAGAGATCGGACTTGGTAAGCGCACGACGCTTGATATTTCGGGCAACTATAATGCGTGGGATACCGACTCGGAACTAAACGAAAAAATGCGTCACCTACTAATTCAACCCGAATTCCGCTACTATTTCTGTGAGCGAATGAGTGGTCACTTCGTTGGTGCACACGCACATCTTTTGCAATATAACATTTGTGGCGAACATTGGTTGCCAAATATCTTCAAGAGTGTAAGCAGCTTCAGTAACAATAATGAAGAGGCGAGTCGCTACCAAGGTGAAGGGTATGGTGCTGGTTTGGTATATGGTTATAGCTGGGATATTGCTCCTCGTTTCAATGTCGAATTTGCCGCTGGTGCTGGTTATATCTATTTTGATTATGAGAGGTATGGACCCACAAAGTGCGATCCTTGTTTAGAGCAAAATTCGAAACATTATTGGGGGCTTACAAAATTGGGTGTATCATTAGTTTATATCATAAAATAAAAGTTTGCTATGAAAAGATATTGTATAATATTAGTGGCGCTTTTCGCTGCACAGAGCATTGCTTCAGCACAAAATAAATTGGGGGCAGAGCTTAATATTCAAGAATTTGAGTATCAGGCAGATTCAGTAAAGATAAATATTGAGTTTAATTTAGAAACTCTTGAAATAGGGGCAAATGAGAGTGTTGTGTTTACCCCAAAAATGTTTAAGAAAGAGGATAAGTTAGAGTTGCCAACACTCGTTATTCGCAGGCGTGGAGGTGCAAGATCTTATAATCGAGCCGTAACCCTTGAGAATGCAAAAAGTATTGAATCATACAATGATTGGTATGGCACACCATATCAAATAATTGAGTATTATGGTTCTGACAAACAGGAGCGAGTACAATATAACCTCACTATCCCATATCAAAAGTGGATGGTAGATGCACAGTTATATGTAGATTGTATCACTTGTGGCTGTTGTGTAACAGAGGATAATGGTGTTTTGATCCCTGACAATAATTATCTGCTTATTGATGTTCCATATGTTGAGGCATATCAAGTTACTCCCATCGTTGAACTTATAAAGCCCGAAAAGGTCGCTATTAAAAGGCGAGATATTGCATACTCTTCAGCTCTTGTATTCAAGGTGAACTCAACCTATATCGACTCTAATTTAGAGAGTAATAGAGTGGAGCTAGAGTCAATAGACGAGATGATGCAGTCGGTAATGTTAGACTCGGATTACACAATCACAAAGGTTAATATCATCGGCTACGCCTCTCCTGAAGGTAGCTTAGAGTCAAATATGATCCTCTCGAAAGGTAGAGCTGCTGCCTTAGAGAAACTTATGGAGCGAAAATATAAGAGCATCAAACCTGAACTTTATAGCGTTAGATACGGTGGCGAGAACTGGGGTAAGTTATACGAATTGGTGAGTGAAAGCGATATTGCAGATAGAGATACCGTACTCGACATTATTAAAAATACCACAGTAGAAGAGGGTAGAGAGTTGAAATTGGTGGAATATAATGGTGGTGAGACGTATAAATATCTGCTCCAACATCTATTCCCTGCAACACGCTTGGTGGTAGTGGATGTGGAATATAATGTCGATGCTTACGATTTAGAGCGTATAGGCGAGTTGATTGACATCAAGCCTCAAAATCTAAGTCTTGAGGAGATGTATCGACTCTCGGAAACTTTTGATATGGATGATGCAGAGTTTGAAAAGATATTTTTGACCGCTGCCGAGATATACCCCAACGATGAAGTGGCTCAAAACAACGCACTTGTAACAGAGATCAGACGAGGCAATATTGAGACAATCAAGAGTGTTGCAGGCCTTGTCGATCAACAAACAACTTCAGCTGAGTTGGCTAATAGTTATGGTGTATATTGTTTGTTGACTGGCGATTATCAAATGGCAGAAATTATGCTTAATAGAGCCTTGAAACTTGGATGCGAACGAGCTGAAAGCAATATAGAGCAACTCAATAAGAAATTAGAGAATATTGTTCTCTTAGAAGAAAATAAAGTTCTTAGAATGAAGATATATGGAGAGAAATAGCTTTGTTAAGGTTTATTGTTGGTTTATTGCCGCACTTCTTATGGGGTGCGGCAATAGTGTTGCTGCGCCCCCATCAAAGAGTGCAGCTTTTACACTCCCCGAAATTCCATCTGCAATAGCCAATATTAATTCTCGACGAGAGTATCTTGCCCTACACTACTGGGATAACTTCGACTTTGAAAATATAAATCTTATAAAAAATGACTCTTTGAGGAGCATTGCAGTCGGTGGGTATATTCAGGTGCTTTTGATGAATCCTCCTGTGGTTGTTGAAAAGAGCATAGATGTTTCTTTGAGTAGCGCCTTAAAATCGGGTTACGATCAATTTGAACATATCACATCAACGTTGGAGGAGTACCTCTACAATCCAAATTCACCGATGCGAAATGAGGAGTTGTATATTTATATACTTCGCTACACGGTCGAAAAGGCACAAATAGACGATATATATAAAATCCGCTCAAAAAATCAATTGTCAATGGTTTTAAAGAATCGTATAGGTGAGGTGGCGAATGATTTCAGATGCGAAGATATTGAGGGGAAAATATATACACTTTCCCAAATCAAAACGCCATATACGATACTCTTTTTCAATACACCAGATTGTGGCGACTGTGCACGAGTCAAAGCGTATATCGGCAGCTCAACGTACCTCACCGAGATGGTTCGCACAGGCAAATTGACAATATTAGCTATATATACCGAAAAAGATATGGAGATATGGCGCAACGCAAGCTATCCCTCTATTATACTCAACACGGCCGACACGCAAGGTGAGATTTCGAAAAATAGGCTCTATGACCTAAAGGCTCTCCCGACGCTCTACCTACTTGATAGTAATAAAACGATTTTGCTGAAAGATCGCTCTATTGAGGAGATTGATAGATACCTAAATCTTAAGTAGTGTAGAGGGGAGTTCTAATTTCTCCCTAAAATACTTTTCGATTACTAACCACCCCTTTTCGATTTTACAAAAATAGGTGGTAGAGCTACTACAACCCACTTTTGCAAAATCAAAAATGGGTAATTATTAACCAAAAAATAAAATTAGGGAGAAAATAGAACTCCCCTAGAATAATTTTCATCCTACTTATTGTTCGAAAAAGTATTTTTCACAATATTTTTTTTACGGATAGCATTGTTGTGAATTTCAACCGTTGCATAGTGCTGTTTTGCAGTAAAATATGGGTTGTAGGCCACTCTGAGTGCGATTACCTGCAATCGTTTGCATGACAAAATTGAATAGTCACGAGTGAATACAAAACTTTTTTGCGCTAAAATGCAACTTTTTTGACGATTAACTTGGTGATTTAGAAAAAAATAAGTACCTTTGTGAAAAGGAAACTCTAACTAGTTCCCTTTTTTTAACCGAGGCAAATGATATAAAATACATCATTTAGGTATTTTGATAAAAATAGTTTATTATGAAAGCTGTAAAGGTCATATTAATATTGAGCATTATTCTCTGGGTAGGGGGTATGCAGGCGCAGACAACTGACCCTATCGAGGGGGTGTCTAAAGTACTTACGCATATAGATCTCATGTTGTGCGGTGGCAATGTATCGCAACTTACAGATCAAACAATAGCGACTGATGATTTGTCGGATACTCCTCAAGATATTGAGGAGTGGCGTAATGCTAAAATAAAGAGTCACACCTCGAAGTCGGGGCTTGAATTCCGAGCGGGTTATGATTATAAATTTGGTGAGGGGTTGGATGATTTTTATGATGATCTTTACTCTTACAGAAACAGATTGAACGTAATGCTGTCGTGGGATATGTTAGGTAGCGGACTGTTTGGCGCTAAAGATATTAAACAACAGGTTGCTCTTGAGGCTAAGCAGTATAGTTTAGATGTGCAATCGGCAAACTATGCTGAGCAGATCTATACTCAAAGCCAAGAGCATATGCAGCTCATTGAGGGTTATATCAATAGGGTCTATTACGAGCAAATATCATTATATGAGTCGCTATTGGTACTTGCTGATAGATTGAAAAATCAAGGACACTCAACAAAACTAGAACAGGTGGAATTGGCTTTACAAATCTCAATGATAAAAGGTTTGATCCGCACAACACCTGTCAAAGTTGAGCAGATGTTGAATGTTGATGCCTATATTGCCAAACAGGAGCGTATTGACGCATCAGCCATCGAAGCGCTTGCGGAGCAGAGTACACTACTTGAAAGTAAGCGAATTGATGAAGAGTTGCTCCAGGGAGAGATTCGTCAGATGCAATATTGGAAGAGTATAAAAGTATCTCCCTATGTCAAGGCGCAACACTACTCCGATGCGTATTTTTCAGATTCGCGCATTACTGCAAATATAGGTGTAACAGCGATTCTACCTATTTTGTCGGGGCATAAAAACCAACGAGCAGAGCTTCAATCACAATCGAAATTGGTGAGTAATGCTACCGAGCGAACAAATAGTGCATTGAGAATAGATATTGGAGATGTGGCTATGCAGCTTAATCGCAATCTTGAAGAGTTGAATGCGATGTTGATGCTCGAACAACTCACTCGCAAACAGATTGAGTTGGCTCAGGAGTCATACTCTCGCAAACAACTCACGATGCAGGAACTTGCAAAGGGGTATATAAAACTACTTGACATACACACCGATATAATTAAGCAAATTGAGATTCGGGAGTCACTAAAAATGAAATTAATGCTAACCGCAGTTTAACAGACAAAAAATACTAGATATGAAAAATGTATCCTACAAACGAGTAGTAACCAATGCCAGTGCAGCGGCAGACGAGATTACAAGCAGGGCAAAGAAGAGTAATAAATTGTATGCTACGAGCTTCATACTTCTTGCGATTGTGGTTATCCTCTACATTACCTATTCGCTATCGCTCACGACATATGATGGTTTTATGGTGAGTCGCAATGTTAGTATCCGTCCATCGAATAATATGGTGGTTGTGGAGTATATGGTTAAACCTGGTGATTATGTAAACGAGGGCGATACGCTTTATAGCTATGTGAACGTCGATTGGGTCAACAAGGCTGCTGACCCATATTACGAGAGCCAAAATGCCGTAAGGAAAAACGAAGCAACAATTCGTCGAGATAGACTTCGTAGCGAATACTCAAAGCAGATTCAGACACTCGATTCATTGACGAGCGTTGTTGAACGTGCAAAAGAGGATGTATACCTTGGTGTTGCCACAAAGGAGTATATGGAGCAACTAGAGTGGGATATGTTTATCGCAAAGAAGGAGACCGAAAATACTATTCGACTAATTGCAATCGAACAGAGAGCAATATCTGAGGCGGGTGAACTCGCTGGTCGAGTAGCAACTAATTCACACTCTATTGGGGTATATAGTCATACTGATCGTATCAACGGTCGTGAGGCGTTTGGGTTATTGTATAGTCATCGTGTGGCCTATGTAGATATGCTAATTGTGGATATTCACGCACGTCACGGAGTACTGGTTATGGGCGATGAACCGATTATCACCTATATGCCATATAATAACCCTGAGATGCTCGATACACATGCCAAAATGTTGCTATCCCCCGATCAGTTCTCGGCAGTGCGTGACAGTATGATATTTAATGTTTATGCAGGAAAAGATTATATCGGCAAGGTGCGAACAACATATCAATCTACATTTATTAGTGACCACAATATCCAAACACAGGATAAGTATGAGCGCAATTACAAACAGCAAGATATTGTAGTTCGTGCAGAGTTCCTCGACAAGGATTGTGTGTATCGCAAATATCAAGTGGATAAATATCCATTGCGTTTGACTCGCTACAAGTGGGGATGGCTCAATAAAATAATGAACAGGAGACATCAGCGATTACGAGATAATAAGAGCAATGAACTAAAGTCAGATGTTGACCTACTTAACCAAGCAAAATAAAACTTAGCAAAATGAATAATTCAGTATATATATTTGAGATTCTGACCAATAAGGCTGGGCAGAGAGTAGTTATAGTGACCGATGAATTTATAGCGCGTGACCACTCCGAGATTTCTTATGATGATTTTGATGCCGTGATGTACAAAACGACCGAGCCACAATTGCTTAGGTACCAATTTACCACATCGTTGAGTGTTTTTACCCACCATGCGTTTCAATTTAAGCCAACTTTTTTTCCGACTAAGACCCAAGAGCGAGATCTAGTTGCCTCATGTGATGGTTTGGCAGACGACATCAATTCGCAACTGCTCATCGACGAGACTCAGCGAATTAAGTTGCGTATGGAGAGATTGGGTTTCAAGATCTTTTTCCGAGAGCCAAGTTTCTGGAATAACGACAACCATTTCTATGCTTTTGTGCGACATGGCCTTTCGAGAAACGACAGATTGCCTAAGATGGAGATTGTGAAGGGTTCACCATTTGGTTATATTCACCCTATCTTGTATGTTATGCTTCAGAGTTTGAATATCTCGGCAAAGGAGTTTTTGGCGGCTCGTGCAAAGTTCCAAGGAGAGTACAGCTTTCTTGACCCCGAGGAGATGGTATGTATCACTCACGTATGCCCCGAGTGTTATGATAAAGGTTTGATCTATCAGGAGACGTGCCCTAAATGTGGTTCAATAGATGTTTTGGAGCACAATATGATACATCACTTTAGGTGTGCGAATATCTCACCTGAGCAGACATATATGAAAGATGGGAAACTTATCTGTCCTAAGTGTATGCGTGAGCTTAACCATATTGGAGTAGACTACGATAGACCAACAACATCGTACAATTGCAACAAATGCGGTATAAACTTCTCGGAGGCTAGGATGATCTGCGAATGTGAGACCTGTTTCAAGAAATCGCCAGTGGAGAGTTTGGTGCCAGTGCCAATGTACAATGTGATTTTTAATCGTCGTGGCCTTGCAGTGTTGCCAGGCTCTGACCATATCGAGGACTCTAACCAAATAGCTAAGCTGCCTAATATTCTGTCGTACAATCAATTTGTTGATATTCTTAAGGTTCGACTGCGTATTATTTCAAATGTAAGTGTTTCTAACCATGTTTTGAGTGTCTATCGTGCAACATTCCTAGATCCAGAGCAGCTCACCTCGGTTGCCGAGGCGGTAGTTGCAAATATTTATGGTAATATCCCGTATGCTAATATTGCAATTAAGAAGAATGTCATATACCTTATGACCGAGCGCATTACAGCAGTTAGTGATGATGAACTTAATGAGCGAATAAAAGAGATGTATAATAATGTTGGTTTTCTAAATATAAATTTAGATTATTTAGAGTTTGACCCTTCGACAAATCCCGACGACTTTGTAGCACTGATATAAAAAGTGGGGGTAATTATTAAAGGGGAGTTCTAATTTCTCCCTAAAATACTTTTCGATTACTAACCACCCCTTTTAGATTTTACAAAAATAGGTGGTAGAGCTACTACAACCCACTTTTGCAAAATCAAAAATGGATAATTATTAACCAAAAATTAAAATTAGGGAGAAAATAGAACTTCCCAAAACAATTATTGCAATATTTATAACAAATGAATTAATGGAGTTTATAACGCACATACTTGATTATCTGAGTAGCATCACAGATGGTATCACCTTTGAGAAGTTGGTGGCTATATTTTGGTTTCTTTTCTTTATAGAGATTCCACGTTACTACCTGCTCGATATTGTGGTGCTCTTCCGTAGGTGGGTATACTCTGATGTGCGTCATAAGAAAGAGGTAAATGCCCGCATTGAGCTCTACACCAAAAACCCGTTTGTCTCGATAATTGTACCTGGTAAAAACGAAGGAAGGCATATCTTTAAGCTCACTCAATCTCTCAAGGAGCAAACTTATCGCAACTTTGAATTGGTGGTGGTCGACGATGGCTCGGATGACGATACGAAACTTATTTGCGAGTCGCTTCGCAGTTGCGGATTGATAGATAGATTCTACTCCGTCACGGAGCGTGGAGGCAAAGCCTCGGCTGCTAACTTAGCCCTTGTCGAGAATAAATCAGATATAGTTGTGCATCTCGATGCTGACTCGTCACTCGATAGAGATGCCATTGAGCAGATACTTATCCCATTTTATATGAATGAGAATGTGGGTGCCGTGGGTGGCTGTGTTAAGGTACGCAACAGTGACGATTCGATCTGTACGGTGATGCAGTCGATGGAGTATTTGGAGTCGATCCAAGTGGGTCGTACCGTAGTCTCGGATATTGGAGGATACCGCACCATATCGGGAGCTTTTGGAGCTTTTCGTTCAGATGTGTTAAAGCAGGTTGGTAAGTGGGATATAGGTCCTGGATTGGATGGCGATATTACCCAAAAGATTCGCAAATCGGGATACAATGTGATTTTCAATCCCAAGGCTATCTGTTTGACAAATGTGCCAACAGCATTTACAAAACTCTATAAACAGAGACTGAGATGGAGTAAGTCGTTGGTGAGGTTCCGTCTACGCAAGCACTCTAATGTGTTTAACCTCTTCTCGGCTAACTTTAGAGTTTCAAACTTTGTGACAAATCTCGACAATGTGATATTTAACTTTGGGTTTGATTTGTTATGGCTCGTTTATATGTTGTCGTTTTTGACATATCAACCGTATAGTTTGCTAACGCTATTAATCTTGAAGTTTATGATTACTATTCCTCTAGGCTATGTGTCGTTTGCGCTGAGTATGATGCTGTCCGAAAGACGACAAGAGGAGATTAAGATGCTACCTTTTGTGCCTCTGCAACCCATCTATTCGGGCTATTTTTTGAGGATTACACGTATTATTGCAGCCTTTAGAGAGTTCTTTTTCTTTAGCTCCTATAAAGATAATTGGAATCCAAAAAAGAGTTCGCAGTGGGCTCGAATTGATAGATTATAAGATATGGGGAGTTATAATTTTCCCCTACTTAGAACCATATATATATTTTACACAACCATTATTAATTAATAAAAAAAACAAAATGAAGACGACAAAAATTACAATGATGTTACTTTCAGCAGCGGTTTTAACAGTTGCTTGTAACAAAGATGAGAGTGTTTCGCCGCCATCATCAGCGGACACAAATTCGGTAACCCTTAAAAATGAGATTGACAATTCTCGTTTAACAGCAATGAATATCAATGATGATATTTGGACACGTAGCTCAGACGATAGCTACGCAGGCAATATCACTATTTCTGATGCTCCAAATATCCCTACTGGATATGTTGATTTAACTACGGTTTCTCCCGATTATCCATACAATGCAGCGGAGGGCGAGGTGCTTTGCATTCCTGATTATACAACTTATAGCCAGCCTATAGGATTCTACTGGAATGGCTCCGAGCTTTATGTTGCTGGTGATTTGACTTACGATGCAACATCGTGGGGAAAAGGTACCATTTATGTATTAGAGGGTGGTAGTATTACATTCCCAGCAGGTTTTGCTCTTAGTGATATAACCATCTATTCGTGGGGTGAAATTTATTGCCAAGGAAATCTAACTATCAACTCGTCGGCAGCACTTTACAACTACTCTCAGAATGCTATTGAACTCAGTGTAGACGATCAATACCTAACACTTCAGATCAACTCAAATTTCGAGTCTGTGGGTAGCGTCTCAGCAGATAAGATTGAGATCGTTGGTGCAAATGAGTGGGAGGCTGACCGCATCGTGAAATTTGGAGGCTGTGTAAGTGTTGGTACTCTTGATATATCGAATTATGGTGAGCTCTATATCTCGAACAAGGGTCTTATTGCCGACGATGTTATGCTTCACTCGTACTCAAATATTTACCTTACTGAGAATACCCTTATTCAAGTTATGAATCAAGTGAGCTTCGAGAACTACTCTTGTTTCGTGAACCTAAGTCAGGAGTATGCAGTGATTGATACTTATAAGGTGTCAATTGACAACAATACATTCCTCAATCGTATTAATGGTGGGCCAGTAGATTTGAACTACACCGAGATCGAGGATGACAATAGCGGGAATGCTATTCAGTGGACATCGAATGTTGTCTTTAATCAGAGCACATATATCCCAAGCCAAGGTTGTCTTGGTGATTATGGTACATCGACCGATGAGCCCAAAGAGCCAGTTTTGGAGCATGACGCTGTTGTGACATCACCAAATATTGAGCGTATCTCTGCTACCTCTATCGACTTCTATAACGGACGTGTATTTGTTTCGTGGCACGAGGCTGAGGCAAACTATCAAGGTTATATCGACGTTGTAAATATGGAGGATATGGCAATTGAGGCTACGCTCTACACCACAGAACTGGACTTTAACCACATGTATATCAACGATGGCATAGCTTATGTCACAGGTGGCGATAATAAGATGGGTGCATTCTACTCGGCGGTATCATATAGCAGTGGCAGCAGCAGTGTTAGCGTAGATGTTAACTACGTTGGTGGCTCATCGGGTAACTGTATCACAATTGACGAGGGTAACAAATGGGTTGTTTCGGGTGCAAATGGCGGTCTAAACATTGTTGATGCTGATGACGTGCAGAATTACTCAGAGCTTGCAGAGGCTAAGTTCGTTGAGCCTTATAATGGTGGAATGGCAGTGCTAGCTGGTACAAGCTCTACATATATCTACGAGTATGACCTTGAGGGTAACGAGACAAGCAGCTACAATGTAGGTTCTATCGAGCCTCTGGATGGCAAAAATACGCTTCACGCTGATGGAGAGTCAATCTATGCTTGTCTTAGCACAAATGGACTTGTAAAGGTGACAGGTGGTATTATTGAGAGTTCACTTTCACTATCGTCTGAGCAAATTGGTTCTGTGAATTGCATCGACACAGATGATGACTATATCTATATCGCAAACGGTACACATGGTCTGACAATCGTAGATAAAGTTAACTGGACAACAGTTAAGGAGTACACCTTGGGTGGAGCTTCGGCAAACTATATCAAACTTGGCGCAGATGGATATATCTATGTTGCGTATGGACTAAATGGCGTTCACCGATTTAGATTGGTTGAGTAATGTATGGGGGGGAGGTTTAACCTCCCCCTAAAATACTTTATGATTTTACAAAAATAGGTGGTAGGGCTACTACAACCTATTTTTGCAAAATCAAAAATGGGCAATTATTAACTAAAAATTAAAATCAGGGAATTATTAGGACTCCCCTTAAAAAAAATATTTTACCATACTTTAGAACTCCTTTTAAATAACTGCTATCAATTAACTTACATATAAAAATTATGCTATTAATACCTACACAATTAGCTATTCTTGTCTGCACTCACTTGGTTCCCTATTACTTTGAAGGGGTACGTGTGGGTGTTCCCGAGATGCAGAAGAGGTTTAATGTCAATCCGCGAACATTGAACCCAGCTCTGAGAACACTGGTTCACGCTGGCATTCTCAACAGTCGTACTGGTGGTTTGGATCGAGGCTATATTTTGGCTCGTGATCCTAAGAGTATATCGGTCTATGACATTGTTCATTTGATTCAGGGCGAGCCCAAAGTAGAGTGCTGTGTTGAGACGCACGGTTGCATGAATTGCGAAGCTGTAAAATGCAGTAATGGCTACTGTAAGATATTTAATAGGCTCAATAGCGTATTGGAGATTAGCCGACAGGAGATTGGCAAAATATCGTTGTACGACCAATACTACAATAAATAGTAGCTATGAAGAGGTTCTTTTTTACGACCTTCGCCACGCTTTGCGTTCTGCTTGCTATGGCGCAAAGTCGAGTAGTGCTATCTAGTGGTGACTATGATTTTGGCGAAATAGAGGAGACAGGAGGCGATGTCAGTTGCGAGTTTATCCTGAAAAATATATCAGCTCAGCCACTTGTTGTGAGCCACATGCGCAGTGATTGTAGCTGTGTCACAACTCGTTATAGCCGCAAGCCAATTGTGCCCCAAGGGGTAGATACACTACGCATAACCTTCGATCCTCGTTTTCGGGCAGGGGTGCTTAACAAAAAAGTATATGTCTACTTATCTGGCGATTCCTTGCCAACAACACTAACAATTCGGGGCACCGTAATAGGTCGAAGCACGAAGCGTTAAATCTTATACGAGTAATTGGTTCTGCTCTATACTGGAACCCTTATCTTTGTCTGCACGCCTGGTTAAGGTGAGGAGAAATAGTTGTGATTTCTGACAGAAATTGTGTATTTTTAAAAGCACTCTTGGAGCGATATTTTTCACTATTAAATCTCAATATAGAATAACTATATTTTCGATTTGATAGCAAAAAACTCATCTCCAATAGCACTCTTAAAAATATACTAGTAATTATTTTGCCCTATCTAATCATTGAATTAATCTCCACGATTCGCTGCTCCATCTCCTCGCACATCAAATGCCGAACTAGACAAAGATTATGTGCACCTGCATCCATAATCGTGGCAACATTCTCAGGGAAAATACCGCCTATCGCAACAACTGGATATTTCGATAATTTCACAGCCTCACGGAGTAGATCTACACCAACCGTAGGGTCTGGATTGGCCTTTGTTGTAGTGGGGTAGACAGGCCCGAAACCTATGTAAAGCAGCTCCTCCTGGTTTGCCGCCTCGACCTGTTGAAGCGAATGAGTCGACAATCCAATAGGCATATCTCCCACTATTTTGCGTGCATCTTGAACCGATATATCATCCTGCCCTAAATGCAAACAATCGGCACCTGCGATATATGCCAAATCTGCTCGGTCATTCATTACAAAGATCGTTTGCGAGCCTTGCGTTACGCTCTTGATTTCAGCGGCAGCACGTAACAACTCTCTATCAGAAAGATGCTTTTCGCGCAATTGGAGAAATCTCACCCCTTGACGAACGCAGATCTCAGCAACTTTGCCATAGCTTAACGCTGGCTTTGTCGCAATAGCGTAGAGACCGAAATTATTCATTGCTCAATGATTCGATTCTTTGGAGCATCAACTCGGCAGCTCTCTTTCCCGAACGCAACATACCACCAAAGATAGGACCCATTCTAAAACTTCCGCTAACTCCATTTGCAGCCATTCCCGACACGAATAATCCTGGATAGACCTCTTTGGTATTCTCAACGGTTGTACGCTCTGCCTCGTCGATTGATAAAGAACGTTCGCCCATAACCTCACCTGTTTCGGTGTCCAGTTTGACGTTGTTCTTACGAGCAACTAACTTTGCAATCATGCAGTCGTGACCTGTTCCCTCCAATACACATTTTGAAGTTACAATAAGCGGGTCAACGTGCATTCCTTCACGAGCGACTGGAGCCCAATTGATAACAAGCCCTGCAACTTGTTCATTCTTAAATACTACATCTTCAGCAGTATAACAGTTGAAAATTGTTGCTCCTGCCTTTGTTGCAGCATATATCAACGCTGAGGTAGCGTGTACCGAATCGAGAATGTATGTGTCATCTTCGATCTCTTTATATATAACTGCCAACTCGTCGAGTATATCAAGAACATCGCCTTTAACTATGATGTCGTTGAACATCATTGCACCGCCCCACATGCCACCGCCTGGAGCTAACTTACGCTCATATAAAGCAACTTTAGCACCTGCTTTAGCCAAGTAGTATGCAGCGACCAATCCCGATGGCCCTCCACCAACGATTGCAACATCAATATCAAGATTATTTTGTAGCTTTTCGAAGTAGGATGCTACGATTCCTTTGGATACTATTTTCTCCATTTTTTAAATTATTGCGCTCACTAAAGAGAGGGGGTATTCTCCCATAGCTTGCGGTTACTATTAATTAAGTAACCCATTCCTACGACGGCATTATCCGACAGGTTCAATGGGTATGATCTCAGCAATGCACATAACGGCAAAGCACCCCTTGACAATATTTGTCACAGCAAATATATTGCTTTTTTCTTAAAATCCAATATTTAAGGGGAGTTCTAATTTCTCCCTAAAATACTTTTCGATTACTAACCACCCCTTTTCGATTTTACAAAAATCTGTGGTAGAGCTACTACAACCCACTTTTGCAAAATCAAAAATGGATAATTATTAACCAAAAATTAAAATTAGGAAGAAAATAGAACTCCCCTTAAATATTTATTTTCGATTCAACGGCAAAAAATACAATAAGAAAAAGTTGATAATTACAAATCATCTGCTTAACTTTGTCTACATCGGGCTAGGGGATCCCGATGTAGTTGAAAGGTAGAAATGAAAGTGAAAATTATAAAATTATGGATATGAGAGTTTTAAAGAGTATATTTTGTCTATTGTGTGGCATGTTGATTTCGCAAAGTGCAATGGCACAGTTGAATAGCGTGCAGTTGAATATGGAGGGTAGTAAAGTTCGTTTCGGTGTGTTGATTGATGGTATTGGTGAGGTTATCATAGATAGTTATGGTAACGTTGTCGGCGTTATCAATAGCTATAATTATAGTGAGGCTGATGTTAAGTATGAATATTACTCTAATTTTAATAGCTATGAGGCAGGTAAGATCAAATCAATTGGAGCTGTTTCATTTACTTATTATTCTAATTTTAATAAGTATGAGGCGGGAAAGATTAAAACAGTGGCTGGGGTGAGTGTTAAATACTACTCCGACTTTAATGATTATGAGGCAGCGAAACTTAAATCTGTAGCAGGTGTCATTATTAATTATTACTCCAATTTTAATGATTATGAGGCGGGGAAAATCAAGTCTATAGGTAGCTATAAATATGAGTATTTTTCTGATTTTGGAGGCAGCAGTAATGCTGGCCAGCCAAAATCAGGATATGCTAAAGTTAAAGTTGACGGTGTGAATTTTATGGTCAACAATCGTATGCGTTAAATCGTTTAAATTGGATACGTTGAATCGTCTAAAATAGATATGTTAATACACTCACGATGCGGTTGTTGCTTACGTCGTGGGTGTTTTCTACACGTCCAGAAGTAAGGTTTACATCGCCATACCATGCTGTAGTTTTTGAGTATTCAAGAGCTATTGACCAGTGTGGTTGATTGTAGCTTATACCGCAATATTTACCGATCATTTGATCTATGTTTGTGGCACGTCCATACATGATACCCGAATCATCTATCGCTTGCGTAGTGCCGAGATTTTTGATATATCCAACAAAGATATATGGTTTCCAGACTTTGCCGTATGATACATTTATCCATGAGGTGGAGTTGTGAATTGGAGTGTACTCCTGAGCTCCTGTTATGTTTGAGACGCTCGTAACGGCATATCCACCAAACATAAGAGTGTGGTCGAGTGCCGAGGCGTAGAGACTCTTGGCGCTAATGCTGAATTTATTTTTTGTGTATCGTAGATGTGCCTCCGCAGATACAGCTGTCATACGTTCATCGACTTTATAGCTTACTCCATTGACGGTTGATTCTGTGCGAGGAGTGATCGTTAACAAGTCGGCACCTGCACCGATTAATAATCCATTTGATGTGTAGTCTACACCTACGTAAATCTCTGGCGTGCAACCGTTGACTAGGTATTCATTTGACGATCCGTTTTCGCCCGACGACGTGTATTGAAGTTGGTATACTGCCGCTGCGGTAAATTTCAGTCCCTTGATTCCGCTATATTGATACCTTAACATTGGTGAGCGGTTGAAGGGTTGGTATGGCGATCCAGTTGAAAGGTTTGCAATTGATGGGATCACGGAGCCAAACAGAGGGTGCCATGTTTGACCAATCAGGAGAGAGTTTCCGCTTTTCCAGTCTAAGTTTAGATATGCTTGACGAATACGCAATAAAGTGTTATAGTTACCATAACCTCCAAAATCGACCTCAACTTTGACTGAGGCAGTAGCTGATGCTACCTTTGGGCCTTTGATGTCGACTCCGAGACGAGTGACAAATGAGTAGAGGCTACTACTTGGAGTAGCGTTGAGATCTTCCCCTAGTGCGTCGAGGCTTACATCGAGAGGGTATAGGTAGAATAATTCATTTACAGCAGCGACATTCGCTCGATCGTTATAATAGAAGTCACCACGAGCAAATCCATAAAAATTATATTCGTAGCTTTTCGTTTGAGCTACAACAGGCATCACAAGTGAGGTTAGTAGCAAAAGGGTTAGAAGTTTTCTCATTTAAACTTGAATAATTAGGGTTGTTTATGCAAAGATACTCTTTTTGTGATTAATCACAATAAATATCATCGCAAAATTCAGGGTGAACTTAATCAGAAAAATAGACCTAATAATTTTATGGGGACTTCTAAAAATTAACACTTTGATATTTAGATAATTATCACTACCTTTGTGTATTGTTAAAATTTATAATAGAGATGGTTTTTAAGAGCACAGGCAAGCGAGGATTGTTCGA
>JAWXTJ010000043.1:0-22403 GCA_044433665.1 Rikenellaceae bacterium
ACCAAACAATTTAAATTATGAGAAATTTAGCTCCGCTAACCGCATTGACTCTTTTGTGTACAACCGCTCTCAATGCCCAAACAATCAAAGGTCGAGTAATCGATCAATCGAGCGAGGCTATCGGCTATGCAAATGTTATTCTATACAATTTACCCGACACAACTTATGTGACTGGTGTAATCACCAACGAGGAGGGGCGTTTCGATCTGCAAGCAGCTCCGAGTGACGATGCAATCTTGGAGATCTCTTACGTTGGCTTTGAAAAGCAATATGCCCCAGCTGTCGGGGAGCAGACTATAACTCTTGCCAATGGTGGTTTAGCCATTGACGAGGTTGTGGTAAAAGGCACTCGTCCAATCTCTAAAATAACAGCTACAGGTATTCAAACAACAGTCGAGAATACCCTTCTCAGCGAAATGGGAACAGGTAACGATGTATTAAAACGCATTCCAATGGTTACGGGCGATGATGGTGAATTTGAGGTTTTCGGGCGTGGCTCAGCTAAAATATATATCAATAACCGAGAGGTGAGAGATGCTTCGGAGCTTGACAATCTCAACTCTTCGGATATTGCCTCGGTCGAGGTTATCTCGAACCCTGGATCACGTTATGATGCTTCGGTTGCGGCTGTAATCAATATCAAAACCACCAAAAAACAGGGTGATGGTTTTAGCTTTAATCTTCGCTCAAGTTTATATACTGGCGAGAATCAAGATTATATCAATCAGATCAATACCAACTATCGAAAAGGTGGTTTAGATCTCTTTGCAAACCTCTACCACTCTGACTTTACAGATATTCAACGTGGTAATTTCTACCAAACAACCGACATTGGCTCTATTTGGGAACAACAGAGTTATATTGATGCGGTATTAGAGACCACCAAACTGAATGGAACCATTGGCGCAAACTACGAAATTAACACAAATCACTATGTTGGTGTTCGTTACGATTATAAAACTACGCCTAAAAATATCTCAAATTCAGATTTCGTAAGTGAAATATTCACTGATGGTGTACTCTACGACACTTGGAACAATAACGAATATAAAGAGTATTCGAACATTCCAACCTCGCAACTAAATGCTTATTACACAGGAACTATAGGTAAATTATCAATTGATTTTAATACCGACTATATGATTTCAGGGTCAGCATCCGACAATCTAAACACGGAGATAAGTGATGTAGATGGCACCAGTTATATTTATAGCGCTAGCGACATCGACAATAAGCTCCTTGCAACCAAATTACAACTAAGTTACCCCATTTGGAAAGGTCAATTCTCGGTAGGTAGTGAGTATGTCAATATTGAACGAAGCGACATATACACCTCTGATTTGGAGGGTTACTCATCTTCGACTGACATTTCTGAACAAAATCTGGCATTCTTTGCTGAGTATCAAATGGCAACAAAAATTGGTATGTTCTCGTTTGGATTGCGCTATGAGGATGTTGTTTATGACTATTGGGACGATGGTGTAAAGGATAACGAAATGAGTAAAAGTTATGGAGAGTGGTTTCCGAGCGCCTCATACGCAAATCAGTTTGGAGCGGTGGGTGTACAACTAAGTTACACATCAAAAGTTGTGCGACCAACTTATACTGAACTAAGTAGTAACCTCACTTATGCCAATAGCCTTACTCTGCAAACAGGTAATCCATACCTATCACCTACAATTCTGCAACATCTCTCACTCGCTGGAGTTTGGAAAAATTTGCAGGCGCAAGTGAGTTACACGCATGAGAAAAATGCTATTGTTATGTGGGTCGACCAATATGAAGAGGATTCTCCAATTTCGATAATTAACTATCACAATATAGATAATTTACCTAAATTTTTGGCCATGATGGCCTATGCTCCAACCATTGGCGTATGGACTCCTCAGTTGAGTGCGGGTGTTCAAAAATATTGGCAGGATTATAGCGAGTATGGAGTTGATTTGGATATGAGTGAGCCGATATTTTTCACCAATTTTTTCAATATATTCGCACTACCAAATAATTTCACTATCAACTTCGATGCTGCTTACGTAAGCACAGGTTATGCTCCATCAGCTTACCTACAAGAGGATATTTTAGTTTTTGATATGGGAGTAACAAAGAGTTTCTTTAGCAAGGCTCTATCTGTAAAATTAGCTGTGACAGACATTGCAAATCAGAAAAAATCTGTAGCTTCGATAATTATGCCACAAACAACCATGATAACCGATTATACTTTCGACAGTCGACAGCTACAACTCACCGTTCGTTACAAATTCAACTCAGCAAATAGTAAGTATAAAGGTAAAGGAGCAGGTAGCGAGGCTAAAGAGCGTTTTTAAGTTGCTTTATTTAAGGTCTACGATTTTAATATTGGGGAGTTCTATCTTTTCCGACTCCTCAATAACTTTATTTTTGAGTAATATTTGTTTATTATTGCCTAAAATTCTACCTTTGGGGTTTATTTACAATTTATATGAGCAACAATAAACATCATTATAGTGGACTCACCGAGTCGCAAGTAGTTGAAAGCAGAGCTAAATATGGCGAGAATATATTGACTCCTCCTGAAAAAGAGTCGTTATGGAAACAGTTTGCCGAAAAGTTTCGAGATCCTATTATTATGATCCTTCTTGTGGCTTTGGCCTTGTCGATTGGTGTTGCGTTATATCAATTCTTCTCGGGGCTGGAGGGGTCACATGTCTTTTTAGAGCCTGTCGGTATTCTTCTTGCGGTTATTTTGGCTACCGTTGTTGGGTTTATCTTTGAACTTAGCGCTAATAAGAAATTTGAGGTGCTTAATAAGGTTAATGATGATACTCTAATTAAGGTTATTCGGGAGTCGCATATTTGCGAGGTGCCTAAAAGAGAGGTTGTTGTTGGTGATATTTTGGTACTGGGGACAGGTGAGGAGATTCCTGCCGATTGTCGACTTTTGGAGGCTGTATCGTTGCAGGTTAATGAGTCGACACTTACTGGGGAGCCGATAATCAGTAAAGATACTGACCCTGCCAATTTTTCTAGCGACTCTACATATCCGACCAATCAGATTATGCGTGGTACAACCATTGCCGATGGTCACTGCGTAGCGGAGGTTACAACCGTTGGTGATAAGACTGAATATGGAAAGGTCTATGAGGGGTCACAGATTGATAATAGCGTCACTACCCCACTCAATAAACAGCTAAATAAGCTCGCTGATCTTATTACAAAGATGAGTTATGGTGTTGCGACGCTTATTGTTATTGGTCGCTTGGGTGTCTATTTTCATGCTGTGGAGGCTTTTGATTGGGTTGATTTCGGTAGTTTTATTTTAAATACTGCAATGATTGCCGTGACAATTATTGTTGTGGCTGTGCCTGAGGGGCTTCCAATGAGCGTTACTCTGAGTTTAGCTTTGAGCATGAAGCGAATGTTGGAGACCAATAATTTAGTGCGTAAGATGCACGCTTGTGAGACAATGGGAGCAACGACAGTAATTTGTACAGATAAGACTGGTACGCTGACTCAAAATCAGATGAAGATTTACCAGACAAATTTTTATGCGTTGGGATCGCAGCAGCTCTCTGATGACTCAACGAGCGATATATTATCTGAATCATTGGCGATAAATTCAACTGCTCATCTCGACAGAACATCTAGCCAAACAACAAAGGTTTTAGGTAATCCAACCGAAGGTGCTCTATTGTTGTGGCTCGAAGATAATGGCAAAAATTATCTCTCTATAAGAGAGGAGAATCAAGTTGCAGAGCAGCTTACATTCTCAACCGAGCGTAAATATATGGCTACGGTTGTCGATTCTCAGACTTTGGGTAAGAGAGTGCTTTATGTTAAGGGAGCTCCCGAGATTGTATTGTCACTTTCAAAAGATATTTCCACTCCAAAAGGATTAGTTAAAAAGGATGAACTTCACGAAGAGATTAATTCGCAACTTGTATCTTATCAAAATCAAGCTATGCGAACTCTTGGTTTTGCATATCAGGTAATTGAAGATGAGAGCATGCCAATCTTCAAGGATGGTAAATTAGCGGATGTTCAACTTACATTCTTGGGTATTTGTGCAATATCTGACCCAATTCGGGAGGATGTACCTGCTTCGATTAAGGAGTGTATAAATGCAGGTATCTCTGTTAAAATTGTCACTGGAGACACCCCTGGAACTGCCAAGGAGATTGGTCGACAGATTGGATTGTGGAGCGAGCAAGATGGTGAGCAGAACCATATCACAGGTGTGGAGTTTGCAGCTTTGAGTGACGAGGAGCTTCTCGACAGAGTTATGGAGATTAAGATAATGTCACGAGCTCGACCAATGGATAAGCAACGTTTGGTGCAACTTCTGCAACAAAAAAATCAAATTGTGGCGGTAACGGGTGATGGAACAAATGATGCTCCAGCGCTAAATGCTGCTCAGGTGGGATTGTCGATGGGTGACGGAACATCTGTTGCCAAGGAGGCTAGCGACATTACAATCCTCGACAACTCATTTGGAAGTATCTCTCGTGCGGTGATGTGGGGTCGATCATTATATCAAAATATTCAGCGTTTTATTTTGTTCCAAATGACAATTAATGTCGTTGCGTGTCTTATTGTTTTGATTGGTGCATTTTTGGGGACTGAATCACCTCTTACGGTGACGCAAATGTTGTGGGTGAATCTTATTATGGATACTTTCGCAGCGTTGGCCTTAGCTTCGCTTCCAGCTAATGATGCTGTCATGAGAGTACCTCCACGAAAAACTACCGACCATATTATCACTAAAGGTATGGCGCAGGGGATCGTTGGTGTTGGTCTATTTTTTGTCGTTATTCTATTTAGTTTGATTCAATATTTTAAGCATGTTGAGCTCACTTCGCTCACGGAGTTTAACTTTGCGGAGTATCTTCAAAACATCTTTAACTTCACGGAGATTCCTCATGGGTTGTCTCCATATGAGCTGTCGCTATTTTTCACAATATTTGTGATGCTTCAATTCTGGAATATGTTCAATGCAAAGGCATTTATGAGCGGAAAATCTGCTTTTGGAGCATTGAGCAAATGTAAGGGATTTCTATCTACGGCCTTGATAATTTTCGTTGGTCAATGGATGATTGTTTCATGGGGAGGCTCGATGTTCAATGTTGTCCCTCTCAAAATAGCTGATTGGGTTATAATCGTTATTTCCACCTCTTCAGTGCTTATTTTCGGGGAAATCGTTCGTTTAATCGGCAAAATAAAAAATGCACAATAAGCAAATAATCAAATAGTTATACGCTACTCACAATAGATTTATATTATTTTTAATAGAAAAACATTCAAATAGTATTGTTTTTGAAGTTTTTTTATTAACTTTGTTAAACACAACTAAAATAATAATGGAATCTATGAAACAGCACAATTTTAATGCGGGACCCTCTTACATTAACAAAGAGGTATTGGAGAATGCAGCTAAGGCTATTATCGACCTAAATGGTACGGGACTATCCTTGCTTTCCATTTCGCATCGCACAAAAGATTTCGAGGACGTTCTAAACGAAGCCAAAGCTCTGCTATGCGAATTAATTAACATCCCTGACAACTACAAAATTATCTTTGTCGGAGGTGGTGCAAGCACACAATTTTTCCACATTGCAGCCAATTTCTTAAAGGGTAAGGCTGGATATGTAAATACTGGAGTATGGTCGAAAAAAGCAATTAAAGAGGCTAAGTTTTACGGTGAGGTGACTGTCCTTGCTTCGTCAGAAGATAAGAACTTCACATACATCCCAAAAGGGTATGAAATTCCATCGGATCTTGATTACCTACATATAACATCGAACAATACAATATATGGTACAGCAATCCACACAGATTTGGACTCTCCAGTACCTGTTATTGCCGATATGAGTTCCGATATTCTTAGCCGAGAGATCGACATTACAAAGTATGGAATGATCTACGGAGGTGCTCAAAAGAATCTTGGACCTGCTGGTGTTGCCTTTGCAATTATCCGTGAGGATCTTTTGGCAAATGTTGTTCGTGAGTTGCCATCTATGGTTAATTATAACAGCATGGTTGACTCTAACTCTATGTATAACACACCTCCAGTATTCCCAATATATGTAATCTACGAGACTCTTAAATGGGTAAAGAGAATGGGTGGAGTTAAAGCAATTAGCGCCTTGAACGAGGAGAAAGCATCAATGTTATACTCAGAGATCGAGCGCAACTCTATTTTCAAAGGCACAGCGGCTGTTGAGGATCGTTCAATTATGAATATCTGCTTTGTAATGAATGATGGTTATGAGGATCTTGCACCAGAGTTCTTAGAGTTCACAAAGAGTCGTGGCATGGTTGGAGTTAAGGGACACCGCTTAGTTGGTGGATTTAGAGCTTCATGCTACAACGCATTGCCAAAAGAGAGTGTTGAGGCACTTATTGCTGTTATGCAGGAGTTTGAAACCTTAAAAAAATAGAGCGATGAAAGTATTAATTGCAACCGAGAAGCCTTTTGCAAAAGAGGCAGTTGAGCAAATTGAACAGATCTTTGCTACGGCTCAATATGAGGTTCAACGATTGGAAAAATATAGCGACAAAAGCGAACTCCTTGCAGCTGTAGCCGATGTCGACGCACTTATTATCCGCTCCGACAAAGTTACAGCAGAGGTGCTTGAGGCGGCTAAAAACCTTAAAATTGTTGTCCGTGCAGGAGCAGGATATGATAACGTAGATCTTGCAGCAGCAACTCAAAATGGAGTTGTTGTAATGAACACTCCAGGTCAAAACTCGAATGCTGTTGCGGAACTTGTTGTCGGCATGATGATCTATATGAACCGTAATGGCTTTACACCTGGTACAGGTTCGGAGATTATCGGCAAAACGCTCGCAATCCACGCCTTTGGAAATGTTGGCCGTTTGGTGGCTCGCAAGGGAAAGGCTTTGGGTATGAATGTTATTGCTTTCGACCCATTTGTCAGCGACGAAATGTTTGCAGCTGAAGGTGTTGAGAAAGTCGATACAATCGAAGAGCTATACAAACGAGCAGATGCACTTTCGCTACATATTCCAGCCACTGAGCAGACAAAAAAATCAATTGGCTACGATCTAATGGGACTTATGCCTAAAGGTGCAACCCTTATCAATACCGCCCGCAAGGAGGTAATTGACGAAGAGGGTGTTATCAAAATCATGAGCGAAAGAGAAGATCTACGCTACATTACAGATATTGCACCTGCATTGTCTGCTCAAATGAGCGAAACATTTGGCAAACGCTACTTCGCAACCCCTAAAAAAATGGGAGCCGAGACAGCCGAAGCAAATATCAACGCTGGATTAGCAGCTGCACGCCAAATCGTCAACTTCATTGAGTCGGGAGATAAAACATTCCAAGTAAATAAATAGAAAAATACATTACACTATGGTTCGAATTAAACCATTCTGTGGCATTAGACCGCCACAAGAGCTTGCAGCCGAGGTTGCATCACGCCCTTATGACGTACTAAATTCTATTGAAGCTAAGGCGGAGGCTGGCGAGCGTTCACTGCTTCATATCATTAAACCAGAGATCGACTTCGATCCAATTGCCGATGAACACTCCGAAGAGGTTTACCAAAAGGCGGTAGACAACTTCAAGTTATGGATGGAAAAAGGTTGGTTGATGCAAGATGAGTGTGAGAATTACTATATCTATGCCCAAACGATGAATGGTAGAACCCAATATGGTTTGGCAATGTGCTGCCACTTTGATGATTATATCAATGGCAGTATCAAAAAACATGAATTAACCCGCCCCGACAAAGAGGAGGATCGAATGATTCATGTGCGCAACCAGAAGGCTAATATCGAACCTGTATTTTTCGCATATCCCGATAATAGCGAAATTGATGCAATTGTAGGAAATGTAGTTTCAAACAATGTCGCAGACTATGATTTTGTTGCGGAGGATGGTTTTGGTCACCACTTTTGGGTAATTAAGGAAAAGAGTGTAAACGATCAAATCACCAAAATATTCTCAGAGGTTCCAGCGCTATACATAGCAGATGGCCACCATAGAACAGCCGCAGCAGCGAGAGTCGGAGAGGAGTGCATGAAGGCAAACCCCGCACACACGGGAGAAGAGGAGTATTGTTACTTCTTGGCCGTTTCATTCCCTGCATCACAACTTAAGATCATTGATTACAATCGAGTAGTGACAGATCTAAATGGATTAACATCCGAGCAGTTCTTAGAGGCATTGACAGAAGATTTTGATATTGAGGCAAAAGGCTCTGAAATCTACACCCCTGATGCACTTCACAACTTTGCAATATACGTTGCAGGTGAGTGGTATAGTGCAACAGCTAAAGCGGGCAGATACAATGACAACGACCCAATTGGAGTTCTTGATGTTACGGTTCTTTCGAACCTCGTTTTGGATAAACTCCTAAATATTGGAGATCTGAGAACATCAAAGAGAATAGATTTTGTCGGAGGAATTAGGGGTCTAGGCGAACTACAACGTCGAGTAGACAACAAAGAGATGGCAGTAGCCTTTGCGCTCTACCCAGTTTCGATGAGTCAATTAATCAACATCTCTGACACAGGAAACATCATGCCACCCAAAACGACATGGTTTGAACCAAAATTACGATCAGGAGTCGTAATACACTCTTTCGACACAACTCTCTAACCAAAAATCAGAGAGTCAACAACAGATTTAGGGGAGTTCTATTTTCTCCCCTAATTTTAATTTTTTGGTTAATAATTATCCATTTTTTTTGATTTTGCAAAAGTGGATTGTAGTAGCTCTACCACCTATTTTTTTTTGCGAAATTGAAAAAAGGAGGGGGTAGTAGTCAAAAGTATTTTAGGGAGAAATTAGAACTCCCCTTAAAATAAAAGGAGGGCGTTAGTATCCTCCTTTAATTTTTAAATATCATTATATCTTATGGATCTCATATCGGCAGTTTTTGCAATTATATTCTTAGTTTTATTATCTATATTATTTTTTGTTTTTCGGGCTTCGAAAAGTGAACAACAGCGTCTTTTAACTCAAATTGAACAGGCTGAGAAGGCTAAAGTTGAGGCTCAGAAATTAATATCTGCACGAGAGGTGGAGATTCGTAATTTACTTCAGGAATCGACTCATTATAAGAGTCAATTGAGTTTTTGTGAGCAGCGACTTAGAGAGGTTGAAGGACAACGTCAAAAGGCTGAAGAGCAACAAAAGCAGAATGATGAGCGTATGCGTGAGCAGTTTAAGAATATCGCAACCGAGATTTTTAATGAGCATACACGTGAGTTTAAGACAACGAATAAAGAGTCGATAGATCTGCTTTTAAAACCCTTTAAAGATAATATTTCGGAGTTTCGTGAGCGTGTTGAAAAGATATATTCAGTCGAGAATGAGCAGCGAGGGGCTCTACATAATGAGTTGCGTAATTTGATGGATTTAAATCGTAAAATTACAACCGAGACAACAAATTTAACAAATGCTCTAAAGGGTAACTCTAAGGTTCAAGGCGATTGGGGTGAGATGATTTTAGAGACAATTCTCGATAGCTCAAATCTCGAAAAGGGGATTCATTACTCTACACAATACAATATTAAGGATGAGCAGGGGAATAATTTGCGCCCAGATGTTGTTTTAAATCTTCCTGATAATAAGCAGATTGTTATTGACTCTAAGGCTTCATTAACCGCTTTTGTTGGATATGTTTCGGCCGAGAGTGAGGCTGAAAGAGCTATTTTATTAGAGCAGCATTTGAAATCTGTACGTCAACATGTTAACGAACTTGGTCGCAAGGAGTATCAAAAGTTGGTTAATTCACCCGATTTTGTGATTATGTTTATCCCTAATGAGCCTGCCTTTTTGGCTGCGCTTCAGGCGGATAACACTATTTGGAGCGATGCGTATAATAAAAAGGTTATTATATCGTCACCGACAAATCTCTTTGCTCTATTGAAACTTGTGGATGATTTATGGAAGCGCAATGCTCAATCGAAAAATACTGAGGCTATAGTTAAAAATGCAACTAAACTCTTTGAACAACTTGTGAATATCACTGTTTCGATTGAGGATATTGGCAAGGCATTAGATGCTGCACGTGGCAAATATGATGATGTTTACAAGCGCCTGCATACGGGTAATGATAATATTGCACGCCTCGGTGATAGACTTCGGAAATTGGGGTTACCTACAAAAAAGCAACTTCCAGCAAAGATGCTTGAAGGGAATGAGGCCGAAGATTTATTGGAAGAGTAGCTTACAGCTTTGGAAACTCCTTTAATGGGGTGTATTCCGTGCCGTCGTATTCAAAACAGAAGTGTTTAAGGCCGTTTGTGAGGATTATGTAACGAGCTTTGAGAATCGAATTATAACGCACAGCTTGTGCGAATACTTCTTGATCTATATTCACGTGTGAGGCTTTACACTCCACTAAAATTATTGGTTTGCAGCAACAATCCATAACCACAATATCTGCTCTTTGTGGCTGTCCCGAGATTTTAACTTGATACTCTTCACAAATTTGTTGTGGGGTGATTCTGCTGTGTGTAATTAGGAAATTTACCGTATGTCGACGTACCCACTCTTCGGGTGTAAGCACCAGGTAACAACGACGGATAGGTGCCCAGACAGAGAGCGATCCATCTTCATTGCGTCGGGTTTTAAGTTCTATGGGTGGGAAGTTTAGCTTTGCGAATGATTGAGGCATTGGTTGTTTTTATTCGGAAATATTAGAGTGCAATTTCAAAGATTGAGATGGACTCAAAAATTGAAATTGCACTCTAAGGTGAGTTAAAATATTAAGTTTTATAGCTTCTCAATATATACGTAATATGCAGGGTGAAGAGTTCCCTCGCTGTCGATAAGTTTTGCTTGGAAATCATATTTTCCTGCTGGAACTTTGCATGTGAAGGTAACCTCTTTGGTATCAGCCTCGATTTCGGCAGATTTTGAGATTCCTGCAACATACATTTCTGCTTTAACGAAGTCATCTTTAACACTTGCTGGAGCCGAGCGGATAAGCTCAATCGGTTTTGGCAAAGCGTCGAATGTAGCATTGATTGCTAATCCACTCTCACGAGGGAAGCGACAAAGTGTGATTGAGTACTCGCCAGTCTCCAGGAATTGAATCTTCCAATTTCCTGTTGCTGGATTAGCTGTGATAACACCGCTTTGATCCCAAACACCTTGATATTGACCGATGAAAAGGTCATGAGATGAGATTCTTGATGGGTTTTCTCTAGGTGATCCAACTTGAATATATGATACTCTCTCGTCAACTTTCTCAGCAAGGAATGAAGCCCACCATTTTTCGTAGCCAAGCATTAGGCGTGCTGCAACCTCTGGATGCTCCTCGATTACATTATTCTTTTGTGCTAGATCTTCGGTTACGTTAAATAGCTTATTTCCATCGAGTAAACGCCAGTTGTCATCCATTACCGCATAGCTCTTATATTTAATTAGATCTTGTTCACGTTGAGTATCCATATATAGAATACGGTTCTCCCACTCTGGGGCTTCCTCAGTCAAAAGTGGCTTAAGACTCTTTCCATCAAGAGGTTTTACAGGGTTGAAATCTAGGCCTAGAAGATCTACGAATGTTGGTAGAAGGTCATAATGTGCAACCAAGTTATTTACATCCTTTCCACCATCAATCTCTCCATCTTTCCAACGGATAAAGAATGGCACACAGTGACCACCCTCATAATGGCTACCTTTTCCACCTGTCATTCCTGCATTGTAGGTTGATCTACCTGCCGAAGTTCCATTATCGGTTGTGAAGATAAGGATTGTATTGTCGGCGATTCCCAACTCTTCCAATTTATCCTCCAAACGTTTGAAGTTATCGTCGACGTTTGTAATCATACCGTAGAAACGAAGCAGACCATCGTTCATTCCATCATATCTCTTATCGTTGTGATAGAGATCATAATACTCCTTTGGTAGGTTATATGGGCCATGAGGAGCATTTGTAGCCATATAGCAGAAGAATGGACGATCTTGGTTTTCCTCGATAAACTCTAACGCATTGTCGAAGAAGACATCTGTGCAATATCCTTCGTATGCCTCAGGCTCGCCGTTGTGGAAATATGTATCATCGAAGTAGTCATTCATCCAATAATCTGGACCTTGACCTACTCCACCACCTCCGTGTCGAATAACCTCGCTAAAGCCTCTATCTTCTGGGCGGTTAGGGTAGTTGTCACCAAGGTGCCATTTTCCGTACATTGCATTTACATATCCATTTTGAGCCAAAACTTGAGGCAAAAGAACCTCATCGTTGAATACAATTGAGCGGCCAGCGATGGTGTGGAATACATTTACTCGGTTGCAGTGACGACCTGTCATAATTGATGAGCGAGTTGGAGCCGAAGTTGTCGAAACGTGATAGTTGTCCAGGCGAACTGCATCCTTATAAAAGTTGTCGATGTTTGGTGTTTGGATGTAGGGGTTTCCTGTACATCCTAAATCTCCTTTACCTTGATCGTCGGTCATGATAAAGATGATGTTTGGTTTTCGATTCTCATCTCTAGCGGCTTTCTTGCCTGCATCTGGAGCAGCTATCAGTGCCGATGTTGGCAATAGCGCTGCAATGGTTAATGGGTAAAAATGTTTCATAAATTAGGTATTTAAATATATTATAGGTTTTTCGAAAAAACGTTTATGTCAAGTGAGAGGAGAATATATAGACTACCCTCCTCTCGCATGAAAATTAGTTTGGTAATTGAGGTTGATCCCACAAGCGGAATGGATCCTCATAAGTCTCCATTTGCTCCAAAAGAAGAGCCTCTAATCGAGCACGAATAGCTGCATACTTTGGATTTTCGGCCAAGTCTGTTTGCATTTTATTCTTTTTGCCATGCTCAGGGATAAACTCATTTGGATTCTCTTTAAGGTTGAAAAGTTGAGTCTCTTGGATATATCCATCCAAAATGTCATACTTAATAAGTTTCCAATCACCCTCCGAAACGCAACGAATACCAGGTTTTGTTCCTCCACAATATACACCATACATCACATCACGAATGGTGTTTTGCTTACCCTCCAAAACAGGTTTGAAACTTGTACCCTCAACGGTCTCTGGAATTGGAATACCTGCCAAATCGCAAATCGTTGGGAAGATGTCAAGCAAATATACATTTCCATCGGCACGTGATCCTGGCTCAATTCCTGGGCCTTTTACAATCATCGGTACTCCCCAAGTGTGCTCATATAGATTCTGTTTTCCCATCAAACCGTGACGACCTACAGCGATACCATGATCGGCAGTATAGATGATATATGTGTTATCCAATTCACCCATATCTTCGAGTCGCTTCAACACTTTCTCTATTTGAATATCAATATTCTCAGAACAAGCATACTCACGACCTGTTTCATTCAAGATTGTCTGCTCATCACGATTTTTCCATACTCCGCTAACATTTACCTCGTCACGAAGATCTGGATGACCATGGTGGAATGGATGCTCCGAAAGATAATTTGCATGTAGCTCTACAAGAGGGTTTGAATCTGGAAGAGAGTTTTTGTCGGTGTGATTCGTTGCTCCATATTTTTCCAATAGTTCAGGGGTTCCATTGCGGACATCATGAGGATGTGAGAAGCCTAAGAAGATCATAAATGGATCCTCCTCATTGCTCTCATCTCGGCTATAGAGATACTCCAACACATGTTTTGCATGCCAAGCGCTTCCACCCTCTTCGGTTCCGTTACGCTTTACAGCCTCGTGAACAATCGAGAATTGCTGGTTGGCTCCAGCATATGAATTACCTTTTTTACAGGTACGCATTGTTTTGTATCCAGCTTTATTGAATGTTGCACCGATGGTCATTGTATCAATTGATAACGGGTCAAGATCGGGCTGAGCCGATGGGCTTCCAGCACTTGCAGGTAGATGCCACACTGTACGTCCACTCATAATCATATGACGAGATGGAGTACTAACAGCGCCATTCATAGATCCCATATGACGAGCGTAATCAATCACCATACCCTCCTGAGCCAATTTATCCAATGTTGGCGTTTGAAGAGCAGACTCTGGATTATACATATTTAAGTCATAACGAGATTGATCGTCCACAAGGATAAAAAGTATGTTAGGACGTTTTTCATCCTTTACAGGAGCTTCACTGCTTGTGTCGTTTTTCTTTGCCGACATAAGAACACCAACTCCTAGCATTCCAACAAGAAGTGGTTTAGGTAAATGATTGTACATGAAATTTTAGATTATTTTATTTGGTATTATCTGCAAATATACAAATTTTTCCTCGAAATAAAGATAAAAAATAGATATTTTTCTTCCAGCTTATTAATTAATCTAATAGATATTTTGCATTGTGGAAAAATAGCAGTAACTTTGTAAAGATTGTTCGGCTTGGGTAAATTACTCGGGTGAGCCGAATTAAAATTTATTGAGTTTTTAGTCATAAAATTATATATGAGAATAGCTATATTGTATCTTTCGCTTCTTTTTATTTCAGGCAGCTCCTTTGCACAAGTAGCTGATTTGGAGCCTCGAAGATCTTCCAATATTGAACCATATCGCAGCTATATGCTGCCAGGCGTATCGGCCGAGCAAGCCGCTAGCGACGAGCAGGAGGCTATGCGTTACGCTATCTCGGTTGACTCTTGGTCTAAGGCTGGTGATGCGCAGGAGGCTACATTTACCTCTTCGTTTGCAACTCCATTTTCATGGCTTGGTCGTCAGTCGATCATCTCAATCGAATCGGCTTCGGCTCCATACACACTCTCGGTTGGGGATAAGGTTGTTGGGAGTAATCTAAATTCAGCTATGCCAGCTCAATTCAACATCACAAATTTTATCGAAAGTGAGGTTGAAACGCCTATCACAATAACGATGTATCATGACGCAGCATCGAGCACACTTGAGGCTTGGAAGAGCAACAATACCTTTACCCTTGGCAAGGTCGTTATGCTTTCGCAACCAACAATGTACATCCGAGATATTCAAGTTGAGACTACCCTATCGTCAGGAGTTTTAAATACAACTATTGCCGTTATTGTAAAGAGTCAAGCGCTTAATCCTCGTAGCTCTCGAATAAATTTTGATCTGATAAGCCCTGCGGGAAATTATATTTTGCGTGGAAGCACAGATGTAAATCTTTCAATGCGTCAAGAGGATACCGTGCGTCTTTTTGCCTCGGTACCTGATTCATTGGCTTGGAGTGCCGAGAATCCAAATCTCTATCGTTTGAACCTGTCGACTCAACATCGTGGCCGTCATTTGGAGTATCTCTCTTTTGATGTTGGCTTACGCTCAATTGACATAAATAAAAATGGAGAGCTGTCGATTAATGGTCAGCCACAAAATCTAAAAGTTGCAAAAGTCAATAGCTCAATCGAGATTGAGACACTTTCAGAACTGAAATCGAAAGGCTATAATACAGTTAAAATTGCAGCGGGAGATCATAACCGAGCAATATATAATTATGCTGATAGCGCAGGTTTATATATCATCACCACAGCACCAATAAACACGTCGCACAGCGGTGATAATATTCTGCGGGGTGGAAATCCGACAAATGATCCAGCTCGAAGAGAAGAGTATATCGAGCGTGTGGATGCAATATATAACCTCACCAAGCTCCACCCTTCGGTGTTGGCATTCTCGATTGCCGATACTTCACTCAATGGTTTCAATCTTTATGAGAGTTATCTATATCTTAAAGATCGAGAGCGTCAACGGCCAATAATTTATTTGAATAGCGAAGAGCAGTGGAATAACGATCGACTAAAGATAGAGATGTAGTTGATTACAAATTGTTGTAAACCTAAACTTTATAATAATGAATGTAGAGAATATACGCAATGAGATTAATGAACTCTTGCTTTTAATTGACTCTTGGGAGCAGGTGGGTGCGCCAACTGTGATAGAGCAAGATATTGCATTGGCAAAGGTGGCTAAGCTGTATGAAAATATTAAATTTTCAGCTCCACAATCTTTGAGTGTGCCTATTGAAACTTCGCAATCAAATGTTCAAATTAATGAGCCGCAAGAGTCAATGGTTGATAATTCTGCTTTTGCAATTGATCTTGACGAAGTGTCGTTTATTGAGCCTGAGGAAGAGCCTGAAAGAGTGAGTGAAATTATGCCTGAGCCCGAGATTGAGGTTGCCACTGAAATTGAAGCCGAGATTGAGGTTGAGCCTGAGATTGAAGCTGACCCTGAAATTGAAGCTGAGCCCGAGATTGAGGTTGACCCTGAAATTGAAACCGAGCCTGAGATTGAGGTTACCAATGAAATTGAAACTGACCCTGTAATTGACTCTGAAATTGACCCTGACCCTGAATCACCAAAGAGCAATGACAATATGCTCTTCGATTTAGAAACAATCCCAAAAAGTCGCAGTCGACGCAGTGTTTTAATGTCGCTGTATGATGATGATAAACCCAAATTCAAAACAGAAGAGGAGCAAAAAAGAGAGCGAAGAGTTGAAATTAACAAATCTCAGCCATACCAGCCTCAACCTCAACAAATCATCGAAGAGCCAATAACAGCACCGACCCAAGAAGCGACCCCAATTGAGGTTGAAGAGACAATCAAAGTTAACAACAACTCAGAGATAATAGGCAACGTAAGCGAACCAGTTCAAACGTTAGCCGATATTTTAGCCGTTGAGTATGAAACTGTTGCCGAGCGTTTAGCCGTTGAGACACCACGCATAATTTATAATGATAATGCTGCATACACCTCATTCGACAAATTAGGAATCAATGAGCGTTATCTTTTTGCGAGAGATCTTTTTGGAGATGATCCACAACTTTGTATCGAGGAGCTCTCGACAATTGGAGCATTCGATAACTATGATGATGCAATGATCTACATTGCCGAAAATTACAACTGGAATGCCGATAGCGAGGGAGCAAAATTATTGCTTGCGATGCTTGAGAGCAAATTTAATATTAGCTAATTAAAGTGTCAAAATTATATATTGTACCCACGCCAATAGGCAACCTCGAAGATATTACCCTCAGAGCTATAAATGTACTCAAAGAGGTAGATTTTATCTTAGCCGAAGATACTCGCACTACCCTATTTTTACTTAAGCATTTAGGCATTGAAAAACGACTATATTCGCATCATAAGTTCAATGAACATGCAACAGTTAAAATGGTTGCCGAAAGTATTACAGCAGGGCGCAATGTAGCCTTGGTCTCTGATGCTGGAACACCTGGTATCTCCGACCCTGGGTTTTTATTGGTGCGCACATGTGTTGAAGCGGGAATTGACGTTGAGACTCTACCTGGAGCTACAGCATTTGTACCTGCTCTTGTTCAAAGTGGATTTCCATGCGACAGATTCTGCTTCGAGGGATTTTTACCACAGAAAAAAGGTCGCAACAAACACTTCACCGCCTTGACAGAGGAGGAGCGAACAATGATATTTTATGAATCACCCTATCGAGTTATAAAAACCTTAGAGCAGATGATCGAGTTCTTTGGTGAGGATCGACAAATTTCTGTATCGAGAGAGATCACCAAAAAATTTGAGCAGACCGTGCGTGGCACACTCTTTGAAGTATTACAACACTTTAAATATCACGAACCAAAGGGTGAATTTGTAATGGTTTTAGCTGGCAAGCCCAAGGTTAAGAGAAAAAAATACGAAGAGCAAGAGTAAATTGCAAGGTATAATCCCAGTCAATGGAAAATCAAGAAGCAATAGTTATACTTAATTGGAATGGAGAGAAGCACCTTGCGGAGTTTCTCCCTTCAGTTATAGAGTATACCCCACTTTCTGTGGATATTATCATTGCAGATAATGGCTCAACCGACTCTTCATTGGAACTTTTACGTCAAGCGAAATTTCAACGAGTAAAAATTATTGAATTAGATCATAATTATGGTTTTGCCGAAGGGTATAATCGAGCTTTGGCGACTCTTAATTATGAAATTGTCATTCTTCTAAATTCAGATGTAGCTGTAACTCAAGGATGGTGCGAACCTCTTTTTGAGGCACTGCGTTCAAACAAGAAAATAGCAGCCGTTGCACCAAAACTTAAATCCTACCTCTCTCCCGATAATTTCGAGTATGCAGGAGCTTCGGGTGGATATATTGATTATTTGGGCTATCCATTTTGTCGAGGTCGTATTTTGCAAACTGTTGAAAAGGATTTAGGACAATATGATGATGCAAGAGATGTGATGTGGGTGAGTGGTGCCGCATTCACTTGTCGACTATCTACATTTAAAGAGTTGGGAGGTTTCGACAACGATTTTTTTGCACATATGGAGGAGATAGATCTCTGTTGGCGATTCTCCTTGGCTGGTTATCGTGTTGTGATAATCCCGCAAAGCACAGTCTATCACCTTGGTGGCGGCACTCTGAATGTATCATCTCCGCATAAAACATTTTTGAATCATCGCAATAATTTAGCGATGCTCTTTAAATGTGCATCCCCCACTCAACGATTGGTTGTTGCTGCATTGCGTCCTCTGCTCGATTTTTCAGCTGCACTTTCATATTTGACCAAAGGTCAATGGGAAAATTTTACAGCTGTATTCCGTGCCTATAAAGAATTTATAGCATGGCACCCCCGTCTGCAACGAAAGCGTCATGCTATACAATCCTGTAAAAAATCAAACTTAACTCAGATATATCGAGGTTCAATCATCCTCAGAACAATCTTTAAAAGTCGATTTTTTGGCGATATTTCTATTTAAGTATGGCAATAATTGTATTACACTACTTAAACATCTCTTTTATATCCTCCCAGCTGCCATCGTTTGGCGCTGGCTCTAAATCGAGTAGATGGCAGAGAACTAGATAGATATTTTGATTCTGGAATGTTGAGTGATTATATCCACGTTTGAAATTTGGACCAGCACCAAAGAATACAACCTGCATCTCATTCTCGAAAGAGTCAAATCCATGAGAACCACCTTTAGGGAGCTTACCATCCTGCTCACTATAATCCAATTTCCAACCCATATCAGGGATGATAATAACATTTGTGCAACGTGTAGGATGTGTTCCAAAGTGATATTTCTCAGGCATAGAATCGCCTCTAAATGCTCTGAAATTTCCAACTTTATTTAGTTTCTCGACAGCCTCATCAATATAATCCTCATCTACATTAAAACAAAATGGTGATCCAGGCACACATTGTTGAACCTTCGAATTGTCGATAACACCATAAAGATTAATGTAACGCTCCTCCGAAAGCTCCGCCATTCCATGATCCGAGGTAACAATAAAGTTAATTTTGTCAAAATATGGTGTCTCACGCATCTTAGCAAAGAAGTAGCTAAGCACAGTGTCGATATACTCTACACGAGCAATACGCTCAGGTGAGTTTGGGCCATAATGGTGTCCAACCTCATCTGGATCAGGCATATACCACATAACAAGATTTGGAACCTCCTCTTCACTCTTCTGCATAGCCTCGATAACGTTATTTGCACGATCGAAATAATCTTGATTATGGTCATATTTTCTCCAAACGGTCGCTTGGTGGTCATTGATAGGATACTCACTTCCAGGCCACATAAAAATATTTGCAATGCCACCCTGAAATTCAACAGTGTTCCATATAGGCTCACCACCCCAAAAACCTTCGCTATTGCAATCCTCAAGATTGAAAACCGACATATTGCGATCAAGCTCAGCATTATAGAAACCATTGTTAGTAATTCCATGATTGTTAGGGTGTAGACCTGTAGCCATTGAATAGTGGCTTGGGAATGTGTTAGATGGATAGATTGGCATCATCTGCGAATAAGTACCTACTCTACGAAGAGAATCGAGGGTTGGTGTATGCGCATTGAGAGTGTAATCCCAACGGAAACCATCCATCGAAAGGATTATAACATGCTTATCTGAGCGTGCCGAATCATCTGCTTGTGCGCTTACACTTGAATCAGCCTTGGTGCCTACAGCTCCCCCACAACTAACAACAAACAGACAAACCGACAGAATGAAAGTTGATAGAGTCAACCTAAAAAAAGAAACTTTTTTCATTTTTATACTAAATTTATTATTCTTTAAATGTAATTCTATTTTTCTTGAAGGTTCTAAAACCCAATAAAATAGAATTATGGTACAAAAATAGTATAAATTATTATCTCTTTACGTTATTTCCTGTTAAAATTATGCGAAGAAATTAAAATGAAGGAGTTATTGAAACTCACTTGAATTATAATTTTTGTTTTTACAAAAATTTGTCTACCTTTATAATTGAAATCTTAACAAAACCTAAATTATCATAATCATGAAAAAATTATTACTTCTATTCGCTTTTATTGCGATTTCATCTATCTCTTTTGCACAAAACAAGGAGTATCAAGAGGCTCTTAGTGAGTTTCGACAAGAGACTATTACCTATAAAACTGTTGATGGTAAAAAGTTAAATGTTCTATTCTTCTACCCTGAAGAGTCGAAGATGGCAAAGTCTAATAATCCTTGGATCCTATATGTTCACGGAGGAGGATGGGCAGGAGGTAACAAATTAAACCTCGGAGGACAATCTACTATAGGTACTTTGCGCCATCTGCTCGATGAAGGGTATGTATGTGCAGCTATCGACTACCGTTTGGCTAAGGCTCCAACAACATCTTTTGAGTCATTAATCGACGTTAAAGATGCAACCCGCTTCCTTATCAACAATGCAAAAGAGTATAAGTTGAGCAAGAAAAATTACGGAATATGGGGCGGATCTGCTGGAGGTCACCTATCGTTGGTAGCTGCTCTTGCTCCCGACAACTCATTCCCTGCGGAGTTGGATTTTCCTAAAACAAAGGTGTCATATAAATATATTATCTCTCTATTCCCATTCACATCGTGCACAAATCCTGATATATTCCCTAATTCGATTTTTGCCGACAGAAAACTTTTTGTGCGACTTTTGGGTTGTGAGCTAGATGAGGCGAGCCCAGAGTTGGTTACTGTAATGAGTCCTTCGGATTTAATAAACAAGAAGAGTTGCCCTATATTATTGGTTCATGGATCTGCCGACACAACACTTCCTCTTATCAACTCTGAATACCTATATGAGGTTGGTCAGGAGTGTGGTGCAAATATTGAACTGCTCGTCATTGAGGGTGCAGGACACAGTTTTAGTGGTAAAAATATTTCACCGTCTCTTGAAGTTATGTCTAAACATTGTTTCGATTTTATCAAGGATAATACAAAATAACATGTTCTGAAAATGAGACCGTTGCAAGGCGGCGAAAATTCAAAGATAACGTAGAGTCCTCTTTAAATTTTCATCCACCTATCAACGATCTCTAAAGAGGAGCAAAACTTACATTTTGCAATGGTCTTAAAATAAGAAAGAGGTTGTCCAAAATCACATGAGTGATTGCAGACAACCTCTTTTTCAGCTCACCTTATAAATTCAATCACTAATTTCTGGGGAGAACCTTTTTTACTTATATATTCTTCAGCGTAACATCACACCTCTTTTTGATTCATTTCAAGATGAGATTTATAATTATAACAGTGTAATAATTACAATTAAACGTATACCAACATCAAAAAATAAATACAAGAATTTACGGCAGAATAAACAACCAAAAAAATAGAAGCAAAAATATCTCCACTCATCCTAAGTCCATACACCCGCAGACCGTAAATTCATATTCACAATTGGCAGGTCTTCTGACTTACTCCTTAAGCAACGCCTTCCCAACAAAAAAGTCAGTGGCAAAGATTTGTCGCTTAAAATACCCATATAGGTAAGAGCTTACAGCAGCGGGAACTGTGCAGGATTCACACCTGCTTCCCTTTTAATTCCAGTCACGCAAGCGTGATTAGAAACCATTGCTCAGCAAAGATAGATAAAAGATTTTAAATGCAAAAGTTTTTTTTGCATTTTTTTGCAAGTCAGCAGATGCAGTTCATGCAATAAACAACATACTTTACGAGATCAAAACTCTATAATCAGGAGAGTCGCAAATAACTAATTAGGGGTAACCAATGCGTTTAAGTGATGGTTACTCTTTTTTTATTAAATATTTTCAAAAATTAACACTTTTGTAACATCTCTACAGATATTTGATCTACAGCGTTTTAAACATAATTTTAACCAAAATATAAAAATATTTTGCAATTTTTTTAATAAAATATTTGCACAGATAAAATATTTGCCTTATCTTTGCAGTGAAGTTTTAAAGTTCATTTAGGTTAGTTTTAGGTTGGTTGAGGAGATCGGCAGGTTGTAACAAAGTTACTAAGACGAAAGGCTGTGGTGGCCAGAAGTTGAATACCTCCGATAGCCTCACTTTTTTTTGTGTCATATTGCATCTTGGCATTTGTAAAATTACTTCGTCAATTCATTTTATGATATAATGGTAAGAATAGCTTACCTCGGTTTGGTTCAAACACCTGAAAGGTGTTTGAGGGGAGTTCTAATTTCTCCCTAAAATACTTTTCGATTACTAACCACCCCTTTTTGATTTTACAAAAATAGGTGGTAGAGCTACTACAACCCACTTTTGCAAAATCAAAAATGGATAATTA
>JAWXTJ010000044.1:0-22240 GCA_044433665.1 Rikenellaceae bacterium
AAGGTAATGTTTATTTTTGACTTACCATGAACTCACCTCATTCGTACTCTCTAATATTGCTTTTCCTCCTAAATATTATTCATTTTTAATCTTTTTGCAAAGGTATAAGAACTCCCCTTATCAAACACCTATGGCCTTTGAACCCAAATCGAGTTGGAGGGTGAGGTTGATATTAGGAAAATTTATTTCAGTGCAGCGAAATTTTCTGCATTGAGTACATTTTTTCCTTTTTCGTTATACATTGATTCTATGCGTGAAGCGTAGGCCTCTTCGACTTTTCCTCTTACGATCTTCATTGTGCTGTTTACCATTTGGTTTTGCTCTGTGAATGGTTCGTTGAGGAGGGCAAAACTTACGGGAAGCCATCTGTCGGGGAATAGATCAGCCATCGTGCCGCCTTTGGTATACTCGGCAATTGATGCTTGAACCAACTTTACCGCCTCTTGTTTCGCCTCTTCGGTATTCCATTCAGCTGTTGTGTCACGTTTGAGTGCGTCGATATTTGGAACTATAAGAGCTGTTGTGTAGGCATCTTGATCGTTGTGAAGCACAATTTGGTCGATGTATGGTGATGTTGCAACCAGTGCCTCTTCGATTCCCTCTGGGCTATATTTTTCACCGTCGTTGCCAATTAATAGACTCTTGAAACGACCTAGAACCACAAGGAAATTATCTTTGTCCATATATCCCATATCGCCTGTGTGGAGCCATCCATCTTTGACAGTCTCTTCGGTGGCCTCCTTATTTTTCCAATATCCAAGCATTACATTCTCGCCACGCACAACGATCTCTCCTTTTTCGCCCTTTGGTAGCTCTTTGCCGTCGGTGTCTAAGATTTTAATGTCAAGAGGTTTTACTAGGGTGCCTGAGGTGCCAAATTTATGTCGATGTTGAGCATTCGATGAGATTACGGGGGTTGCCTCCGAAAGGCCATATCCTTGGAACATTGGCATGCCGATAGCGTAGTAGAAATCTTGTAGTTCCGTGCTTAGAAGTGCACCTCCACCGATAAACATATCCAGTTCGCCTCCCATTCCTTGGCGAATTTTAGAGTATAGAATTTTATCGAATAGTGCAACTAGAGGTTTTAGGATCATAACCCAACCTTTACCTCGGCTCCAACCGTCACGATTGTAGATGTATGATGTTTTTAGGGCTGTATTAAATAGCCATTCAACGGTTTTACCTTTGCTGCGAATTGAACTCTCTATTGATTTTTTGAAGGTTTTCGCTAGGGCGGGTACCGAGAGGATAAGGTTTGGTTTGATCTCGCTGATGTTGATTGGGATATTTTTGAGCGACTCAATTGGAGTTGATCCCTGCTGCACGGTTGCAACTGAGGCTCCCGATTTTAGGAAGATATAAAAACCTGTGACATGTGCAAAGCAGTGGTCTAGGGGTAGAATAATTAGAGTTTTGTAGGTTGGTGGAATATTCATTAGTGTTAATGATTGTTCCACATTGGCTGTATAGTTACGATGCGAGAGCATTATACCTTTTGGGTCGGCGGTTGTGCCTGAGGTATATGTTATTGTTGCTATATCATTGTTTTGGATTGTTTGAGAGATCTTTAGGAACTCCTCTTTTTTCTCTGCAAGAAGTTTGTCGCCCATTTTGCAGATCTCCTCCATTGAGATCTCTTTCTCTTGACACTCCGATGAGGGGTTGAAGATTATGATTTTTTCTATCTCTGGAAGTTGACTCTTTATTGCTCGTATTTTTGGAAGTTGAGTGTTTGATACGAGGATATATTTTGAGTCGGAGTGAATAAGGCGGAATAATAGATCTCTCTCATCGAGTTTTACCGATAGGGGAACATTTGTAGCACCAGCATAAAATAGAGCCAATTCTCCAATAATCCAAGCATTGCAACCCTCGGAGAGCAGCGAGGCGTTATCACCTTTTTTTACTCCTAGAGCTGATAATCCTGCACCGAAGCGATATACTTGCTTACGAGTTTGAGCGTATGTTGTAAATTGCCATTCAGAGCCGATTTTCTCTTTTAGGAATACGTTGCTTGCATATTTCTTTGCGGACTCTTCAAATAGGTCAACGAGTGTGTATTTGTTCATAATCTGGTTTTTTAGGTTTTAGTTTTAGTTTGTTTTTGCGCTATTGGTGTAGCGCTAAGTAGGGTAAAATAATTATTGGTGTATTTTTAAGAGTGCTATTGGAGATGAGATTTTTTGCTATTGAATCGAAAATATAGTTATTCTATATTGAGATTTAATAGTGAAAAATCTCGCTCCAAGAGTGCTTTTAAAAATATAGCAATAATTGTTTTACACTACTTACATTACAAATTTAAATAAAATATATTTAAAAACAAGATTTTATGGACTGAATTATTATAAATATAAATAAGAGAGCCTCTTTTTTCTATAAATGAAAAAGAGGCTCTCTTAATTGTTTTACCCTACTTATTGTCTATTTTTGACGGAAGTATATTTGAATTGGAACTCCTGAGTAGTCCCATTCTGTTCGTAATTTATTCTCCAAGAAACGACGATATGGATCTCGGATATATTGAGGTAGGTTAACGAAGAATGCAAATTGCGGAGTTGGTGTTGGCAACTGCATCACAAATTTAATCTTGATATATTTACCTTTTGTTGATGGTGGTGGGTAGTTCTCGATGATAGGCAAGAAGAACTCATTAAGCTCGTGGGTCGCAATACGACGCTTACGGCTTTGGAAGACTCTGATTGCTGTTTGAAGAACCTCCAAGATACGTTGTTTATTTAGCACCGAGGTGAAGATAATTGGAATATCGTTGAATGGTGCCAATTTACGCTCCAACTGCTCACGCCAATTTTTCATTGTGTTGCTATCTTTTTCGATCAAATCCCACTTATTGACAACAATTACACAACCTTTACGGTTTTTAACGATAAGGTTATGGATGTTAAGATCTTGGTGCTCCAAACCTTGTTGAGCATCAAGCATCAATACACAAACATCCGAAGCCTCAATGGCACGGATAGAGCGCATAACAGAGTAGAACTCCAAATCCTCCATTTCACGGTTCTTACGACGCATACCTGCCGTGTCGACCAAATAGAAGTCCATACCAAATTTATTGTATCGAGTATGTATTGAGTCACGAGTGGTTCCCGCAATTGAGGTTACAATATTACGATCCTGGTCAAGCAGAGCATTGGTCATTGAAGATTTACCAACGTTTGGTCGTCCAACGATTGTAATGTGAGGCAATGAATCATCATAATCGCTCTCAATATCCTCTGGCAGAGATGCAACAACGGCATCCAAAAGATCTCCTGTTCCGCTTCCGCTCATCGACGAGATGCAGAAAAGTTCATCACCTAGACCGAGTGAGTAAAATTCGTGTGAAAGGTATACCTGTTCGTTATTGTCAATTTTGTTGCAGACCAAAATTACCTTTTTCGATGAACGGCGCAATATATCGGCCATCATCATATCAAGGTCGGTGATACCCGTCATAACCTCAACGAGAAAAAGAATCACGTCAGCCTCCTCGATTGCCAACAACACTTGACGACGAATTTCATCTTCGAAAATATCGTCTGAATTGACAGTGTAACCACCAGTATCGATCACCGAAAACTCGCGTCCGCACCAGTCGCTTTTACCGTAGTGGCGGTCACGAGTGGTGCCAGCGGTAGAGTCAACTATCGCTTTGCGCTCGCCAATCAGACGGTTAAAAAGTGTACTTTTGCCAACATTTGGTCGGCCAACAATTGCTACTAATCCCATATTTTTTTATTGATATAAATATTTTTTTACTATTCAAAACTTACACAAAATAAGCTCTAACAAAGTTCGTTATAATAGAAATAAACTATCTATTAAGAGCGCAAAGATAGTGCTTTTTTGCCGAAGATAAAAGTTTTGCAAAATATATGCAGTAAAAATAATTAGTTTAAATAAAAAATATTAACTTTGAACTTTAGAAAACAAAACAAACAAGCGTAATTATGAACAAATTTTTCAAATCTATCGTGATGCTCACAGTAGCATTATCAGCAACTGCTTTTGTTGCGAATGCACAAATTTATTATGGTGTTACTGCTGGTGCAAATGTTTCAAATTTTAAATTGACAGATGCAGCTAATACTGATTTATCGAGTAGCCAATTGGGTTATCAAGCTGGTGTTATGGCTGGTATTGACCTGCTTTTCTTAGAGGTTGGTGCTGAGGCTCTTTGGGTGCACAATACAATGAACCTTGATGGTTATGATTCTGATAATAAGGTTGTAAGCAACTCTGTTGAAATTCCTGTATTGGCATCATTATCAATTCTTGGGCCTCTTAACGTTAAGGTTGGTCCTTCGTTTATGGTTTACAATGATGCTAAAATTAAGTATGCTGATGGTCATGAGGATCTTAACGCAGTTAAGTCTAGCGTGGGTTATGTTGTGGGTCTTGGCCTAAATATCTTTAAGTTGACTTTTGATGTTCGTTACAATGGTCAGTTCAAAAAGGATACTTCATTCTTGGGAATTGACAGCACAGCATCTGAGTATGACATCAAAGCTAGCACATTTAGCGCATCGGTAGGTTACAGATTTTAATTTTACTTAAGTGAGTGAATCATCAAAGGAGATAACCCTCGAAGGAGTTGACCCACGTGAGCTCTATGGAGCGCAAAATATATATCTGGAACAGATACAAGAGATTCATCCTCAACTCAAAATTGTTGCCCGAGGTGCCTCACTCAAGGTCTTTGGCTCCGAGACGGAACAGACAAAGTTTGAAGAACAACTCGAAGGACTTGTGGCCTACTATCAAAAGTATGGTCACATCTCTGCCGAGGTTGTCTCGCAAGCCTTTTCTGGTGGGAAGATAAATGTTGAGAGTCGTGTTGATAAAGATGTTATTGTGTATGGCAACAATGGTAATATCATTCGTGCACGCACTCACAATCAACAGCGATTGGTCGACAGTTATCAAAAATGTGATCTACTTTTCGCTACGGGGCCAGCTGGCTCGGGAAAAACATACACTGCAATAGCTTTGGCTGTAAGAGCGTTAAAGGAGCGAGAGGTGAAAAGAATCATCCTCACTCGACCAGCAGTCGAAGCGGGTGAGAAACTCGGGTTCCTGCCTGGTGATATGAAAGAGAAGCTCGATCCATATCTTCAACCTCTGTATGATGCTTTGAATGATATGATCCCTCCGTCGAAACTCCAAAAATTTATGGAGGAGGGAACAGTGCAGATTGCTCCGCTTGCATATATGCGTGGTAGAACCTTGGATAACGCTTTTGTGATTCTCGATGAGGCTCAAAATACAACCCTTTCACAAATTAAAATGTTCTTGACCCGTATGGGACGAAGTGCAAAATTTATTGTGACGGGAGATGTTACGCAAATTGACCTGCCCAGAAAAAGCGATAGTGGACTTATCAAAGCGATGGATAATCTTCGTGAGGTGAAACATATTGCACTTATCGACTTCGATACGAGAGATATTATTCGTCATCCGCTTGTCAAAGAGATTGTAAACGCTTTTGAAAAAGGTGAACAACGAGCACAAGAGAGAGCTGAAAAGAGAGAGCTGAAAAGAGAGAGTTAACCAAATAAAAATAATAAATAAACAAATAACACAGAACTTATGAATAAGAATTTTGAAGCTCTAAACCCACAGTCGGTATGGAAGCACTTTGTAGAGATTATGAAATGTCCTCGTCCATCGAAGCATGAGGAGTCAATTCGTCAATATGTTATAGATTTTGCTGCGGCAAATAACTTGGAGTGCATCGTTGATGACGCTTTCAATGTATATATCCACAAACCAGCAACCCCAGGAATGGAGTCTCGCAAAGGTATTATCATGCAGGCTCACCTCGATATGGTTCCTCAAAAGAACAATGATAAGGAGTTCGATTTCGAGAACGACGCAATCGAGGGTTATATCGACGGAGAGTGGGTTACTGCAAATGGAACAACACTTGGTGCCGATAATGGCGTAGGTGTTGCGGCAATCCTTGCAATCTTGGAGGATAATGAACTTGCTCACGGTGAATTGGAGGCTCTACTTACAGCAACCGAAGAGACTGGTATGGATGGTGCAAATGGTCTTAAAGCGGGTCTATTGAAGGGCGATATTCTTCTTAACCTCGACTCAGAGGATGAGGGAGAGCTATTTGTAGGTTGTGCAGGTGGTACCGACATCAACGCAACATTCGAATATGAGAGTTGTCCAACTCCAGATTCAGACTATAAAGCATACAAAATTGAAGTTAAAGGTCTAAAAGGTGGTCACTCAGGAATCCAAATCGTTTGCCAACGTGCAAACTCTAACAAAGTTCTTTTCCGCTTCCTACGCTCATCAACTATAGATGTAGATATGCTTCTCTGCTCGGTTGATGGTGGTGGACTTCGTAATGCCATCCCTCGTGAAACTGAAGCTGTAGTTCTTGTACATCAAGATGATGCTGAGGCATTCCAAGCAGCAGTAAAGAATTATGAGTCTGAGATCATCATAGAGTATGCGGGAATCGAAGATTCAATATCATTCACAGCAACCGAAGTTGAGGTTCCAGCGGAGATGATGGATGAGGATGCAGCAGCATGTCTAGTTTGGGCAGTTGTTGGATGTCCAGATGGTGTTATCAAAATGTCAACATCAATGCCTGGTCTAGTTCAAACATCGAGCAACCTTGCACGTGTCGTTTCTGATGGCTCAACAGTGAAGATTCAATGCCTACTCCGTAGCTCACTTCGCACCGAGAAAGAGGCTCTAGCGGACTCTATCGCTTCTGTATTCGAGCTTGCTGATGCTGACGTTATTAGTTCAGGTTCTTACGACGGATGGAATCCAAATATGGACTCTCCAATCCTCAAAACAATGATCGCTTCATATAATGATCTATATGGTAAAGAGCCAAAGGTTACAGCTATCCACGCAGGTCTTGAGTGCGGAATTATCAGCACGAATTACCCAGCCTTGGATATGATCTCATTTGGCCCAACAATCAAATATCCACACTCACCAGATGAGGTGGTCGAGATCGCTTCAGTAGAGAAGTTCTACGACTTCCTAAAACACACTCTTACCAACGCCCCACAAAAGTAGATTAATGGGCGAGGTGGATATTCAAGAGTGGCTAATGATAGTCAACCCCGTAGCGGGAAATGGAAATGGATTGGAGAACTATCCTCTAATCTCAAAACTGCTACGAGATGAAGGTGTCAAATACGAACCACTCTTTACCGAACATAAATTCCACGCTGTAGAGCTTACGGTATCCGCAATAAAGCAAGGATACCGTAAGCTCCTTGTTGTGGGAGGTGACGGCACAATCCACGAGGTTATAAATGGTCTATTTATTCAAGAGAGTGTAAGCCCCAAGGAGGTCAAAGTGGGTGTAATAGCCACAGGATCTATAAACAACTGGGCACAAAGTTCTGGTATACCCCTGCGTATAGAGGCGGCCGTGAAGCTCATAAGTGAAGGTTACACCCGACTGCAAGATATTGGGGTAGTATTATACGAAGAGTCTCAATATCGACAAGCTCGGTATATAGCCAACTCAGCAGGTGTAGGATTCAACACCTATGCACTGAAGCGAATGAATCATCTAAAGAATAAAGGTCGGAAGAATCGGATACGTTTAATATTGGCCTTTATACGCTCTTTCTTTAAGTATAAGTCAACAGGTATAAAGGTATGGATTGACGATAGGTTAGTGTGGAATGATCTACTCATGAGCGTTTCGATAGGTATAGGTAGCTACAACGTCGGAGGAATGCAACTGCTTCCACATGCCGTAGTTGATGATGGCGAGTTAGATTTATCGTTATTTCGCCCAATACACTTTTGGCATATCATGTTCCGTACACATTATCTATTTGATGGTGGAATATATCGTATAGGCCATATTCTACAACAAAGAGGAACCAAAATTAGAATAGAATCAACACCCGAGATACACCTAGAGGTAGATGGTGAACTCATGGGTGAAAGCCCCTTCGAATTCTCAATTCTCCAAAAAGCTATTCAAGTTATAGCAAGCCGCTAACGTTTCTTACTGCCCTGTGCGGGCGGCAGTGGGGTGCTCCCCACGGAGCTATTCCTCTTGCACTTTGGGCTTTGAACTTTCAGTTCAAAGATTTTACCCCTTTAACCTTTGGATCAAATAAATTTGTCCAAAGGTTAAAGGGGTAAAATTTCTCAAACACCATAGGTGTTTGAACCCAAAGCGAGGTTAATACAGCTTTCAATGTTTATTTCGTTAATTCAAAGATCAGAATATTATAATTTTAAAATGGTCAAATGTTAAAGTGTCAAATGCAATTTGATAAATTATTTAAAGTTATTTTAATTTCATTGAGTAATATAACATGAGAAACCTATCTCTGCAACTCAGCTTGTGATTGGTTTTGGCGAAGCCAAAATATAAAAGTAAGAGTGTAAAGACCACTTTGAGTTTACTTAAGGAGTGGTCTTTATACTCTTACTTTTATACTCGGCTCGAAGAGCAGAGCCACAAGATGCAAGACAAGAAGAGAAACGATAGTTTCTCGTAGTCCAGACTGTGTCTGGTGCCTGGCCGGCATGAGGCCAGTAAGAAACGTAAGAAACAGAAAACTCTGCAAGGTTTTAGGCTTGCAGAGTTTTAATATAGATGTTAATTCGTTTATAGTTTTGTGAAGTGGAGTGATACTCCGCCGCTAGCCAATAGATCGAATGTTAGTGAGCTGTTAGCTTTAACTTTTTTGGTTGTAATTTTAATATTTGTACGAGTGTCGAGTGATGGATCATCCTCATATATTGACACGCTATACTTCTCTCCAGCCTCCAAGAATTTTGAACAATCGACAGTGATGGTTCTCTCCGACGTATTAGTAATAGCACCTACAAACCAATCGTCACCACTGCGACGTGCTTGAATAATATACTCTCCAATCTCACCATCTATTGCACGACTATCATCCCATACCGTTGGTATCGCACTCCAGAACTCTAACTCCTTCTCACCACGATAGTGTGTTGGGGTGTCGTACCAGTGCATAAATTGCAATGGACTGTAGAAGATCGCTGGAAGAGCTAGTTGATGACCTTTAGTATTCGGCACTCTATTGCTGAAATAACAGAACGTGTAGTCGGCAGCACCGCAAATCATACGTGTGTATGGCAAAATTGTATTGTGATCTGCATCTGGCATCTCCTCATTTCCTGCAATACCCTCTTGAGTCATAAGGTTTGGATATGTGCGAGAGTAACCCGTTGGGCGATACTCATCGTGAATATCTACCATAATCTCATACTCGGCACACTTGCGAACTGCCTCGTGCATCCATGTGCTCCAACGTTGGTTACCAACTTGAACAAATCCAAATTTGATACCTTTAAGACCCCACTCTTTGTAAAGTGGAAGCAGCTCATCGAGTTGTTGCACAAGTGCACGTTGATTTACATATACAAACACTCCGATACCCTCGCTCGCTGCGTAGTCGCACAACTTCTTCATGTCAAGATTTAGATCCTCTACAGTTGTTGTTGCGTCAGAGGCTACACGCATCTCATCACCATACCATCTTGCATCGAGGTGAATATATTGGTATCCACGGTCTGCTGCAAAATCGACACTCTTCATCGCATCTTCCATTTTTATGCTACTGCGGAATACTTTACCTGGTTTGATCCAGTCGGTATCCTCGATCTCGTTTGGATCGTTCAAGTTAAGAACAATATCATTGTTGTTGATAAGATCCATTGGAGTTTCAGCAGCCATAATTACACGCCAAGGGGTATCGTATGGGGTGATATGGTCAGCACAATCATACATGCTAATCTCCAAAGTCGATGGAGTCTCATTCGAAAGGCGGAATTTTCCACGAGTGTACTCAACCATCTGTGCTTCCAATAGCGAAACATATGTACCACTAGGCAACTTTAATGTCAATGGACGCTCCGACTCATCATCTCCCCAATTCTCCAATGTGCGAGTTGAGTAGTGTGCTTGAGCCCAAGCAGCATAATATGCTAATGTTCCCTCAGGTAGGGTGAAGCTGGTGCGCTCGTCTGTAATGTGAATAAATAGACCATTTACAGCCTCTGGGAAGTGATACCTAAAGGCGATACCTTGATCGTAAGCACGAACATCAATATCGAATAGGTATACTTGGCTACGATTGTATGAATCTGTTGGGTCATATTTAGAGTCATCACCCTTGCGGAATTTCAATCTCATTTGATTGTAGTTGTCGGCAACCACAGCACGCTCACCATACAATGGATTCCAGTTTTGCTCAACGCTACTGCGTTCAACATTTGCTAATTTAAGGTTCTCGCCCCAAAAGTCGATTGCCTCGTTTGGTATTCCCAAAGCTGATTCAATCAATTTATTGTCGATCTCGACACCTAATTTGCTATCTTCAATAATTGTTTCACCTTTAAACGATACAGAGTAGATAAGTTCATTACCTCCATTGCTCGAAGGCTCCTGATGGAATTTAAACTCAAAATCCCCATTTGGCGAAACCACGGTGTGTTGTGGGTTGGCAGCTTGCACATTGATAACAGTTGCAATGAACAGAGCCACACTTAAGGTTAGTTTTTTTAGCATAGGTCTTAATTTTTCTTAATATTTTTTTTATAAGTTCAGTTGTTACATAATTATTCTTATCCTACAGTATATACGAACAAGTGTGTAAAAATACCTAAAATAAATGAAAACTAATATACTTTTAGATTAAAAAACTCAATTTTATGATTTTCTTGCTGAAGATTGTCTGCAATTGACTACGCAACATAGCTGCAAATTATAAATTTTAGATAAATTTATATCACTGTTTTGCAGATTTTAACATTGTATTTTTTTGTTATATGACTATTTTTTTGTATTTTTACTCATTGAATTATGTAACCTAACTAAAACGACCTAATTTATGAAAAGATTTTTACTTAGCTTAACGCTTATCTGCACATCATTGTGGCAGCTACATGCAGCTTCCGAGCAGCAAACCCTTATATCTCCGAATGGTGATTTTAAATTCTGCTTTTCTCAAGTAGAGGTAAATAGTGGAGGTCAACAAATGGTCTACACATTAAGTTATAAAGGCACTCAAATTATCTCTCAGAGTCAATTGGGCGTTGAGGTAGATTGTCTAGCACTTCAACCGCTTCCTCAAGCTCCAGCAAAAAAAGCTCCATTTTGGGGCGATTATCTCACCTTGATAAGTGCCGAGCAAGAGAGTGTCGATCAAGATTGGGTTCCTGTTTACGGTGAACGCTCGACTTACGACAATAGATATAATGAGATGACTCTAAAATTTGCTGACCAGGCTGGTAAAAATCTGCTAGACATCATCGTCAGAGCATACGATCAGGGAGTTGCCTTTAGATACCACTTCACCGATCAGGTAAAGGGTAGTCATATCAATGTTTTACGTGAGCGCACTAATTTTACCCTACCTAAAGGAACTAAAGCCTATCACACAACAACCGCACAAGGATACTACACTGTGCGCCCACTTGAAGATTGGGGAAGTAAAGAGATTGCCGAGCGTCCATTGACTCTTGAACTTCCAGATGGACAATATGTTGCACTTTGTGAAGCTGAGATGATTGATTTTTCTCGTGGAAAATTCAAATTGGCAGTCAATCCATATATCATTGAAGTTAGCATGGAGGGTAAAGCTGAAGTCGAGGCTCCATATAGTACCCCTTGGCGTTTAATAATGGCAGCTGACAGTGCTGTTGACTTAATTAACAACAACTATATCACTCTTAATCTAAATGAGCCAAATAAATTGGATGATACCTCATGGATCAAACCAGGTAAGGTCTTTCGTTCAAGTATCGTTATGGAAGATGCTATTAAAAGTGTAGATTTTGCGGCAGCACGTGGTTTTCAATATGTTCACTTAGATGCAGGTTGGTATGGTTCGGAGTTTGACCTTAAATCTGATGCAACAACAACACTTGAAAGATTGAATCTCGATATGAAAGAGTTGTGCGATTATGCTGCTAGCAAAGGTTTAGGTATCTTCGTATATGTTAATCGTCGAGCATTAGAGACTCAATTAGATGAAGTTTTACCTCTATATAAAGAGTGGGGTATCAAAGGTATCAAATTTGGTTTTGTGAATGTTGGAAGTCAAAAATGGACATCGTGGTTGCATGAGTCTGTACGCAAATGTGCCGAATATGGTTTTATGGTTGATGTTCACGATGAGTATCGTCCAACGGGTTACACTCGCACCTATCCTCACTTTATGACTCAAGAGGGTATCGGAGGAAACGAAGTTATGCCTGGAGCTACTCACAATACAATCCTGCCATATACTCGTATGGTTTGCGGTGCGGCGGATTATACATTCTGTTACTTTAGCCCAAGAGTTAAAAATACTAAGGCTCACCAATTGGCTTTACCTGTGATATTTTATAGCCCATTACAGTTTATGCACTGGTACGACTCACCATCTCACTATCAAGGTGAGCAGGAGTTAGAGTTCTGGAGCGCAATACCAACTGTTTGGGATGATAGCCGAGCTATTGATGGCTCGATTGGCGAATATATTATTCAAACTCGTCGCAGTGGTGATGATTGGTTTGTAGGTGCTATTACAAATACAACAGAGAGAAGTGTAACTATTGATTGTTCAAAATTCCTTGAAAAAGGAGCTAGCTACAATGTCTCAATCTATGAGGATGACGCATCACTTGGAACTCGCACAAATGTGAAGATAACAACAAAAAGTGTAAATTCAACCGATAAGTTAAACTTTAAACTTGTTGCAAGTGGGGGTGTTGCACTTCACTTTACTAAACTTTAATTTTTATGGGAGTTCGTTTTTTATTGCAATAAAAACGAACTCTCTTTTTTATAAAACAAAACCTAAACTTATCATGAAAAAATTTATATTCCGAATTGCAATATTGTGCCTTGTACTCACCTCGTCACAACTCTCAGCTCAAGAGCTAAAACCACAACTTACTCACCGCCCTGGTGGAATGTGGCAATTTTATCCTGCTGAGAATCGAAATGAGGATGCACCAAATATTCTTCTTATTGGCGACTCGGTTTTAAGTGGTTTTTGTGAGGGTGTTATCGAGGGTTTAGATGGCGTTGCGAATGTCGATTATTGGCTCACTCCAATGCACTTGACAAGCGAGCAGATACACACCGATCTAAGCTCGGTTGTCTCTTTTAGGGATTATGATGTTATCCAATTCAATATCGGTCTGCATGGTTGGCAACAAGATAGAATGACTGCCGAGGAGTATCCCAAAGCAATCAAGGCATACGTTAAAACAATCAAGAAAAACGCTAAACAATCAGAGCTGATTTGGGTTACAGTAACCCCCGTTACAGAAGATGGTGTGATGGCTCTAAATGCCGAAATCAACCCTGTTATAATCAACAAAAATGAGTCTGCTGCAAAGGTCATGACAAAAAATAAGATTACAATAAACGATCTATACACACTTGTTGTCGATAGATTAGACCTTGCCAAATTAGATAGATTCCACTGGACAGATGAAGGTTCAAAATTGATGTCCGATCAATCAATTATCTATATTAAAAAAGCATTGGAGTAAATAACCATTAAACTATAAATTGAGATGAAACAGTTACTAACCTTAACACTTACGATTCTTGTTTCAACCACCCATATTTCAGCGCAAGTGTGGGTTGCAGATCAAGGTGACGGAACATATAAAAACCCAATTCTTCATGCCGACTACTCTGATCCAGATGTTATCAGGGTAAATGATGATTATTATATGGTATCTTCGAGCTTCAATTGTGCTCCAGGTATTCCTGTGCTCCACTCTAAAGATCTGGTCAATTGGGAGATTATAAACCATGTTTATGACTACCTGCCATTCGATCAGTTTAAAAGAGTTGCTCACGGTAGAGGGTGTTGGGCTCCATCAATTCGTTATCATCAAGGTACTTTCTACGTCTATTTCTGCACTCCTGACGAGGGTCTTTTTGCAGCAACAACAAAGGATCCACGTTCCACGTGGGAGCTACACCATGTATTGCAGGTTCAGCAATGGGAAGATCCATGTCCATTTTGGGATACCGACGGTCAGGCATGGTTAATCAGGTCGAAACTTTGCGGTGGGCCAGTATACCTTCATAAAATGTCAGATGATGGACTCAAATTATTAGACGGAGGAACTGTAATATATTGGGATGCAGAGGAAAATCCAATCTTGGAGGGTGTTAAAATGATGAAACGCAACTCATATTATTATATTTTTGCACCTGCTGGAGGTGTTACCACAGGTTGGCAAACGGTTTTGCGTTCAAGAAATATAACGGGACCATACGAGGCCAAAAGAGTGCTCGATGAGGGTAATGGTATTAATGGACCACATCAAGGAGGCTTAGTTGATACACCTACGGGAGAGTGGTGGTTCATCCACTTCCAAGATAAAGATGCTTACGGCCGTATTCTGCATTTGCAACCAGCTGAATGGTTGGATAATGATTGGGTTGTTATTGGTGATGATGCCGATGGTGACGGTTGTGGAATTCCAGTTTTAGAGTATAAAAAACCAAATGTAGGCAAAAAAATATATGGAATTAAAACACCTCAAACGAGTGATGATTTCAGCGAAGATAAGCTAGGTTTACAATGGCAGTGGCATGGTGCCGAGCAGGAAAAATGGTACTCATTGAAGGCAGCCGAGGGTTCACTGAGACTATACGCCATCGCTGCACCAGGTGAAAAGGGAAATATTCACTACACGCCAAACTTATTGCTTCAGAAGATGCAGGCACCTGCATTCACAGCAACAACCTCAATTGACGCTTCGGCATTATGTGCAGGTGAAAGGGCTGGATTGGTTGTTGCGGGGGCTCAATACTCATTTTTGGCAATTGAAAATAGAGCTGGTGAGTTTAAACTTGCTGCTTATTATGGCAAATATGATAATTGCGGATTTGAGCCTCGTGAGGATGAGGTTGTTGATCTGAAATCTGCAAAATTATGGCTTCGTGTTGAGGTTTGTGAGGATAAAACATGTCACTATTCATATAGTGTCGATGGTGTGAACTTTAGCGCTATTGGCTTACCTCAGTATGATGTTGTCAAGGGTCGTTGGATAGGAGCTAAGTTTGGCCTTTTCTGTCAAAATCCTAATGTTATGGATGGTGATGGCTATGCAGACTTCAATTATATTAAAATTGAATAATGAGGGTCAAAAACGAAGTTCTTCCCTCTAGGCTATACTAAGCGGTTGCCCGCTGTTAGGGTAGTCCTCGGTCGAGAAAGTTGATCGCATTAAACGCAAAAAAAAGTTGCTTGATATTGAAATCAAGCAACTTTTTTACGTTATATCTAATTTGAAACTATCGAATGAATAGTAACTCACGATATTTTGGTAGAGGCCAGATTTGGTTGTCTACAACCATCTCTAGGCGGTCGATGTGGTAACGGATAAGATCAAATTTAGCTGCTACAGTATCGTGGTAAGCGATAGCCTTCTCTCTCTCGCACTCGATCTTGTTAGCTGCTTTACGAGCGTCGATCATCTCACCTGTCAATGCTTGAATTGCAGCTGTGTGTCCTTGGATCTTCTTGATAAGAGCAATATCTGCTGAAGCGTCAAGACCTGGAATTTGTGCCATGCGGTATACTTTGTCAAGTAGCGCTGACTCATATTTCGATGCGATTGGTACAATGTGGTTGATAGCAAGGTCACCTAACACACGACCCTCGATTTGGATCTTCTTTGTGTAAGTCTCCCACTTGATCTCTGTACGAGCCTCAACCTCGATTTTTGATAGAACACCTGTAGTCTCGAACATCTCAACAGCTGCTTGGTCTAGGTAGCGATCAAGGATAAGTGGAGTAGATGTTTCGCAGTCAAGACCACGTGCAGCAGCCTCAACTTTCCACTCGTCAGAGTAACCATTACCGTTGAAACGGATAGCTTTACACTCTGAGATCATCTCCTTAAGAGTATCATAGATTGCCATATCTTTCTTCTTACCCTCTTCAATCTTAGCGTCAACACGTGCTTTGAACTTAATCAAGCCCTCAGCCATTGCTGTGTTAAGGATAATCATTGCATCAGCACAGTTATCTGAAGAACCTACTGCACGGAACTCGAAGCGGTTACCTGTAAATGCGAATGGTGAAGTACGGTTACGGTCTGTATTGTCAAGAAGAAGCGTTGGGATGTGTGCAATACCGCTCATGCGGAATACGCTCTTAGCATCTAGGCGAATATCGTCGTTGTTTACACTAGCCTCCATTTTGTCAAGAACCTCAGAGATTTGAGTTCCCAAGAAAGTAGAGATGATTGCTGGAGGTGCCTCGTTAGCGCCCAAACGGTGTGCATTTGTTGCACTCATGATTGAGGCTTTGAATAGGCCGTTGTGAGCGTGTAGAGCGTGAATTGCATTAACTACGAAAGTGATAAATTGCAAATTCTCGTTAGCGTTCTTTCCTGGGCCAAATAGGTTAACACCTGTGTTTGTTCCAAGTGACCAGTTGTTGTGCTTACCTGATCCGTTGATTCCCTTGAATGGTTTCTCGTGGAAAAGTACACGGAAGTTGTGACGACGTGATACAATATCCATTACTGTAAGAAGCAACTGATTGTGGTCATTTGCGATGTTTACAGTCTCGTATACTGGAGCCAACTCGAATTGGTTTGGAGCAACCTCATTGTGACGAGTCTTAACTGGAATACCTAATTTTTGGCACTCATACTCCAAATCTTTCATGAATGACATTACACGCTCTGGAATAGCTCCGAAGTAGTGATCCTCAAGCTGTTGGTTCTTAGCTGAGTCGTGACCCATAAGAGTACGGCCAGTAAGCATCAAGTCTGGACGTGCAGCCCAAAGAGACTCATCAACCAAGAAGTACTCTTGCTCCCAACCTAGGAAAGAGTGAACTTTAGATACGCTCTTATCGAAGTAGCGACATACGTCAACCGCAGCTTTATCAACAGCCGAGATAGCACGTAGAAGTGGAGTTTTATAATCCAATGCCTCACCTGTGTATGAGATAAATACAGTTGGAATACAAAGTGTTGTACCTACGATGAATGCTGGAGATGTTGGATCCCAAGCTGAGTAACCACGAGCCTCGAATGTGCTACGGATACCACCATTAGGGAATGACGATGCGTCAGGCTCTTGTTGAACAAGAAGTTTTCCTGAGAACTCCTCAAGTACACCACCGTTGCCATCTGGCTCAGCGAAAGCGTCATGTTTCTCAGCTGTACCGCCTGTAAGTGGTTGGAACCAGTGTGTATAGTGGTCAGCACCATGCTCTAATGCCCATTGACGCATACCAGCAGCTACTGAATCTGCGATCTCACGTGTTAGCGCTGTGCCATTCTCCATTGTATCGACCATTGAAGTGAAGCTCTGCTTGTTAAGATACTTGCGCATCGCAGCTTTGTTGAATACCTTCTCTCCAAAATAATCCGATGGGTTGCTCGATGGAGCAGATACCTCTACAGCCTTGTGGTTGATGGCAGCCTCTACCATCTTGAATCTAAGTTGTGACATACGTTTATTTTTTAATTATTAGTTAATTTTTATCTTTTTCTTCTGTATTATTTAAGGTGCCTTGTAGTTAAAAAAACTATTGAACTTCCTCCGTCAAGCACCATGTTGCAAAGGTATAAATTATTTGGTAAAGTGGTGCGAGCTAAAAATAAAAAAATTAACGATTGAGCTATTTTTAACAAGATTTTCACCAGAATGCCCTATTTTTTTATAGTTTTTCTCAATTTATTGCTTATTTTTTTGAGAAATGATATTAAAAACGCATTGTTATTTAGATAACACTAAAAACGATAATCTTTGAAAATTCTCCGTTTTTGCCAAAAATTGATTCTGTTTTTTTGCTTTGAAAGAGAAAATTATTTCGAGACTCAATTATTTATACACTAGATGTTAACAATATATTATATTTTTTTCGTATCTTTATGCACTGAAAATAACAATCACTAATTTCGATAATATAAGTTATGACAAAGACCAATCAAGAGAGGTTATTTGCTGAATTTCCAGAAGTATCGACTTCGACCTGGGAAGAGGTAATAAACAAAGACCTCAAAGGAGCAGATTATGCACGCAAGTTGGTTTGGAGAACAGCCGAAGGGTTTAATGTTCGTCCATACTATCGTGCTGAGGATCTTGCAGGTATTGAATTTTTGGGTTCCAAAGCGGGCGAATTCCCATTCGTGCGTGGAATCGGTAAAAAGAACAAATGGCGTGTTCACCAAACAGTCACCGTTAATTGTGTAAATGAGGCATCGGCTGAGGCTCAAGAGATCCTAAAGAAGGGTGTTGACTCTGTAGGCTTCTGTCTATCGGCTGCACTTACTGCCGAGGAGCTCGACACACTGCTCACAGGAATCGACCTTACTCAAACCGAGGTTGTTTTCAACGGAAAGAGCTTGGCTAAAACAGCTAACCTTCTTCTCGATAAACTCGATGGAATGGAGATCGACAAGAAACACGTTCGTGTAAGTTTCGGTATCGACCCAATCGTTAAGGATCTTTCACTCGGTGGCGCTTACTGCTGCGGTGGAGATGGTAAGGAGTGCTTCGATGTTGTTGCAGCTCTTATCGCTCGCTCTTCAGAGTACAAACATATGAAGATCTTCACGGTAAATGCTCACAATTTTGGAAACTCTGGTGCAACTATCGTTGAGGAGCTTTCATTCGCTTTGGCGGCAGGTCACGACTACTTGGTGAAATTCACCGAGATGGGATTGCCAATTGATGTTGTAGCTCGCAAGATCCGTTTCTCGCTATCGGTTTCAGCAAATTACTTTATGGAGATTGCTAAGATCCGTGCAGCTCGTCTTTTATGGTCTAATATCGTAATGGCTTATGCGCCATCGAAAACATGTCCATGTAAGATGTATATTCACGCTGTAACTTCTAAGTGGAATCAAACAGCTTACGATCCATATGTAAATATGTTGCGTGGAACAACTGAGGCTATGTCGGCAGCTATCGCTGGTGTTCAGTCGTTAGAGGTTCTTCCTTTCAACACCTCATTTGAGGCTCCAGACGCATTCTCGAAGCGTATCGCTCGTAATGCAGAGTTGCTTTTGAAGCATGAGTCACACTTCGATCAAGTGATTGACCCTGCTGGTGGATCATATTATATTGAGAACCTTACAAAGAGCATCGCAACTGAGGCTTGGGCTAAGTTCAACGCAGTTGAGGAGAAGGGTGGCTATGTAGCAGCATTCAACTCTGGTTACGTCGTTGAGACAGTGAAGGCTTCGGCAGCAGCTAAAGATAAAAATATCGCAACACGTCGTGAGATTCTTCTTGGTGCTAACCAATATCCTAACTTCACGGAGGTTGCAGCAGCAGATATGTGCTCATGTGCAGTTATTCGTGAGTGCTCGGAGGAGAATCGCTTGACTCCATACCGTGGAGCAATGGGATTTGAGAGTATGCGTTTGGGTGTTGATCGCTCAGGCAAGGAGCCTCAGGCATTTATGCTTACATGTGGTAACTTGAGCATGGCTCGTGCACGTTCTCAATTTGCATGTAACTTCTTCGCATGTGCTGGTATCAAGGTTGTTGATAACACATACTTCGCATCAGTTGAAGAGGGTGCAGAGGCAGCTTTGGCAGCGGGTGCTGAGATCGTTGTTATCTGCTCGTCGGATGATGATTATGCTACTTTGGCTCCAAAGGCTAAAGAGCTACTTGGTGACAAAGCTATTTTGGTTGTTGCAGGTGCTCCAGCATGTACTCCAGAGTTGGAGGCACAGGGCATCAATAACTTTATTAGCGTCAAGAGTAACGTCCTTGAGACATTGAAGTCGTACCTTAAAGCAATGAACATCTAATTATGAGAGCAAAATTTTCAGAACTAAAATACGAAGGCGTAACAAGCTCATGCGGATGCGCTTCGAAGCATAATGGAGGCAAGTGCGACACTCAAGCCGACTGGCAAACTCCAGAACAAATCCCAGTTAAGGGAGGCTACACAGCCGAGGATCTTGCTGGTATGGAGCATTTGAATTATGCTGCAGGTATAGCTCCATTCTTACGTGGACCATACTCTACAATGTATGTTATGCGTCCTTGGACAATTCGTCAATATGCAGGTTTCTCGACTGCCGACGAGTCTAACGCATTCTACCGTCGTAACCTTGCCGCAGGTCAAAAGGGTCTTTCTGTGGCATTTGACTTGGCTACACACCGAGGATATGATGCTGACCACCCACGTGTGGTAGGTGACGTAGGTAAGGCGGGTGTTTCTATCTGCTCGGTTGAGGATATGAAGGTTCTTTTCAATGGTATTCCACTCGACAAGATGTCGGTTTCGATGACCATGAATGGTGCTGTACTTCCAATTCTTGCATTCTATATTGTTACTGGTTTGGAGCAAGGTTGTACACTTGACCAACTTGCGGGAACAATCCAAAATGACATCCTTAAAGAGTTTATGGTGCGTAATACCTATATTTACCCACCTAAATTCTCAATGAAGATTATCGCAGATATTTTTGAGTATACTTCTCAAAATATGCCTAAGTTCAACTCAATCTCAATTTCAGGTTACCACATGCAAGAGGCTGGTGCAACTGCCGATATTGAGCTAGCTTACACTTTGGCTGACGGTTTGGAGTATCTTCGTGCTGGTGTTAACGCAGGTATGTCAATCGACGCATTTGCACCTCGTCTATCGTTCTTCTGGGCGATCGGTATGAACCACTTTATGGAGATTGCTAAGATGCGTGCTGCACGTATGCTATGGGCTAAGATCGTTAAAACTTTCGATCCTAAGAATCCTAAGTCACTTGCGTTGCGTACTCACTCTCAAACTTCAGGTTGGTCACTAACCGAGCAAGATCCATTTAACAACGTAGCTCGTACAGCTATCGAGGCGATGGGTGCAGCTTTGGGACACACTCAATCACTTCACACAAATGCGCTTGATGAGGCGATTGCACTACCTACAGATTTCTCAGCTCGTATTGCTCGTAATACTCAGATCTATATTCAAGAGGAGACAAATATTTGCCGTGAGGTTGACCCATGGGCAGGTTCATATTATGTTGAGACTCTAACCAAGGAGATTGCCGACAAAGCGTGGGCAAGAATCCAAGAGGTTGAGGAGCTTGGTGGTATGGCAAAAGCTATCGAGACAGGTATTCCAAAGATGCGTATCGAGGAGGCTTCAGCACGCAAGCAAGCTCGTATCGACTCAGGAAATGAGAAGATCATCGGTATCAATGAGTATCGCCTAGAGAAAGAGGCTCCAATCGACATCCTAGCAGTTGATAATACTGCTGTACGTCTAAGCCAAATTGAGCGTTTGAATGAGCTTCGTGCAAACCGTGATGAGGCGGCAGTGAAAGCAGCGCTAGAGGCTATCACCGAGTGTGTTAAGAGTGGTGAGGGCAACCTTCTAGCTTTGGCCGTAGAGGCAGCTAAGCTACGTGCATCTCTAGGTGAGATCTCGGACGCTTGTGAGGTTATTGTAGGCCGCTACCAAGCAGTTATTCGTTCAATTTCAGGAGTATATAGTTCAGAGGTGAAAGAAGATTCTCAATTCCAAACAGCTAAGACAATGGCGGCAGACTTCGCGAAGCGTGAGGGTCGTCAGCCACGTATCATGATTGCTAAACTTGGTCAAGATGGTCATGACCGTGGAGCGAAAGTTGTAGCTACAGGTTACGCAGATATTGGTTTCGACGTTGATATGGGACCATTGTTCCAAACTCCAGAGGAGGCTGCAAAGCAAGCTGTGGAGAACGACGTACATGTAGTTGGTGTTTCGTCACTAGCCGCAGGTCACCTTACTTTGGTGCCACAGATTATTGGTGAGCTAGCGAAGTTAGGACGTGAGGATATTATCGTTATCGTGGGTGGTGTAATCCCAGCTCAAGATTACGATCAACTTTACAAAGATGGTGCCGCAGCAATCTTCGGCCCTGGTACGCCAATCGCTACCGCTGCTGTAAAAATGCTTGAGATCCTAAATCAATAAGGATTCTCAATCAGTTTGATAATGACTCTGCAAGGCTTCTGGCTCTTGCAGAGTTTTTTTTTACCTGCTCATCGTGCTCATGCCGCACGGGCACCAAGCTAGCTTGGATCCAAAAACTATCGTTTTTGACTTTTGTCTTGCGCTTTCAGTGTGGGGCTTTGCCCGACGATATATTTATTATAGGGGACTTCTAAAAATTAACACTTTGATATTTAGATAATTATCACTACCTTTGTGTATTGTTAAAATTTATAATAGAGATGGTTTTTAAGAGCACAGGCAAGCGAGGATTGTTCGAT
>JAWXTJ010000045.1:0-21255 GCA_044433665.1 Rikenellaceae bacterium
AACAGTAATCGTTGCATCTAAATACCCCTCTCTCATCTTTACAATATCGACCTGAGCAGAACTATTCCGAATAGAAAAATCAAATCCACCCTGCTCGTATAACATTGGAGTATCGCAATGAGAATCAACAATTGGGTTTAATATATGTATCTGTTTTGCTCTGCGGTAAAGTTCAGCTTCACGGATAAAAAAAGAAAACAACCTCTTCATCTCGACAGATTTACCCGCCGTAGCTAAATTCTCAGGATGCCATTGAACAGCTAAAATTTTATGGGTGGGATAACCCTCAATAGCCTCAATAACCCCATCGGTCGAGTGAGCAACAACTCGCATAGATGGCGCAACATCCTTAATTGCCTGATGATGCCGAGAATTTACTCCAAGCATGCTTGTCCCAACAATCTTGTGCAACATTGACCCCTCGACAACCTCGACATCATGCGTCGGAAGATGTTTATTTGTCAACACAGAATGAGACAATAACGGCAATTGATACATCGAAGGTAAATCTTGATAAATAGAACCACCCAAAGCAACATTTAGAAGCTGACATCCACGACAAATCCCTAAAATCGGCACTCCACAATCTATCGCTCTGCGCAAAAGCATAAATTCATAATAATCACGCAGTTCACTAACATCAGTTAGATTAGGAATATTCTCCTCCCCAAAATAACGAGCGTCAATATCCGCACCACCACTCAATAGCAACCCATCAACCGTGAAAAGCAGTGAGGTGATAGCCTCAGCATCGCAATTGGCAGGAATGATAATCGGCACTCCCCCAGCCTCCACAATTGCCTGAGAATATGCAAAATGCAGTGCAGAATTTTCATCTATTATATTTGCAGAGATAGCAATAATAGGTCTCTGTTTTACTTTTAATTGCTCGCTATCATCAAACCCCTTTTCAAAATCAAAAATCATATTCTCTATAATAATTTATCAAAACACAAACCCTCCGCTCAGAGTAAATTTTATCTACATTTTCGTGGTGCTTTTAAAAATATGGCAATAATTGTTTTACACTACTTTAGTATAATACATCCCCTCAGCGACAGCGATAAGCTCACCATTCTGATTGGTTACACTCACTCGACAATTGTACATTTTTTTACGACCAAAAACCTCTACCGCCTCAGAGGTAAGTTTATCACCCTCAAATGAAGCAGCCAAAAACCGAATATCAGATTGAATAGATACAGAGATAGGTTGCCTGAAATTGGCCATTGCAGCCATTGTAATATCACATAGAGTAAATATTGCACCTCCATGAGTAACATTACCCCCGTTAAGATGTCGCTTTTCAACGATAAACGACATCTTGGCATGTGAGTCGTTTAGCTCTTCTAAAACAATACCAGCCTCATTGGCAAATATATCGTTCTTGTAAATCTCTTCAAATTTCATCTTGTTAGCTTTTTTTGGTTGTATGACACAAAGATAAATATTATTTTTCTATTTAGACCATTGCAAAACGTAAGTTTTACTCCATTTTAGAGATCGTTAATAGGTGGATGAAAATTTTAATGGGGAGTTCTATTTTGATTTTACACTGACGGTGAAACTCTGGGTAAACTCAAGAAAACTTTAAAAACGAGTTTAAAGGGTGTTTTAGACTACTTAAGTAGGCTCTTAATCTCAGAAAATAATCAAGCTACCCCGACTTCGAGTAGGTGACATAATAGTATTTATTTAAAAAAATCTAATATCTTGTTTGGATTTTTGATGCGATAATAAAATTTTAGGAGAAATAATGATATTTTTCTCAAAAAATATATTTCGGTATATTTCCTCGTAATTTATTGAGGTGTAATATCTTACGTAAAATTTGCAAAATGTAGTTATGCTAATAATTTATAAATTAGTGTAAATTATTTGTATATATAATGAGAATATATTAATTTTGTTGCAAATATTTAAACTACAGAAAAGATGGCATCATCGTTAAAAGATTTTTTCAATAATGCAGAGAGCGATAGGATTAAAGGTATATCGCACAAAAATAGCATAATTAAGCGTAATATAATTGCATACATGGCAGTTAATGGCGAGTGCACCCTTTCGGATTTAACAAAGGAACTCCATATTAGCGTTCCTACAATCACTAAATTAGTACAAGAGCTAGTTGAAGAGAATATAGTTACTGACCTTGGTAAGGTGGAGACCCCTGGTGGTCGTCGTCCGAATGTATTTGGATTGGCATGCTCGGCTATATACTTCATAGGTGTAAACGTGGGACGTGATAATATGTCTTACGTTGTGACCGATCTTCAAAATAACATCATCAAAGAGGAGTATGATAACTCATTTGAGCTCGTGGATCGCCCACAATGTTTAGAGCGTATTTGCTCAAATATTGAGAGTTTCGTTGAGAATTGCGGTGTTGACCGCTCGAAGATTCTTGGTCTTGGCGTAAGTATCACAGGTCGTGTAAATCCTGAGGCTGGTCGAAGCTACAAATATTTTGTCTCAAGTGAGCAATCTATTCGTGAGATTATCGAGAATCGCGTTGGTATCCGTGTGTTATTCGAGAATGATACTCGTGCACGTTGCTATGCGGAGTATACTTGCGACAAACTTAAGAGTGATAATGACGTTTTATACCTACACATGGGTCTTGGTGTTGCGATCGGTATCGTTATCGACGGCAAGCTATATTATGGTAAGAGCGGTTTTGCAGGTGAGTTTGGTCACATTCCGTTCTTTAACAATGAGGTGATTTGTGCTTGTGGTAAGAAGGGTTGTTTGGAGACTGAGGTTGCAGGTATTGCAATTGAGGAGAAGATGACTAAACTTATTGAGAGTGGTGTCAATACCATTCTTCGTGAAAAATATGATCGTCATGAGCCTATTCGCATCAACGATATTATCGAGGCTGCAAAGAATGATGATACGCTCTCAATTGAGCTTATCGAAGAGGCGGGAGAGAAGATTGGTAAGGCTGTGGCTTTCCTAATTAATATCTTCAACCCAGAGACAGTTGTTGTTGGAGGAAGTGTTTCGGCTGCTGGCGACTATGTGATGTTACCTTTGAAGTCTGCAACAAATAAGTATTCGCTTAATCTTGTTTACAAGGATACTAAGTTCCGAGTTTCAACAATGGATTCTAACGCAAATGCTTGGGGTGTAGCGATGTTAATTCGCAACAAGGTTTTGGGATTGTAAAAAGATCTCCACGAATAAAACGAGTCTGTGAGATATTGCAGGCTCGTTTTTTCGTATATTAATTATTAACTATTGTACATAAATCAAATGGCAAATATCAAAGGAAGCAAGGTGATTTTGAGGGCTGTGGAGCCGTCGGACGTTGATCTACTTTATCAGTGGGAGAATGATATACAGATATGGGGTGTCAGTGGTACGTTATCGCCTTTTTCGCATCATACTCTTTCGCTTTTTATTGAGGCGCAACGAGAGGATATTTTTAGCTCGAAGCAGATGCGACTTATGATTTGTGTGGGTGATACGCTTCAGGCTGTGGGGACGCTTGACCTTTTTGAATTTGAACCCTTGCATCATCGTGCAGGTGTGGGGATTATGATTGCTCCTACTTTTCAGAGATGTGGTTATGCTGCTGATGCCTTAATGGCCTTGGAGAAGTATGCTGTTGATTTTCTGAGGCTTCATCAACTTTGGTGCAGTGTTGAGGAGGATAATATTGCAAGTTTAAAGCTATTCTCTTCATTGGGGTATATTCAGATTGGAGTGAAGCAGGACTGGAACTCTACACCTGAGGGGTATAAATCTGAAGTTTTATTGCAGAAGATACTTTAGGCGTAAATTTTCGACAACACTCTTTTAATAGTAATCTTCATAACACTCTTAAAAAGACGACAAATAATTATTTTACCCCACTTATAAAATAATGCGAATTAAGGTTTTAACTTCAACCTTAATTCGCATTTTTTCTATTCGTAGAACTTCTGAATATATTTGTACATTTCGCTACCTGCTGCAACGAATGCTCCAACACCGTAAGTTTCTGTTGCCTCGTAACTACTTCTGCCAGGTGCTTCGCCAATTCCTTGGACATAGCCTAACATTCCATCCTCATGCACCGCTGAGACTAAAGATTGCCATGCTGCCATAAGTGTTGGCTCATAGCTCTCTTTGTCGAGGATGCCATTGTTGATTCCCCAAGCTAGGCCATAGGCGAAAAATGCTGTTCCGCTGGTCTCCATCACTGGATAATCTTCGATGCTGCCTAAAAGTCCTCCCGACCATGAGCCATCTTCACGCTGAGTTGCCTTTAGGGATTCGGATAGTTGTTTGAATAGTTCGGTGTAGAATTGGGTCTGTTCCCATCCTTCGGGGAATGTTGGAATCATTAGAGCTAAACCGCCATATACCCATCCGTTGCCTCTTGACCAGAATACACTCTCTCCATTTGCTTCGTGTCGAGTTAGGTATTTCAGATCTCTAAAGAAAAGTTGCTTGTCTTTAGACCATAATTTATCATAGGTCATCATATATTGCTCGTGCATATACTCTAAATATTTCTCGTCGCCTGTAACCTCAGATAATTTTGCCCAAACGGGAGGAGCCATAAAGAGTGCATCGCACCAAGTCCAATGCCATTCGTCTGCTCTGTCGCTTGTCATAATGGCATCAAATTGTTTGCGTGTGGGTTTGAGCATCTTCTTTTTACCATATTTTTCATACATGCCTAGGTACATAAAGCCAACTGCATGGTCATCTGCATGATAGACTCTTTTGTGAAGGTTCCAATCATATTTATCGCCTATCTCCTTTAGCCAATTTGCGTATTCTTGACTGTCGGTTACCTTTACAAGCTCGAACATTCCAGAGTAGAGCGCACCTAATGGCCATGAGAGGTCATGATGGTTTGTCGTTGTTGTTGTATCGGTAAATGTGAACGATGCTCGGTATTGACCTTGATTGTCAAAGGTTCTGATTTGCCAATCTGCAACTCTTTTTGAGATCTCCATTACCTCTTTGGAGGTTGGGGGTGCTGCCTGGGTGCTCATTGGCACGACAATCGAGATTAAAAGCAATAAACTCGATAGTTTGGTTAAATTTATTTTCATTATTTTTTTAGGTTAGGTTTTGATTTGGTTTAGGTTGGTTTGGTTTGAAAAAAAAGTTTATTCCATTGAGCGGATAATGCCCATCTCCAAGCCGCAAAGTTCCGAAATACCTCGCAATCTGCCGACAAAAGAGTAACCTGGATTTGAGTGCTTGTGAATATCGTCACCCATTAAGTGTCCATGATCGGGACGTATTGGAATACGGCAACCTCGCTGCTGTTGAACTTCAAGCAGGGTTTTCATTACACTATACATATCTACATCTCCCTCCAAGTGGTTTGCCTCATAAAAGTCACCTTGTTCATTTCGTTTTGTGCTACGCAGATGTACGAATTCAACCCATTGTCCAAACTCTCTCATCATCTCCGTAAGTTCATTTGTTGAGGCTACACCGAACGAGCCTGTGCAGAGACACAAACCATTTGCTTTTGATGATATTTTTTTGCGGATATATCGGAAATCATCTGCTGAACTCATAATTCGAGGTAGTCCAAAAATTGAGTATGGAGGATCGTCAGGGTGAATAACCATCACCGAGCCGACCTCCTCTGCAACGGGGATGACCTTTGAAAGAAAGTAAATCAAATTGCTTTGGAGTCTATCTCTGTCAATATCTTTATATGTATCGAGTGCCTCTTGAAACTGCTCAATGGTGAAACTCTCCTCCGAACCAGGTAGACCTGCGATAATTGTGCGAGTTAGTTTTTCCCGCTCCTCTTCACTCATTGTGTTGAAGCGTGCTTGCGCTCTCCGTTTTTCGCACTCCGTATAGTCGTTTTCTGCACCTTTACGAGCGAGAATATAGAGATCGAATGCCATAAAAGCATCTTTCTCAAACCTTAAAGCCTTGGAGCCATCGGGAAGTTCATACTCTAAATTGGTTCGTGTCCAGTCGAGCACTGGCATAAAATTATACGTTACAATCTTAATTCCACACTCGGCAAGATTATTTACTGATTGACAATAGGCCTCAATGTGATTTTCGAAATCTCCCGTTTGAGTCTTAATAGCTTCGCTTACGGGAACACTTTCGACGATACTCCAGACCAAACCTGCCGCTGCAACTTCGGCTTGGCGCTTCTGAATCTCTTCAACACTCCATACATCACCATTTGGAATGTGATGCAGAGCGGTTACAATATCTGTAACTCCTGTTTGTTTAATATATTGCAATGATATTGGGTCACCAGGCCCAAACCATCTCCATGATTTTATACTCTTCTCCATCTTATTTTTAATTAAAAATATTTGAAATTACACGCAAAATTAAATTGAGAATGCGTTAAAACCGCCATCAATTACCATCACTTCACCACTCATAAACGATGAAGCTCCACTACACAGATAGTGAACAGCTCCGATTAACTCTTCTGGTTCTCCAAAGCGATTAAATGGTGTGTGTGCAATAATTTTATTTGCTCGATCTGTGTAGGTTCCATCGGGATTGGTAAGAAGCGTGCGATTTTGTTCTGTAAGGAAAAATCCTGGAGCGATGGCATTCACTCGAATATTTGGCGAGAATTTAGCTGCCATCTCACCGCATAAATATTGTGTTAGATTGACAATGGCTGCCTTAGCAACACCGTAACCCATTACACGTGTTAGAGGTCTGATGGCTGAAAGCGATGCGATATTTATAATTGAACCCTCTTTTCTCTCGGCCATAGATTTTGAGAAAACCAACGTTGGGATAAGTGTTCCGAAAAGATTTAAATCAACAACCGCACGGATAGCCTCCAAATCAACATCATATAAAGTTTTATCATCTGGAATTGTTGCACCTGCCTGGTTACCACCTGCAAGATTTACAATTACATCGACTTTGCTAAATTTTTCAATTACTTCATTATAGGCTCTCTCAACACTTGGCAAGTCCAATGCGTCAGCTATAGCGTAAGCAATTTTTCCATCCGACTTTTGAGCCAATGCCTCAGCCTTTGACTCATTTCGAGCCAAAAGAACCACTTGAGCTCCACACTCGGCAAGATGGAGTGCAATAGGTTCTCCGAGGATTCCTGTTGCACCTGTCAGAACGATAACTTTATCTGAAATGTTAAATATATTTTTCATGGTTGTTATATGTTTTAGGGTTGTTTTAAATTAGACAATAGGTTTCAATCGGGGAACAAGAGTTTTCATTATAATCCACGCCACCAAATATGATACAGCACAGACGCAGAAGATAATAAAATAACCTGCTGGCTTTCCATCAAATCCACCAAATGAGAGATTCACCTTTTCGGCATAGTCAAATAAATTTCCAGCCGTTTTATTCATAATAACCGAACCGAGTCCACCAGCCATTGATCCCAAGCCGATAATTGTTGCAACGGCACTCTTTGGGAACATATCGCTTACTGTTGTGTAAATATTAGCCGACCATGATTGATGTGCCGCACAAGCCAAACCAATAAGGATAATCGGATACCAAGGTGAGTGAGCTCCAAGTGGCTGAGCAAAGAGAACCACCAATGGTAAAAATGCGTAAATTAACATTGCACGCATGCGAGCTGCATAAGGATCGAGAGAGGTTTTATTGATGATAATTGTTGGGATTTTACCTCCAACAATCGAGAGCATCGTTATTGCGTAAAGCGTAAAGATAAGCGCCATACCTAAACCCTCGGTAGTTTTAATTCCAAATTGAACCTCAATATATGAAGGCACCCAAAATAGGAAGAACCACCAAGCACCATCGGTAAAGAATTTACCAGCTATAAACGCCCAAGTTTGACGATAGCCCAAACACTCCAAGATTGAAAATTGTCGTTCAGAAGCTGATTCTTGACTCTGCTCATTATCGGTTGTTTTAACTATATTATCCTGCTCGATATATTTTAACTCAGCCTCATTTACATGTCGATTATTGCGTGGTGCGTCATAAACAAATACCCAAACACCCATCCACATAAAGCCTAATGCTCCAATGATAACAAACGCCATCTCCCAACCGAAGTGTTTCGCTACAACGGGGATCAAAAGCGGAGAAGCCAAAGCACCAATCGAAGAGCCCGCATTAAAGATACTTGTCGCAAAGGCACGATCTCGCATTGGGAAATATTCAGCTGTTATCTTCACTGCCGCAGGGAAGTTACCTGCCTCACCAATTGCCAACACCGAACGAGCAACCAAGAAACAATACATACTCACAGTCGAGATTGTCACAGCCACAGCACCCGTAGCCGCCGCCAATTCAGCCGCAGAGTGTAGACCAACATATCTCTCTGTTATAATTCCACAAAAAGCATGCAAGCAAGCACCAACGCTCCACACTCCAATTGCCCAAAGATAACCCTTGCGTGAACCTATCCAGTCGACAAATCGACCTGCGAAGATCATACTTAGAGCATAGACAAAGGAGAAAACAGCTGTAATGGTTCCGTAATGGGAGTCTGTCCAGTGAAATTCTGGTTTAATAAATTCGTTCCATGTAAGCGATAGAACCTGCCGATCGAGATAGTTCACCATGGTGGCGGCAAATAACATTGCACAAACCACCCATCTAAAGGATGTCGCTTGTGTTGAGGTGTTTTGGGTTTTCATTTTAGGTTTGGTTGGTTTAAAGTATTTTAAGGGGGATTAAGAACTCCCCTTAAGTGAAAAGTTAGAATTTACCTTTAGAATCTGTTTACGTTTTTCTCGCTAAAATTGTTAAGAGAGAAAAGTGAAGTGACAGATACTTAACAAATTAGATGAGAGAAATTTAAACAGATCCTTAAAATTCGAAGTAGTTTTTAGCGTTATAATATGAAATATTTGCAACCATCTCGCCGATAAAATCTATCTCCGAAGCGGGTAGTTTGCCTTTGACAACATCATCTCCAAGAATATTACAAAGTATTCGTCTAAAATATTCATGTCGTGGATATGAGAGGAAGCTACGAGAATCGGTTAACATTCCCACAAATCGACTCAAAAGCCCAAGCATCGAGAGAGCATTCATCTGATTGACCATTCCGATCTCCTGATCTAAAAACCACCAGCCCGAACCATATTGCATTTTGCCAGCTATTGTTCCATCATTAAACGTATATGCCATCACTGCCAAAACCTCATTATCCTTTGGATTGAGGTTGTAAAGAATTGTCTTTGTTAAAGCTCCCGCAGCATCTAAATTACTTAAAAATTTATGTCCCGCAGCAGCACACGAACGATCATGAATTGCGTCGAACCCTGTATCGGCACCAATGAGTTTAAACATTCTCTCATTATTATTGCGAATTGGGCCAATATGAAATTGTTGAGTCCATCCTTTTGCGTGATCCATAACCGCCAAATCAAAAAGAATTGCAGAACGGAATTTATCTATTTCTGTTTTTGAAAGCGCAACTCCACCACGCACCTTCAAGAAAATCGAATCGATTTGTCCTTGAGTATACTCCTCAGCATAGAATGTCTCCAATCCATGATCCGAGAGTCGGCAACCATTCTCAGCGAAATAATCATGTCGTTTTTGAAGTGCTTTAAGCAGGTCAGAATATGAATCAATCGAAATATTAGCAGCACCCTCCAAAGCATTAATATAAGCATTAAATGCTTCAGGCACGTCCACACCCATCGCCTTATCTGGTCTCCATGTTGGCAAAACTTTAACTCCGAATGGATTCTCAGCAATATATTTATGGTGCTCCAAGCTATCAATTGGATCATCCGTCGTGCATACAACCTCAACATTCGAGGCAAGCATCAACCCTTGAGCCGAGAACTCAGGAGATTGAAGTTTTGAATTACACTCGTCATAAATCTCACGAGCGGTGGATGGCTTTAGAATCTTATCAACTCCAAAGAGTCTACTAAGCTCCAAATGAGTCCAATGATAGAGCGGATTACGCATTGCATAGGGAAGAGTCTCAGCCCACTTTTCAAACTTTTCGTAATCTGATTTTCCACCTGTAATATACTCCTCGCTAACGCCATTTCCACGCATTGCACGCCATTTATAATGATCGCCACCAAGCCACAATTGTGAGATATTTTCAAACTTTACATTTTGAGCTATCATCTTTGGGTCGAGATGACAATGATAATCAATAATAGGTTTGTCGGCAGCATATTGGTGATAAAGCTCTTGAGCTACATCATTATCCAACATGAAATTTTTATCCATAAATTGCTTCATAATCTGCTTTATTAATTTATATTTTATTCAAAGCTAACACCATATCCAGTATAGACAAAGATATGAAAAAAATCTAACAAAGAGAACAATCATACAACAAAATAACCAACCAAGGAGCTTTAAAGTTCCCGATTATGATTTTTTTTATTAATTTTGCCACTATACTAATTGTAAAACAATACTCAGGATCAAAAACTGGGAGAAAAACAAGATAATCATGAACGAATTAAACCAAGAAGAGAAGTACATAATCGAAGAGAAAGGCACCGAGCTACCTTTCACAGGCAAGTATAATGATTTCAATGAGGTCGGCACATATATCTGTAAACGTTGCAACACCCCATTATATCGCTCAGCCGATAAATTTAATGCAGGATGTGGATGGCCATCATTCGACGATGAGATCCTGGGAGCGGTAACACGCTCTCCCGATGCCGACGGACGTAGAACTGAGATCACCTGCTCGGCATGCGGTGGACATCTTGGACATGTTTTTCATGGTGAAAAGCATACAGAAAAAGATACTCGCCACTGCGTAAACTCAATTTCTATAAAATTCATCGCTGCACCCACAACTCAAAGCGCAATCTTCGCAGGTGGATGTTTTTGGGGTGTGGAGCACTTAATGCAAAAACAAGAGGGTGTTATAAGTGTTGAATCGGGATATATTGGCGGCAAGGTTGAAAACCCAACATACGAACAGGTAAAAGCACAAACCACAGGTCATGCAGAAGCCGTTGAGGTGATATTCGACCAAAAAAAAGTTAGCTACGAAACCCTCACAAAACTATTTTTCGAAATTCACGATCCAACACAAACCGATGGTCAAGGCCCAGATCTTGGAGATCAATATCGTTCGGAGATCTTCTATAACTCAGAGGAGCAAAAAGCTACAGCCGAAAATCTAATCGAAACCTTGACAGCAAACGGTTACAAAGTAGCTACAAAACTAACTCCAGCAACAACATTCTACAAAGCAGAAGATTACCACCAAGATTATTACGTCATTAAAGGCACCGAACCATATTGCCATTCGTGGACAAAACGATTCTAAAAATCCAAAACATTAACAATAAAAAAACTACTATGAAGAAATTTTGCATGTCATTTTTGCTTCTTGGAGCCTTCTCACTAAGTGCGATGGCAGCCACAGAAGAGACAAAATTATTGCGTTTTCCTGCTTCAAATGGTGAAGAGATTATCTTCTCATACGCAGGCGACCTGTACAAAGTTCCAATGAGCGGAGGAAGCGCAATGCGTCTAACCTCACACATTGGCTATGAGATGTTCCCTCGTTACTCTCCCGATGGAAAGAGTGTCGCTTTCACGGCTCAATACGACGGAAATACCGAGGTCTACACAATCCCTGCCGAGGGTGGTGAACCTTTGCGTTTGACCTACACACCAACAAATTCTCGTGATGATATTGGTGACCGCATGGGACCAAATAATATCGTTATGGGCTGGTCTGCCGATGGTGAGCAAATCATCTATCGCAACCGTATCGGAGATGGATTTATCGGCAAACTATACACTGTAAGCAAAGATGGTGGCCTATCGACTGTCGTTCCACTTCCTGAGGGTGGTTTCTGTAGCTACTCTCCAGATGGTTCACTTTTGGCTTATAACCGTGTTATGCGTGAGTTCCGCACATGGAAATATTATCGTGGAGGTATGGCCGACGATGTTTGGATCTATGATGAGAAGAATAGCTCAGTGGAGAATATCACCGAGAACGACGCTCAAGATATTATTCCAATGTGGGTTGGTGACCAAATATTCTTCCTTTCGGATCGTGATCGCACAATGAATATCTTTGTCTACAACCGTTCGACAAAACAGACAGAAAAGGTAACCTCATTTACCGATTACGATGTAAAATTCCCTAGCTGCCACGGAACAACAATTGTTTTCGAGCAAGGTGGCTCAATCTTCACCCTCGACGCTCAAAGTAGAGAGGTTAAAAAGGTGGCAATCTCGGTAGCCTCAGATAACGTTTACGCTCGTCCAGTGTACAAAGATGGAGCAGACTATTTAACAAACGTTTCACTTTCGAAAGATGGTAAAAACATCGCTCTTACAGCTCGTGGCGAGGTATTCAGCGTCCCAACAGGAAAAGGCGCAGTAAAGAGCCTTACCCGCTCATCTGGAGCAAACGATCGCTCGGCACAATATAGCCCCGATGGAGAAAAAATAGCATACATTTCAGACATCTCAGGCGAAACCGAACTATACCTACAAGCAGCAGCTGGAGGTGCACCCGAGCAACTTACAAAGAAGAACGATACATATATCCGCAACTTCACATGGAGCCCCGACGGAAAATCTATCATCTACACCGATCGCAAAAATCGCATGAACCTACTCACCGTAGAGTCTAAAAAGGTTAAAACACTTATGCAGAACCCGAACGGTGAATATTATGGTGTTGCATTCTCTCCCGATAGCAAATGGATCACCTACACCCGCTCAGCAGAAAACACCTTTGGCGTGATCTACGCTTATAATCTTGCCGAGGGTAAAGAGGTAGCCATCACCGACGATTGGTACGACTCATCATCGCCAATATTTAGCGAGGATGGTAAATATATCATCTTTAGCTCAGCTCGTGATTTCAACCCTATCTATAGCAATACCGAGTGGAACCACGCCTACACAAATATGAATGGTATCTACATGGCAATTCTTTCAAAAGATACCCCATCACCATTCCTTTACGAGCAAGTAGAGGAGCCTCAAGGCGAGAAAAAAGGTAGCAAGGATGATGAAAAGGCAGACGCACCAGCAGAGGTTACAATTGATGCTGACGGCATCCTAGACCGCACAATCAAACTTCCAATCTCAGCAGGTCGTTACAATGGCTTCTACTCAAACGGAAAGAAAGTATATTACAACAGCAACAAAGGCGCTACAGCATTTGACCTAAAGAGTCAAAAAGAGAGCATCGTTGCCGAGGGTGCTCGCATGAGCGTTGTAAGCGGAAGCAAAAAAGCTCTATTCAGAAAAGGTAAATCAATCTACGTTGCCGACATCCCAGCCGACAAAGCTCGATTGGAGAATCCTGTAGATATTTCAAACGTAAAGATTGAGGTAAACTACAAAGAAGAGTGGGCTCAAATCTTCGACGAGGCATGGCGTGCATTCCGAGATGGATTCTACGTTGAGAATATGCACGGTGTAGATTGGCCAGCGATGAAGAAAAAATATAGCGCACTGCTTCCATACGTCACCACACGCCTAGATCTAAACTACATCATCGGAGAGATGATCGGGGAGCTAACATGTGGCCACTGCTACGTAAATCCAGGGGAGACAGATCGTCCAGAGCGCATCTCAATGGGACTTTTAGGAGCCGAGATCTCAAGAGATAAGAGCGGCTACTTCCGCCTAGAGAAGATCCTAAAGGGTGTTTCATGGGATAAAAGCCACCGCTCACCACTAACCGAAACAGGATTGAACGTTGAAGAGGGTAACTACATCATCGCAATAGATGGCATCCCAACCAACAGCGTAAAAGATATGTTCAGCCTTTTAGTTGGGAAAGCCGAAGTTCCAACCGAACTTACAATAAACACAACAGCTAGCAGCGAAGGTGCCCGCACAATAACAATTCTACCAATCGACAATGAATATCCACTATATCACAACGAATGGGTACAAAAGAACATCGAGACTGTAGACAAGGCTTCAGGTGGTAAAATTGGATATATCTACGTTCCAGACATGGGTGTAGGTGGACTTATCGAGTTTACTCGTTACTTCTATCCTCAACTCAACAAAGAGGGTTTGATTATCGACGACCGTGAGAATGGTGGCGGAAATGTATCGCCAATGCTTATCGAGCGTCTTAGCCGTGAAGCATATAGCCTAACAATGCGTCGTGGCTCAGAAAGAGTGAGCACCATACCCGATGCAACACACACAGGTCCAAAAGTTTGTTTGATAAATAAATACTCAGCATCAGATGGCGACCTTTTCCCATGGAGATTCCGCGCCGAGGGATTGGGTAAACTTATCGGCACACGCACCTGGGGTGGTATCGTTGGTATAAGTGGCCCACTACAATATATTGATGGTACAGACATTCGTGTTCCATTCTTCACAAACTACGATCCTGTAACTGGAGACTGGGTTGTCGAGAATCACGGTGTAGATCCAGATATTTTGATCGACAACGATCCAATAAAAGAGTGGAAAGGCGAAGATGAGCAACTTAACCGTGCCATCGAAGAGGTAATGCTCGAACTCAAAGATCGCAAGGAGTTCCCAGGAATCCCTGCACCTAGAGTGTGGAACAAATAACTCCTGTTTTTTTTAAAAAAAAACAGATCTAAGTAGTGTAAAATAATTGTTTTTCACGACTTACACTACTTAGAATCTGTTTAAATTTCTCTCATCTAATTTGTTAAGTATCTGCCACTTTTCTTTCTTAACAATTTTAGCGAGAAAAACTTAAACAGATTTTTATATTAAGACCATTACAAAACGTAAGTTTTGCTACATTTTAGAGATCGTTGATAGGTGGATAAAAATTTAAAGATGGCGTAGAGGATTCTGCGCCATCTTTAAATTTTAGCCGCCTTACAACGGTCTCATATTGTATATTTTGCACTTAAAAGCTACTGCTGGTCGTCGTATAGTTCTGCGGAGACCATTTTATAGAGTTTATCACCTCGGCGTACTAGACCTTCTGTTTTGATTGAGCAATATTGACCTTGATTTACGCTGTCGACTATCTTCTCTTCGAACATTATATCGCCTACTCTATGTTCCAGAACACCTGTTGTTTCACCCATAAATAGAGCGGTATCGCCTTTGCTTAGTGGTGATGCTTCAATGAGTATCTCGGCTACCGAAAGTTTCTTGAAGAAGTTGGTTACCTTTCCAACATATACCTTACGTTCGGTTGCTGATGAGCCGTGACGTGATGTTTGTTCGGCAACGGTTTTTCCGGCATAGTATCCACCCCAAAAACCTCTGTTGAACACTGTCGATAGGCGCTCCATGAGGTGCGACGTAAGCTCCTCATTATACTCTCCAGCCTCTATTGCTCGCAGAGCAGTGTCGTAAGACTCAACAACTCGCTTGACATACTCGCCACCACGTGCACGACCCTCGATCTTTAGAACTCGGACTCCTGCGTTGATGAATTTATCTAAGAATTCTATCGTGCAGAGATCTTTTGGGGAGAGGATGTATTGACCATCCATATCCAACATCTCGCCTGTTTGAGTATCTTGAACCGTGTACTTGCGTCGACATATTTGTCGGCAGGCACCTCTATTTGCTGAGCAGTCTGTTTCGTGGAGGCTGAGATAACATTTTCCCGATATTGACATGCAGAGTGCTCCGTGTGCAAACATCTCGATTTCGATAAGCTCTCCTTTGGGGCCTCGAATATCTTGCTCGACAATATCTTTATATATTGCTGAGATCTGCTCCAAGGATAATTCACGTGCCAAGACCACCACATCAGCCCACTGAGCGTATAACTTTACAGCCTCGGTATTGGCAATATTACACTGTGTTGAGATATGCACCTCGACACCCACTTTACGTGCATAAAGTATCGCTGCAAAATCTGCCGCAATAATAGCATCTATACCCTCCACTTTGGCTCTGTCGATAATCTTCTCCATCACCTCTAGCTCACCGCTATAAATTGCGATATTTACCGTTAGGTAGCTTTTTATAGAGTTCTCCTTACAAATTTTAACTATCTGCGAGAGATCATCTAAGGTGAAATTTGCTGCCGATTTTGCTCTCATATTAAGCTGCTCGACACCAAAATATATTGAGTTGGCACCAGCAGCTATCGCAGCATGCAGAGACTCATACGAGCCTACGGGAGCCATTATCTCGATTTGTGATCTTTTCATTATTTCTTACGGTTGATAAGTGTTTGTGCAAAAAGACGCAAATTCTCTAATTTTGCATCATCAACATCAAGGGTTGAGAGCAGAGAGAAGGCTTTATCGAAGCGATTTTTAATCTGCTGCTCGGTATGGTGTGGCATATCTAATTTATCGAAAACTGCTTTAACACGTTTGATTTTCTCTTCGTCTGATAGGTTTTCATCGAGATGTGTATAGCGCAAAATATCACGTGTTGGCTCGTCGGCACGACTCATTGCACTATTCATCAAGAAGGTCTGTTTTCCAATTAGAATATCGCCACCAATTGCCTTTCCAAGCTCTGCATCTCCATAAGTATCCAAATAATCATCTTGAAGTTGGAATGCAATACCGATCTCTGTTGCAAAGCGCTTAAGAAGCTGACACTGCTCAGGTGTCGCACCTCCCAACATTGCACCTATCGCAGCTGAGCTACCCAGCAGAACCGAGGTTTTAAGCTCAATCATACGCATATACTCAACCACTGAAACCTTTGGACGAGTCTCATAATCCATATCATATTGCTGACCCTCGCACACCTCAGCTGCCATTGAATTAAACTCCTTGAAAATTTGAGGTAATATCTCTGTCGGAAGCAAACTAAGTTGTTTGTAAGCTACAATCATCATTACATCACCCGAGAGTATCGCCACATTTCTATCCCATTTTACATGAACCGCAGGTTTTCCTCGACGCACCAAGGCATTATCCATAATATCATCATGCAACAGCGTAAAGTTATGAAAAACCTCAACGGCAGCAGCAGCAGGAAGCGCAATCTTTGGGCTATCACCAAAGAGCGAGTAACTGAGCATAACCAACATTGGGCGTATGCGTTTACCACCTGCCGAAAGTGAATAAGTAATGGGAGCATATAGGCGCTCGGGTTCCGATGGAATATCCAGCTGGGCTAGATAATTTTCTATCTGTTCGAGTGTCAAATCGTTTGATTTCATAATAATTCATAATTTTAGAGATCAAAATTAATAAAAAACTTTGTAGAAAAAGAATTTTATCATAACTTTGATATAAAATTATAACAACATTAGAAAATTTAACGGCCTTATGAAAAAAATTGCGTTCGGAATTGACATTGGTGGAATTAACACTGCTTTTGGACTTGTAGATCAAGATGGTGAAATATATGGTGAGGGAGCAATCAAAACTGCCTCATTTCCAAATTATGATGACTACCCTTCCTATGTTGCAACTCTAACGAAGTCTATGAAGGAACTTCTAGCAACTCTAAAATTCAAATATGAGCTAATCGGAATCGGATTGGGAGCTCCAAACGCAAGTATACACACAGGCTGCATCGAGCGTCCAGCGAACCTATGGAAGTATCAGGCCAATAATGTTGGTCTTAATGAGGAGGCTCGAATGTTTAATATCGTCGGGGATCTATCAAATGAGTTCCCACAAGCTAAATTTATCGCTGTTACCAACGATGCTAACGCTGCAACAATTGGTGAGATGATATTTGGAAACGCTAAGGGAATGAAAGATTTCGTCATGATTACCCTCGGCACTGGATTGGGCTCTGGCTTTGTTGCCAATGGCGAGATGATCTATGGACATGATGGCTTTGCGGGTGAATTTGGCCACGTAACGGTTGAGCGTAACGGTCGAGTGTGTGGTTGCGGTCGTAAAGGATGTCTTGAAACATATGTTTCTGCAACTGGAATCAAACGCACAGCATTCGAACTTATGGCAACGACAAATATTCCAAGTGAGTTAAGAAGCATTCCTTTCAGTGAGTTTGATGCTTTGCATATCTCTAAGGCGGCACAAAATAATGACCCTCTAGCTCTCGAAATTTTCCGCTATACGGGTGAAGTTTTAGGTCGTGCCTTTGCTGATATGTGCACAATAACATCTCCCGAGGCAATCATCATCTTCGGAGGTTTGGCTAAAGCTGGAGAGTTGATTTTTGAACCTACAAAACGATATATGGAGGAGAATATCATGCCAACATTCCGCAATAAAACAAAACTTCTTCCAAGCGGTATTCAAGATAAAAACACCGCTGTTATTGGAGCTTCAGCTCTAGTATGGCAGATGTACAATAACTAATTAACAACTCCAATGCAGGAGCAGATAATCGAATGTGTACCAAATTTTAGCGAGGGGCGAGATTCTGAAGTAATTCAGCAAATCGCCTCTGCTATTTTGTCCGTCGAGGGGGTACGCCTACTAAATATTGACCCAGGCGAGGCAACAAATCGCACCGTAATGACCTTTATTGGTGAGGCCAAAGCGGTAGTAGAGGCAGCATTTAAGAGTGTTGCACTTGCTGCTCAGCTTATTGATATGCGCCAGCAAAAAGGCACACATCCACGATTAGGCGCAACAGATGTTCTGCCACTTATACCCATTTCAGGCATAACCCTTAAAGAGTGTGCAACCCTAGCTCGTGATCTAGCAAAAAAAATCTCCGAAGAGCTTAAAATTCCAACATATTGTTACGAGGCTGCCGCATTCACGCTCCCTCGGCGCAACTTAGCTGTTTGCCGCAAAGGAGAATACGAAGCACTCCCCGAACGATTAACAAGCACAGATGATGCACCAGATTTTGGAGCACGTCCATTCGACGAGATTATAGCTCGCTCTGGTGCAACGAACGTTGGGGCACGCAATTTTCTTATAGCTGTAAATTTTAATATCGACACCAAGTCGATTGATCTCGCCAATGCAATTGCCGAAGAGGTTCGAGAGAGTGGAAAACCATCTAAAGGAATCCGTGGAACTCTTAAATATTGCAAAGCAATAGGTTGGTATATTGAGGAGTATGGTGTGGCTCAAGTATCAATGAATCTCACGAATATCTCCGTCACCCCTTTACACGTAGCTTTCGACAAAGTAAAAGAAATAGCCACAAAACATGGCGCAAAGGTGACAGGAACCGAGATCATAGGCCTAATCCCAAAACAAGCACTCCTCGACGCTGGTGCTCACTATTCAACAAATCCGCAAGCCGAAGAAAAGGAGCTTATCAACACAGCAATCCGCACCATGGGATTAGATGATTTATGCGAATTTGACCCTTCTAAAAAGATACTCTCCATAGATTAAAGAGGCTAAACCCCCTCAGTCGTAGCTCTAGGATCAAACTCAATTTTATCTAAGTCCAGGTTCCAAATTCTGAACGAGCTACCGTATACAGAACCGCACGCACGATGGTATAAGATGTTAGAAACGAAAGTAGAAGGAAACTACTTTCGTTCGTTTCCTCCTACTCGATTAAGAATTGATCTTCCGACCTCTCGTGGTATTATTCCCACCCGACGGAATTAGTCGGGGGGGGGGTGTTTTTCGTGAGCGATTATTGCAATATTGCGATTGCTACACGGTTTTTCTCTGTTTCAGCGTATGGGCGAACTGTATCACCTTTGTAGTCTGTGATGATTCTATCCTCTGAGATTCCATTCGCAATTAAAGTCTCTTTTACTATTTCTGCTCTTTTTTCTGATAGATTCAGGTTGTATTTTGCATTTCCTGTCTCCTCATCTGCGTAACCTGTTACTGAGATCTTTCTATTTGGATACTCCTTCATTAATGCTGAGATCTCTTTAACCTTTGCGTTACCCTCGCTTGTTAGTGTCGATGAGTCGAGTGTAAAGATTACATTGCGTGGTGCTTTTGCAGCGGCCTCTTTCGCTGCGGCAGCCTTTGCAGCAGCCTCCTTTGCGGCAGCCTCTGCTCTTGCTTTCTCAGCAGCCTCTCTTGCCGCTCTCTCTGCGGCAGCCTTTGCAGCAACCTCCTCAGCAGCTTTCGCTTTGGCCTCAGCTTCAGCAGCGGCTAAAGCAGCGGCAGCAGCAGCGCTCTTTCCATTATCTCCTAGACGAATTTTAGCACCTAGTAGTAGATTGTGTTGCCAATCTGGGTTTTCTGCACCTTTCGAATTACATTTATCCGACAAGCCATTTATGTTATACTCAAGACCTAATGCCACTCTATCGCTGATCTTAAAATCTGCTCCTACACCTACACGCACGACAAATGATGATTGATTGTCAAGCCATAGATTACTTAATGTATAACCATCCGCGTTATAAGCTACAGCTTCATCATTATTAAAGCTATAGTTATATCCAATTCCTGCAAATACATATGGGTTAAATAGACGATCCTCATTATACTCCATGAAAATATTAGCAATATCTACGGTGAAATCAAGACTCGCTTGCAAATAGTTATATTTATATGTCTCATCCAGAACAACCACACTTCCCTTAGCTTGCCATCCACTAACACCTAAGCGAGCTCCAAATATTGGACTAAATTGGTAACCTCCCGAAAGAGCTGCTGTGGGTGAAAGCAGAGTCGAGAATGAAGACTCTCCAACCGAGTGTCCTACACCTGCTTGCACTCTTAGGTACCAATATGGATCAAATGTCGACTTCGTGTTCTTAGAAGTCGTTTTATAAGGATTAGAAGTTGACTCCTCGCCCGTAGCGAATGTTGGGATAGTTAGCGCAGATAGTAAAAGCGCAACTATACACTTTTTCATGTTAATCATAAATTGATGTTTTAAAATTGGGTTATTTATAAATTTGGTTATTTGGCTTATGAATTAAGGTTTCTTCTAATTTTAATATAGCATATACTAAATTTCGTATGATAAAAACTCTATTCTATGACAAAAATAGACAAAAGATTCTAATATTCAAACTTTTTATTGCAAAATAATATCTATAAAATAATTTTTTTTGGCAAAATTTAACAAATTGCAACCATAAGGATGATTTTGTTTCTCGGTTGGATAATGACTAAAACTAAATAGCTTTTACTCGTATTTGCCCTCTCTCACGATTTCTGTATACTAATTCCACATCGCTGTAGATTCTTAAACTTCGTCTTAGGCTTCTTCCAGCATTTCCATATACACATTCTGATTCTTCTCCTTAACCACTCATCGACTCTTTGGAGATGCCGCTTCATATCGGCTAAGTGATAATAGGTTATCCAACCTTGAATATATTCCCGAAGATTCCTCTTTCTTCTCTCATAGCCCATTCCGTTGCTCCTCGATGTAATCTCTTTTAGGCGAGACTTCATTTTCTCTAAGCTACTCTTTTACATTTGCAGAACCAATGTAAATGCTCTATATTAATTGCGACAGCCTTCTTGTGCGGACGCGCTACTCTAGGTAGGATTTATCCATATCGCATATAAGATTGTTCCACAAGAA
>JAWXTJ010000046.1:0-5465 GCA_044433665.1 Rikenellaceae bacterium
CTAGATTCTCACTCAATTTAATTGCGCGTTGCTTGAACGCTGAATCATAACTTTTTCTTTTCATTGTATTTGTGCTTTTTGCCTTAACTGGGTGTGCGGACAAAGATAGGGATTCCAGAGGAAGAGGATGAGAATCCGTCAAAGAGCGTAGCTTATCATAAGCTACGAGTGGTAAATGTTACAGTAGAGGAGGCCGCCAAAGGTAAAGACCCTTGGTATAATATTGAATTAGAGAATGGTTGGATCTATAGAAGATCAAGCAAAATGCCTCTATTTGATTGGAAAGATAAGCTAAAGGAGTTTATTGTAACTACTGATTTGGATGATAATGGAGAGGTAAAACTAGATAAAGAGGGTCGAGAGAAGAGATCATTTAGAGCGCCCAAAGAGGGTGATTGGACTCTTCTCAAAAAGAGAACAGAATCAGATATTAGAAATAGCAGAAAAACCATAGGAGAGTATATCTACGATGCTTTATTGGTGAACCCTAATCAAAAGATAAGAGGTAGTTTGGTGAGAACGGTAGAACGATTTTTTTATAAAGAGGAAATTGAACTCATCTTAAACAAGCAGATTGAACTAAACGAAAAATTACAAGATAGAGAACTTTACTCGATGGCGATTGAAGAGTTATATCGAAGCAATACAGCATATCGTAATTCTATAGCCAACAGAGATTTTAAATATCTCTTAATTAATGATATATTACTATATCAAAGACCTTTGAAGAGTAAAAAATCACTGGTCGATGACTGCCCATATGAGAGTCGTAGCTTCGTCAAAGATGGTGAAACGATAATTCAAGGAGTAAAATGTATCGCAAAATCAAACCCTCTATTTCAAGAGGTTAGATTATGGCAGTTTATATGGGGATTAAAGATTATAAAAATAGAGGAAGATAAAGATGTAGATGTTACCTTGGAGTTTCTACCCAACGAAGAGTCTATTGTGAATCTATACGAGTGGCTCAACGATAGAGACTCGATAAAACAGAGTGTATTACTATCGACATTTTTCAAGATTAAAAAGTCGCAACCATACAGATGGAACTATGTAGAGGATAGGGAGTACCCCTGTAATACTACTCGTGCGATTATGCTTGCAAATTTTAAAAAGTGTGAAGAGTCTACAGAGATACTATCTCAAAATGCAATCTCAAAAAAGGGAGTTGTTCTCGACGAGAGTGTAGAGTATATGCTTTGGCACCTGCTCTATTCTGTAAATGATAAGTATGAGATAATCTCTGCACTCCAAAGTTTTGCCAAGCGATATGGTCTTAGTGAACGTTTTGTAGATACATTTAAAAAGATCAAGCCATTCGAGGCAACATATGGAGCATATAGTGAAAAAGCTATTAAGAAATTGCTTCCTCTTATGCGAGTGGGTAAATATTGGGATGTTGAAAAAATAGACCTACAAACACGTGGGCGAATTGAAAAACTTATCAATGGAGAATATGACGAGTCTATTAGGGAGCGTATTTATCGAAATGCTATAAATCTTAGAGAGATTGAAGCGTTCAGATCTCTACCTCTTTGGTTGGCCTGCTATGTTGTATACGACCGACACTCAGAGACTAAGGAGATCACAAAATGGGAAAATCCTGCACAGATGCAACAGTATATATCTAGCTTTAAACAACATTCACTCCACAATCCTGTGGTCGAACAGGTTGTATTGGAGTCTCTTCGAGTAGTGAAGGATATATGGGTGAAGTATGGCTCGATTGATCGTATAAATATCGAACTTGGAAGAGAACTAAAACAAGATAAAAAGAGCAGAGAAAGGGCAACCCGCAACAATATAGAGCAGGAAAATACCAATCTTAGGATCAAGGCGATGCTAATGGAGTTTCTTGAAGATAAGACAGTTGAGGATGTAAGGCCAAAATCTCCTACGCAACAGTTAATATTGAAGATATACGAGGATGGGGCTTTGAGGTCAACGACAGATATTCCTGATGATATTGCAAAAATATCACGATCTGCGTCACCTACCAAAAGTGAAATTATTAGATATAAAGCTTGGTTGCAACAGCGTTACCGTTCGCCATATACAGGTGAGATGATACCTTTGAGTCGACTATTCACCAAAGATTATGAGATAGAGCACGTAATCCCTCAAAAGTTATACTTTGATGACTCTTTTAACAATAAGGTGATTTGTGAAGCAGCTGTAAACGGACTGAAAGGCGCTCGCTTAGCTATGACTTTTATCGAGGAGGAGCATGGAAAAATAGTTGATGTTGGCTATGGTAAGAGTGTGAAAATATTCTCAGTCGAAGAGTATAAAGCATTTGTAAATAGCACCTATGCAGCTTCTCGACAGAAGCATAGTAAGTTATTGATGACGGAGATCCCTGATGGATTTATCTCTCGTCAACTCAACGACACCCGATATATCAGCAAACTAATGATGGGGTTACTTTCGAATATCGTTAGAGATGAGAGTGAGGAAGATATTGCAATCTCGACTAAGGTATTATCGTGTAATGGTTCTATCACCACTAAGCTAAAGCAGGAGTGGGGGCTTAACGATATTTGGAATAGAATTGTTACACCACGTTTTGAGCGGTTAAATGAGATGACAAATAGCTCAGACTTTGGGCACTGGACAAATAAAGAGGGAAAGATCTTCTTTCAAATAAACATGCCTATCGACAAGCAGCGTGGCTTCAATAAGAAGAGGATAGACCACCGACACCACTCGCTTGATGCCTTGGTTATTGCTAGTCTCACGCATAACCATGTTAACTATCTAAACAATATATCGGCAAGTGATAAAGATTCATCAATTCGCTATGATCTCAAACATACACTCTGCGAAAAGGTCAAGCAGGACAATAATGGTCGCTATACATGGCGATTCAAAAAGCCGTGGCCAACATATACACAAGATGTATATGACACGCTTTGTTCAATAGTTGTTAGTTTCAAGCAAAACACTCGTGTTCTCAACCGCACAAACAATCGTACTGCCTATATCGGTGAGAGTGGGCGTAAAGTATATAAGACCCAAGAGGGCAAGAATATGGCAATTAGAAAATCTCTGCATAAGGGGACAGTATACGGTCTAGTAAACCTACGTCTAAAGAAGATGGTAAGTCTCAAAGATGGTATAGCGAACTATGAGAACTTAGTTGACCTGCAACTAAAGCAATCTATATCATCTATGTTGAGCGAAGGAACTACTCCTAAATCATTAATCAAGCAGTTTAAGGAGCTTGAATATATGTGGTTTGGTCAAAATATATCAAAGGTAGAGATATATTACTTTACCGAAGATACCAAGGATCCGATGGTTGCAACACGAAAGACGCTCGATCAGTCATTCGACACAAAGAAGATTTTAGCAATTACCGATACTGGTATTCAGAATATTCTCATTGAGTGGTTGTCCCAAAATGGAAACAACTCCGATATTGCATTCTCAGCCGAAGGTTTGGTGGAGATGAATAAACGTATCAAGGAACTTAATGGAGGCAAACGCCATCAGCCGATTCTAAAGGTTAGATGGAGTGAGAAGATGGGATCTAAATTTAGTGTTGGCGAGAGAGGTAATAAATCAACAAAATATGTTGAAGCTGATAAGGGGACAAACCTATATTTTGGTATCTATCAAAGCAATACTGATGAGTTGAAACGCAGCTATGAAAGCATTCCGCTTAATGTTGTTATAGAACGATTAAAACTTCGATTGTCGGCCGTGCCAGAGGTTAATGAGGCGGGTGAGAATCTATTATTCTCTTTATCTCCTAATGATTTGGTATATGTACCGACTGAGGATCAGATAGGTCGTCCATTATCACTGAAGGATATTGATTTGGATCGGGTTTATAAGATGGTTAGTACCTCTGGAAAAGACTGCTTCTTTATAAAGATGAGTGCGGCTATACCTATTATTGATAAATTAGAATTTGAGGCTAAAAATAAGATGGGGCGAGCTTTTACAGGCGAGATGATAAAAGAGCTATGCTTAAAGTTAAAAGTAGACCGACTAGGTAATATAACTCAAATAGCAGATAAGAAAATATGATAAAGCGAACCCTATACTTTGGAAATCCCGCCTACCTCAGTGTTAAGCTAAAGCAACTTGTAATTCGCCTGCCTGAGGTGGTGAAAAATGATACACTTCCCGATAGTTTCAAGCGAGATGCTGAACGAACAATCCCTATTGAGGATATAGGTATTGTAGTATTAGATAATAGACAAATTACGTTAACTCAAAGTGTACTAGAGGAGTTGTTAGATAATAATGTTGCGGTAGTCACTTGCGACAGTTCTCGTATGCCAGTAGGTTTAATGTTACCCTTATGTGGGCATTCAACTCAAAACGAGCGATTTCGAACACAATTAGAGTCGTCACTACCTCTGCGCAAACAGCTTTGGCAGCAAACTATCCAACAAAAGATTGAGAATCAATCGGCAGTATTATATGAGTGTCGAGGTTGTGAAGTTCGAAATATGCTAAAGTAGGCAAAAGATGTCAAAAGCGGTGATTCAGATAATCTGGAGGCGAGAGCAGCTGTCTATTATTGGGCAAATCTATTCGATAATTTCAAGCGAGATCGAGAAGGGTTACCACCTAACAATCTTCTTAATTATGGTTATGCAATATTACGAGCTATTGTTGCACGGGCTTTGGTAGGATCGGGGATGCTCCCCACTTTGGGAATCCATCATCACAATCGCTACAACGCCTACTGTTTGGCAGATGATATAATGGAGCCATATCGTCCCTATGTTGATCTGCTGGTTGTCTCTATCTATGAATCGGGAGAGGTTGAATTTAGCAAAGAGGTCAAAACTCAATTACTCTCTCTGCCCACTATGGATGTTGTAATAGGGGGTAGACGAAGTCCGCTGATGATTGCTGTTGGGCAGACTACAGCTTCGTTGTATAAATGTTTTTCAGGTGAGAGTCGCAAGATTGTATATCCTCAAATGTAATGGATCGCTTTTCAGAGTATAGAATTATGTGGGTATTAGTCCTATTTGATCTTCCAACAGAGACAAAGAGAGAGCGGAGAGAGGCCGCAGAGTTTAGAAAACAGATTCTGAAGGATGGTTTTACTATGTTTCAATTCTCTATATATCTACGCCACTGCACCTCACGAGAAAATGCAGAAGTACACATCAGGCGCGTTAAATCATTACTACCACCCAATGGTAGTGTTGGCATTCTCGCTATTACAGATAAGCAGTTCTCGCAGATGGAGTTATTTCAGAGTCGAAACCCAACCTCTAAGCCAAGCATAACCCAGCAGCTTGATCTATTTTAATGAGTAACTAATAATGTAAGAAGTCTACAATCAAAAAAGCCACCTATTAAGGGTGGCTTTTGTTCATATACATTCGTTATTTGCTATTTCTGCCAATGGCTACAAGTAGCTTAATATTAGGCTGTTTGACACATCCTACTGTATATGATATGTCAAAGATACAATTTTGAAAGCAAATCACAAC
>JAWXTJ010000046.1:5565-20541 GCA_044433665.1 Rikenellaceae bacterium
TCATATACATTCGTTATTTGCTATTTCTGCCAATGGCTACAAGTAGCTTAATATTAGGCTGTTTGACACATCCTACTGTATATGATATGTCAAAGATACAATTTTGAAAGCAAATCACAACAATGATGCAATCGCAGAGGTTTACATCTAACTGTATATGATATGTCAAAGATACAATTTTGAAAGCAAATCACAACCTCGTAATCTTCTGTTAACGCTCCAGGTTGACTGTATATGATATGTCAAAGATACAATTTTGAAAGCAAATCACAACATTGACGAGTTATATGCCTCAATGCGTGAAACTGTATATGATATGTCAAAGATACAATTTTGAAAGCAAATCACAACGGATATGCTTATTCCTAAAATTGTTAGTATACTGTATATGATATGTCAAAGATACAATTTTGAAAGCAAATCACAACACAAGTCTTTCAGCCATTGCACTTGCTGAGACTGTATATGATATGTCAAAGATACAATTTTGAAAGCAAATCACAACATTTACGCCTGTGTCTATTCCGATATAGTAGCTGTATATGATATGTCAAAGATACAATATAGTCAAAATAATTAATTATCTTTCTGAAGATGTGAAATTATTTACGTTCGTTATTATAGTATCTTTTAGGAATGCCCCATTTTTTTATTCTCTAAAGTTCGATGCTCTCTGAATAGATATTCCCAAAGCTGTCTGTTGCTGTAAGCGAGAAATTGGTAGCTCCTTGAGGGATCTCGAAAGTAAAATAACAATCTGTTGCTATTGATGATTTATATGAGGCTACCCCTCCGAGCTGCTCTACATAAAGGTCATAATCGGGGTTGGTCATCGTTATGCGCTCTCCTTTCACTGGAGCACCACCATCAAATGAACCTTTAACGGTCCAAACATCATCCACAGCCCAGATATATGCCACAATCGACTCTTTGTGACCCTCGACATCTTTATATAGCTTAGCTTGATAATCAAGGTCATACCCAACGCTCTTATATCTCCATGAGGCTTTATCTCCCTCTCTCGACTCAAAAATTTGATAACCAATCGGAGCTCCATCTTTACCTGTGTCGGCTGTCCACCATACTCCACATGCAGCACCTACGTTATGTTCGAATAGACCTGGGAGACTCTCCTTATTAAATAAAAGGTGCGTATGTCCCGATATCACCGATAGGTTATAACCATCGAATAGTGGCACCCACTCCTCGTAGCTCTTATCAACAACACGTCCATAGCAGATAACAGGAGAGTGCATACAAACATAGACGTTCGATCCCTTAGGGATAAACTCCAAGTAGCTCTTTATCCACTCTTGCTGCCCTTTGCTAACTGACTCTACATAGCTCTTTTGAGTGTCATAGATGATATTATCGAGCACGATATAGTAATCCTCTCCTAGATTAAAAGCGTAGTACTCTGGCCCAAAGAACTTATTGTAGTGGTGAGCCGATTCGCTATCTCCCACACTATCCTTGTCATGGTCATGGTTTCCAATCACTGGATACAAAGGAGCTGGTAGACTCTTTACTAGGTCGACATATTGAGAGTATAGTTCAAAATTATCCCAAGTAATATCGCCTAGGGTGATTAAAACTGGTTGGATGCCTTTCGCTTGCTCTCCCTCAACATAGCTTTTAATATCGGGGAAAACACCTGTCTCGAAACGGTCGAAATGAGCTTGTGTCATATATTGTATATCGCCAATAGATACAAGTTGGTATTTATCTGCCTCACCCCACTTTGCAAGTTGAAAATCGTAGCTTTCACTCTGTTCAGATGCTGGCAGGTAAAAATCTGGTACTCCATCGGCAAATGCTGTTGTATAACCCGAAGGGGTGGCAACACTTACAAATTTTGAGGAGTCTGTTACGATAAGTTCAAAATTTCCTTTGCGGTTTGATTGTGCAAAGTTATAGCCATCGGTGACTATGACTCCTTGGAGTGGCTGCCCTTCACACGTTACACTTCCTGTGACTTTGTAATCACCTTCATTTAAAATTGTTGTACCGACGGTGCATGATGCGCATAGAAATAATGCGCTAACGAGTAGATTTCTTTTCATTTGTAATATGTTATTAATCATTTTATATATCTGCTAATTTTGGGCTGCAAGATAGTAATTTCATTGAAGAATATATCTCATTAAATAGGGTTGAGGCGCAAGATTAACGCTCTTTTTACTTCGCTGTAACCTCTTTGAAATATCGCTCTATATATTAATATAATACCCTTTAACGTAGAGGTTGGATCGTTATTTTCACCATCTGTAAATTTAACAATATTGCAATAGAAAGGCAACAATATAGCCATCATTCGTTAATATCAATCATCTTATTTTGCACCGTTAATTTTTACAAATAATAACATTATTTTTTTTATGAAAAAAAAGTTACTTTTCAATGCAGGTATTCGTCTTTTGACCTTTTTACTCTGCTTAGTCGCTAGCGTATCGCCTATCGCAGCACAAACCCGTATAAAGGGTGTAGTAAAAGGTGAAGATGGAACTCCACTCGTTGGTGCAACCGTTATGGTGGTGGGCTCTAACGATGGTGCGACAACTGACTACAATGGTGCTTATGTTCTTTTGCCCAAAACTCTCATAACTTCAAATGATGAATTGGAAGTTAGCTACATCGGTTATATAACTCAGACAATGCCATACAAGCAAGGAGAGATTGATTTTATTCTTCAAGAGGACTCTCAAGCATTGGAAGAGGTTGTGGTAACTGCACTTGGAATCAAACGTCAAGAAAAGGCTCTAGGTTATGCAACTCAATCAATTATGGGAGATGATATTGCCAACACAATGCCAACTAACTGGTCGACAGGACTAACAGGTAAGGTTGCAGGTCTTAACATCACCTCGGCTGGTGGTGCTACGGGATCGACTCAGATCAACCTTCGTGGTAACGTGTCGCTCGACGCTACCAGCAATGGTGCATTGATTATCGTCGATGGAGTACCTTTGAGCGACGATATGGTCAACGATGGAGGTGCTTATGGTGCAGGTTCAACTGGAGAGCTATCCTTAGACTTTGGTAATGGATTCAATGATTTGAACTCTAACGACATTGAGAATATTCAGGTTCTTAAGGGTGCAACGGCAGCAGCTCTTTATGGTACTCGTGCAGCCAATGGAGTTGTGCTTATCACAACCAAGAGCGGAGATAGCCGAGATAAGGGCGTGAAGGTGACCTTCAGTTCAAATTTCAGTGTTGAGAAAGTTGCGAATCTACCTGATTTCCAATATCAATTTGGTCAAGGTCTACCAGATTATATGGGTGCAGCTGGAACCGAGTGGGAGAATCAACTATACTACTCCTATAATGCTGATAGCGAGGCGGGTCTTTCAAACACACGCTCAACCAGTAGTGCTTATGGTGCTGCATTCGAGGGTCAAATGTTTTATCAATACGATCCAACGACTCAAACTAGAGGCCTAGAGGCTACCGAGTGGGTTGCATACGAGAACAACCGTAGCGATCTTTTCCAAACAGGCTTCACCGCTACAAACTCTATCTCTATCTCGAACTCTACCGACAAAGGTTCTATTCGAGCATCTATCTCGCACACCCTCAACGAGTGGATCTTGCCTAACACAGGTTACGAGCGCGTTCAAGCATCGGTTGCAGCTCAGCAGCAAATGTCGGATCGTCTGCACTTGAACTTCAGAACGAGTTACACCAACAAGCAGCAAGAGAATACCCCAGCGATGAGTTACAGCGGTAACACCATCTCATATTTTATGATTTTCCAAAATCCCAATGTCGATCTAGCGTGGTTAGAGCCAATGTGGAGCACAGGTCAAGAGGGAATACAGCAGTTACAACCATTTAGCTCTTATATTGGTAACCCATATGTAACGTTATACGAGAATGTTAACCCGCAAAACAAACACTCGATTATCTCATCGGTAAGTGCAACATACTCTATCACCGACAAACTATCATTAATGGTTCGCTCGGCATTGTCGATGGATTCAGATCAACGTGAGTCAAATCGTACAATAAGCGATAGATCGGTTCTTACAGGATCATTCGCAAAGACAAATATCTTTAACTACGAGATCAATAGCGACTTCTTGTTATCGTATAACAATCAACTTAGCAATGATTTCTCAGTTTCTGCAAATTTTGGTGGTAACGTAATGTATTCATATTATGATTATCTTAAAGCATCTGTAACAGGTCTTATGACACCAAGCGTATATATGCTTTCAAATGGTTCTTCGGCAACTAGTGTAACTACAATTATTAATCGTAAGGCGGTAAATAGTTTGTACTTCACAGCGGGTGCTTCATACAAAGATCGTATCTTCTTGGATGTTACAGGTCGTAACGACTGGTCATCGACACTTCCTGCGCAAAACCGTTCATTCTTCTATCCATCGGTTAGCTTGAGTACTCTCGTTGATGAGTTTGTTGCTCTTCCAAGCACTATTGATATGCTTAAAGTTCGTCTTTCTTACGCTTCTGTAGGTAATGATACATCACCTTACAAAACTTCAGCATATTATAATACTAGCGATTTTGTAGGCTCTGCAACTGTTCAAACAAACCTCTACAACACCGATTTTAAACCTGAGATCTCGACAAGTTACGAGGTTGGTACAGACATTCGTCTATTTAAGAATCGTTTGGGTATTGACTTTACATACTATTATAACGAAACTAAGAACCAAATTCTTTCAGCTGGCCTAGACTCAACAACAGGTTACTCTTCCGCTACTGTAAATGCAGGAAATGTTCGTAACCGTGGTTTTGAGGTTACCTTAAACGCTACTCCTGTTCGTACGAAAGATTTCTCATGGAGAACAACTCTGAACTGGTCAGCTAATAAAAATACTGTCCTCTCTTTGGCTAATGGATTTGACGATCAGATGGTGGTTAGTAGCATCGGTTCTGCATATATCATAGCTACAGTAGGCGGTAGCTCAGGCGATATTTGGGGATATAAACTAAAGCGTAACGATGAGGGACAGGTCGTTATCTCATCATCTGGTTACCCAGAGACTACAAGCGATATTGAGTGTATCGGTAATGCAAACCCAGACTGGACAGCAGGTTGGAATAACACCTTCTCATACAAGGGACTCTCTTTATCTGTTCAATTTGATGGTCAATATGGAGGTATGACATATTCACACACTCACCACAAAATGTCGGAACAGGGTAAATTAACAAACACACTTAATGGTCGTGTTGAGGGTTCAGATTATTATATTGCAGGAGATGACTACCGCCTAGCAGAGCAAGGTCTTAAGCCAGTTGGTGGAGTATATATGGTTGCTCCAGGAGTTGTCGATAACGGTGATGGAACATATAGCCCTAACGAGAAGATTGTATTTGTCGAGGATTACTACGTAAGCTACTACAAGATGGCAAACGTTGAAACCAACACATTCGATACTTCATACTTGAAACTTCGTGAGGTGCGTCTAAACTATGACCTTTCAGGAGTTAGAGCTCTTCAAGGTACATTCCTTCAAAGAGCGCAAGTAGGTATCTATGGAACCAATCTATTCTGCATCACAAACTATCCAGTATATGACCCAGAGTACGCCTCATTGAGCGGTAGTTCTATGGTAAAAGGTATCGAGACTGGAACCTTGGCTTCATCAAAAACTTATGGCGTTAACCTTAATCTAACATTCTAAAAATCAATACAATTATGAGATTCTTCAAAAACATAATTATAGCTACTTCAGCATTTATATCGATGGCAACAACTTCTTGCGGCTCGTTCGATGATCTTAACACTGATCCAACTAAGTTGGTTGACGCTAACCCAGGTGTATTCTTAAATCCTACACTTTATGGTCTAGCGAGCTACAACTTCGGTCGTTACTATAGTTTCACAGCCTATATCAACCAAAATGATGTCTATACTCAATCTTCGGGAGGTATTGGTTGGTGGGTATTCACCGATAGCGCTGGAGATGGTGCATGGTCGACATACTACAAATGGTTGGCTAATATCCAAGAGATGTATAACTACGCTGTGGAGTTGGATAGTCCTAACTATATCGCACTCTCTAACACCCTTAAGTGTTACGTATATCACAATCTTGTAGACGCCTTTGGAGGTGTTCCAATGTCTGAGGCATGTCAAGCAGAGCATGGTATTCTAACCCCTAAGTTCGATAGTGAGATGGAAATCTACGCTTCTCTAATCGACCTACTCGATGAGGCGAACTCTACTTATGATCTTACAACAGGTCTAGAGTATAACACCTCAGCTGACCTTCTATACAACACATCGAGCTCAACAACTGCGGGTATCGCTCTTTGGCAAAAATTCACCAACTCACTTCGCATGCGTGTTCTATTGCGTGTAATAGATGTTGATGGCTTGGACGCAAAGGCGAAACTAGTTGAGATGATTAATAACCCAGAGAAATATCCAGTGTTCGAATCAAACGACGATGCAGCGCTATTGGAGATTTCGGGAGTTGATCCAGAGTCGGTGCCTGTGACATCGAACTATTACGGTCTTTTCCGTCAATATACTAAGTTCTTTATGGACCCATGGAACGAGATGGAGGATCCACGCAGAGCCTATTTTGCAAATAAGACAACCAACGCCTCTGTTTCGAGCACATCGGATTACTATGGTCAGGAGAACGCTTGGGCCTCACTTGATGCAACATGGAATGGTTCGGGAATGAACTCGGGGGTTGTCAATACTCCAATGAAACTTACTTTGATGTCTTATGCCGAGGTAGAATTTATCCGCGCAGAGCTTGCTCATAAAGGAATTATCTCGACCTACGACGCTGCTGAATCATTGGAGAAAGGTATCGAAGCTGCTATCACAATGTGGGGCTTGGAGATCCCTGAGGATCATTTCGAGAATCCAGCGAACCAATATGATGGAACATTCGAGAGCATTATGACCCACAAGTTCTACGCTCTAATCTTCGATGGTTTCCAACAATGGTTTGAGGTTAACCGTACAGGAATTCCAGAGATCCCACGTGGTGAGGGTATGGATGCTTCGAACCACCTGCCATTCCGCTTTATCTATCCATCAGACTGTCTAGTTTACAATAGCGAAAACTATTACGATGCAGTAAACAACCTAACAGGTGGTGACGAATATAGCACAGAACTTATGTGGCACAACAGAAATGTATTCTAAACTTTAACAGAAGTAAATAGGGTAAAATAATTATTGGTGTATTTTTAAGAGTGCTATTGGAGATGAGATTTTTTGCTATTGAATCGAAAATATAGTTATTCTATATTGAGATTTAATAGCAAAAAATATCGCTCAAAGAGTGCTTTTAAAAATATGGCAATAATTGTTTTACACTACTTATAATTTACTCTTCGAGAGTTTCGCAAATGTATTATCTATATTTGTGAAACTTTCATATTGTAGCAAAACAGAATTTTACACATAACAAAACAGAAAAAATGAAAAGAATATTTGCAACTCTTGCCTTATTGTCAATCACTTCACTGTCGATAATGGCACAAACAAAAGTTATTGCTCACCGAGGATATTGGAACTGCGAGGGTAGCGCTCAAAACTCAATTACAGCGCTTCAAAACAGCGCTAAAATTGGTGTTTACGGTTCAGAATTCGATGTACTCATCACTCGTGACGGGGTATTGGTAGTAAACCACGATAACACAATCAACGGCATCGACATCCAAAAAGTAGATTACAGCGAGATCAAAGATCTAAAAATCTCAAATGGCGAAACCTTCCCAACCCTTGAGGAGTACCTCATAGAGGGTAAAAAACACCCAAGACTAAAATTAATTTTAGAACTCAAACCCCACTATACGAAACAAGCCGAAGATCGTGCAGTTGAAGAGTCGATGAGACTTGTAAAAAAACACGAAATTGAGGAGCAGGTTGAGTTTATCTCATTCAGCAAAAATATCTGCGAAGGCTTTGCAGCATTAACATCCTCACCAGTATCATACCTAAATGGCGATATTGAACCCGAAGAGATCGCAAAAACTCAAATTGACGGCATCGACTACCATTATAAAGTCTTTGCAGAAAATCGCCAATGGATCAGTTCAGCCGCTACATCAAAAATAATCACAAACTCTTGGACAGTAAACGACCTAGGAGTAGCCAAAGCACTCGCAGAAGCAGGCATCGACTACCTTACAACCGACTATCCAGAAGAGATCTTAATGCTTATACAGCGACTAAAATAGAGTTCAAATCTGAATAACTATTGAATTTAAAATGGGTGTAAATCTTGCAACCACTTGATTTACACCCATTATCCGTGAAAACAAAAAAAATCGCTAACCATTGAAAATTCAACGAATTAGCGATTTGCATTGTACCCCCTCAGGGGCTCGAAATATTAAATCTGGATAAATTCTTCCAAAAAGAAATTTGCGGAAAAATAAAGTAAATTAACTGTAAATCAGTGTTTTAAAAAGATGGCTCAATTGCATATGGTTTAGTGCAATTTACACGAATTTAGCATCGGTGGGGAAAATGTGGGGAAAGCGTGGGGAAAATTATTATCTTTGTCTAAGAATTAAAACCCACCTATAAAATGAAAGTAACAGCCATTATAAAAAAGAGTACAAAGAGATATGACACGGAGTCGCAAGCTACGATCTATCTTCGGGTAAGAGATGGTCGCAAGTTTGACTCTGTTGCTCCGACAAAGTTATCTATCAACCCCAACCTTTGGGATGATAAAGCTGAGCAGATAAAGAGCAAAGTTGTTTGCGACGATCAGTTGCGTTTGTCGATCAATAACGAGATCCGCAACCTTAAAAGTTATATCGAGAACGAGTATTCAAAGCAGAGTGAAGGCGTAGATAAAGAGTGGTTGAGATTGACACTCGACATCTACTACAACCCAAATAAATATAAAGTAGCAGCTGATAAAACACACAAACCCACCGTTGACGAGCTTTTCGAGGAATTTCTTTTGAAACATAAGATCTCAGAGGTAAGACAGAAGAATTACAAAGTCGTGAAGCGAATACTTAAACGCTATGAACTCTTAGTGCGCACCATCCGTCGTGGGCAAAAGAGCTACATTTTATACGTGGAGGATATAACAGCCGACACCCTGCGAGATATTTGGGACTTTGCCGATAAAGAGCATCTCTACTACGACGAGTACCCAATGCTATACGAAAAGATTACCGAGTCGAGAATCCCAAAGCCACGAGGTCGCAATACGCTACTCGGCATCTTTTCGAAGATCCGCACATTCATCTATTGGTGCAACGACAACAAAGGCTACGCAAACAAATCATTCTCGGAGTTCTCATTGGAGGAGTGCACCTATGGCACCCCTGTATATATCACCATCGACGAGCGAAACAAAATCTATCGCACCAATCTCAAGCGCCACCCAAAGTTGGCGATTCAACGAGATATATTTGTCTTTCAATGTTTGATCGGTTGCCGCATCGGTAACTTCTTGAAGATGAAAAAGTCAAATGTAATATGTGGAGCAATCGAGTATATCCCACGCAAAACTAAGGATGGTCGCCCAGAAACTGTGCGAGTGCCACTTAACGATACAGCGTTGGAAATTCTCGAAAGATACAAGGATTGCGAGGGTGATTCACTATTGCCCTTTATCTCCGAGCAGAAATACAACGTAAGCATCAAACGAATCTTCAAAGCAGCAGGTTTGAAGCGAATGGTAACCATAATCAACCCAACCACAAGAGAGGAAGAAAAGCGAGTACTATACGAGATTGCATCGTCTCACTTAGCCCGAAGAACCTTTGTCGGCAACCTCTACAAACAGGTAAAAGATCCAAACCTTGTAGGCTCACTATCAGGTCACAAAGAGGGGTCAAAAGCCTTTGCCAGATACCGAGACATCGATGAGGAGATGAAGAGAGAGTTGGTTAATATGTTGGGGTAGTCGCATGATAGCGTTTATACCCGAAAGGGTATAAATAAATATATAAACTATAAATTTATACCCGATAAGGTATATTTTAATAAATAATTGCTACTTTTACACCTGAAAGGGTATAATCACACAATCATATAACTTCAAACATCAGGTAATGAAATTATCAGAATATGTAAAAGAGCAGCGTAAGTTGCACAATCTAACACAGGTGGAGCTCTCCGATAAGTCAGGGGTAGGGCTACGCTTTGTTCGTGATTTGGAGCAGGGCAAGCAGACTTTGCGATTAGATAAAGTTAATGCTTTATTGGCAATGTTTGGTTCTGAAATCGGAGTCGTAGCACTTGAAAAGGAGGAGAAAAGTAGATGAAGCAGGCGCAAATATATATGTACGACAAGCTCGCAGGAGTATTGACCGAGAGCGACAATGGCTATACGTTTCAATACGATACGGCTTATTTAAGCACTCAAGAGGCGGAGGCAATATCTTTGACTATGCCGCTAAGCTCGGAGCCATATGTTAGCAATATCCTATTCCCATTCTTCGATGGACTTATTCCCGAGGGGTGGCTCTTGGGTATTGCCGAGCGAAGCTGGAAGATCGATAATCGTGATCGTATGTCGTTGCTTTTGGCTTGTTGCAAGGATTGCATTGGCGCAGTTGGAGTTGTACCCATAAAAAATAAGGAGTAATGGAGAGGTGTTTATATTGTTATCAAGAGTTACGTGAGGGTGAGGTTGATTTTCACCCACGTTGCGCACGCAAAATATTCGGCTTAAAGACCGCTCCGCTATTAACATACAATAGGGATGATATATCAGCTCTAGCAGAGAGAGTTATACGTAGCCAATTGGCGCTCACAGGTGTGCAGTCGAAACTATCGTTGAGCATAAATAGAGGAGGAAAAAATGAGCCAGAAAGATTCACGATTGTTGGAATGTGGGGCGACTATATCCTTAAACCTCAATCTAAAAGCTTTGAATCTCTACCCGAGGTGGAGGACTTGACAATGCATCTTGCACAGATCGCTAAGATCACCTGTGTTCCACACTCTCTTATCCGCTTTGCCGATGGTGAACTCTGCTATATTACCAAGCGTATCGACCGAACTAAAGAGGGCGGCAAGATACCAATGGAAGATATGTGCCAAATATCGGAACGACTCACTGAGCATAAATATAAAGGCTCTTATGAGCGTATCGCCAAGCTGATTTCACAATATGCCACTGCCTCAAAATTGGACGTTGTAAACTTTTGGGAGCAGGTTCTCTTCTCGTGGATAACTGGCAATGCAGATATGCACCTCAAGAACTTCTCGCTCTACTCACCACTAAAAGGAGTGTGTAAACTTACCCCTGCTTACGATATGTTGTCTACAGCATTGGTTATGCCCGAAGATACCGAAGAGTTAGCCTTAACGCTCAACGCAAAGAAACGACGCATCAAAAGATCTGATTTCGAAAAAGCAATGAGGCAAAGCGGAATGGACGATAAGACGGTCGCAAAGAGCATAGACAAGTTTATAAAAATAGCACCTAAGTGGGATGAATTTATTGAAATTTCTTTCTTGTCGAAAGAGATGAAGGCTCAATACAAAGAGATAGTAAGCGGTAAAATTGAGTTGCTGACAAGATAAGGTCAAGTGGTGCAGCAAAGTAGCAGAGAATATGCACGAGATAAAATAGATAAAATTATGAGTACAAAATCAGAATTTACGTCATTGGATACGCTTCTTGATGAGACTTTTGGAGAGAAAGGAACTCAGCCGAGGAAGGAATACGATTCAAACATTGAGCAATGGATGGCAGATCGCAAGATTGAGGAGGCAGATCTTAGTGTTGAAGATGTCGTGGCTACGACTGATAAATAATTAGGAAATATTCAAAAAATATTATTATATTTGCATAACACAATAACTAAAATAAGTATTACAAAACAGAAATATATATTACTTAACATATTAAATTAAAAGCTTTTAAGCTGTTTATCCTACCCAAGAAATCGGCAAAATTTTAACGTAGAAAGTAGACAGGCGAAGTCTTTGCTATATACATTTGGCATAGACTCGCTTGTTTTCTACGTGGGTGTTTGCCGATACCTTTGGGTGGGACAAGTTGAGCTCTATGCCATTTGTGCGTTCGGCTCAATGGTAACCTAAACCCCACCAAACCAATGAAAAAAGAGAACGCAGCAGCCATAATATATCACTGCTCACAAGACTCCGAAAAGGTAATTAGCAACCGCCCAAAACTCCAACGCAGACTCCAAAGAGCCATCGAAGATATGGTAGAAGATGGATTTGTAAATTTCATCCTGCCACTCGATGAGCACAGCCCATTCCCCGCAACCGCCATCGAGGCGATCAGAGCAGAACGCCTGCTAAATCCCAGAATCCGCCTAATCCTAATGCTCCCCTACGAGATAGAAGAGCATTTCGATAAATCCCCAGTCGAGCGCCTAAAAGCCTACACCCAATACGCTGACGAGATAATATATAACCAAAGGGAATATGATATTGAGGCACTACCTAACCAAGTAGAAAACCTCCTCGACAGATCCGCAGCCCTAATAATCTACTATGAGAAGAACTGCTCACAGCTCAGCTACATCACCCACCAAGCGCAGCAAAATCGACTGCCACTAATAACCATAAATATCTAAATTAAATTAACTATCTTCGCACTCATTTTTAATTTAAGATATATTTTATGCCACAAAAAGAGTACGACGCATTTTTAGCAAGCCTGAAGCAATGGATCACTGACAACCAAGATGACTTCGACGAGTTCGAGGAGATGATGGCCAATGAGCCAGAGCAAGGTTACTTCTCAATTCTACAACAATCAATCACATACCTGCCAGCTCTGAAGAAAATGGCTGCCAAGAAGTTAAACAGCAAAGATGAGGTCGAGATCTCGGATATAGTCAAGGTTGCTGAGGAGAGTGGGTTAGCTCAGAGACTGCTCGCTACTTTCAAAAATAAAGGTGATATTCCATTTATTCCTGCGATGCTCAGTTGGCTGTACTATGGCCGTAGCTTCGAGGGTATGGTTGAGAATGGCGAGAAGATCATCGACAGCCCCAATACAAGTTGGTTGGAGCGCCTCAAATGCCTCGCAATGATTAAAATATTGATCTGGAACTCCAAGAAGTTGAAGATCAGAACCCAGGAGGATTGGGATGATTACTATAAACTCCGCAAGGTCGTTGGTGATACTAAGAGCCTCGATTGGGCGATGGAAAAAGCCGCAACCAAGAAGGTAGGGCGCAAGAGCTCCGAGATTAAACCCATCATAGAATTTTTAAGCGATACACTCACCACCAGACAGAAGCAGACCCTAGTTAAACTGATCGAAACCTATCTAAAAGATCACAGCGTGGAGATAGCTCGCCACGTAGCAACAATGATATATATGTTGGAGCACCGCCAACATCTGAGGAGCTACACCAAACGCAGCTTTTATGAGTCTATCAAGGCAGAATTTGATATAGAGATTGGAAGTGAAACTCTCATCAATAACTACCTAAATCCCAAAAATGTTGATAAAAATATCAAGGAGCAAGAAATAATGGTTGCGGAAAAACATTTTACACTAAAAAATTATAGAGTTAAATAACCTCACTTAAAGCCCATTGAATTTAGGAGTGGTTGTGTAGAGTATTATAATACTTTTCACAACCGTAACTGCCTGATTGTCAATGGAAAAAGATTTATATATTTGCACCGTGATCTCATAATGAGGTCACGGTTTTTTGCTTTGGCCTATCCGCAAGAAATCGTTATTTATAGGCTATTTTTATATTATGTATGGAAAAAATCATGCAGTTATTACAATCATCTGGTGCAAATGTCAAATTGGAGGTTTCGGGCGAGGATCTGCTTGCCTTTGCCAACGACCTAATCAATCGAGCAAAGTCGGAACTATCGGCACAAGCGCACGAGGCGAAGCGAGAAAAATACCTCACCAAAGAGGAGGTGATGAAAATATGCGACGTGTGCGACACAACTCTATGGCATTGGAACAAGCGAGGCTATCTCAAAAGTATCAAAGTCGGAAACAAAGTGCGCTACCGAAAGAGCGACCTTGGAAAAATCTTGGGGGAAGAAGAGTTAAACGTTTCTAAATAGCAATCATCATGAATGAGAAATCAATCACAGCCCAAAAGGATATCTATGCAGCCCTGCCAGAGCTATTCACCACGGCTCAAGGTCTTGATGTCGCTGTGCAGCATGGAATCTCAGAGCGCACGTTTAAGGACTTCGTAAGTCGTCAATGTGGAGTACTCTTTCGCAAGGATAAACATGGCGTGTATAGTAAAGTTGCACAATAACCACCCTTGCATTTTCTGCACTTTCCGCATTTTGGTCACCTCAAAATGCAGAAAATGCAGAAAGTGCAGAGGGTTTAAATCAAGAAATTATGTCACAGCACAGATTTGAATTAGAAAAGTATAAGGGTATGTCAACCCGACACACCTGCCCAGAGTGTGGAGAGAAGCGATGTTTCGTTAGGTATATCGACACCGAGGGAAGTGTAGATTTCCCCGACCACGTCGGTAGATGCAACAGAGAAGATAAGTGCAGCTACCACTTCACACCCAAACAATATTTTGAACAGAACCCCGAGAAGCGAGAGGAGGCAACAGAGAATTATCGACCTCCTGCACCTCCGCCACCACCCAAGCCGACAAGCTACATAGATAGTGATATGCTCAGCAAAACCCTCAAAGGTTACGAGAATAACAACTTCGCTAAGTTCCTTTCGTCGCACTTGGGTGTATATAATAATCGAAAATAGGGCCAGAGAAATAATTGAAAAAGGGGCCACTTTAGGATGTGCAAATATAGCGAAAATTATCTCTTTTCCCTCTCGTTTATCAATTTTTTTGTCTCTTTTAGGCGGTATGATTCGCCAGTCATATTTACCATTATTGATTTGTGGGTGAGTCGGTCGACCATCGCTGTTACGAGCACCTTGTCTTTGACAATTTCACCCCATCTGTCGAAGGATAGATTTGTAGTTATTATGGTGGACTTGCGACCTGCTCTAAGTGATAGGTGGTTGAATAATAACTCTCCGCCCTCCTTGTCGCAACTTACATATCCGA
>JAWXTJ010000047.1:0-19590 GCA_044433665.1 Rikenellaceae bacterium
CTAGATTCTCACTCAATTTAATTGCGCGTTGCTTGAACGCTGAATCATAACTTTTTCTTTTCATTGTATTTGTGCTTTTTGCCTTAACTGGGTGTGCGGACAAAGATAGGGATTCCAATTAGCGACTTGCTAACTATGCCGTCAGTTAGCTCCGAGTGCGAGATGCAATATTTACCATTGTATAGTTCCATAATTCTACTATCTTGTATTTGCTCCCACATCGGTATCGCTCCGAATAACACACCGACTCTCGCCTTGCGTTTGTGGGATAATTTGATTACATTTACTGCGACAAAACAATTTTACTAATCAAATTTTAATGTTATGAAGTCTACTTATCGTATCAATATCATTGTAAACTATTATTTTGACAATGTTAATGTCAATCATTATCGCCAACCTATCTTTGATCTATTAACAAACATTGCTTGGTTATATCGCCTTGAATATGCTATTTCAGAAAACCACGACTTTGGATTGGATGAGGGGGAGGCTGACTTGTTCTACTTCCGCTCGACTGACCAAACTTACATCTCAAGAAAAGATTTTGACGAAATAGTAACTACCTTGTTCCGCAACGGGCTTTCGATTCTTTCCGAAGGAGTTGATGTCGCTCGTCAATACTATAAGAATCTTCCTCAATACCCATTTCCAACCTCTTATTATAAGCCTCTGAATTATCCATATACGGAAGTCCATAATGGTGATAAAGTGACTCTTTGCATCTGTCCGAAAGCCCTTCAAGAGGTAATAGATTATGTCGATAATTCCCAGAATTCAAATTTGCATTTCTCATAACCCACCTACTTTAAATTATTAACAATTTCACGAGCGTAACCCTGTAGTTCCTCTATTTTCTTGATGGAAACATTCTGAAACTCTCTAACCTCGACACCATCAACCTCAATCGTTCCACGAAGTGACGCACTATCCACAACAAGTTGAACTCGGTCGTGAAACACCTGTATCATCTGATGGGGAACTTCTGACCAGTATGTATCAAATATACACCCCTCTGTTACGCCTAAGTGAAAGTCCACAACAACACCGTGTCTATATAGAGCAGCAGTGCGTAACATTTTCGCTTTTTTACTGTTGGTTTTGTATGAGAGAGCCGCCCATACAGTTTGTCTTGTTACCCCGAATGAGGTAGCAATCTCTTGTCTCGCTTGAGAGCTAAGAACAATTAATTTTACAATATCCATAACTATTTTACGTGTTGAATTGTTAGATTATCATTGAATGATGTTCGAACGACACACTCCGCATATTTTATAGCGCATTGACCACAAGCAGCTATAAAAAGTTCTTGTGCATTGACCATTGTAGCTACTGTGTCATCAAAATCATTTAACCTCTCGACTACTCCACCAATCATATCGGTATCCGTTTCGTCCAAATAAACTCTCATTGCTTTCATATCTAAAATCATTATAAATTAATATTCACTTCATACTCCATTGTTTTATCAGCCTTTTTGCTTAACTTTGGAACGTCTTTACATTGTTAAGACTGTGCAAATATATAGACTATTGTTTATATATGCAAGTATTTTTGTAAACTTTTTTCTATATTATTATGAAGGCTATTGATCGATTATATGTATATTTTGAGTTAAAATCCATAAAACCAACCGCTTTTGAGAAGATAGTCGGGTTGTCTAATGGGTATTTAGGAACTCAACGAAAGCGAAATGCCGATATGGGAGAGGCGGTTTTTGTTAAGATTATAAACTATTGTCGAGATTTATCTTTAGTATGGCTCATTACGGGTGAGGGAGATATGCTTCAAGGCTCATCAGGGAGCAATATAGCTCATATAGCAGGTGGTACAAATAAATTTAAACAGGAGATTAACAGTGCCAATAATGGTTCGAATGTTGATTACAATCTGCTGCAAAAGATTATAGAACAACAGCAAGAGCAAATCTCAAGATACCAAGAGCAGGTGTCTCAATTACTTGAAAAACTATTATAATAATGATTGCATTATGAGTACAGAAAATAACACAACAATATCGGGAGGTATAAATGAGTTTGAGCAGGTTGGATGTAGTTCCGATCTTCTAAAAACTGTTATTAAGGCATTTGAGAAAAAGGATGACCAAATATCAGAGGTTATAGGGCTGATAAAAATTAAAGATGAACAAATATCAGAGGTGCTAAGTCTCATAAAAAAGAAAGATGAGCAAATTGATAGACAGTTGTCGATTATAGAAGGAATGCAGAAAGAAAAATAACAAGAATATACACCTTTTTAGATATTAATCACACCTTTCACTTGATATTATTTTATGTATCAGATAATTACACTTGTATAATCATTGTTATTTACTGCTATATTTTGGGTATTAAAGGGGTAGTTTCGCCTCAAAAACCCCGATTTTCGGGTATTAAAAAAGCCTTAAAGGGGGCGTTACCCCTAAAAAAGGACACCCAAAAGTATGCCCAACAGTATGTGCAACGCTGTTTTTTACACTTTTTTCGTCAAAACGAAACGTACAATTTAGGGGTATAAACAAAAAAAGAGCGACATTCAAACGCCATTTAATAGCCGTTCAAACATCGCTTAAACACAATCCCCTCAATGCCACAGAAACGCCCGATATAGGGCTTAAACCGCATTGTAGGGTACATACGCCCTACCGAGAGGCTTAAATGCAACCTGCGTCACATAAAAAGTAAAGCGATGCTCAACCTTTCAGCCAAACATCGCCTCAAATGTAAACCAAATGCAAAGCAAATGTACACTTCGTTTTGCATTGCCTTCTAAGCATAAATACACCTAACTCACTAAAGCCTAAAGCATTACTCTTGAATATCTATATTGTAAGATTGTCCACTTCGTTATCCTGCCCGTATATCGACGAAATAATATAATAATTATTTCAAGGAAAATTAAACCGTAAAGGTGTGTCTATACGACATTTAACCTCGATTTGGGTTCAAACACCTGCAAGGTGTTTGATAAATTTTACGCTAAAGGGAGTTGGACAAATTTATTTGATCCAACTCCCTTTAGCGTAAAATCATATAGCTTGAAAAGCTATATGCCCAAAGCGCAAGACAGTAAAGCTCCGCGGGGAGCACCCCGCCGCCGCCCGCGCAGGGCAGTCCGAGACGACGTATATTAGTTATTCTCTGGGCGTAGTTTGCGAACTACGGCACCTGTTTGCCACATCTCGCTTTCACGGAGTACACGAAGTTCCTCTTCGAGACCCTCACGGTAGTCTGGCTTGCTGTTGGTGTCAATTGAGCGTTGAGCCTCGTTTCCGCAAGCTACCTCAGAGTATAGCTCCTCGAATACTGGTTTTGACGCATCCTTGAACTTGCCGCACCAATCTAGTGCACCACGTTGAGCTGTTGTTGAGCAGTTTGCGTACATCCAGTCCATACCATTCTCAGCGAAGAGTGGCATAAGTGATTGTGTAAGCTCCTCAACTGTCTCGTTGAACGCCTCTGATGGAGTATGACCATTCTCACGGAGTACCTCATATTGAGCCGCTAGAATACCTTGGATAGCTCCCATAAGTGTTCCACGCTCACCTGTAAGGTCTGAGAATACCTCACGCTTGAATGTTGTCTCAAATAGATAACCTGAACCTACTCCAATACCTAAAGCTACCACACGCTCGAAAGCACGACCTGTAGCATCTTGGAAGATTGCGTAGCTAGAGTTTAGACCACGACCTTGAAGGAACATTGTGCGAAGTGATGTTCCTGAACCTTTTGGAGCTACTAGGATAACATCTACATCTGCTGGAGGGATAATATTTGTACGCTCCTTGTATGTCACAGCGAAACCGTGTGAGAAGTAAAGAGCCTTACCTGGTGTAAGGTGCTTCTTAACTGTTGGCCATACAGCGATTTGTGCTGCATCTGAAAGTAGATATTGAATTACTGTACCTCTTTGGCATGCCTCCTCAATCTCGAATAGTGTCTCTCCTGGAACCCAACCGTCAGCGATTGCCTTGTCCCAAGTTTTGCTATTTTTACGTTGGCCAACGATAACGTTGAAGCCATTATCACGAAGGTTTAGACCTTGACCTGGGCCTTGAACACCATAACCAATAATTGCTATTGTTTCATCTTTTAGAACCTCTCTAGCTTTCTCTAATGGAAATTCTTCACGGGTGACAACGTTTTCCTCTACGCCACCAAAATTCATTACTGCCATATTAACTTAAATTATTTATGATTTGAAATTTATTCTGTTTTAACTCTTCTTTTCTCTTGTTCGTCGAGATATATGCTTACTGCCTCGACATTCGATTTGGTGATCGAAACACGTCCTGAGCGTGCGAATTGCAACATATTATAGTTTGTCAACTCGTCGTATAGCTCTTGGATCTTATCTCTATTTCCGCTCTTCTCGATTATTGTGTATGAGTCGTTTACCTCTAGGATGCGCACACTAAAGCGACTTACGATCTCGCTGATACCACCTTTGGTAAGTAGATCTGGAGTCGAAACTTTATATAGAGCGATCTCTTGTGAGAAGATGTCGCTGTCGACGTAGTAGAATGCACGAATTACATCTACACGCTTGTCGATTTGGCTTACGACATTCTTCACACTGCGCTCGTCAGACTCCAGAAGAATCGTAAATTTGTGAATACCCTGCACCGCAGATGCCGATACCGAAAGATTCTCGATATTGAGCTTGCGACGGGTGAACATTAGTGCTATTTGGCTTAATAGACCAACGTGATTTTCCGTGTATACGGTTATAGTATATAGCGTTTTATCCATTTTATGTACTAATATTTATCGGTAGAGTTAAGCATAATTTCCGCTACGCCATGACCAACTGGGATCATTGGGAAGACCATACCTTTTTCACAAACGTTGACGTTAAGTAGGTAGGCTCCTTTGCACGCAAGCATCTCTTCGATTGCCTCGTTGAGCTCCTCACGGCTGTCGACATTACGAGCTGGGATATTATATGCCGCAGCTAAGGCTGCAAAATTTGGGTTAACCATCACTGTTTGTGAGTAGCGAGCATCGAAGAAGAGCTCTTGCCATTGGCGCACCATTCCGAGGAAGTTGTTGTTTAGGATGATGATCTTAACAGCAATATTATACTGCATGATAGCTCCCAACTCCTCGATTGTCATTTGGATTCCTCCGTCACCTGTGAAGAGACACACCTCACGCTCGGGAGCTCCCATTTTTGCACCGATGGCAGCTGGTAGACCGAAGCCCATAGTTCCTAGACCACCTGAAGTTACCATACTTCGGGTCTCTGTGAAGTTGAAGTAACGTGCTCCGTGCATCTGGTTTTGACCTACGTCGGTAACCAAAATTGCTTTATTTTGGGTTGCCTCCGATACTTTGCGAACAACTTCGCCCATATTTAGGTCGCCCTCGGTTGGGTAGACTTCTGGTTGAATTACCTTTTGAGTTTCAGCCTCTAAGCATACTTTGAAACTGTCGACCCATTCGGTGTGCTTTGCTTCGTTGACCTCTTTTAGAACTGCTGCAAGGCTCTTTTTAGCGTCACCGATTACCTCTACGTCAACCGCAACATTTTTGTTGAATTCGGATGGATCAATATCGAAGTGGATAATTTTCGCTTGACGAGCGTATTTATCGAGATTGCAAGTTACACGATCATCGAAGCGCATACCTACGGCAATCAATACATCACACTCGTTGGTTTTAATATTCGGAGCGACATGTCCGTGCATACCCACCATTCCCATATTTAGTCGGTGAGCCGTTGGAAGTGCCGAAAGACCGAGCAGTGTTAATCCAACTGGAATATCTGCTTTTTCAACAAGCTCCTTAAGCTCCTGCTCAGCTCCTGAAATTACAACTCCTTGACCCAATAGAAGCAGAGGTTTCTCCGCCTGGTTAATCATCTCAGCAGCTTTGGTTATCTGCGAGTCAATGAGTGATGGGTCTGGATTGTAGCTACGGATAAATGTACATTTCGAGTAGTTATACTCGGCAAGTGCCACCTGAGCATCTTTTGTTAAATCCAACATTACTGGGCCTGGACGACCGCTATTAGCTATATAGAATGCACGAGCTACCGCCCATGAAATATCTTCAACTCTACGAATTTGGTAACTCCATTTTGTCACCGCTTGTGTCACTCCAATTACGTCGATCTCTTGGAATGCGTCGGTGCCTAGCATTGGCGAGACTACTTGACCTGCGATAACAACCAATGGTGTGCTATCCATAAGTGCGTCCGAGAGTCCCGTTACAAGATTTGTTGCAGCAGGTCCCGAGGTAACAATCACCACACCTGTTCTGCCTGAAACTCTTGCGAAACCTTGCGCTGCATGCGCTGCCGCTTGTTCGTGGCGAACCAAAACGTGGTTGATTTTGTCGCTATAGGTGTACAAAGCATCGAATACAGGCATTATAGCACCTCCAGGGTAGCCATAAACCGTATCGACACCCTCATCTATGAGCGTCTTAATTAAAATTTCTGATCCATTTATCTGTGATGCCATAATAATAGTTTGTAGGTTTGTTTTGTAACTTATTCAATAATGCGCACAGCACCTTTATCCGCAGAGCTTACCATTGATGCGTAGATTTTGAGCGCTGTTGAGACCTCTCTATCACGATCGTGTGGTTTGAAGGCGTTGGCTCCTCTGGCCATCTCCTCTGCTCGACGCTCGGCGAGTTGCTCCTCCGATAGTGCAACATTTAATGTGCGGTTTGGAATGTCTATCTCGATTGTGTCGCCATTGCGCAACAATCCTACATTTCCACCTGCGGCAGCCTCTGGTGAGATATGTCCAATCGAGAGTCCCGAAGTACCTCCCGAGAAACGACCATCGGTAATAAGTGCACACTCTTTACCTAAGTGCTTTGATTTGATATATGAAGTAGGGTAGAGCATCTCTTGCATACCTGGCCCACCTTTTGGCCCCTCATAGAGAATAACAACTACATCGCCACTCTCAACCTCACCTGCAAGAATTCCCTCGCATGCGGCATCTTGTGACTCATATACCTTTGCTCCACCTTTGAAAAGTAAAATCTTCTCGTCAACACCTGCCGTTTTAACTACACAGCCATCAAGAGCGATATTTCCGTAAAGTACAGCCAAACCACCATCCTTAGCATAGGCACTCTCCACAGAGCGGATGCAGCCTGCCTCTCTATCTGCGTCGAGTGATTTATATTTTGAGCTTTGTGAAGCTAACTTTAAGTTAAATTTATTTGCTGGAGCCGAGTGCCATAACTCATCGGCCAAGTCGCTATATTTTGCGCCTCCAATAGCATAGAGGTCGATAGCCTCAGAGAGTGAGTTGCCATCAACTCGACAAACCGAAGTGTCAAGGAGTCCTTTTTTTGCTAGCTCACCTAAAATTGTAATAATTCCACCTGCACGGTTAACATCCTGCATATGATATGCCGACGATGGAGCCACCTTGCAAAGAACTGGTGTACGTCGTGAAAGTGAATCAATATCTTTCATTGTAAACTCCACTCCAGCCTCTTGAGCAATTGCCAAGAGGTGAAGAACTGTATTTGAAGAGCCTCCCATTGCAATATCTAAAGTCATTGCATTAAGGAAAGCTGAACGTGTCGCAATTGAGCGAGGAAGAACCGTATCATCTCCATCACGATAGTAACGGTAAGCATTCTCGACAATAAGTTTCGCAGCACGAGAGAATAACTCTCGACGCTCGGTGTGTGTCGCAACGATAGTTCCATTACCCACTAGAGCCAATCCGATAGCCTCATTAAGGCTATTCATAGAGTTTGCAGTAAACATTCCCGAACATGAACCGCATGTTGGGCAGGCTGCTCTTTCGATCTCGACGATGTCACCATCGGCAATAGATTCATCTGCTGCATCAATCATTGCATCAATCAAGTCGAGTGCTCGACCACGCAAGTTTCCAGCCTCCATTGGTCCTCCCGAGACAAAAATAGTTGGGATGTTGAGTCTCATTGAGGCCATCAACATACCTGGGGTGATCTTATCACAGTTGCTAATGCAGATCATTGCATCGGCTTTATGTGCATTGACCATATACTCTACGCTGTCGGCGATAAGATCTCGTGAGGGTAGTGAATAGAGCATTCCATCGTGACCCATTGCGATACCATCGTCGATAGCTATGGTGTTAAACTCCGCTGCAAAGCATCCAGCTGCTTCGATTTCAGCTTTTATGCTCTGTCCGATTTCGTGGAGGTGGGTGTGACCTGGTACAAATTGGGTAAATGAGTTAACAATGGCAATAATTGGTTTGCCAAATTGCTCCTCTTTCATACCATTTGCACGCCATAGAGCACGTGCTCCTGCCATTCTGCGACCCTCGGTGCTATATGAACTTCTTAACTTATTTTTCATACTTTAATGTTAATTGCAATTGACAAAGGTATATTCTTTAGTTGTAGATTCCAAATATTTTTGATAAATATTAATAAACGAATATAGCTTAAATCTCACTGTTACCTAAATATAAAAGATAGCTATCTATTTCAATTGACAACAAGAGAATTGATATTAATAAAATATTTTAAGTCTACGAGCCATTTTGCTTGCATATTTTAAGTAAAAACTCTCTTGTTTTTTTTGTTGATCTTATGTCGATAATATTGATTCTAAAGAGGTGTAAATAATTGTTTTTCGTTTAATTTAAGGTGAGTTTGTGATTTTGATACAAAAATATTACCTTTGTGTTATTATTTATTGAGTAAGTAGGGTAAAATAATTATTGGTCTATTTTTAAGAGTGCTTTTAAGGGAATTATTAGAACTCCCCTTAAGAATATGGCAAAAATTGTTTTTCACTAATTAATAAAGTAAAAGGGTAAAATTAAAAAAATCAAGGAGTTATTTTAACGCCTCAGAATATAATGGAAAAAGAAAGAGTTATAGAGTTGAATGATGTGTCGATTTATCATCTTCAAGATCCTTTCGCAAATAGCTCAGTTGAGCAGTTAAAAAGCAATGGAGAACTTATTCTCTCGGATATAAATCTAAATGTTGAAGAGGGTGAGTTTGTCTACCTTATTGGTCGTGTGGGTAGCGGAAAGAGTTCTTTGCTGAAGACGCTTTATGCTGAATTGCAGTTGGTTGAAGGTTATGGTAATGTTGTTGGCTTTGATTTAAAACGCCTAAAGCGCAAGGATATTCCTTATCTGCGTCGCAAGTTGGGTATTGTTTTTCAAGATTATCAACTACTTACCGATCGCAATGTTTTTATGAATCTATATTTTGTAATGAAAGCAACGGGATGGACTTCGGAGAGTGATATTCGTAGACGTATAGACTCGGTTCTTCACATGGTTTCGCTTCAAGATAAAGCCTATAAGATGCCATTCGAGATGTCGGGAGGTGAACAACAACGTCTGGTTATTGCTCGTGCGCTTGTAAACTCTCCAAAATTACTCTTGGCCGATGAGCCTACAGGTAACCTCGACCCAATAACAGCCAATGGAATTATGGAGCTATTTCAACGCATTGCAGCCAATGGTTGCGCTGTGGTGATGTCGACACACAACACGGCATTAATAGGCGATTTTCCCGCTCGCACAATTCTATTTTCGAAAGGCTTGATGAGTGAAGTAGATATTTCATCTTTTAAATTTTAAGGGGTACACCCACTTCGAATTATAGGGGAGTTCTAATTTCTCCCTAAAATACTTTTCGATTACTAACCACCCCTTTTTGATTTTACAAAAAATAGGTGGTAGAGCTACTACAACCCACTTTTGCAAAATCAAAAATGGATAATTATTAACCAAAAATTAAAATCAGGGAGAAAATAGAACTCCCCTATAAATTAAGCTAACAAAAAACCAAACCTATGAAAATTAACAAATTATTACTTTTTTCGGCATTAATATCTTTGATGTCGACGATTTCGTGCTCGACACAAGAGAATATAACACAGATCGTGACTACTGAGGCTCAAAGCTGGATGACTGCATCACCAGAGCTTTTCGAGGGTCAATCACCTGAGGTCTTCCTCTCTTTTGCAATCGACACAGAGCAAAAGGATCAAGTTGTTGAGGGTTTCGGAGGATGTTTCAATGAACTTGGATGGACTTCATTGAGTCTACTTTCCGAGAGTGATCGTGCAACTATCATCGATGAGTTGTTCACTCCAGGTGTAGGTGCAAATTTCAATATTTGCCGTATGCCAGTTGCGGCAAATGATTTCTCTGTTGATTGGTACTCTTATAACGAAACTAAGGGTGATTTCGCAATGGAGAATTTCTCTATCGAGAATGATAAAAAGACCCTTATCCCATTTATCCACTCGGCATTAGAGCGTAAGCCAGATCTTAAAATTTGGGGCTCTCCATGGTGTCCACCATCATGGATGAAGTATAACCAACACTATGCAATGAGATCAAACAATAGTGATCCAAATGTTGCATACCGCAATGGCCTCGACGAAAAGAAAAATGGTCGTCAAGGTTCAGATATGTTTATTCAAGAGCCAAAATATATGGAGGCCTATGCACTCTATTTTGCAAAATATATCGAAGCATACAGAGCTGAAAACATCAACGTTTCAATGGTTATGCCACAAAATGAGTTCAACTCGGATCAAGTATTCCCAAGTTGCTGTTGGAAAGCGGGATCATTGGCAACATTCGTTGGTGATTATTTGGGTCCAAAAATGGATGAATTGGGTGTAGATGTTTTCTTCGGAACAATGGAGAGAGCTGCTCACCAAATGGTTGACACAGTAATGGTAAACCCTGCAAGCAAGAGATATGTTAAAGGTGTCGGCTTCCAATGGGCAGGAAAAGGTGCTGTAGGTAAGGTTCACGAGACTTATCCAAATATGTCACTTTATCAAACTGAGCAAGAGTGTGGAGATGGTAAAAATGATTGGAAAGGTGTTACTCACTCATGGGATCTACTAAAGCATTACTTTGACAATGGTGTTTCAGCATATATGTATTGGAATATTTCACTTCTTGAGGGTGGTATCAGCCGTTGGGGATGGGCTCAAAACTCACTTATTGTCGTTGATCCAAAAGATAATTCATATCGCTTTTCAGACGAATATTATTTAATGAAACATATTAGTCATTATGTTCTACCTGGAGCAAGCTATATTAAAATGCCAGCAGATTTCGGTGGTATCGCATTTGAGAACCCTGATAAATCAATCGTTGTTCTCTATATGGAAAAAGATGGCAAAGCAACCTCTTTAGACCTAACAATCGGAGAGCGCAAAATCAGCACAACGTTGATCCCAAACAGTATCAACACCATCATCATCTAGCGGGTGACCTCGATAAATTATTGATGGCAACCATAGGTTGTCATTAGATATAAGTATTGCTCTATTTTTCTGAAAGTTCACTTTTAGAAAAATAGAGCAATACTTATATCGTAGAAGCGCAGCGATAATAATTTATCGCAATACAAAGACAAAAACGAAGTTTTTGAGTCCAGGCTGAGCCTGGTGGCTGCCCGTTATTAGGGCAGTTGTAAACTGGTTAGCGGGCAGAAAATTTTATTCCAGAAAAAGTTCCAATCTACAATATTTTTTCGTATATTTGCATGTTATTTACTGTTAAGACAAAAAGATGAATACAGAACAAGAGGAGATAAAGCAACAAGGTGGATATTCGGCATCGAACATTCAGGTTCTTGAAGGCTTAGAGGCTGTGCGTAAGCGTCCAGCGATGTATATTGGAGATACTGGTGAAAAGGGTCTCCATCACTTAGTTTACGAGGTTGTCGACAACTCTATTGACGAGGCGTTGGCAGGTTATTGCGATCATATTGAGGTTACCATCAACGAGGATAACTCAATTAGCGTTCGTGATAATGGCCGTGGTATCCCCGTTGATTATCACGAGAAAGAGAAGAAGTCGGCGTTGGAGGTTGTTCTTACTGTTCTACATGCTGGAGGTAAGTTTGACAAAGGTAGCTACAAGGTCTCGGGAGGTCTGCATGGTGTGGGTGTCTCGTGTGTAAATGCACTTTCGACACTCCTTATTGCCGAAATCCATAAAGAGGGTAAAATCTACCGCCAAACATACAGCAAGGGTGCTCCAACATCTCAAGTTGAGGTTGTAGGCGAGTGTGACGACCGTGGAACAACAGTTACATTCAAGCCTGATGGAGAGATCTTTACTCAAACAACAATATATCGTTACGACATCCTAGCGAAACGTCTGCGTGAGCTAGCATTCCTTAACAAGGGCATTAAACTAACTTTGACCGATAAGCGTGAGGCTGAGGGTCGTGAGGGGGATGTGACCGAGACTTTTTACTCGGAGAATGGTCTTAAGGAGTTCGTTGAGTATTTGGATGCTACACGTGGCGAGAAGATCATAGAGTCAATCATCTACCTTGATACTGAGCGCAATGGTGTTCCTGTTGAGGTGGCAATGCAATATAACAACTCATTCTCGGAGAATGTTCACTCATACGTAAATAATATCAACACAATCGAGGGAGGTACCCACCTAACGGGATTCCGTCGTGCCTTGACCCGTACGCTTAAGAAATATGCAGACGAGTCGGGAATGTTGGCCAAATTGAAATTCGAGATCAGTGGTGATGACTTCCGTGAGGGTTTGACAGCTGTAGTTTCGGTTAAGGTTGCAGAGCCTCAGTTCGAGGGTCAGACAAAAACCAAACTGGGTAATGACGAGGTGTCGGCAGCCGTTGACCAAGCATTATCATCAGCCTTAGGACACTACCTTGAGGAGAATCCAAAAGATGCTAAAGCAATTGTTCAAAAGGTAATCTTGGCAGCTACAGCACGCCATGCAGCACGTAACGCACGTGAGATGGTACAGCGCAAAACAGCTCTTTTGGGAGTAGGTCTACCAGGTAAGTTGGCAGATTGTTCAAGCCGTGACCGCTCCATTGCGGAGATCTTCTTCGTCGAGGGAGACTCGGCGGGTGGTACTGCAAAGCAAGGTCGTGACCGTAACTTCCAAGCTATTATGCCACTTCGAGGTAAAATCCTAAATATCGAGAAGGCTCAAGAGCACAAAATGTGGGAGAATGAGGAGATCAAGAATATGTTTACCGCCTTGGGTGTGACAATCGGAACAGCTGAGGATAGCAAGGCTCTAAATATTGAGAAACTTCGTTACGATAAGATTATCATCATGACCGATGCCGATGTCGACGGTAGCCACATTGCTACACTTATGTTGACATTCTTCTTCCGCAAGATGAAGGAGCTAATCGAGAATGGCCACATCTACATCGCAACGCCTCCATTGTACCTTATTAAGAAGGGTAAGAATGAGCGTTACTGTTGGGATGAGCCAGAGCGTGAAAAGGCAGTAGAGGATTTCGGTAGCAAAGGCGTTCACATCCAACGTTACAAAGGTCTTGGAGAGATGAATGCGCACCAATTATGGGATACAACGATGAATCCAGATAGCCGTATTCTGCGCCAAGTAACCATTGACAATGCAGTTGAGGCCGATAGAGTATTCTCAATGTTGATGGGTGACGAGGTTCCACCACGAAGAGAGTTTATCGAGCAGAATGCTCACTACGCAAATATTGACGCTTAATTTATAATGGTATGAATGTTACAGTGATTGGAGTTGCAGGAGGTACAGGCTCAGGAAAAAGCACGTTGGTAAAGTGTCTAAAAGATGCTTTTAAGGATGCTGAAGTTGCTACAATTTGTCATGATTACTATTATACGGCGCATCCAGAGTTAACATATGAGGAGCGCACGAAGCTAAATTATGACCATCCCCAGTCGTTCGATACTGATATGATGGTTGAACACGTTGCTGCGCTGAAGAGTGGTGTTGCCATTTCGCATCCGCTCTACTCGTTTGTGGATCATGATCGCCTCAAGGAGAGAGTAACACTTATGCCCTCGAAGGTTATTATTGTCGATGGAATTTTGATTTTTGAGAATAAGGCTTTGCGTGATCTGATGGATATTAAGGTTTTTGTGGATACGGATGCTGATTTGCGCCTCTCACGCAGGATTTTACGTGATGTATGCGATAGAGGACGGTCGATGGAGTCTGTAATTTCGCAATACGTCAGCACAGTAAAACCTATGCACGACGAATTTGTCGAGCCATCAAAACGATATGCGGATATTATCATCCCCGAGGGAGGTTTCAATTCGGTGGCTGTGTCAATGCTCGTTGAAAGCATTAAAGCGCTTATAAACAATAAAGGGTAATCACCTCTCTTACGTTGAGGACTGCCCTAACAGCGGGCAGCCGCCAGGCATCGCCTGGACCCAAAAACTATCGTTTTTGACTTTGTGTGTTGCGTGCTGTTGTGATTCGATTATAATCTGTCGATTATAGTAAAAAAAGAGTCTAAAGTTAGATCCGAGAGTAAACTCTCAGCTCTAACTTTAGACTCTTTTTTTATTAAAACCTGCGGTTTTAAAATCACAACAGCACGAGGTTAAGCGCTGGTTTTTTTGTTATTTGGGTGATGTTTTATTTTTAGGATAGTATTTGTGTTTATTTAAAAGTATTAAAATATTGGTTTTTTATTTGTAATTTTGAGAAAAATTGTGGGTGTGAAATTAGTTAGTGTAAAAATCAGGTTAAATTATAGTGTATAATGTGTTATTTTTTGATTTGATTTTATTATTATTAATTTGTATATGTGAAAAATTAATAATAATTTTGTTCGGTTGTCGTTATGTATTATTAAGACAATCACTTATTAATAATTTCATCTTTTTCACTTTTTATAACCTTTAAACTAAACAAACAATGAGAAAAATTTTTATGTTATTCGCAATGGCAACACTTTTATTTGCTTGCGAAGAGACAAACACCGACGATGATCCAAACACAGAGGAGGTAACCCCAGAATCTGACGATAACAACGAGGGTGAGGGCGATACAACTATATATGTTGTTGACATTAGCACCTCAGGTATCGAAACAGAGTTTACACTATCATCTGTTGCAGACTTTTCATATGATTTGAGCGTTTATGCTTATGTCTTGCCTGAAGATGCAACAGAACTGGGAATTACATACTCTATCTCTGAGGATGATACGGATGGTGTTGCTTCAATCACCGAGGCGGGAGTTCTTACATTCTCTGATTTTGGTGCTGCCGTGGTTACTCTTACAGCACAAGATAGCGACGCTTATTCTGAAGATATTACAATTACTGTAGCAGCAGAGAGGTTCGAAGTTATTGATCCTCTTCACGCTATCTCAATCGGCACAGCAACCACACTTAAAACAACAACCGAGGGTACATACACCTGGACATCGAGTGACACATCTATTGCAACCGTTGACGCTGCATCAGGTACTGTTACTGGTGTCGCATCAGGTACTGCAACCATTACTGCAACTAGCGAAGCTGGCATTGCTGAATCACAAGATGTTACAGTTGCTCCAGAGGGTATTCTTTGTGTTGATTTTAGCGAGGCAATCAGTGTTGATGCTTTCACAACACTTGGATTTACCTATCAATCATCTTCATATGGAGCTACAGCAGCACTATCGGAGGATGGCGACTGTATGATTTTAACTCCATCTAGTGAGGCTATTTATATCAGGAACTCAACACAGTCGCTTTCTGACGATTATAAATATTTCGCCTTTAAAGCTGAGTTGGATCCTGTAGAGGGTACCAATGATGATGATGCCTCAATTTACCACCACTTCTCAACTGCTCGTACAATCAATGATGGTACAAATGAGTATGCAACAAGTGTTTATGGAGATTATTATGGCAAAACTGGATCGAATGCCCCAAGTACATACACTCAATATTATGCTGCTGGATTTGGCCCTCAAGTATTCAACTATGATTACACAGGTGAGATGGACGATGAGGATTGCGTAACATTTGGATATTCAGAGGAGGTTGGATATAGCAATCATACTCTTACATATTTCGACCTTAAATTCTACAATGTTGTTTCTCGTCACGATGGATATATCAAGATCTATTGGATGTATCACTTCAAAGATCGTGCAGCATTCTTAGAGTTTATGGAGGCTTATGAGGAGCCAACAACTTTATAATCGAATTTTAAAAACGACATTTTTTATTAATGGAGCGCTTCGGTGCTCCATTTTTTTTTGCTTGTTATCTCATTTTGTTAGTATAAATTTTCAGGGTATACTTAGTGTATATTTCGAATTTTACGCCCATTTCATGGCTCTGAATTATTTGGTATTGTGCGTTATCTTTCGTAGTTTTGTATAGTGGTATTGTGCTCACTTTGTTTTCTATTAAGAGGGTTTCAGTATCCATGTTAAAACAAACAAATATTGGGGAGTTCTAATTTCTCCCTAAAATACTTTTCGATTACTAACCACCCCTTTTTGATTTTACAAAAATAGGTGGTAGAGCTACTACAACCCACTTTTGCAAAATCAAAAATGGATAATTATTAACCAAAAATTAAAATTAGGGAGAAAATAGAACTCCCCATATGAATTTAAGAATTAAAAATGATTATATTTGCTGAATGCTATGTAAAAAATGAATATGTAGTGTTCAAAAAAAATGAAAAGCTACATATTTGTTCAAATTATAAGATTATGAGAATAATAGATGGTTTTACCCTGCGTAGTGTTGCAGGAGAGATGATAGTTGGTGGAGAGTCGATTGCGCAGGTTAATTTTAATAAATTGATCTCGCTCAATGAGTCGGCTGCCTATTTGTGGCAGGAGGTTGTAGATAGTGATTTTACTATTGAGCAACTTGCTGCACTTTTGGTCTCAAAGTATGAAATTGACCAAGAGAGAGCCATGACGGATGCTTCGAGTGTAGCGCAGAGCTGGATCGAGGTGGGTTTGGTTGAAGCGTAGAGATTGTCGTATGGAGTTATCAAAAGAACAAATGCTTGAGTTAACCCGTTGCGGATTGTGGGGTAGAGAGCTCAATCTCTCTCTCTTTGCGCAGGGGGTTGATTGGGATGAGGTTTTGCAACTTGCGAAGCAGCAGACTTTGCTTGGAATAATTTCTGTGGCTATTGAGAAATTGCCCATGTCTATGCGTCCCGAGCGGAATAAAGCGTTGCGATTGCATCAGATGGTTTTGCTAAATAAGCAGTATCGTAAACATCATGTAGAGGTGCTTGGTAAGCTGTTGGAGCTTGTCGGGCGAGCTGGAGTTGAACGTCCTGTGCTTCTTAAGGGGCTTGGTGTAGGGTTGAATTATCATGATCCTACTCTTCGTCAGTGTGGAGATATTGATCTTTATGTTGGTGAAGATTATTATTTTAAGGTGTGGGATTTTATTTGCTTAGAACTTGGGGTAGAGAAAGAAGAGAATTTTTCAGATCACCATTTCGATTTTGAATTTATGGATACAAATATCGAAATACATAGGTATGCAACAGCTCCACGAAGTGTCGCTTTTAATAATGAAGAGTTTCAGAAGTGGTCTAAATCACAACTGGAGGGTGATGAGTTGCGTGAGGTTTCGATTGATGGGGTTTCTCTGTTTTTGCCACCGTATAACTTCGATTTTATATTTATTTTTTATCATACTTGGCGACATTTTTTAACGGGAGGTGTTGGATTGAGGCAGCTTTGTGATTGGGGTTGTTATGCGTCGACTTTTTCGGATAAAATTGATCGCTCGGAGATAAAACGATTGGTCACCTTGTTTAAAATCGAAAAGCCGATTTCATTGTTTGCAACGATTGTAGTGCGAGCATTAGGTGTAGCACCAGAGGCATTTTTTTGCTATGCAGTTGCTAATGATCGACTTTATGAGAGTGCTCTTGAAAAGATTTGGAGTAGAGGAAATTTTGGCTCTTATAATGTCGATTTGCAGAGACGAAATAAGGGGTTTGTAGCTCGTAAATTTTTGGGCATTTTCGCAATGTTCAGAGATATGAATTTTCTTGCAACTATTGATCGTCGCTATGCTCTTAGATTCTATTATTTAAGTTTTTTTACGAGTGTACGTTTTGCAGTTAAAGAGTTGCAACAATCAAAGTCTAAAACCGTAGTAAATTAAAATTAGGGAGAAAAATAGAACTCCCCTATAGAATGATGAAGTTTAAAATTGCAGAACATATATTTAGTCTCTCAATTCCAGAGAGGTACATGGGTATGCTTAGTGCCTATCGTCCTTTTGAGTGTGATGAGTTGGATGAAGCGGAAGCTCTCTATTCTGTTGAGGTAGTGGATAATTTAAATTATGAAGTAACTAAAACACTTCTCGAAGATGTAGAGTTGAGCAGTGAGTGGATGGTGCAAGTAAATGTTTATGAGACCACAGAGGGGTTGCTGTATAATATAATCATGCCACAAAGTAGCGTGGTAAATGCTCAACTTCATATAGTTGGGATGCGAGCAATTGTTTCGTTGAATGATGATAGTGATAATTTTTACATCTCCTCGTCTTTTAACAATGCGATGATATTGAGTTATATAACTTACACTCTTCCGCATAATACATTGCTTCTCCACGCCTCAGCCATATTGAAAGATGGTCGTGCGCATCTATTTATCGGTAAGAGTGGCACAGGAAAAAGTACTCACTCAAGAATGTGGCAGGAGGTATTTGCGGATGCAGAGTTACTCAATGATGACCATCCTGTAGTGCGTTGTCATGGGAATGGTGAGGTTGTGGCATATGGTTCACCTTGGAGTGGAAAAACTCCATGTTATCGTAATCTTTCGGCTCCACTTTCGGCGATTGTGAGAATTAAGCGAGCAGATTATAATCGGCTCAATCGTTTAACGCCAATTAGAGGATATGCTTCGATTATGACAAGTTGTTCGGGTGTGCAGTGGAGTGCAGAACTTTCGACAGCAAAGGCGAGGAGTTTAGAGAGTGTCATAACAACAGTAGGGTGTTATGAGATGGAGTGTTTGCCAAATAATGATGCGGCAAGATGTTGTTACGAGTCAATATGCGCAGAAAGATAATTGTTTCCAATAACGAGCTTCTCGATGATGTAGCGGCACTTATAGCCCTAGGAGAGCAGGTTGTATTACTCACTAAGGGCAGAAGTATGTTACCGTTTATTGTTGGTGGGTGTGATAGTGTAGAGTTAACAGCTGTCGGTGACGAGATAAAATTAGGCGATATTATTTTAGCAAAAATTGGTTTGCCTACACCTCGATATATTATTCATCGAGTAATAAACGTCGAAGAGAATAAAATAACTTTAATGGGTGATGGTAATTTAATCGGTGTCGAGGAGTGTGATAAAAGCGATGTTGTAGCAAGGGTTACCTCGATAATTAAACCAAATAACAAAATCATAATACCGAATTCAAAAAATCATCAATATTATGCTTTAATATGGTTAAAACTGTTACCTATAAGGCGTTATTTATTGGCTATTCTGCGACGAATATCATAAGCTCGATTTATTATATACTCCAGCAAAAGTTACCGAGCGCTGGGTGAACCCCTATAGTATTCTGAACTGTAGGGTGTGATACTGGAGTTTGAGTTGAAAATTAAACATATTAAAGGGGAGTTCTAATAATTCCCTGATTTTAATTTTTAGTTAATAATTGCCCATTTTTGATTTTGCAAAAGTGGGTTGTAGTGGCTCTACCACCGATTTTTGAAAAATCGAAAAGGGGTGATTAGTAGCTGAAAAGTATTTTAGGGAATTATTAGAACTCCCCTAAAGCCTTGACGATAGATTTGAGTTTAATTTGAGACATAGCTTTCATATCTATAC
>JAWXTJ010000048.1:0-18243 GCA_044433665.1 Rikenellaceae bacterium
CTTCTCTTAATCCCCACGTTCGGTGAGATTTCATCGGCACACCATCTCGGAAATCAAACTCATCATAAATACGAGCCCCAGCGATGAGTTTATTTACAATAACTCTATCGCCGGGGATCAAAGTAGGTTGCATGGATCCAGTGGGAATGATGAACTGGTCTGCGACATAGATACGCACTGCGAAGTAGCCAAATATGACAAACATGATAGCAATAGCGACATATAGAATCCAAAGGATTATGTCGTATATGTCGAATTTTCTTTTCACAATTGTGTCATTTAAATTATTACTAGCACTTAATATTTCAAACTCATTATCGATAATGGGTTCTCTTATTAAAAGTTAATTTGATTTCGTTTCAATATATATCCAACCAGAAATAGTGTAAACCCAATAACCATTCTCTGTTACTATCCTGTCTCCAAGTTTAACCTCATCATCTGTTAAAGTTTCCACATTACCGTTAAATAGTTGTTTGTTTTTGTCAGCAAAGCGATATGAGTATACGCCTGTACATACTGCCATTCCACACATTGCAAACAAACCTAAAAGCACAATTTTCCTTTTCATAGTCTATAAATTTTAATTTATTTATAGCAAAGCTAAGCATAATATCGTTAAGGATTTATAATGGTTTTCTACTTTTTTCTACAGAAATTTAGTGAAAATTATTATATTTGTCTGTATTTTTATTATGTTGTAAGTTTACAACTACAACATACGACTAACTAACAATGACTTACGGTGTAATGAAAAATAGATATTATATATATGCGTCTGCGGGAGTAGCTGTAATATTTATATTGCAGATTCTTTATATAGGTTCGCTTTACACTAATTATACACTCTCTGAGCAACAACATATCGAAGATTGCATATATGAAGCTATTGATTTAGAGTTTTTTTATCGTGAGGTAAATGATAGAACCCCAGACTCTGAGGTTCAATACAAATTTAAAGCACCTATACAGTTTAGTGAATTATCGAAACAAGAACAAGATAGCTTGGTTAAGATACATCCAGATTTAGGTAAATCTCAACAAGGCCAGCAAGAGTGGCATGACGTCCAGCAATTGATAGATAGGGGTGTCATTAGATCAAGTGTAGACATTATAACTCAAGCTCAACAAGATGCATTGCGTCTGAAAGAAAATCATATTAATTTATCGAGGCTCGATAGCATCTTTGATAATCATCTAAATCGTAATTATGAGAATAGGTTTGATCTTCTTGACGAAAACGACCATGTTGTAAGCTCCGAGGGCGATTTGACAAAATATAACTATACGACAAAAAAAATCGCAATAGGACTTGAGGAAAAACGGTTTCTTATCGCTTCAGTTGATATTAAATTCTCTAACTTCATCAAAGTGTCAATATTCACTCTTATACTGTCATTTGTAATTGTCCTTTTTTCGCTTTTGCTACTAATCTATTTTGTTACTGTGCTTCGTCGCAAGGATCGGATGTTACAACGATGTGAGATAAATCTTAGTGGTATTATCCACGATCTAAAATCTCCTCTCATTGGAGTTAGTGCAATGCTGAATCTATATCATATGCTAGAGCAGGATCAAAGCAGGAAAGAGATTTTGAGGTGTAATAAACATAGTGTTAATCTTTTATGTTCGCAGGTTGAGCGATTGTCGGTCGTAGCAAAAAATCGAATAGAGATCTCAAAGGAGTTAACCTCTGCTGAAGTGCTGATAGAGCGTGCGCAAACTATAATTGAGGGATTGAAAATAAGATATAATGATAAAAAGGCTACGGTAAATATTACGCAAGAGGTTTCTGATCAACTTAACATTGATGTTATCTGTTTTGATAGCATTATAACTAACCTAGTTGAGAATGCTTTGAAATATTCTCATGCAGAGGTTGATATTAATATCGATCTTTGTCGTCGCAAGGACCAACTATATATCACAGTCGACGATAGTGGTATAGGTATTAACAGTCGAGAGGCTAAGCTTATTTTCAACTATCTATATAGAGGCCCAGATCACAGCATAAAAGGTTCAGGAGTTGGGCTAGCTTATATCCATGCTGTAGCACGTGCGCATGGCGGCAATGCTAAATTGTTGAGTAGCGAGGTTGGTAAAGGTAGTAAGTTTGGTGTAGTTTTAGATATAAAATAAGAGTTATGAGCAAGATAAAGGTTTTACTAGTTGATGATGATGTTTTACTAGGAAGTGTATATGTTATGGGTTTGCAGCATTTAGGTTTCGAACTTCACTATCTGTCATCATTTGTCGCAATAGTGGCAGCGATTAACGAATTTCAGCCTAATATCCTAGTGCTTGATGTTGAGATTGGCGATAAAAATGGAATCGAGGAGTCATTAACTATTTCGAATACCTTTCCAAATCTCCCTATTATATTTATATCCTCTCACTGTGAAGTAGAGTATATTCAACGAGCAATAAAACAGGGAGGCGTAACTTACCTCAAAAAGCCATTTGAGATAGAAGAACTTGGTGTATATATCGAACGTTTTGCAACCACAAAAAATACTCTTTTAAGCTTCGGGTGCTTTACATACGATCACACAACTCAGATGTTGCACAATTTAACAACTGACGAAACTAATAAACTATCAATCAAAGAGAGTGAAGTTTTATTAGTGCTAATTAAAAATATTAATGTGACACTATCTCGCAGTGAAATCGAGCAAGTTATCGGCAATGATAACATAACAGCGGAGCATATAATCAACAATATTATTTCTCGCTTGCGCAAATTAATTGCGTGCGACCCCTCAATGCAGATTGTCACTATCCCTAGAGTAGGATACAAATTATCACAAATCTCATAACCCGCTATTTAACTTCATTTAAGTTCAAATTCCAGGTCACTATCAATTCCAGGGGTACTATCCCACTGAGGTTGCTCCACCTCGATATCTATTTGTGGTCGTTGGATGTGCTCATCGTAGATCTCTTCGTGTAGCTTTGTGCAGCTTGATATTGTGGCTACGCCTAGTAGGCTGCAAATTATTAGTCGTTTCATTTAGTCATCGTTTAGCAGGTTTGATATTTCGGGGTCTAGCTTGCCTCGGTATTCCATTGTGGAGTTAAGGTTGCAGGCTTCTAAGAAGCATTGGCGACCCTCTTCTGTGTAGCCTAATCTTGAGCAGAGGATTGCCCTCAAGTAATAGGTTTTGTCGGTCTGAGGTAATCCGCAAAGTATCTCATACGCTCCATCATCGTAACCTAGCGACATCATCGCTAGTGCGCAGTTGTGATCCCTATATTCGTTAAGAACTCGGAATGAGTCACTATATTTTCGCTGCTCCAGGAGCTCTATTCCTCGTAGGTATACCGAGTCTAGTTCCGTGGTGTGAATCGTATCTTTTAACATTCCTACACGTCGCAGATCATACTTGAAGTTTACCGATCTAAGTTTTGGATATAGCTCTTTTCGGATCTGTGCATACTCCTTTGGATATTTAGACCGTATTGCAGACTCTCGACTGTCTGGATTTTCGATAGAGGTGATTAGTGCGTTGATCTTATCCCCGTTCGTAATCCCACTTGACGTTATCAAGCGACTTAGCTCCGTCCAATCTTCCGCTATCCATCTAACTGAAATCAACGTGTCGACATCGCTGCCAAATCTATCAACTAATCGTTCCTTTAGCGATAATGCTCGCCCTTTAGACAGCTTGTCATTAAGTGCGAAACTTCCCTCTGGAGATGCCGAAGCGGTGAGGATAATAGAATCTACGTGGAACTCATATTGATTTATGAGTTGATCCATTAACCACTCTATTCGACCCAACTGCTCGCCATTATCACCAAGAGTATCTACAATCGTAGTTTTGCCAACTGGAAAGGACAAGTAGTTTTTGTCATTCACCACCGCATACTTCTCGATGACCTTCGTGACATATCTAGGTGTCGGATCAATAAAGGTGAGCATTGACGAGATGCTATATTGCAGTGTATCGGTCGGTGGCAGCTCGTAATAACTGCCATCAAGTCCATTCACCTTGCCTTTCAAAGTGAGCAACATCTTCTTCCCTTCGCCTTCGGTCGAAACCTCTTGCGTATAGTAGTAAGTAAGTGCCGTTCGACTCTCAACAATAGAATCAAGCCTTACGCCCTCAGGATATGGATGTTTCACAAACCTTTCAAATGCTCGCTGCTCATCCATTGCGTTTGGCTTGAATACCTTGATATATTGCTCAAATTGCCAATAGTTACGTCCCTGCACCTTTGTGAATAGTCCACCTCGAATTGATATATCCTCCAAAGGCTCAACCTCCTCACCCTTATGCAATAACGGCGTAACAGTTACAGATTGGCAACTCCCCTGCAGCTCCTTTGGCAAAGAGATCATAAAGTCCAACGAGATTTTACCCTTGCGTTCTGGCAGCACTCTGAGCTTCGCCACTACAACTACCTCGTCAATATCTAGCGTTATAATCTGCTCGCCATTTTCGTCGGTGGTCGCTCTTGCCAGAAAGTACTTATTGCTGTTCGTGTCACGCTGCACCTCAAAGAGCGCTTTATGCTCCTGCGCCTTTTGCTGTTCTAGCTCCTTTGATATAAACTTAACTCCCGCTCCAATATTCTTACGCTCCAGCTGCGAGGTGACAGCGCAGCCAATACAAAGTAGCAACACCGCCAAACTTAAAACACTCCGTCTCATGAGCTAAAAGAGATAAGAGAATGAAGCCTCGACTTTCGATGGCAAGAGCATAACACGCTTTCGATGTCGAATGATTATATCTTCCAGAGGTGAGGTATCGGGCAGAAGCCACCTATCGTGAATGAAGAAGAGTCCCAAGCCACCCTCCAAAGAGAAGTTCCATCGTCTCGACAAGATCCAACTATATCCAACCGATGATCCAGCACCCACAGCAAAACCAATCTTCTCATTAAACTCAAAGGAGGAATAGACAGAGTGCACACCCCAGAACCAACCCACATTCGGCTCAAATCGCCACCTCTTAACCCCTGCCGTAATGGCTGTCGAGTGGTCGAGAATCGGATTCCAACTCCCTGCCACACCGATCGACCACTTCTCACTCACCGCTACATCTACACCTGCGTTAAGCGTACCCGTAGCCAAAGCAATGGTATTCACTTTGACGGCCGTGTACTGCGCTGATGCAACGGAAGTTGTAAGTGATAGCAGCATTATAAATATTATCTTCTTCATTTCTTAAGTGGTGGTTAAATGTATGACGTAGATTCCAAGTAGATTGATTTTTCGTTCTCTGTACCTCGCTCCATGTAGACGATAACCTTGCAATAGACTACATCGGCAGTCCACAAGAAAGCCTCGAAGGTATATTTGGTATTTGTCTGCACCGTGGCATGAGCATGAGTGGTGAGATATATCGGTGGAGAGTAGTTCTCCTCAAGGTAGCTACTCTCGCTGAGTGAAACATCGTAACCATCTATCTTTTCAAAGAGATTTCGCTCATCGAAGAATGTGTTGGTCTCGATCGGATCTGTGTAGAGGCTATTGAGCATAAATCGACTTAGATGTTCAACTTCACTATACGCTGGTGACTTCTCCAAAAACTCAAACTCAAGATCTACACTCTGCTGATCGCCACACTCGAATTCGAGGATGAAGCGCTCTACATTTGGGTATTTCTTCTCTTGCTTTTCGGACCTAATCTCATACACGGGATCGCTGCCAGGGATCCGAGTACTCTCAACCCTCATATCGTCGGAATCCATGCCATTGATGTTGATTGTGATTTCGTAGCGGGTGTTGCGTTCTACATTGAAATCGTTTATCGTGTTGCCACCAAGATAGTAGGTGTAGACAATCTCGTGGGTCGAGGATTGAACATATATTTTGATATGAGTGGCGTTCTCTGGTGAGTTCATCTCGTTCTTATCTTCGGGTCTAGTGATCGTGCTCACCACCCCTTGCAGGTTCTCCAATACGTAGAAGGTCATTGTTCCATATATGTGGTTGCTAAAGGTCGGTGTGACGCTACTCGATGGAGGGTTATTGCCAAAGAGCTTGCACGAGGCAGCCTCATTGACTACCTCTGTGCTTATGATCTTGTAGTCGGCAGCCTCGCCACTAAACTCAATGCTGATATCGAAGCGAGCAACCAACCTCTCCACCTCAAGCTCTATGGAGGTATCTCCGCCAATGGATAGTGTGCTGTGATGTGCCATCACTAGCTTATAGCCAGTTGTGAGATCGGTTGTCTTAGCAATTGTGTAGGTGTAGTTCTCCACCTCTTCTCGGCTCAAATCTCCCAGGTCTGTCGTTGTGTTGGCAATGATGAAGATATCCCAATCGCCATTACCTAGTATTAGGGTCGTGGCGGAGGCGGAGCTGCTATAAATATGTCGCTCTGCGTCAGATTCTTTGTGATAGCAGAAGAGGTTGTAGTTATGCAATTTTGACTCGTAGGTTCCGAGTAGAACTGTTGCACGAGTCTCTGTCTCCTCTTTTGATACTACTCCGAAGGTTACTGTTGATAGGCCTTCGCTTTTGGGTGGTTCTATTTCTTCGATGGGCTCTTTGTTGCATCCTACAACAAGGGTGCATAGCAGAGTCATTATTATTAGAAAGTTCCTCATGGTTTTTTACTATCCTATTTCGACCGTGTGATCCGACACCGTTGCCCATGGAGCAACCGAGATCGAAACACCCACGTCAGTTGTCTCCATGCTGTTGATCTTTACGCTCACTCGATAATAGCAGTTGCTCTTCAACTCCTGCATAACACCTGGTACACTCTCCACAGAGAACTTGTAGGTTACGGGGGTCTGATCGCTAGTGGTTAAGAAGTTACCATCTGCGTCATAGGTTGCCGAAACTACAAATTGGTTGTTATATGTGTGCGGAACATAGAAGAGATTCTGATAGTAGCTACCACTTTTATTTGATGCTTGGGTATACGTAAAGCAATCGACAAAACTCGTATTATATAGGTCGGCCGACTGTACCATGATGTTGTCGACTCTTAAGTCTCCACTAAAATAGTTCGGATTGTTAAACTGATCGGAGATAGTTGTTTGAATAGCGACCTTGGCCACATTACGCTCCAATGCGATAGGCACCTCAATGGCATCGGTACTCTCAATTATAGCTATACCAGTTCCTGTCATGGCAAAACCATCTGTTCGCATGGCACCATAGGCAACCTGGTTAAAGGCTCCGTTATAATCTGTGACATCAATATATTTGATTACATTACTATATATCTCTCCTGCCTCCATCTCGTCGATATTGGGGACATCCACATTTGCACCAATCTCTGCGAAGATCAAACCACCTACAGCTACTGTCGTCAGTGGCAAGGTGATCTCTCCACTCGTGATTTCGGCAGAGGTTAACACTCGTCTAACGCTCTCGGTAATAGTCCCCGACATATCGGAGCATACGTGGAAAATCATTGCTGCCTTACTCACGCTTCTCTCCCAAGTTTCGGCCTGGGCGTTGGCATCGAAAAAGGCTCTTGTGGTGAGGTCATCGGAGAATTTTATTGTTACCTCTTGGGTCTCTTGACTCTCTTGGGGCTGTGTCGCGACCTCCTCGATCAGGTCATCTTTGGAGCAGGATGCACAAATTGCGGTCATTGCGACTGCCAACATGATTATATATTTCTTCATAATTATAAATTATAAGTTGTGAATTATAAATTGTAGATTGCTAGTTGTAAATTATTAATGGCTAATTGCTTGCGGTGCGGGTTAGATTAATGTATCACAAGCAATTAACCATTTATAATTTATAATTTACAATTATCCTAGTTGCCTAGAGTAATATCCTTATTTGTCACCGTCGACCAATCCGACACGGTGATAGAGATTTCAGCATCCGAACCGCTCAATCCGTAGATCGTACCACTAATACGATAGTAGCTATTTCGATCAATATTCTTAATCTTACTACCATCCTCCAAAGGGATAGTATAGGTCATCGGTGTCTGATCGCCCGTTGTATCGAATTTACCATCCATATCGTAAATGGCCTCGATCGTTAGAAGCACCTTCTCATCATCCTCAGTTGGAACTTCACTCTCGTAGATGTAGAACAAGTTTTGGAACTTGTTTTCCGACGTTACATTTGTCTCTTGCAGGTAAGTGTAATTCTTAGTTAGCTCAGATCCATAGTCGAAAGAGCTGTGCAGGGTTGTCATTGATGGCGTGTTGCTCACCTCAATGCTCTCGATAAGCAGATCACCCGAGTAGCGATCCGAGAACTCTTCAGCCAACGTCAACTCGATTGCTACCTTGGCTACTGTGCGTTCCAATATTGCCTTGATGATGGTTATGTCAGCCGATACTTCAACATCGTTCTGCGAGGTCATCACAAAGCCGTCCGATCGTTTAGAGGCTGTTGCCACCTCAGAGAATGTACCGTTGTAATCTGCGAGGTTGCTATTCACCGTGCTCTGCAAAGCTGTTGCTGTAACCACATCCATTGGGATCGTGCAGTTGGCAATCACAACAACGTTGACTTTGTCTCCCTCCGAGGTGCCAGGCAGTGCAAAGGTGCTCTTCTTGACCTCCATCTCGCCATCACTGAAATCACGTCTTACGATCAAGCTGCCATTCGAGTCGCCCTCCGAGGCATCGAACGCAAAGATCGTTACGCTTTCAAGCTCCGACTCCCACTCCTCTGCTGCAGCGTTTTCGTCGAAGAATGCACGGGTTAAGTTCTCGTCCTCCATAAATGATAGGGTTACCACACTTCCCTCGACAGGGTTGATAAGTGAGTTGTTGATTGTCTCTGACTCTTTTGAACAAGAGGCGAAAAATGTTGCTGTTAGTACAGCCATAGAAAAAATGATCTTTTTCATACTTTAATTAAAATAGTTAAATGTCTTAGTTTAAGACTTGTTTACATTAGTGGATTAACACGACAAAGAGAATGGCATATTGGTTCTTGGTTACGTGAGTTTCTTTAGTACTCCTTAACGTAAAATCAAAAGTGCCCGATAAACAACAAACTTAATCTCTCATCTGTATAATTCCGATACAAATATACGTATACCGAATAAATAAACCAAATTATACAGCTGTGTTTATGGGGTGATTTATGAGTAATGGTTTAGGTTATTATTTATAGTGATATGACCTTTTGTGCTGATATGCCAATATTTATTAGAGGTTGTTTGAGCGGTAGTAGTCAAAATAATTTCTGTTATGAAATTTTATAGAATGGTGAAATTTTGGAAAACTTGCTATAAAAGTTGGAGGAGTTATCAACTTTAGGCAAAAATGAGGGTTTCGCAAAACGATCGTTTTATGAAACTTTTTTAGCATATATGTTTTCGGGCGATTTTTTTAGATTTTCGATGGTTTTTTCGCCAAAATTGATTAGTTTTGCAAATAGATGAGTTTGTAAAACTTTTAGAGTTTTTTTGACTATGGCACTAATTGGATATGCGAGGGTAAGTAAAAGAGAGCAGAACTTAGACCTCCAGATGGATGCTCTCAATAAAGTCGAGTGTGATATGATATACTCGGACAAGGTGTCGGGTGTGAAGAATCTACCTGAGCTGAATCGAGCTTTGGACTATCTTCGAGCTGGTGATAAATTTGTAGTTTGGAAGTTATGTAGATTGGGGCGAACTTCAAAGGATCTTGTTAGTCTTGTCTATGGACTTAAAGAGAAGGGTATCGACTTTATGTGCATTACGCAGAATATTGACACGAGTACCCCATCGGGTAAATTTCAATTTAGCGTCTTTGCAAGTTTGGTCGAGCTGGAGAGAGATCTCATTATTGAGAGAACGAATGAGGGTTTGCAAGCAGCAAGAGAGAGAGGAAGAGTAGGGGGAAGAAAAAAAGGGTTGTCAAAGGAGGCAAAGGCAAAAGCGAAGGCTGCCGCCAATCTATATAAGGATGGTGAGTTGTCAGTCTTGGAGATATGCAAGTCTTTAGATATAAAGAGTAAGGCTACCTTATATAGGTATCTAAGGTATTGTGGGGTGGAGATGAGGAATAAGATTTAAGACTATACCTATATATAATGTCAGCTTGGGCACTATATAAAATAAGTCCTCCTTATCAACAGGAGGACTTTGTTTTCTTCGTCAAGTTTACGAGAACTTAGTTTCTTCTTTTACAGAAGATGGTTAATTCAGATGTGTTTCTTCCACCCCAAGCTCGACAAGTGACGTCGCAACCACAATAGTCTAAGTAGTCAAAAGCATTATTGACTTTATAGTCACGCAGATGCTTAGGAAGACTCATTTCCTTGAAAATCTCCTCTTGCTCCGTAGAACAGACGTGTAGCATAGCTATGCTATCACCAACCTGTGGGTATTCTGCGTGAGTCCATTGACAACGGAATTGGTATTCTAAATCTTCAATGAAGAAAATTATCTCATTCATATTACTCCTCTTTTGTTGCAGTTAGTGAGACCTTACGGAACTCTTTCATCGCTTTATCTATTTCCAATGAGCTTTTTCGAGCACGTACCCCAGCAGCTTTGTTGCTTTTGCTCTCCTGTAAATCAGCATTAGTTTTAAACTCTGCATATAGAGCATCAATTTTTTCGATCAGTTCTTTCATCATATTTGATTCTTATTAAATGTTTATCTTAATGCAAAGATAGTGATAATTTACCAATAAAGAATAGTGTAGAGAATGTAATTAGAATTATCTCAAGCAGAGAATTGAAGCACTCCTCGATAAGTATTTTCCTCAGTCCGAGTTGCCATTAGATTGATTTCAGCATTTTTTATTAACTTTGCTGATATATTGATTATAAAGGTAATGAGGCAAACGCCATTTCACATATATGCTAAAGCAAGAGAGTTGGCAGGATATATTTCGGAGGAGGGGAAACTTCTCCCTGTTTTTGCATCCTCTAACATCAACATATATCCATATCAGATTGCAGCAGCTCTCTTTGCAATGCGTTCGCCATATCTCAAAGGGGTGATATTGGCTGATGAGGGTTCGTTAGGTAAGACCTATGAGGCTCTACTTATCTCTGCTCAGAGGTGGTATGAGGGTCGAGATAAGCAACTCATCGTGTTGCCGACCAACCTTGTGCAGCAGTGGGTGAAGAAGATTGAGGAGGGATTTACGCTCCCCTATGTGTTGATTGATACCGATGAGCGACTTCGTGAATACTCCGACAACCCTTTTGACCAGAGCGCAATCGTTATTACCACATACGATTTTGCAGTTGCTAAGTCGGAGCTGATCGAGAGCATCAAGTGGGACTTAGTTATCTTTGACGAGGCGAGCATCTTTGCAAAGAGCTACACTGGTGATAACAAAACATCGTCCACTCTTAAACAAGCGACCGAAGGGACATTTCGAGTTCTACTCACACCTACGCCCATCACAATGAGTATAATGGATGTGTATGGTCTGTTGTGGTTCATCGACGAGACTATTCTTCCCGATGAGAAAGAGTTCTACAACCGCTATTTTCGTAAGCCTGAGAACTATCATGAACTTACGAGCTGGGTGTCGAACTACTGCTTCAGAACTCTAAAGAGCCAAGTTTCGGAGTATGTAAACTTCTCGTTTCGTGTGCCATATACGATTAGCTACGACCTCTCAAAGGAGGAGCTGGAGCTATATACGAAACTAAACAACTACCTCGATAGGGAGACAAAGTTGGCATATCCAAAGATGGAGAAGTATGACCTCACTTTGATGTATCATCACACGCTCTCGTCATCGACTGAGGCTCTATGTCGCACATTGGAGGGCGCAATAGGTCGCATACCAGATGGAGAGGAGCGAGACAATCTAAAAGAGATAGTCTTATGCTGCGAGAAGTTGGTGGTTGGCAGTAAAATGCGCAAACTCGCAGAGGTGCTAAAAGCTGTATTTCAGCGGTTAAAAGCCAATAAATATCAGCAGAAAGCCATAATCTTCACCGACAACAAGATAACTCAAAGTCGCCTACACAAGCTACTCATCGAGAGTGGCTATGGCGCAATAACATACAGCGGAAACAACAGCCGAGACTACTCGATAATGGAGCAGTTTAGGTGTGATGACTCCGTGCAGATCCTTATCGCAACGGATGATGCAGCCAAGGGAATAGATATAGAGTTCTGCCCAGTGGTGGTCAATTACGACCTGCTCTACAACGCAGTGGAGTTGGAGCAACGTATCACTCGTTGCCATCGTCAAGGTCAGAAGTCCGACACTCTGGTTGTGAATCTACTCTGCAAAGAGAACTTTGCCGATGTACGCATTATGGAACTGATAAATAAGCGAGTGTTGCAGTTTGGTGGTATCTTCGGATTGTCGGATAATATCTTAGGCAACTTCAATGTCAGCATCAATGAGGTGCTATTTCAGCTGCGCCCTGCAAAGGATATTGAGATGGAATTTGCCCGAAACCTCGCCCAGCATAAGAGCGAGAATAGAGCATTAGTTGAGAGTACCGAGCAATCCATATTTAGAACATTTACATCGGAGGTGGCGCGCAAAGTTACCATCACACCCGACTACATCGAGGATAAAATCAAATCTATCAATGACACACTTTGGGAGGTTGCAAGATGGTATTTTGAGAATATCGAGGGCTACTCAATAGATAACGTGAGCAAAACCATTACCGCACCCAATGGAGAGTTGCAAAACCTTTTTTACTACTGGAATGGGTCGAGAAATAGGCCATACAGAAGTCAGCGACAATATGGAATGTCGCAAAGTTTTAAACCTAATGCTGGGCGCATAACACTCACCTCTATTTTGGGTCGCAATGTTCTCAATGAAGTAGCGTGTGTAGACGAGGGAAAGATTATAGTAGATGCAGAGATAGAACCTTGCACCATTGGTTTGTATGGTATCACCATCAAATCAAAGAGTGAATTGGAGAGGCAAACTTATTATACTTATATTGGTCGCACTCAATCAGGTGAAACACTATCCGATGCTGAGTGTCGAGCGATTATGGATTTGCCTGTTAAGGAGTATGAAGAAAAGTCGCATAATCACAATCAACCGAATTATAATTCTCGTATCTTTGTAGGAAGTTACTCGCAGCCAAATCCACTTGATACTCTCATTGATAGAGATAGCTACATCACAAAACAGCTCACCGAGAGTGAACGTATATCAGCCGAGCATATCAGCGTGATGAGACGCAAAACAGCCATTGCCAAAACTGCAATGGAGCGAGAGACTGAGAACCTAAAGGTCGAGATTAAACGAGCAGAGAAGAGTGTTGCAGCAGCTACTGATCGACTCAGCAAAATCAAGGCTGACAAAGGGTTAAAGGTGTTAAAAAGAGATTTGCAACAGCGAGAGGACAACTTATTTATGGAGGGTATGCGACTAGATGTAGCTCTTGAAGAGCAGATAAAAGCATTCACCTCTGAGCAGAGATTTTCGGCTGAGGTGTTGCGACATTTCATAATAGAGATAATTTAAGATAGTCACAACCTAATTTTCAAGCTCAACCATTTGGTGGTTGAGCTTTATTTTATTAACTTTGTGAGCATAAAAGCACAAATTATGACAACAGTTGAGAAAATATTATTATATGTAACAGAGCATCCACTATCTTCGTCACTCGAAATATTTGAGGGTGCTGGAGTAGAAGTTTCGTATGCTACTGTTAGACGTGAGATAGCTAAATTAGTGGCTGACAATTCGTTGTTGGTGACTGGTAATAGGAAGTCAAGTCGCTACTCTGTGTCGCCAATATGCGCTCTGCTGCAAGAGATTGATATTGCCACCTACTTTGAAAGGGAGATTGATGATAGACATATTGTCGAGGGCTACAACTTTGAGCTAATAGATACACTCGCAATGACCCCTGCTATATTCACAAAGGCAGAGATTGAGAAGTTGCAAAAGTTGCAAAGTGTTTTTGCTGAAAATATTGCAACGCTCTCAGATAATGCACGCAAGAAAGAGATGGACCGTTTAGGTGTAGATTTGAGTTGGAAATCATCTCAGATCGAGGGTAATACCTACTCTCTACTCGAAACTGAACGCTTGTTAATGGAAAAGGAGACAGCAGAAGGTAAGACCAAAGATGAAGCGGTGATGCTCCTTAATCATAAAGATGCTCTGGATTTTATTATTGATAATCCCGATTATCTTAGTGACTTATCGGTTGCAAGGGTGGAGAATATTCACTCCATACTCACCAAAGAGCTTGATGTGGATCGCAATATTCGCAATCGTCGTGTGGGTATTACGGGAACAAACTATCGCCCACTCGACAACGAGTTTCAGATACGAGAGGCACTTGAGGCTACCTGTGCTTTGGTTAATAGCCGTGATGATGTGTTTGAAAAAGCACTCTTGTTGTTGCTCTTAATCTCATATATCCAGCCCTTTAATGATGGCAACAAACGTACAGCTCGCATTACAAGCAACGCTATCTTGATAGCAAATAGCTGTTGCCCTGTGTCATTCCGTAGCGTTGATTCTATAGATTACAAAAAGGCTATGTTACTATTTTATGAGCAGAATAATATTTCAGCTTTCAAACGTATCTTTATCGATCAGTTTGAGTTTGCTGTTAAGACTTACTTTTAGAAAAATACCCATTTTTAAATAAATTGCTCTTTTGTTGAGCAAAAATATTATCTTTGCAGAAGTAGAACAAAATGATATGGATAAATTACAAGAAAATTTCGGCAAGTTATTGCGAGGCGTAACCACTGTATTTTATCGTTATATGTACGATAGAATTGATTGGAACAGTCGTATGATAGGTCTCACTGGTCCACGAGGTGTCGGTAAGACGACAATGGTTTTGCAGCACATAAAAGATAACCTTAATGTGTCAGAGACTCTATATGTTACAGCAGAGGATTTCTATTTTGCAGAGCATAAATTAGTAGATTTGGCAGACTCCTTTGTTAAGAAGGGTGGTAAGAATCTATTTATTGACGAGATCCATAAATATAATAATTGGTCGAGAGAGCTAAAGCTGATTTATGATTACCACCCCGAATTAAAGGTTGTATTCACTGGTTCATCGGTACTTGATATCAACAAAGGTGCATCTGATTTGAGCCGAAGAGCAGTTATGTATCATATGCAGGGTCTCTCATTTAGGGAGTATCTAAAGTTATTTCACAATATTTCACTACCTACGGTTAGTTTGGAGAGCATTCTCGCACACGACATCGAGACCCCAAAGGATTTCAAACCCCTTGCATATTTTGATGATTACCTAAGGCGTGGATACTATCCGTTTTCTGGAGATAGCGACTTTTCCGTTCGATTACATCAGGTAATAAATCAAACTATCGAGACAGATATTCCGCTCTATGGAGGGCTGAATATCTCGACCGCAAGGAAGCTAAAACAGTTGCTCTCGATAATCTCTCGCAGTGTTCCATTCAAACCCAATGTAAGCAGTATTGCCACATCGCTCTCAGCGAGTAGAAATAGCATTGCCGATTATCTACTATATATTGAGGAGGCTGGTCTTATCTCTCAACTTCGAGATGCTACTGGCGGAATAAAAGGTCTTGGTAAGACCGATAAGATATATCTTGACAATACATCACTGATCTATACTCTTGCATCGGAGAGTGCTAATATAGGCAATGTTAGAGAGACATTCTTTATGAATCAGCTACGTGTCAACAACGATGTTATTACATCTAAAGTAGTTGATTTCAAAATAGGTGATATTGACTTTGAAGTTGGAGGAAAGAGCAAAGGGCTAAAGCAGCTTGAGGGTGTACAAAACGGATATGTTGTCAAAGATGATATAGAGTTTGGCTACTCAAATACTATCCCTCTTTGGGTTGTTGGACTTAATTACTAAGAGAATATGCTTACGAGCGAAGATATAAAATTACTCGTAAAGGGTGGTGAGGGCTATAATGTAGACTTCAAATTGAGAGTTCCATCAAAGGTTAGAGAGCTTTCACAAGAGGTATGTGCTTTTGTGAATAGCGAGGGTGGTTATCTCCTTATTGGTGTCGATGATACGATAAATGAGGGAGTAAATGAGGGAGTAAATAAGGGAGTAAAATCTCTCCTTGATTATATTGCTACAAATGTAGGATTGAGATCTTCACAACTCTCTACGGCAATTGGCAAGAGTCAAAAAACCGTAGAACGATACCTCAAGGAGCTAAAGGAGTTGGATAAAATAGAATTTATTGGCGCACCCAAAACAGGTGGTTACTTTATAAAGAAATAGATTATGAACAACAAAATAGATGGTGCAAGCCTAAATATAGAGCAGATGGAGATGGAAAAATTGAGAGCGGTTTTTCCTCAGTGTTTTGCTGATGGGAAGTTGGATATTGATAAGCTCCTTTCGCTTTGTGGGGAGTATATCGACAACGATTTCGAGAAGTATAAGTTTGAGTGGAAAGGTAAGAGCGAGGCTCTCAGATTGGCACAGCAGCGTTCTATGGCTACTTTGCGCCCTGCGGTTGAAGATAGCGTTGATTGGGATAGTACTGAGAACCTTTATATTGAGGGTGATAACTTGGAGGTGTTGAAGTTGTTGCAGACTGCATACTACCGTAAGGTGAAGATGATCTATATTGATCCTCCATATAACACTGGTAATGATTTTGTCTATGAGGATGATTTCAAAGACCCGCTTAGCAAGTATAAGGAGATCACGGGGCAGACCACCAAGAGCAACCCTGAGAGTATGGGGCGATTCCATACTAATTGGCTCAATATGATTTATCCTCGTTTGCGCCTTGCATCGAACTTGCTCATTGACGATGGTGTTATCTTTATTTCTATTGATGATAATGAGGTTCATAATCTTCGTAAGGTTTGTGATGAGGTGTTTGGTGAGGAGAATTTTATGGCACAAATTGTATGGCAAAAAAAATATGCAGCGACCAATGATGCTAAAGGTTTCTCAACTACACACGATTACATTGTCGTATATCAGAAAAGTTCCGATTTTAATAGGAATCTTTTACCTCGAACAGCAGAGCAAAACAAGCCGTACAAGAATGATGATAATGATGGAAAGGGGCTATGGAGGTCTGATAATATCTTAGTTAAATCATTTTCTGAGAATGGTGTATATCCTATTGTAAATCCTAATACAGGGGTTGAGTATCTACCACCAAAAGGTAGTTGCTGGCGAGCAAGCAAAGATACAATGACGAAATGGCTTGGAGAAAATCGTATATATTTTGGTAAAGATGGTACTGGAGCACCTCAGTTGAAACGATATTTAAATGAGGTACAGCAGGGGCGGGTTCCAATTACTTGGTGGACTTTTGAAGAGGTTGGACATAACGATGCTGCGAACAAAGAAGTAAGTGCATTGTTTGGTGGTAAAACACCTTTTGATACTCCGAAACCTGTTTCATTATTGAAGCAAATGTTAGCGATAGGAACAAATAAAGATGCTGTAATTCTCGATTTCTTTTCAGGTTCAGCAACAACAGCTCACGCTGTAATGCAACTCAATGCTGAAGATGAAGGGCAACGTAAGTTTATTTGTGTTCAATTACCTGAAATGCCAGACGAGAAGAGCGAGGCATACAAGGCTGGATATAAGAACATCTGCGAGATAGGTAAAGAGCGTATTCGCAGAGCTGGTGCAAAGATAAAGGGTGAGCAGAGTGCAAAGAGTGAGGGTCTATTTGCTGAGGAGCAAAAGCCTCTCGATACAGGTTTCAAAGTGTTCAAGCTCGATAGCTCGAACCTCAAAACGTGGGATGCTACACCGACCGAAGATGTGGATCTATTCGTGCAGCGTATGAACGATATGATCGACACCATTAAGCCCGACCGCTCCGATATGGATATGGTCTACAAGATTATGCTCAAAATGGGTGTACCACTCACATACAGCGTAACACCAGTAGAGATTGGCGGAAAAGAGGTATTCTCGATTGGTGAGGATTCACTGCTACTTATCTGCTTGCAAGAGAAGATCACCACCGAGATAATCGAGGAGATGGCGAATGACTACCTCCCATCAAAGATTATCCTTTCGGAGAAGTGTTTTGCTGAAGATACTGCTATGTCGAATGCTCACTACATTCTGAAAGAGCGTGAAATTGAACTGAAATTGGTATAAAAAGTAGTCAATTCCGAAAATATCCCACTTTTTGAGGATTCTATTCCGAAAAATTACTATCTTTGTGTTGGATTAAAATTTATAAGTATGGTTGAAAGGGTTATCAGGGAGATGGTATGCTCCAAATTAGGCACTGGAAAAGCTATTATCTTGATGGGTGCTCGTCAGACTGGAAAGACGACGCTCCTCAAAGATCTGTTTGCAGGAGACGATACTCTCTTGTGGCTAAATGGTGATGAGGCGGATGTGCGAGATATGTTTGAGAATATCACATCTACTCGACTAAAGG
>JAWXTJ010000049.1:0-17152 GCA_044433665.1 Rikenellaceae bacterium
GGTTTGTATTTTAGAACTTTTTGATTTAACTTTGATGTCAGATAAACACTTCAATTTAGGATATTACGGGTTCTTGTCCTAAATTTTGGAGTGAAAAAGCAATTTTTAGAACCCACCTAAACTAATTACAAACAAATTTAAAATGAAAAAAAACTTTAGAGCTATTTTTGCATCTATGCTATGTATTACAATGCTGGCTGCATGTAGTAAAGATGAAGATGAGGCACCAAATGGCGACGATGGTGTTGAAGATTCAGTATCGACGATCACATCAATTTCGTTAACAGACCAATATGGTTATCCTCTAGTTTCGGGAGATGTTATGCCAATGATAGTTTGCGAGAACTATAAAATTAATGTTGAAATTCTCCCTGAGAGTGCAGCGAGCGAGAGTATGAGCTTCGTTGTAGATGATTCAAGTGTGGTAGAGGTTCTTTCTGATAACTCATTAGAGGGTCTTTCAGTGGGAACAACAACACTTACAATTATGCCAACTTTAGAGAACGATGAAGAGGCTGCCGAAATATCAATTACGCTAAATGTTATTCCATTTGCGGATACTGTAACGGGCTTCGATTTGACAGATGTTCCTTATGCTGTTTACGACAATGCTTCACTTGATCTTACTTCATTGGTTGCGGTTCTCCCATCGACTGCAACTTTCAAAAATGTCGTGTACGAGTCGTTAACTCCAGACATTGCTGAGGTAAGCGTAACAGGTGAATTTACAGCACTTCAAGTTGGAACAGCAATAATTCGTATGACTGCAACTGACGATACTGCATACAGTGAGGATATAAATATCCTTATCGAAAACTCTACTATTGCAGAAACAATCACAATTGAACCAGTTTCATTCACTAATCCTTACGATTATACCGATGTTTTCTCAATCAATGAGACATATCAAATTCAATACTCGACAGTTCCAGAGAGTGTTGCATCATCATCAATCGAATGGACATCAAGCAACACTGAGGTTGCAACAGTCACTGCTGGAGGTATTGTAACGTTCAAAAATATGGGTAGCACATCGACTAACGATGTAACTATTACAGCGACTTGCGTTGAGACTGGCGATACGGATGATATTACACTTACTGTAGCTCCTGGATTTATGAGATATAGCTACAATAATATAATGTTTGTGCCATTGGCATCGGTAAGTAACCAATATGCAGGTGTGTCGTATGTTTTCGATAATATTAATGGTAAAATGTCTGTAACATTTGGTACACTTACAAGCGCTTCTCCATACCGTGCTACATTCCAAGCAGCAACTGGAAGTATTGTAAATGCTAATGAGTATCCTATTATTGCGATGAAGGCTCAATATATGAGTAATAAGTATGATGAAACTATTCTTTATGGTAGCGGAACACCTTCATTCTCTTCTTCTTATGGTAGTCAAAATGTTACTTTGGTAAGTGGTCTTGATCTAGGTGATAATGTTGAGATTTTCTATACTGACCTTAGCAATACATCATCTTTCACATCGACTGATGGTAGTGCAGGTACAACATATTCAGATACTTTCGATCGTACACAGGCAACTCAAGTTCGTGTTCTTGAGTATAAGATTACTGGAATTTACTCTTCGGCGAGCGTGCCTGTAATGGATGTATATTGGGTGCGTAGTTTTGCTTCATTAGAGGATCTTGAGAAGTTTGCAAGTGAGGAGGCTGCCGTTGGTGAGTCGACAAATGAGACTGTTGAGGGTGGTTCAAACCAAGGTTTTGACTCTACAAATGGTAGCTGGTAGTAAATAGGTATCGGGGAGAGTTATTTCGCCCTAAAAATATTAAAATATTAGAAATATTATGAAAAATATATTTGTAAAGTCATTCACGGCTTTAACATTACTCTTCGTTGGCGTTTCTTGTAGCGAAGTTAATGATAATCCTTCAGAACTTGCTGGTGCTGAGGATACAATGACCATAAGTGCAACAGCGGGGTCAGCAACTAAAACTATTCTTAACGATGACCTAAGTGTGTCATGGTGCAAGGGAGATATGATTGCTATTTTCAATGAGAGTGGTTCACCTGTGATCTATACTTCAAGTCTTGAAGATAGTTACGCTGTAACGGCTGATTTTAATGGCAAGATTATTGATAAGTCGGGAGATTTATATGCAATTTATCCATATAATGGATCTTATTCGGCTGACTATGAGGCTGAGACTGTAACTTTCTCGCTCTCTTCATCTAAGACTTACACTGAGGGTACTTTCGCAAGTGGTGCTAATCCAACAGTTGCATCTTCAAGCAGCAAGGAGTTTTCATTTGTGAACCTTTGCGGTGCTTTGGAGCTTTCGTTGAAGGGTGACCAAACTGTTACAGGCATCACAGTTACCTCTGAGAGTGATAATCTTAATGGTACAGTAACTGTTGATATGTCAACACAAACAATCTCTGCAATTGATGGAAGTAGCGACACAAACAAGTCGGTAACTATGAGTTGCGCTGTTGAGCTTAGTGCGGATGAAGATACATCATTTATTATTATCGTTCCTCCAACTGAGAGTGCACTAACTGTAACAATTGCACTTGGTGATGGCTCGGAGCAGGTTCTTGAAATTCCAAATATTGCGGATAACTATATTGTGGCTGGTAGCATTACAAAGATGCCAACCGTTGAGTGTAATAGAGTTCAAGCGGATGGTGCTAGAATCACAAATAAACCAGGTACTGACGAATCTAACGAGATGTATAATGTCTTTGCTGTTGACAATATCTATACTTTGGAGTGGGAGTACACTTCAGGTGGTTCTGAGGCTATATCATGGATAAGTTCAGATGAGAGTGTTGCAACCGTTGATGCGTCTACAGGTGTTGTAAACTTCTTGGCTGAGGGTGTAGCGACTATTAAACTGTTATCTGACGGAATCGTTGTCGATGACGTAGAGTTGGAGGTTGACGCAGAGTATATTCGTCAAGAGTATGATTATGATGGAGATAGCCAAATTATTGAGGCTATGGAGACCGCATCGGGTCTATATACTGACAAGGTGGTAACATCAATCGAGAATGGTTGGATGTCTGTAACACTTGCTGAGCATAGTAGCGGAAATGGTAAGTATCGTGCAACATTCAGAAAGGATGGTTTGGAGATTGATCTTGACACATATCCAATTTTGGCGGTTAAGATGCAGTATCTACGATATATGTACTCTGATGATAATAACGGTGTTGGTCGTAAGATTAAATTCTATACTGCGGATTATACATCAGGTATTGATACAACATTGAGCACACTTACAGGTTGGACGACATCTATTACAGATGATTACGACACAACTAAATGGTGCTCGTTTAGCCTTGATATTACAAATACATTGTTGTATTCCTCAGGTGTTGCTGCGTCGCCTATCGGTCGTTTCGAGTTTAAGATAGCAGATATTACAGCTGACGAGAGTGGTGAGAAACCAGTAACTAAGGTGGATTGGATTCGTTCATTTAAATCTGAAGCAGATCTTCAAACTTTCCTTCAAAGAACAGGTGATCTTTAGTGGGGTGTAATTAAATAAAAAAATGTATAAATTTGTTAGTGCCTTTTTTCGGGCACTAACTCAAAAAAATAAAATGACAATGAATATTATATTAAAGAGAGTTTCAATTTTTGCATTCTTAGCTCTATTTGCATTTACATATGCTTGTGATACAGAGAATAGTGAAACACCAGAGGATCCAGAAGAGAATGTTGAGGATGATGATTTTGTTGATGATAATACCGAGCCAGATGTGTTCGAACCAATTTACGATTGGCCAGAGTTGATATATACAGTAAACACAAATTATGAGGTTTATGTAGATCCAGCTCCAGGTGATTCGGCAGCACTTCTTCAAGCGGCGATTGATGAGGTTAATAGCAATGGTGGAGGTACTGTTCATCTTTCGGGAGGTACCTATTATGTTAGTACATCTATTATCATGAAGTCTAATGTAACCCTTCTCGGTGATCCAGATTTATATCCAGAGCAGATTGTAATCACTCCTGGAGTAATGTCGTTCAATAGTTGTATTATCGCAAGTACTGCCGCTCTTTTGAATGTTAATTTTTATAATTTCACAGTTAAGGGTAATCTTACAGATGAGGAGCAGACATTAGGGCCAGAGTATCATGATGACAGCCTTGCTTATAACGACGGTAATGAGACTCGTGAGAATATGCTTGGTATCTATTTTGAGGCAACAGGTGAGTCGTATGATGAGTGTCAAAGTCAAAATATGCACCTTAAAGGTGTTATGATTACAAAGTGCTCAATGGGTTTCCAAACAAAAGGTACTAGAGATCTACTTGTAGAGGATTGTTATATGTTTGATAATGGATTGATTGAGAAATATTTCCACAATATCTATCTAAGACGTGTATTTGCTGCAACGCTTCAAAATATTACAACTGCTTACTCAAGTACAGGTTGCGGTGTGAATATTTCACAGTCGGATGATGTAACGGTTAGAAGTATACATAGTCACGATAATTTCTGGAGAGGATTGAGATTGTATGGTGAGTCGGGTCACACGTTCGATACAATCTGTATTGAGGATAATCTTCTTGAGAATAATCTTGATGTAGGTCTACTTTTGGCAAATATCAACTCGGGAAATGTTGACAATAATACAGCAACAGGTAATAATCCTGATTATAAATTCTCGGGATGTTCGATTACACAAAGTGGTAACTCTTGGCAGTAAATAGCTAGGCTAAGAATTATAACTCTATTTAAGTAGAATCCTTTTAAAAAGGTAGTTTGGTGAATCTTAAGAATACCAAACTACCTTTTTTTTATGCTTTTGCGCTAAATTTTACATTCTATTTTTTTGAGCTGCAGATTTATTTTATTATATTTGTACCAAATAGATATAACAATTTTGATTATGATAACTAGAAGTGAGCACTTTTTATTCGAGAGTGAACTTAAATGGGAGAACCCATCAGAGGGGGTTAAACGACAAATTATGGGATATGATGGTCAGTTGATGATCGTGAAAGTGCTTTGTGAAAAAGGTGCGGTAGTTCCTGTGCATCAACATTATCATTCGCAAGCCTCGTATGTTGTAAGTGGTAAATTTGAAATTCAAATTGGAGAAGAGAAGAAGATCTTATCTCCAGGTGATGGTTGCTATACGGAGCCAGATTTAGCACACGGTGTTGTTTGCCTTGAGGAGGGTATCGTTATAGATACATTCTCACCAATGCGTGCAGATTTTTTGTAGAATTTTTTTATAAACTTAAACTAAACTAATAAATAATTATGAAAATCGTAACAATGGGCGAGATCATGCTCCGCCTTTCAACTCCAGGTAACAAGCGTTTCGTTCGTTCTGAGTCTTTTGATGCTTGTTATGGCGGTGGTGAGGCTAATGTTGCTGTTAGCTGTGCAAACTATGGTCACGACGCTTATTTCGTATCAAAATTGCCTACTCACGAGATCGGTCAGTCGGCAGTAAATTCACTTCGCCAATTTGGTGTTAAAACTGATTTTATTGCTCGTGGTGGTGACCGCGTAGGTATCTATTATTTGGAAACTGGTGCATCTATGCGCCCATCGAAAGTAATTTATGACCGTGCAAAATCGGCTATCGCTGAGGCTACAGCGGCTGATTTCGATTTCGATGCAATTATGGAGGGTGCTGCGTGGTTCCACTGGTCTGGAATTACTCCTGCTCTATCTGACGAGTCTGCCGAGATGACTCGCCTTGCGTGTGAGGCAGCTAAGCGTCACGGTGTAACTGTATCTGTAGACCTTAACTTCCGTAAGAAGTTGTGGACTAAGGAGAAGGCGCAATCAATTATGCGTCCACTTATGGAGTATGTTGATGTATGTATCGGAAATGAGGAGGATGCTGAGCTATGTTTAGGATTCAAACCAGATGCTGATGTTGAGGGAGGCCAAACTGACGCTGAGGGTTACAAAGGAATCTTCGAGCAGATGATGAAAGAGTTCGGATTTAAATATGTTGTTTCGACACTTCGTGAGTCATACTCTGCAACATTCAACGGTTGGAAAGCGATGATTTACAATGGTGAGGAGTTCTACATGTCGAAGAGATATGAGATCAACCCAATCGTTGACCGTGTAGGTGGTGGCGACTCGTTCTCGGGTGGTATTATCCATGGCATTTTGACCAAGCCAAACCAAGGTGAGGCATTGGAGTTTGCAGTAGCTGCATCGGCATTGAAGCACACAATCAATGGTGACTTCAACCACGCTTCTATCGAGGAGGTTGAGGCTCTAGCTGGTGGCGACGCTTCGGGACGTGTTCAAAGATAGATTATTAATTATAATTCGAAAAAAAATAATGGCAAGATTTACAAAGATGCAGGTGCTTGGCGCAATGCAGTCTACAGGTATGGTTCCTGTATTTTATCATAAGGATGCTGAGATCTCTAAAAAGGTTCTTAAGGCGTGCTACGACGGAGGTGTTCGTGCTTTTGAGTTTACTAATCGTGGTGATTTCGCAAGTGAGGTATTTATCGCTTTGGTGAAATATGCTGAGAAAGAGTGCCCAGAGATGATCTTGGGTATTGGTTCTATCGTTGACGCTCCAACAGCTGCGTTGTATATGCAGTATGGTGCTAGCTTTATCGTTGGCCCATATTTGAATGCTGAGGTGGCTAAGGTTTGTAACCGTCACTTGGTTCCTTATACTCCAGGATGTGGTTCTGTAACAGAGATCGGTTTTGCTCAAGAGTTGGGTTGTGATCTTACAAAGGTGTTCCCTGCGGGTAATGTAGGTGGTCCATCATTTGTGAAAAACGTAAAGGCTCCACTTCCATGGTCAAATATCATGGCTACAGGTGCCGTTGAGCCAACTGAGGAGAATTTGACAGCTTGGATCAAGGCTGGTGTAATGTGTGTAGGAATGGGTTCTCAACTCTTCCCAGCTGACGTTATCAAGTCTGAGGATTGGGCAGCAATTACCGATAAATGTAAATTCGCATTGGAGGTTATCGCTAAACTTCGTTAAAAGAGAGTTTAATAATAAAAAAAATCCGCAATATTTATTAAAATAGATTGCGGATTTTTTTTTGCTTGAATCACTTCTTAAGATGTGATAATTCAGTATTTTATGATAAAAAAATATTTTACTTGCTTTTTTTATCATAAATTTATTCGTATATTGCAACACATTTAATAAAATATAAACCAAACCTAAAATCATAATTATGGTATTTAACGACAAATCTTTATTATTATTGGGTGCCGTTGCTTCTGCTGCTGTTTCATGTGGTGGTGCAGAACAGAAGGCTGAGGCTCCAAATGTTCTTGTGATCTTGGTCGATGACCAAGGATATGGTGACATGTCGGCTCATGGAAATCCAGTTATCAAAACTCCAAATTTGGACAAACTCTATAATGAGAGTGTTCGCTTGACTGATTTTCACGTTGCTCCAATGTCATCGCCAACTCGTGGTCAGTTGATGACGGGTGTTGATGCTATGCGTAATGGTTGTACTGCCGTTTGTGAGGGTCGTTCAATTCCTGATATTGATCTTCCAATGATGCCTGAGTTCTTCGCTGAGGCTGGTTACGCTACAGGTCATATCGGTAAGTGGCATATTGGTGATAGCTACCCATATCGTGCACATGATAGAGGCTTCGAGATTTCGCTTCACTACCCAGGTTGGGGACTTTCGTCACTTCCAGATTTCTATCACAATAGCTACTTCGATCCACAACTTCGTCTAAATGATGAGATCGTGAAGACTGAGGGTTATTGCGCTGATGTATTCTTCGACGGAGCTATGGATTGGATGAAAAAGTGTAAAGAGGAGGGTCGTCCATCGTTTACATATTTAGCTTTGAATACACCTCATGCACCTGAGTATGTTGCCGAGGAGTACTCTGCACCATATGCTGCAATTGGAGAGTATGATGGTAAGCAAGTACCAGCGAATTTCTATGGTATGATTACAAATATTGATTACAATATGGAGCGTTTAGATAAGTTCCTTATTGAGAATGGATTGAAAGATAATACAATCATCGTCTATACTTCAGATAATGGAACTCAAAATGCTCTTGCAATGGATCTTTATAATGCAGGTATGAAGGGTCAAAAGTGTAGCGTATTTGAGGGTGGTCACAGAGTGCCTTGTTTCATTCGTTGGCCAGAAGGAAATCTGTTGCATGGTCAAGATGTTGACCAGTTGACAGTTATTCAAGATATTCTTCCATCGCTTGTTGATATGTGTGATCTTGGCGCAACTCCTAAGACCGATGGTGTGAGTTTGAAGTCAATCTTGACAGATAAGAAAGCTAAGTTGGATGATAGAATGAAGGTTGTTCACTATCGTTACAAGCAAAAAGATGGTAAGTGGGATAACGCAGCCGTTATGTGGGATAAATGGCGTTTGACAGCTCCAGGTAAACTTTTTGATGTTAGCAAGGATCCACACCAAGATAACAATGTTGCAGCTGATTTCCCTGAGGTTGTTGCAGCGATGAATGCTCACTACGACGCTTGGTTTGATGAGGCTGCTGAGCTTTACAAGAAAGATCGTGTATTTGTTATCGGTTCAGACGTATGCAATCCTATTGATTTGGCTGCAAATGATTGGAATGGTGGTTATTGCGATAATCAATACCGTTTGTATGTTGGTCAAGAGCGTGGATTCTATAATATCTTTGTAGATCAAGCTGGTGAGTATGAGGTTACAATCAGCCGTTGGCAGTTTGATTCTGGTTTGGCTTTGACAGGTTACGATCCAGAGTTGATTCGTCCAGGTGACAATATTTATATGGATCCAGTTGATCCATCGTTGGCTTCAAAACCAATCGCTAAGGCGCAATTGATTTTGGGTGATTATGACAAAACTATCTCGGTTAAGCCAACAGATAAAGTTGCAACGTTTACAATGCCTTTGGAGAAGGGTTTGACAACAGTTGAGGGAGTTTTCTATGATAAGAATAACAAGCCAATTTGTGGAGCGTTCTATATGCGTCTGCTTCGTAAATAGAGTATTTTACATATTCAGATAATTAAAAGATGGCTGCTTTTTTGCAGTCATCTTTTTTATTATTATATTTGTAAAGTTCAAATTTACGTATATGAAACATCTATTTTTTATTTCGCTAGCGCTTTTAGCTTTTGTTATTAGTTGCGGCACGGTTAAAGTTAGCTCACAGAGTGGGGAGTTTAATCTTGAGGCTACTTCTTGGCAGGTGGAGCAACTTAATGGTAATATTATTGAGCCTGTTGAGGCGAATTTTACGCTACTTTTTAGTGAGGATGGTACTCTTAATGCAAGGGGAGCGTGTAATATAATTTTTGGGGATTATATTCAGAAAAGTGGCGGTGTTCTTAGTTTGTCGCCAAAGGGTATGACTCGCACTGCATGTCCAGATATGGATGTCGAGGCGCAATATATTAAGGCGTTGGAGTCGGTTGTGTCTTTTGATGTTGTCGATGGGGTTTTGCATCTGATGGATAGTCAGGGTGACACGGTTGTGACGCTTAAGAGTAAATAAATCTATTATTGCTCTGTTTTTGGATCTTTTTTATTGTTAATTGAAAAAAAGATAATATCTTTGTCAGCAGGAAGATATTATCTTTTTTTTATTTTTGTGTTGGATAGATTTTTTTGAAGATTGAAAAAGAGTCGTTACATATCGTTTGCTTTATTTCTGCTTTTTGTAATTTCGATTGGTTGTCGCTTGTCGCTTGGCCTTTTCTGTAGTTGCGAAGAGGATGTTCATCGTCATGAACATGAAAGGGTGCATGTTTGTTGTAGCTGTCCTGAACATATTTCGGATTGTTGCCATCACGATAAAACATATAAAGATCATTCGTGTCATTTTCACTTGGATGGGTATGCTTTTGTTGCTGAGCAGATCACAAATGAGGTGAAAAGCAACAATATTAACTCTCTTGGACGAGTAATTCTATTTTTAACATATAATCTATTCGGTAGCGCTGGATGCGTTACTGATGAGCGTGTCGAACATTTTGATTCTTATAGCTTCGCTGTCTCTGAGTGGAGCAGTGTGTCTTGTTCTCTGCGTGCGCCTCCTGTATTAGTATAATTTTTTGCGTGGCAGTAAGTGTCACAATTTTAATGTTTTATATACTAATATAAGTTTATATGAATAATATATTCAAAGGATTTTTTATATTTATATTGTCCCTATTGGGAGTTTCGTCTTCGGCGCAAAATGTTGCAGGTGTGATTCTCGATAATAACGATGCTCCTCTGATTGGAGCCTCTGTTTGGTGGGCAAATACAACCGTTGGTGAGGCAACGGATTTGGAGGGAAATTTTTCAATTCACAGAGTTAAGGGGTATAATCAATTGGTTGCCTCGTATATTGGATTTCAGAATGATACGATACTTGTAAATAATGGTGTTGAGCGAATTAGCTTCAAGTTGGAGAGTGAGGGTGTCAATATTGGCGATGTTGTTGTTGAGAGCCATTTGAAGGGAAATTATATCAGCTATGATGCCATTGGTAAAAATGAGACTATCTCGTTTGCGGGACTCTGTAAAATGGCGTGTTGTAATTTGGCTGAGAGTTTCGAGAATTCGGCTGCTGTGACCGTTGGTTATAGCGATGCTATCTCGGGAGCTCGTCAAATTAAGATGTTGGGGTTGGCTGGTATTTATACTCAGATTCTGGATGAGAATCGTCCAATTATGCGTGGTATTGGCTCTCCTTATGGGTTGAATTATACACCAGGAATGTGGTTGAACTCGATTCAGGTCTCTAAGGGTGTTTCGTCGGTGACGGCAGGTCATGAGGCGGTTACAGGGCAGATTAATTTGGAGTATCGTAAGCCAACCGATTCGGAGAGGCTCTTTGTGAATTTATTTTTGAATGATGAGTTGCGTCCTGAGATTAATCTTTCGTCGGCTCTTCCCGTGACTAAGGATCAGAGACTCTCGACCGTGATATTGTTTCATGGTTCGAGTGATACGGATTTAAATCTTATGGATCATAATGGTGATGGGTTCCGTGATATGCCATTTACCTCGCAATATAATTTGTCGAATCGTTGGTTGTATGCTTGTGAAAATGGCATGCAAATTCGTTGGGGTTATAGATTGTTGCAGGAGGATCGCTTGGGTGGTGATTTGGATTATGAGGAGTCGATGTTCTCGACTATGTATGAGGATAATATTTATGGTTCGAAGATTGAGAATCGAGGTGCAAATGCTTATCTTAAAATTGGTGCTCCTGTGGGGCAGGCTGTTTATGATGAAGGGGCTGAGTCGGAGTTGAGATCGAGTATTGCCTTTGTTGCTGATTATGATTATTTTAATGAGCAGGCTTATTTTGGACTGAATACGTATGATGGAGTTGAGAATAGTGTGTCGTTGAATTTGACTTATAACCATTATTTTACTGCGAAATCGGCGTTGGTTGTTGGTGCTTCATCTTATCTTCAAAATATTAATGAGAATGTCGAGAATTATACGCCATGGATAAGTGGTGATAGTTCGCTCTTTGATCTCTCTCGTGATGAGGATGAGGCGGGTATTTATACGGAGTATACTTATACGCCAAATGATAAATTTTCGCTTGTTGCAGGTGTTCGAGGTGATTATAGTTTCTATTTTGATCGTGCCTTTTATACTCCTCGCTCGCATCTTCGTTGGGCGATTTCTGAGTCAACTGTTTTGAGATTGTCGGCAGGTTTGGGGTATAGAACTGCAAATGTTATCACCGATAATATCGGAATTTTGGCTACTGGACGCAATATTGTATTTGATAATGGGATAGGTGTCGATTTCGATACTCAGGAGAAGGCTGCAACTTATGGAGCTAGTTTAACGCAGATTTTTTCGCTTGCGAAACCCGATGATGCGACGCTTAGTTTCGATTATTTCCGTTCGGAATTTTTTAATCAGGTTATTGTGGATCAGGAGATGGATAGCGAAAATGTTCATATTTATAATAGTGATGGCAGGTCGTATACCGACACTTATCAAGTAGATTTTTCGTGGAGTCCAATAACTAATCTCGATATTTTTGCAACGTATCGTTATTCGAATAGTGAGGTGACGCTTAATCGTGCAAATGGGGAGCAGGTGACCGTTGAGAGACCGCTTGTAAGTAAGTATAAGACGTTGTTGAATATTCAATATGCAACTGCTTATCGTCGTTGGGTGTTTGATGTGACGGCTCAATATAATGGTTCGATGCGTTTGCCAACTCAAACGGGGGATTTGGCAGATAGTAGCTATTCGCCAGCTTATCCGATGTTTTATGCGCAGGTTAGTCATAAGATCCGAAGCACGGAGATCTATGTAGGTTGTGAGAATATTGCTAATTATTATCAGGAGACTCCAATTATTTCGGCTGATAATCCCTATTCAACTGCCTTTAACTCGTCGGTTGTATGGGGGCCACTTATGGGGCGAAAATTTTATATTGGATTGCGATATAATTTATATTAATGAGGGGTTTTTATCTCTCTTTTAGAAATTTGAATTTTTAAATTTTAAACCTTTAACAATAAAAAAACTATGAAGAAAATTATTTTATTAGTTATCGCTATGGTGATGACAGTGGGTGTTGCAGAGATCTCGGCAGCAAGCAAAACAAAGACAACAAAAGCAGTAATTGAGACAACTCAATTTAAGACAGACATTGATTGCGATCACTGTGTGCAGAAGGTAATGAGCTATATGCCAACACAAAAGGGTATTAAGGAGGTGTCGGTTGATCTGCCAAAGAAGGTTATTACAATTAGTTACGATAGCGAAAAGACAAACACAAAGACAATAATCAAGCGTTTTAAAAATATCGCAATTGAGGCGAGTGTGATCGAGCCTAAGGTGGAGAATAAGAAGGTAGCTACACCAGCTACTCCTGCTGCACCAGCTAATAATAAGCGTTAATTACAGATTAATTATGGCAAAGGTAGAGACTTTAGCTCCGTTTATCTTCTCGTGGGAGGGCGGATTTGTAAACCATCCGAATGATAGAGGTGGTGCGACTAATATGGGTGTAACCATCGCAACTTATGAGGCTTATTGCAAAAAGATAGGTTTGCCAAAGCCAACTGTTGATGATTTGAAAAATATCTCTTCGGAGCAGGTGACCGAGATTCTTAAAACTATCTATTGGGATATTGTTAAGGCTGATGAGATTGCAGATCAATCTGTAGCTAACCTTATTGTCGATTGGGTTTGGGCTTCGGGAACGTGGGGTGTGAAGTATACTCAGCGTGAACTTGGTCTTAAGGATGATGGTATTGTTGGACCTGTCACTATCAGTAAGATTAATAATAGTGAGCCTACCGCTTTATTTAAAAAATTGTGGTCCTGTCGTGAATCGTATTTTATGAAGATCGTCGATAATGACTCTTCTCAAAAGGTTTTCCTTAAGGGATGGCTCAATCGGTTGAATGGTATTCAATTTGGTAGTTTGGTGTGTAATAGAGGAAAGATTATTAAATTTTAGGCGATAGTTTTTCTTGTTTCTTTGGATTTAGACCCCTATTATTGGGGTCTTTTTTTTGTGTCTATTGATGTGGGGTTTGAGTGTTTAAATTGCTTGTAGTTAAATATTTGAAGTTTTAAACTCCTTCTAAAGGTGAAATAAGTTAAATTTTTTACTTGGATTTGCTTGGTTGCTGTTATATATTTGTACTTGTAAATGAAATAAGTGCTCTGCAAATTCAATGATGTTTATTATCTTTTTTTCAATGTAGGTGTTTGAAATCTGCTTTTAATCTCTGTCTGCTTAATTTAGTGCTCTATTATGTGGAGAGTAATCATTGTTTTGTGGAGTCTTATTATATTTACGATTTAATCAAATAATTTAACTTAATTTAAATTTTAGATGAAATGGTAGAGAAAATTATAGTTGGAGGGTTGATGACTGCTCCAACGTCACTTAAGATCGTTAATTTATGAGGATCAATTATCAATCAGATTTTAAGCTCAATGAGGCGTATAAAGTCACAGATACAATAGATCTCACAACCCCATTTAAATTTACCTATTTCACCTCTGTTAGATCAAATTTCGTTGCGTCGTTCGATGGACAGGAGTATACAAATTGTAAACGAGCTGAGGATAGTTCGCTTATGGTGATATTCGATGGACATAAACTGAATTCAGGTAATTTGATGGTGCGCAGAGAGTATTTTTTGACGGATGAAGATTTTTCAAATAACATTTGTTGTAAAGTCTCGGTGGAAGATACAGGTGTGACGCTTAGCGATAGCGTAGATGATGGTGATGTTGCAGATATTGTCGTATATCCAAATTACCAAAAAGGTGATAAGGGGGATAAAGGTGATAGCGGAACAACCGAGTTGATGAGCTTCGAGATTAAGGAGGATGGCTATCTGTATGTCAGCTTGCCTGAGGATAGCAATGTAAATTTTAGTATTAATGAAAATGGAGAATTAATAGCACAATGGTAGAAACAATAGTTGGTAAGGTTAAATTTACGTATGAGGACCTTACAGAGGAGCAAATAGCGGAGTTGCAGAGCCCCGCAAATGAGATAATGGAGACAATTGTGTCGTCCGAGAGTGGTCGTGCTGAGGCTGAGGCCGAGCGAGTCGCAGCAGAGAGTGATCGTGTTGAAGCGGAGGCTCAGAGGGTTTTATTATATGAGACAATCGACGAGACGATTGACGAGCGAGTAGATAATAAATTGAATAGTTACGAGACGATAGATAATTCGTCGTTTTCGATGCAGACCTATTATACGGTAAATGAGTATAGTGTCGGTGACACGGTGCTGCATGAGAATGTGGCTAATACTTATAGTTATGCTTATAATAGTTACTTTATTTCAAGTGACGATACTTTAGGTGTGGTTATTTCGGGAACGGGTGGAAGTTTATCGTCGAGACTTTATATGGTTGTTTCTAATGAGACAAATAAAGTTTTGGAGATTGCTGCTTCGGGTGTTGTTTTGGAGGATTATTATATCACTTATGAGAATGCCAGAATTTATATAACTGTGAGTCAGAGTAACTCTTATTCGTTGAAAGTTTTGTCGAGAAGCGTTTATAATCTCTTTGGAGATGTGGCAGCTGTTGAGGAGTCTATCGAGGAGTTGTATGATAAGGTTGAGACGGTTACTCCGATGATGTATAATCCACCTTTGGATCTGAGACGCTCGACTTTGAGGGTTTTGGATATTGGTAATTCTTATACGGTCGATGCAACTAGCTATTTAGCTAATTTAATTGCGGCATCGGGGGCGGATGTTGATGATATGTGTATTTATTATGCAAATCGAGGTTCGGCATCTTATAAAAGTTGGTATGATGTTTATCATGATTCAGATACTTCAACATATACAATAGGTCATATTGCAGGTGGGCTCGATTCAGATATTGAAACTGGAACGGGAGCTATTGGTGATGGAGAGTTGTTTAGAAAGGCACTGACAGATAATGAGTGGGATCTTATAATTATTCATCAATATAGCTCTTATGCTCCCTATTATGACCAATGGGAGGATGATAGTAATGCTGGATATTTAAGTCAGTTAATTCGACTCTTAAGAATGCACCAGCCACAGGCAACTTTGGGTTTTTTGTTGACTCACTCCTATGCTTCAAATTATGGCAGCAATAGTGAGGGGTCGAGTCTTGAGAGATGGCGATTGATAGCCGATAGTGCCAAGAGATTGAGAGTTAATTATGGTCTCGATTTTATTATTCCATATGGTACAGCCGTTCAAAATTTAAGATTGTCATCTTTGAATACTCTTAATTCTGATACGGGGTATTATAATGATTTCACAACCGATGGAACGCATTGTGCTTCGGGATTGGGGGATTATGTAGCGTCGTGTTGTTATTTTCAATCTTTGATAGCGCCTCGATATGGTGTAAGTGTTTTGGGGAATAGTTATAATAGTATCTCTGTTTCAAACTCTACAGGTACTTATCAAGGTGGAATTTCGGTTACGCCTGAAAATGCTTGGGTTGCTCAAAAGGCGGGATTTATTGCTGCCTATAATTGGTATGAAAATATTAATCCAGAGGATATATATCTTGGTGAGAATCCTTTTGCCGTTGAGGTGTAGTTTATGCAGGAGAGAAATATAATTAATGGCGTTTCAGCTGTTATTATGAGCAGTTTGTATGATTTTGCGTATCCTCTGAGGTGGTTGCTGCTGCTTGGTGCGGCGCTTATTGTTGTTGATCTGAGGTTTGGTATTCGAGCTTCGAGGGTCAGAGGTGAGAGCGTTCGAACAAGTAGAGCTATTCGACGAACGGTAAATAAATCTATTGATTATCTCTGTTGGATTTTGATTGCGGGTGCTCTCGGTGAGACATTTGGAGATTCACTCGGAGTTAAGGTTTTGCCGCTGCTTGTTATGCTGGTGATATATGGCGTTGAGGTGAACTCTTGTTTTTCGAATTACTTTGAGGCTAAAGGGTCAATATTTCAAGTCGATATTTTCAAGTTTTTTGCTAAAAAGATGGATATTATCGAGGTGGGTAACTCTCCGAATAAGAATGATCGAAAGGAGGGGGAGTAGATGAAGATGATTATAAAGCAATTTGTGACTCTTCTTGTTTTGCTATTTGTATTATGCGGTGGGTGTGGAACTTATCGTCATGCAGGGGGTGATTTGTCGAGTCACGATAGTGTTAGGGTTGAAATCAGAGAGCGGATAGTGACGCTTGAGGATACTGCAATCTTTGAACTTCCGCACTCCTTTCAGAGCGTAATTTCGGAGGTGGATTCTAGCTATCTTGAAAATAAATATTCAAAAAGTGTCGCTTTGATTGACTCCATTGGAAAACTTCATCATTCACTTGAAACCAAGCCGCAAACTATTTATGCGCCTATTGTTTCGCATCATCGGGTCTCGGACACAATGATTTTTTTGATAAATAGGGTTACCAATACTGTAAAAATAAAAGAGGAGTTAACTGCGTGGCAACTCTTTAGGCTCAATGGTTTTTGGGTGTTGCTACTGCTTGTTTTGATTCTGATTTATGTTGTTTTTAAATTGTAAAATGCTTTTATGTGAATTAAGGTTTGAAAATAAAACCTTAATTCACATTTTTTATTTACCTTTACAGTTGAAAATTTTAGAACTATGAAACCCACATGACCTTCAGTCACCCAGAATGATGAAAATGACCTACGATGTATTATCTTTGTGTATTCACACACACATTATTATCTATGGGGTCAATATCATTCGATCAAGTAGTG
>JAWXTJ010000050.1:0-16176 GCA_044433665.1 Rikenellaceae bacterium
ACTACTTGATCGAATGATATTGACCCCATAGATAATAATGTGTGTGTGAATACACAAAGATAATACATCGTTGGGCATTTTCATCATTCTGGGTGACTGAAGGTCATGTGGGTTTCATATTATTTGTTATCTAATTTTACGAATTAAGGTTTGAAAATAAACCAAAATAGATGATTAAAAGCTAGTTGATTCTCTGACTTTCATTATACATATGCAAATTATAATTAGACCAGTAAATAACCCCCTCAAAGATAAATAAAATATATGAGTTTACATGCGGCAATTACGAAAAAATTTACAATTTCACGTACAGCGCTTTTCGAATAATAGTTGCCCAAACTCACAAACCAACAGATAATGACAATGTACATCTACTGCACTGCTTGCTATAAGCGGCTATCTCAAAAACTGTAGCACAAACGCCTCAGCAGAATCTTTCAACACAAAAATCAAGGCATTCAGAGTACAACTCAGAGGTATTGAAGATATACCCTTCTTTTATTTTTAGACTAACTAAACTTTTTGCTTGATTTGGAGGTATCAACCTACTTTTCGGATTAATCCCTAAAGGAGCAAGCTAAAGAGACCATTAGGCAGACAATGCAAGGTAAGCGAGGTAAAAAGGCCTATATCACTATTCGAGCCTTGATAAAGGCCAAGGTAATCAGTTTCGGAGAATACTATAGACGAGCGGCATATAAGGCAATATCTGGATTAATATACTCTGATATAGGTTCTGACTCTTCAATCAATAAATATTGGAACGACGATACTATTGAGGGGAAATAACAAAGATCTGTAAGCAGATAAAACAATAGAGAAAGAGGGCGTAAGCTCTCTTTTTTAATTGTCGGAGGTTGCCGCAACTACCTCGCAACCGCCCGCAACCGCACAACTATTTTTCGGCCATACCTTTGTACTCAACAAATCACAACAAAATCAGTGCGCAGGGTTATGTTGTATTAAATCTTATTAATATGACAAGTATAAATGTATCGGAGTTGAGTGCCGATGTAAATATCACTCTTAGGCAGTCGGAGCTTCGCAAGTTTGCCAGCGAACTATTAGAGCGAGCGATTGAGCAGGTAAGAACCGAAGTCGGGTTGCACCCCAAAGATGTTTACTACACTGTTAAGCAGGTGGCCGCTATTTTAAGCGTAGACCGCACAACCCTGCACCGTTGGGGCAAGTTGGGTTATCTTATGCCCGTAAAGTTTGGCGGGCTTGTTCGCTATCACAAATCGGACGTTGAGGCTTTAATTGAAACAAGGGAGGTGTAGCGATATGAAAGATAATAAAAATACCGAGATCCCGATTGAGCAAGATAAGTTCGTATTTCCAATTGTGAGTTACAAGGGAAACAAATATCTCTTGCCGCAGTTACAATTCAAGATCTTTCGTATTTTGTCGAATGGGCAAAGACACACCTCTCACCAATTAATGCAGCATTGCAAGACCTCAGACCCTCGCAAGAATGTGCAAAATCTACGAGACAAGGGGTTTAATGTGCGGGATGTATAGATCGACGGTACTCCCGATGTCCCCAGGCACAAACAATACTGGATCGACCCAGCAGAGTGCGGAGAGGAGGTGAACCATGACTAAGTCAACCGACACATTTGCAGCAACGCTCCAGGGGTATTTAGATAGAAAGATACCAACCAATTGGGAACTTTACGACCTCAACAATCGCCGCAAGTATTATAGCTTGCCAAATCTTAACGATTACGTAGATTCTGAGTTGAAAGATCGAGAGCTCTTTAGCCCTATCGAGTTTATCCGAGAGCGTATGCGCCGAGATGAGCCAGCCGACAGATTGTTACACTTCGCAAGGAGGATCAATCAAGTAATGCGGGGTTTGCCCGATTGGGAGATCCTAAGCAACTCAAGGCATTGCGAGAAATTGTACGGGATACAACGAGGATACAGAAAGAAAGTAGACTTTGCAGGGGTGTTAAGTTCTGACCAAGCGGGCGAATAGTCGGTAAACAACACAAAATTAAGGTGCCCAATATGGCAACAAAACTACATTTTTGTCATTTCGGGCACCTTTTTTACGTAAACAGTTGAACAAATACCGCTGAAATCCGTAAACAATCGCACCACACACACACCTTTTGCGTAAACAAATGAGCAGGCAAGGTCAAAATTCGTAAACAGTTGAGCAGGCAGACCCTACAATTTGTAAACAGTTGAGCACTTCCCGTGTAAACAATACGACAAAAAGCGGCTGAGTAGGTAAACAACGGTTGTTTACAATGATGTCAGTTTACAAATAATGTTTACAAATAACAACTTGTAAGTACTTGATATATAGTAATATATAACTATTGTAAACATAGAAACAATAAAAGTACTCTATAAAGATATTTATAAATAATATAGTTATATACACTTTTTGAGTATAAAAGTACCTATAACTATATTTGTATATATATTATAGAAATCGTTGTTTACTGTTTCCAGGTTTACAAGTGCGGACGAGGCAAGTGCGCCAGGCATAGATGGTGGCGGCAAGTTGAGGGGAGTGATCGGCAAGAGATAACAAACTTATTAGCTCCTGCGATCCGCATTACTTTCAGTGATCGGCGACCGTTGAGGCTGATCGACCACGAGGCGGGGGCTATTTTTTTAAAACGGGTGTATGCCGTTAAACCTCACCCCCAATCTCGAAAATGTGCGAGCAGTTTTTTGGAATTGCGGAATTTCTATGAATTGTTATACCTCAACAGTCGCGGTGTATGCTTTACTCTTTAGATGGCTGGATTATTACACCTCAACGCAATCCTGGGCGTATACTAAGCCTCAACGCCATCGAGGCGGTAAAGGTGTTTAACCATGGAGAAAAAGGCGGTAAAACAGCCTCTTTTGGCCTTGTTACTCCTCAACAACAGAACTCTCCTCGATAGCCTCAACGTTACGAGCCGATAATCCCTTAGCATTGAGCGGTGATATAGCAGATTTGCCAGTGCTACGCTCCAACTCTTTGCGAGCTGCCCCCGCAACCTTACCGCCTTGTGCAGCGACCGCCCTATTCTGAGCAAAGTTCTGAGGCTTTACGCTCTGTGAAATCTCTTTTGTAGGATGCCTCTGCAAGCATATTGAGCGCCAACTCTACATTTGTCATATTATCCCTTAGATTCTCCTTTTTCAGCCCCTTATGAGCTTTATATTGTTTGGTGGATAGACCCGACCAACCACGAGTGATAATGTCGGTAAGGGTGGCGAATTGCTGCCCCTCCTCTACACCTCTCTCTCTCCATTCGTCCGTTAGCTCCTTTCGAACTTCGATGGTTTTGAGGCGTTGGTTGATCCAGTTATCCGAATACCCCAAGCGTTTATAATCTGCCATAGCCTGGTCGATCGAGAGCTCAGGATCTTGCATCTGGTCTAATCGCTCGCTCGCTACACTTGCCATCCACTGTTTGAACGGCTCCGCTTTGGGTGATGGTATGGATTGGATCAAGCGAAATAATTGCTCTGTGTCGGCTACATCGGTGAGGCGCATTTTACCGTCAGCAGCTCGCATTTTCAACTGGTAACAATTTGTTACCGTTTCATTGCCCTCTGCTAATAATCTACCTTTTAGCACTTTCCAATATTTTCGAGCAGCTTGATAATCGTTACTATCAGTTAAAACCGCCACAACGTCAATGACAGAGAAATACCACTTTTCTTGCTGATCGTCCCAAAGAGTACGCACTTTGCGCTCCTCGAAGATCTGGATTTTGTTTTTCTGGGTCATTGTTATTCCTCCTTGACTTTAAGTTCTAATGTTGCGCCGCAAGCAGGGCAGGTGAAAGCACCGCCTTTTGATACACTGAAAAGTTCTGTTATCTCAACGCCTAAAGCGGTGGCGATCTTTTCAAGTGTCCCGATAGTCGGATTGCCGTTGATGGATTTACTCAAACTAACCTCAGCGATACCTGAAAGCTCCGAAAGTTGTTTTTGCGTTACCCCTTTTTCTTTACATACCTCTTTTATTCTTAGATCCATAATACTATAGTTTAATTAGTGATTTCACCGCAAAGATAGCAAAATAATACTAAAATATAATCAAAGTGATAAAAATTAGCATTTATTTTCATTTTTGTATATTTTTATTTGGTAGTTAATTATATTATAGTTATATTTGCAGTACAAAAATACATCTAAAGTATAATAAGCCATGAAAACACAACCAACAACAGCCTACCAAATCAGCTACGATATTCTCGAGAGACTATCCGAGGAGCTAACAGAGAACGAGGGTAACATCAGCACCGAGATCGAAGAGGGTGAGACGTTGGTAGTGTTCGAGGGTGACTACTCAATTAGTGGCAACTACGAAGAGGAGACTAACTACAGCTACTTGACCCGTGCAAGCATCTCACTAACCTGCAAAACGTTGATCTTTGACCAGGCAACTGAGGATTACGTTGAGGTGGCCAACAACTACAGCGATCGAGATTTTGAGAAATATTTACTCAACTAATAATAATTATAACTATGAAAACCAATTTCAGAACAAAGGTATTTAAGCGAGCGCACTCACTCGCAGTGAGCACAGGCAAATCATTTGCCGTATGTTTGTCAAAGGCTTGGGCGATCTACCGCCTTTCAAAGAGAATGACTGGAGAGGTGGTAAAATTCACCTACGAAAAGGTAGACGGATCTTTGAGAACCGCAAAGGGCACACTAAGAGCGATCGGCCACCTAATCAAGGGCGGCGGCTCGAACACTCCCTCAACGCTCCGCTACTTCGATGTTGAGGCCCAGGCGTTCCGCTCTTTCCGTATCGAGAACCTTATCACAGTTTACTAAATCATTAACAGCCCTCAGCAATGGGGGCACAACACCAAAATATTATGTCACAAACAACAAACCAAGTATCTATACCCGCCGAAATAGCAGAATGCTTCGATCTACTACGCAAAACAAGCACCGCCCTGCGGAACTACGATGAGCGAGTTAGTCGCACGGAGTTTAGGCACTGCGTACAAAGAGAGATAGGCGGCGTTGAGGAGGCTTTGGCAAGTGTTGCTATAAACCTATCGGCGATCGCAAGGGAAGAGATTACACAATCACTATATTTTGCCCACACTGAGGCGTTATACAACAAACCAATTTAATCCATTATCATTATGACACACCAAGAATTAGAGCGAGAGTACTCGCACACCATTAGCGACAGCGTTAACGCTAACCCCGACCAGTGGCAACAAGCCGCCAAAACAAGGCAGATAGGCGCTACAACAAGGCGATTCATCGAATTAGTTGGAGCCGTTGAGGATTTCCAATACCAGGTACTTGCAGCGGTTGAGCAGGCCGAAATAGTCCCCGATACGGATTTCGACGACTATACCGAGTCGCTTACTGAGTGTTACCTCGCTTATCGAGAAGAGATCCAAACGCTACTGTTTAAGCAGATCGAAAGCAAATTACAAGGCCTTAGCGAGGAGATATAGCCAACTTCGGCGAGTTGAGAGGTGCAGCGATGCGCCTCTTTTTCTTTTGTGCTAACCTCAACAGTTGAACGGCCATAAGAATAAATATTGACTTTCATTTGCGGTTGATAAATTTTATAGTTATCTTTGGGTAAATCAAGACGCATAAAACTTCCTCGATATGCGCAGCACTCAGCAAAACAATAGTGTTTAGCGGGTGCTTTTTTATTGCCCTTGTAAAAATACTGACGTTTTGCTGACAAAAATAGAAAAGCAAAAACGCCAATAACCTATCAATCAGATTATTAGCGTTTTATACTGTGCCCAGGACGAGACTCGAACTCACACGAACCAATGTTCACTACCCCCTCAAAGTAGCGTGTCTACCAATTTCACCACCTGGGCTAAATTTCTTAGCGACTGCAAATATAGGGGATTTTTTTGAATATCCAAACTTTTTTCTGAATTGATACTCTTCAAATTGAATTGGTACACCAAATCCTCAATTGATTCCTCATATTCTGAATTGATTCCTAAATTGAATTAACTAATCCCCAATTAAATTGATCCTCAAACTTATAAAGCAACATTTCTATTACTCCTAGTCTTACATGTCGTGCGAAAGTGGTGCGGGAATTTGCTCACTTAGATCAAAACCTCCCCACTGCTCCCCGATGAAATCTATAACCTCGAACAAGGCTGCTGGGTCATTCAAGGTGACGAGTTTTAAACGTGTCTCCTTGAAGTTTGGTAAACCTTTAAAGTAGTTTGATAGGTGACGACGCATCTCTAAGATACCAACCTTATCGCCCTTTACTTCAAGAGATTTGGCTAGGTGTTCTTTGGCTATTGCTACTCGTTCAATGACTGATGGTTGCTCCATAAGCTCTCCTGTGGCCAAGAAGTGTTTTATCTCTCGGAAGATCCAAGGTCTGCCATAGGTGGCTCTGCCTATCATTACTCCATCTACTCCGTAGTTGTCGAACATCGCTTTGGCTGACTCCGCCGAAGAAACATCTCCATTTCCGATAATAGGGATGTTGATGAGTGGATTGTTCTTTACCGCTCCTATCAAACTCCAGTCGGCTTCACCTTTATACATTTGTGCTCGTGTGCGTCCATGTATCGTTAGCGCTGAGATACCGACATCTTGCAGGCGCATGGCTATCTCTTCGATATTTTTCGACTCCTCATCCCATCCCAATCGGGTTTTGACCGTCACGGGAGTTTTGACTGCTTGGACAATTTGGCGAGTCATCTCAACCATAAGCGGTACATCACGCATCATTCCTGAGCCTGCACCTCGTCCAGCGATCTTTTTTACAGGACAGCCGAAGTTTATATCTATTATATCGGGTGAAGCACTCTCGGCTATGCGAGCTGCTTCGACCATAGGTTCGATTAAGTGACCGTAGATTTGGATTCCTACGGGGCGCTCACCATCCTCGATATTTAATTTTGCTCGTGATTTCCACGCATCACGGATCAATCCATCGGCTGAAATAAACTCGGTGTAGACAACATCGGCTCCAAATCGTTTGCACATGTAGCGAAACGACGGGTCGGTGACATCCTCCATAGGTGCCAAAAAGAGTGGGTTCTCACCCAGCTCAATATTGGAAATCTTCATTGATCTATCTACTCTTGATCGCTTGGATCTTTTGGAAGTTCGAATGATGTGAAACCTGCCTTAACTAGGATGTTATACCATGCGAAGCACTTCTTCATATCTGATACGTGTACACGGTCACGGTCGAAGTTTGGCAATACTGCCGCAAATGCTTCAACGATCTTATCGTTAGACTCTTTGTGTGAGATTGCCTCTTTGCCGTCGGTATATTTATAGATATTTGTAAAAACATCAGCCAAAGCTACATCCTCCTCCTCGGTGAACATTGAGATTTCGGTAAGTGTGCTAACTCGTGCATTGGCTGAGGCATTTGAACGACGACCATCAAGCAAAGATTCAACGATTACGCCACGTGCAGCTTGTGCAACAAATTTATAAAGACCTGGTTGACCAGAGATTGCAAGAATATCTTTTAATTCCATTTTACTAAATTATTAAATTTCGAGACAAAAATAGTTAAAAATTTGTAAGTATCACCCATTTTATCTCTATTAAGTATGGAAAAACAATTATTGACATATTTTTATCTTTAAAATGCAAATTATTATTTATACCTTTGTGACTATGGATAAACAAATTGAGATTATACAGATCAATATTTCAGGTGTTGATAAGCCTGGAGTAATTTCTTCGCTAACGGCGATTCTTTCGAAATATGACGCTTTTATTTTGGATATTGGACAGGCTAATATTCATCAATCATTGGCATTGGGTATTCTATTTCAAACAACAGCAGATAAGTCGGGCTTTATAATGAAAGAGCTTCTTTTTAAAGCCTCGGAGCTAGATATTAATATTCGATTCACCCCAATCGGTGAGGAGGAGTATGAAGAGTGGGTCGGCAATCAAGGTAAAAATCGCTATATTATAACCATGCTTGGACGTAGAATCAATGCTATGCACATCGCTAAGGTTACAAATGCCGTTGCCGATCATGGTTTAAATATTGATGGAATCAACCGCTTAACGGGTCGTGTGCCTCTGAGTCCCGACAAACGAGTTCCAAAGGCTTGTATTGAGATCTCCGTGCGTGGAAATCTTCCTGATCGTCGCTCGTTGCAGGAGCGATTGATTGAAATTTTGGAGGAGGGTATTGATGTCTCCTTCCAAGAGGACAATATTTACCGTCGTTGCCGTCGCCTGATCTGCTTTGATATGGATTCAACTCTTATCGAAACCGAGGTTATTGATGAGCTAGCCGACAGAGCGGGTGTGGGTGAGCAGGTACGTGAGATCACCGAGCAGGCTATGCGTGGTGAGATTGACTTTAGAGAGAGCTTTACACAACGCATAGCTCTACTTGAGGGGTTAGATGAGTCGGTGATGAAAGAGATTGCCGATAATCTGCCTATTACCGAGGGAATGGAGCGTATGATGAAGATTCTTAAGCGTGTCGGCTTTAAAACAGCTATTCTTTCGGGTGGATTCTCCTATTTTGGTAACTATCTGCGTCAACGTTTTGGCTTCGATTATGTTTATGCCAATGAATTGGAGATCGAGGATGGTAAACTCACAGGTCGATACGTAGGTCAAGTGGTTGATGGGGAGCGTAAGGCTGAGTTGCTGAGGTTACTTTGTCAATTCGAGGGTATTTCTATCGAGCAATCTATCGCTGTGGGTGATGGCGCTAATGATTTGCCGATGCTAAATCTTGCAGGTCTAGGTATTGCATTCCACGCAAAACCTAAAGTTAAGGCTACAGCTAAGCAATCTATCTCAACAATTGGGCTTGATGGTATTTTATACTTTGTGGGGCTAAAAGATTCTTGGATAGATAAATAGTAAGATGAGATTGCAGCATATTTATTTGATTTATCGACATCGACTCTTGCGGCTTATTATTCGCAACTCTTTTGTCCCTTTTATTTCAATTTTATTTGTCGGCTGCTACGACTCATTTTCTCCTCTTGAAATTGATCTGCAATCGACCGTGGAGCCAAATACAACAATTGAGCATCTACACACGCTCTATGCTATGGGTACACGAGATGTGAATCAGGAGCTTATTGTTAGTGGATATGTCACTGCCAATGATGAACATGATAATTTTTATAAGAGTTTTGTGATCGAGAGTGATGGGTATGCTATTGAAATTCTTGATGGACTCTTTAACTCTTATGTTCGGCATCCACTGGGAAGCCAAATTATATTGCAGCTCAATGGTTTGAGCCTCGATCGCTATCTTGGAGTGCTTCGCACAGGTCTCTCTGCACCTGCAACATCTAGTTACTCTCTTGATTATATGAGTGCTGAGGCGATTGTGGATCTACATGTTTCGGTGGTGGCCTTTAGTTCTGAGATTACGGCACAAACTTTTACACTAGATCAATTAGAGGAGTCACAAGCTGGACGATTTATCTCAATAGATGGTCTCACACTCTACACCGAGGATGGTATCGAGCGCACTTGGAGCGGATATTCCCTCTTTCGAAATCAAGCGCAAGAGTCAATTTGGTGTTACACATCCTCCTATGCTAACTTCGCATCCGAAAAGATTCCGCAAAACGAAGTGACACTTCAAGGAATTCTTGAATACGGAGATACCGACAGCGAAACCGATCAATTTATAATAAAACTACGTGGTGCGGAAGATTGCATATATTAGCATACTTCTGTCTATAGCATGCACCAAGGTCGACGACACCCAAAACGATGTCTCGATAGCCTCTCTACGCAATATAGAGACAAATAGTCGCAGCGTGCTGATCTCGGAGAGCATAACCCTAGAGGGTACAATTACAGCCAGCAGCAAATATGGTGAATTTTACAATATGCTTATTGTCGAGGATGAAAGCGCTGCTGTAAAAATCATGTGTGAAGTTGAAGATCTCTACCAAACTTACCCATTTGGCAATCAAGTAAAAATCAATTGCAGTGGCCTATATATGACAAATGATTATGGTGCACTCACCCTCGGAGCAGAGCCCACGGGTGACTATACTCTTGACTATATCTCGCAATCAACATTTGGACGATATGTAACTCAAAGCGAAGCCCCAAGCCAAACATATCAGCCATTAAAGATTACAATTGACGAGTTAACCCCGCTCCACACATATCGTTATATCGAACTGAGTGAAATCATCATAAGTAACAACTCAGAGATAACAACATTCTGCGAACGTGACTCAGAAACTGGACGCACTGTCGACACAGAGCACACAATAACCGACAAGAACGGAAATTGCATCACCCTCACCGTAGATAGTCTATGCAGTTATGCCGACGCTCAAATTCCAACAGGTTACTGCACCATACAAGCAATCGTCGGATATTATAATCAAGAGTACTTCGTAACAATTACAAACTGCGCATACTCATATTAATCACCACCCCCACCCAACAAAAAAATAAGTCGACACCTATTCAAAATAAGTGTCGACCCTCCATTAAGGTTTATCTAAGGTTGGTTGGTTCTACTTGATACGCTCGTAATACTCACGTGTGCGTGTATCAACACGAATTTTATCTCCTGTACCGATAAACAATGGTACACGAACTGTAGCTCCTGTATTCACTGTAGCTGGTTTAAGAGAGTTTGTTGACGCTGTATCGCCCTTAACTCCAGGCTCAGTGTAAGTAACTTCCATATCTACAATCGGAGGAAGCTCAGCAGAGAGAACTTGCTCTTTCTCTGTGTGGAACATAACCTCTACAATTTGACCATCGGCCATAAGATCGTAGTTTGTAATAAGGCTCTTTTCGATATTGATCTCCTCGAATGTCTCAGTGTGCATAAAGTGAGCACCCAAATCATCCTCATATGTGAATTGATATGGACGACGCTCAATACGAACAATCTCAATCTTTGCTCCTGCTGAGAAAGTGTTATCTACGACACGACCATTCTCCAAGTTCTTAAGTTTTGTACGAACAAAAGCTGGACCTTTACCAGGTTTTACGTGTTGAAATTCTACAATTTGGTAGGTTTTTTTATCTAACTCGATACACAAACCATTTTTAATATCAGCTGTAGTAGCCATCCTATTTTAAATTTTTAGTTATTATTTCATTCTATTGTTACACAAAGGTATAACTTTTTGCCGAAAAATAAAATATTTATCATACTTTTTTCCCGTTCCACTCAACTCTTTCACACTCCACACCAGCCATCTCAACCACTCGACGAGATAGATTCATCGTAAGTTCCTCGACTGTCGCTTCCCCATTATAAAACGATGGCGAAGCAGGCATCACCACAGCCCCCGCCTCACTGAGCGCTGTCATATTACGCAGATGAATAAGCGAAAATGGAGTCTCCCTCACCAAAAGAACCAAACGCCTGCGCTCCTTAAGCATAACATCAGCAGCTCGACAGATCAAAGAGTCAGAAACCCCCATTGCAATACGACTCATAGTCCCGACACTCGCTGGAGCCACAATCATTGCATCATAACGAGCCGACCCACTAGCCACAGGAGCAAACATATCATCATAGGCATACTCCACCAACCTCTCCGAGCGAGGCAACTCCACACCCTCATACTGAGAAACCTCCTCAGCTGCTCGACTACGAATCAAAGCCACCTGCTCCACCAATGGACTCTCCAAAAGCAGCGAAATTATCTGCCTAGTATATATTGCACCGCTTGCAGCACTCTGTGCTATAATAATCTTCATCTCTACTCAATAACTTTACACTTCAACCCCATCGCTCGCACCTTACTCAACGTGCGAGGCAAAGCATAACTAAGATTCTTAAAAGCCTTATCACTATCATGAAATACAATAATCGACCCAGGTTCAAGGTATTTTATAACATTCTCCAAACACCTCTCAGGCGAGAGTTTCCGATTATAATCCCGAGAGAGAACATTCCACATAATCAACTTATAACGCATACTCAACATCCTCACCTGCGAGGGTGTAATCTGAGCATAAGGAGGTCTAAACAGCTCCGAATGAATCAAATCATTGGCAAAGTCAACATCCTCGACATAACGTTCAAGCGACATATTCCACCCCTTCTGATGCGAATATGTATGATTTCCAACCTTATGTCCACGATCGACAATACGCTGATACAAATCTGGATACATCTCAACATTCTTTCCCAAGACAAAGAAAGTAGCTTTGGCATTGTACTTGTCTAAAGTTGAAAGGATCCACTCAGTCACACCTGGAGTTGGCCCATCATCGAATGTGAGAAATACCCCCTCATCATCCTTGATCTCCCAAATCAAGTTTGGCATTATTCGTCGAATAATCTTAGGTGCTGTGATCCTCATATATTTATAGTATAATTTTAATTTCCAAACTGTAAAATTTAATTATCACAACTAAAAAAAAGCGTAAAAAGTTTTTTTAGTTGAAAAAAAGTGTTACATTTGCAAAGATAAAATTAATTTGTAACTAAATAGCGTGTAAACAATGAAAATTTTCAAACAGATTCTAGCAGGCTTACTGATTGTAGTAAGTTTCAGCGCATGTGATGCACTCCGCTCAGCGGCTTCACACAAAGTAAATTCACAGGGTTCTCCTTATGAGTTAGTTGTAATTTGCAACCAACCAGAGTGGGAGACACAGTTGGGAGATACCCTACGCACGGTTCTTTCGGGTTATATCCCCTACTTAAATCAAGAGGAGTCATATTTCGATGTTCTACGAGTTACCAACCAAAGTTACACAGGCATTGTTGCACGTCACCGCAATATCTTGGAGGTAAATATCCAACCACACATTTCGGAGCCCTCAATCTCGGTACGCTACGATGTAAAGGCAACGCCACAAATTATCATGACACTCCAAGCACCCGACATCGAGTCTGCGACAGAATATGTATCTGCACACCGAGAGAGCCTAATCAAGGGATTCGAGATTGCGGAGCGAGATCGTTCAATCACTTTTGCGCAACAATTCGGAGCTGAGAACATCAATAAAACGATAGTTGAAAAATTTGGTGTTGAGATGAAAATCCCGACAGGCTACACAGTTCGTCAAGATAGCGAAGATATGTTATGGATCTCATTCGAGCATGCGGTAGCGAGTCAAGGCGTGATAATCTATAGCTACCCTGCTGAGTTTGGCATAGCGTCGTTATCGGAAGAGAATCTAGTAGATGCACGCAATCTCTTCACCTCGCGCATACCTGGCCCATCGGACGGCTCATATATGACGACATTTACGGAGATTTCGCAACAATACCGACCAATCCGCATTGAAGGTCGCTTATGGGTTGAAATGCGAGGCTGGTGGGATGTAATGGGTGATTTCATGGGTGGCCCATACGTAAGCTACTCAACGATCGACGAGCAGACGAACAAAGTATTCACGGTAGATTGCTACGTCTACTCACCAAAATATGGCAAACGCAACTATCTACACGCATTAGAGAGTTTAGTATACAATGTCAAGTTCGACTCTGACATCGACACAAAAGATAATTCAGAGTCAACCCCCGACGCGCAAACCACAACAGCCGAATAACGAAATATCATAAAAAATAATGGATTCAACTCTTCACCAAATCCATTAACTAAAATAGGTGTTTATTGAGACAAACTTCAATAAACACCTATTTTTTTGGTAATACCTCTAAAAGATTAAAGAACACAAAAGAGCAATAATAGATATTACACCTATTGCTATCTTGTAAAGTTTTGATTGTAAAAAAGCATTATCAGATTTGAATAATTTTTTTTCTATTTCAACAAATCTACCATTCATAACAGCGGTCAATTGTTCGAACCTATCGACTTGAAGCCTGTTGGTTTCTATTTGAAACTGTGTAGCATCACTCATGAAACCTTTTAAATCCTCCTCTATAATGCCAATTTTATTATTAATCATCATTATAGTTTCTTCCAATTCTACAATCTTCTTTTTATGACTCTCCAAACGAGAAACAATATTCTCTTGTGATTTAAGCTGATTTATAGTGCTTATCAACTCTTGCCTCGCTAATTCGCTTAACTCATTCTCTGTAGCATTTCGCAATCTCAACTCAAGCTCTCGAACAACCGTACGGTTAGCTGCAATATTCATCATCCCTAGTCCAAAAAGATAGCGAATAGATTCTGCCATTTTCTTATTATTCTCAAATATTACAGATTGCGCATTAACAGCCTCACATTGTGCACTAGCAATCTCACCTACTACTATTTGCAGATGTTCAATAGCTTCTTTCTTCTTATCGCCAATAAATGACCTCCCTGCACTTTTATTTTTCGTTTCTGTAGCTAATGATCTTGCGCTGTTAGCAGATTTTTGAGCTTGCTGAATATTTTTATCTAATTTCTCAATTGCATTAAATGTTTGAGCTATACTACTTGGCAGTTGTGAAACTTCAATTGTTTCGGATAACTTCGAAGCCTCGACTATTTTAGGTAAAACATCTTCAATAATATCTTTTTTAATCTCCATATTAATTATAAACTTAGTATTCCTGATATTTCTTTAAGTAACATCGGATTGTTTTTATCTAATTTATCTATACTCTCTGAAATTTTCACTGCATTTTCTTTTATTTCACCCATTGACTCATTAAAATAATCTACACATTTTTCAGCATCTGACTGCATCGTATCTATGGCTAGTGCTGCTTCTTTTGCCTCAATCCACATCTGCGCCTCTTTATAGTAAACCTTTGCTGAATACAAGTGCAATTGCTCTCCATATATTGCGATTCTCTCGTTTCTGAGTTTAGTTTGATTTTGCGACATACGCACATCAGCAACTGCCGCAATTGCAAATCTACCTACTCCTACAAAATTAACATGAAGCACGAAATTTGTTAAAAACAAAGCAGGATTACCTGCTGATTTAAACCCCGATTTAAACGCTGCATCTGCCATATCTACAGCCATGAATGTACCTGTTGCAATGGTTAGCATTCTAGTTATGGTACGATTTCCATTAGGAATAATATTGTTCCAATTAATTTTTTTCAGATCTGCAAAAGAGCTTACATTGATACTCTTGATTTCCATTACCAATCTTCGTATAGCATAGAATCCTCTGACGATTATTTCATTTATGACAACTGGCAATGCTTGTTTACCTATTTGCTGATACAAGCCTAATTCGCTTCTAAAATCAAATCCTTCTGAAAACTTTTCAGAAAGATATTCACTACATTTACTCCTTTCGCTACTGTTCTTAGGAAGAAACTTATTAAATATAGTTGACAACTCCTTGAATGTAGATACCAGAGGTCCTGGTACCCCCATTCCTTCTTCTCCAAGTCTATGTCTATTATTACTAGAACCTGCAATGTCACTAATTATATGCCCAAACCATTTTCCAAATACGTTATCTCCTATATTCTTAAAAGATGCCCCTCCATTAATAGAGTCGTCTATCGCATTTTGCTTTAACACCTTTACAATCTTAATTCCACCCTTAATATCCGCACCAAATACATTACCTGTGCATTGCGCTATAATTGAGAATATAAAACCAAAGATTGTTGGATGATGTGTAAAATCCTGAAGATGGTGCCAGTTAGAGCCACCAAATGCACCTGCGGCTTTATCACTATTTAGCTTAAAATTATTCTCTAAAAAATTAATTGAACCATTTAGAAGATCTCCACCGTTATTTTTATATCCTTTTTTTTGAGCAAAGTTAATAACAAACTTATTTACTTTTTCTGAACTCCACTCTCTACCCTCTAATAACGAAAATTCACCAACAAAAAAAGAATCTATCAAGCCTGTAAATATACCACTTCCAACAGCAACCATATTATCAATTCCATCAGCATGATTTGTCAATTTATCTATCTGCGCATTTAGCTCATTTACTAAAATATTATTCTTTTCTAAACAATATTCTACAGATTGTAGATTAATATCAATCTCCTTTCTGACATCATTTTCCTGATGCAATGGTATAGGGGTAATTATTTCATACTCAACATCTACGCATTCATTCGATATTTGCAGTTCGATTAGTTTGTTCATTTTAACTATTTATAAGCTCTTTATTATAAACAAAGATAATAATTTATAATGGAATTCAGAAACTTTTTAGAATAGTATCTCCATTCATTCAAATATACACATAAAAAAAGTGCAACCCAATTTCTTGGATTGCACTTGAAGAGGCGGCTACCTACTCTCCCACGGGAAAACCGCAGTACCATCGGCGTAAGCGAGCTTAACTTCTCTGTTCGGAATG
>JAWXTJ010000051.1:0-16166 GCA_044433665.1 Rikenellaceae bacterium
TACAAACCTTTGTAAAGGAGGCTGGAAGGTTGCTCGATAGAATGATAAAAGATGGGGTGCAAAGTCGCTATTCAATTAAACATTGATATGGCACGCCTAAAATCCCAATCTATAAGATATATTACGATAACCGAGAGTGAATACCTCCGCCTTATCGAGAACACAATGGTCATAGAGGCTATGAGGATTGCAGGGGTAGAAAGCCTACCTATATATAATGCTGTACAAAGTATCCTGCAAGATGGACGTGTTCAGGTTCACACGAAGCCTCTATGCAAACGTTATTCATACAATCAAAATAGGTAGGTATGAATAACAGAGAGATAATGATGAAGCTCTCTACAAAATTAGAGAGTGGCTACTCCCAGTCGGAGGTAAATGAAGTAGTAGATACCTTTGTTGAGATCATCGCCCAAACCTTATGTCAGGGTGAAACGGTCAATATAACGGGTATTGGTAAGCTGAGTACAAAGCAGCAACCTGAAAGGCGATACTACAACGTCCATTCCCGACAGATGGAGTCCAGACCTACGAAGAGGGTGGTAGTTTTCAAGCCAAGTGCGAAGCTGCAAAACCGACTGCTGTAATGTGAGGCAGTATCATATAGACTAAATAAACGACACCGAGATATTCTCCAAATCAAATGGAAAGTATCTCGGTGTTGTCTTTGTGTAGTCTTTTATGATGCCTGCATTTTCGCCCTCTATACTTGTAAACACGATTTGCAAAATTTGAGGCTAAAAAGCCACTGTTTTTACAAAAATATTGTCTACCTTTGTAGGGTGATGATTGAAGGTTAAATCAAACCCTATGTAGTCTCCTATGTAGATTCTGGTTTTTACAGACAAAAACCACATTGATAATAAGAGAGTTATGAAGGATTGGGAGTTTACATACTGTATGCTCCTTTCAGAGCCCTCTACGCCATCTTTAAATTTTCATCCACATATCAACGGTCTCTAAAAAGGAGCAAAACTTACGTTTTGTAACGGTCTCTATAGAGTAAAGGCATAAAAATTTCCACAAAAATCATATCTTTGCACCGTAACAATATATATTATAAGTAATGAAAAAAATGAAAGTTTTAGGTTGTCTATTTGCCGTAGTTATTATGGTGTCATGTAGCGCAAATCAACCTATTGAGAGTGAGGCTAAAGAGCTAAAATTTAGTAACGAGCAATTTTATGATGCTGAGGGTAACTTCCTACCTGAAAAAGCTAAGGATGCCTTGATCGAGATGTTGGAGTATCATAATTATCCTACATTTGAATCCCTAAGAGATCGAATTTGGGTTACCGATTACAATAAAGGTAAGTATGCGGAGCTAGGTCTTGCATCTATCACATTTATCAACGACACAAAAGATAGATATATGTTGATGGATATATTTTTGCTTCCAGGTCAAATGCTAGGTGAGCATATGCACTTTGCCGCTGAGGGAAATCCTGCAAAAATGGAGGGATGGTTAGTTCGTCACGGAAAGAGTTATATCGTTGGTGTTGGCGAGGATAACATGTCACAATTTCCGCAAGTGGTAGTTCCTCCGATGCACTGGAATGGTAATGTAACCGCTCGAAATGTCGTTGAGGCAAATGTTGGTGACTTCGTTCAGCTTGCAGAGGTTGAGTCTCCTCACTGGCAACTTGCAGGCCCTGAGGGTGCTGTAATTACCGAGGTGGCGAATGTTCATACAGGCTCTGGAGTACGTCGTTCAGATCCTGAAATGAATTAAAATCATAGCAAAAAAAATAGTCGGATTGCACATTTAAGTGTAATCCGACTATTTTATTATTTAGTTAAAACTTAGGTTTTAACTATACAGTCATAATTTCAACCTCTTTCTTTTCAATTGCGGTATCTACTTGTTTGCTGTATTTCTCTAGGATTTTTTGACATCTTGTCTCGCCATCTTTTGCCTCGTCCTCTGGCATGCCATCTTTTTGAGCCTTCTTGAATGTCTCAACTGCATCACGGCGTGCATTGCGGAAGCTAATGCGTGCTGTCTCTCCCTCGCCACGAACCTGCTTTACAAGCTCCTTACGACGCTCCTCGGTTACTGGTGGCAACGAAAGACGGATTTGCTCGCCATTGTTCGATGGGGTGAGTCCTATGTTAGAATCAATGATAGCCTTCTCAACTGGGCGAATCATATTCTTATCCCATGGCTGTATGATGATTGTCTTTGCATCGGGTACAGTAACACTTGCTACACCCGAAATAGGGGTTTGTGAACCATAGTAATCAACAAAAACATTGTTTAGAACATTGGTCGAAGCCTTACCTGCACGGATGTTTAACAACTCCTCCTCGAAGTGGTCAAAGGTCTTTTGAATGCGTGCTGTTAAATCGTTTAAAATTGTATTTGTATCCATTATTTAAATTATATGCGAATTTTGTATCCTTTTTTTAGGGGAAATTAGATCTCCCCTAAAATCTGCAATTTATAAATTATCGTGCGTTTAGCGTCATCTCGATAGCTTGTTGCAATGCTGCAAACTCCTCCTCCTCGAAGCCAATCGTTGCCTCAACGACAACTCCATGACGGTTGATAAGGAAGTTGCGAGGGATGTAGTTGTGAGCGTACGATTTGTAGATTGATTGATCTGTATCGAGTCCCGCAGCAAAAGCATACTTGTTTGTGTTAAGGAACTCAACAACAGTCGCTTTCTCCTCACCACGAGAGATTGGCAAGAATACAAAGTCACGACCTGCAAAGCGATCAATAATATCTGCTTGAACATGTGTAAGTTCCTCACGGCATGGAGGACACCATGTAGCCCAGAAGTTTAGCAAAACAACCTTTCCACGAAGTGACTCCATGGTTACAGTCTCGCCATTGGTCATCTCCACTGAGAAGTTTGGAGCATCGTCACCGACTAAAATTAGGTTTGATTCAGCTAATTTAGCCGCTTTTTCAGCCTCTTCGTCTACTGCAACCTCTTCTGTGGTAATCTCTTCTGCCTCAGTGCTTGATGGCAAGAATAGAACTATTGCTCCAACAACCACAACTAGGCCGAGAAGCATCAATAATTTTTTGTTTCCGTTCATAATATATGTATTAATTTGTTACTAATGTTCCAATCTCTTGACCCTCAATGATACGCTCTAGGTTGCCTGGAGTATCCATATCGAAAACGATTATATTTAAATTGTTCTCCTTGCAGAGGGTGAATGCTGTAAGATCCATAATTTTTAATTTGCGCTCGTATACCTCGTCGAATGTGATTTTGTCGAACTTGACTGCCGTTGGATCTTTCTCTGGGTCTGCCGAGTATATTCCGTCGACTCTGGTTCCTTTGAACATCACTTGAGCCTCAATTTCAATTCCTCGAAGTGCCGAAGCAGTATCGGTCGAGAAGTAAGGATTTGAGGTGCCACCACCGATGATAACTACGTTGCCTGCCTCCATATATTCGATAGCTTTAGCCTTTGAGTAATATTCGCCGATTGGCTCCATACGAATAGAGGTTAGAACCTTGCATTTTACATCGTTAGACTCTAGTGCTGATTGCAAAGCCAATGAGTTAATTATTGTTGCTAACATTCCCATTTGGTCACCCTTTACTCTATCGAAACCTTTTTTAGAACCTGTGAGTCCTCTAAAGATATTTCCACCTCCAATGACGATTCCAATTTGAAGTCCTGTTGCGGCAATTGTCTTAATTTGCTCGGCATAAGATTGTAACATATCGGTTGAAAGGCCATACTTTTGGCTACCTTGCAACGACTCTCCGCTGAGCTTAAGTAGTATTCGGTTATATTTCATAGCACAATTATTTTTGATTAGTTTGGGCGAAGATAACGATTTTTTTGCAATAAACATCTCTTTTAATTCAATAATTTATATTTTGGCGCTAAACTGTAATTTTAGGGGAGTTCTATTTTTTCCCTAATTTTAATTTTTGGTTAATAATTATCCATTTTTGATTTTGCAAAAGTGGGTTGTAGTAGCTCTACCACCTATTTTTGTAAAATCAAAAAGGGGTGGTTAGTAATCGAAAAGTATTTTAGGGAGAAATTAGAACTCCCCTTTACCTACTTTGGAAGTGGTGAAAATCACGAGAAGAGGGTCGGTGAGAAAAAATAAACTAGATATGAGTAATTATTGAGATTCGGTGGGAAAATAGAGTCTCGTATAAATCATTGAAGAGCAGAAATGTGAATAGATTTTGGCTTAAAAAGTTTTTTTATTCAAAAGTTTTTACCTATATTTGTAACTGACTAACTCTTCACAACTTAGAGGTTATTGAAGCTCTTGCCTCTTTTTTTTGTGAATCGTTGACTTAATGGATGAAAAATAAAAGAGTTTCCAAAATATTAAAATTACACTTTTAACCTGACTAAATGAAGATAATTCGACTAGTTTTACCTCTTATTTTTCTCGCATCTTCTTTTGGGACTCACGCTCAGAGTTTCCAAAATGAGATTACGCTTCCATCAAAGCAATATATGCTTGAGGGTGTGGCAAATGAGATGTATGTGCAGACGTTCCTAAAGCGACCAACTTTAGGCGATGTCACTGTGCGTTTTGGCGGCTCTGCGGGGTATGCTACGGGAGGACACACAGAGAAAAAAGGGGTTGTCGACAAACCTGTTTCGGGTGAGAGTATCGAGATTGAAATGGTCTCGCTTATTGATTTTAGTGTCGTTGATAGTGCCACCTCTGAGATTGTTGCGGGGAAACCTTTTACGGGAGAGCAAGAGGTTCGTGTGCAGTTTTTAGGTGATAGTTTTACAAAGGGTAATTACTTCAAAAGTGCATTTTTGGAGAGTGGATATATTCCAAATGTTAAATTAATTGGAACTCGTGAGGTACCTGAGTATGCAGGTCAATTTTATGAGGGTCGTGGAGGCTGGACTTTAGCGAAATATTTCTCTGATATGCCTGGTGAGAGTCTTTTTTATAATCCTTATTATCAGCCTGAGGGTGAGTACAGATATTGGGGGAATAGTGGATTTTGGAAAACTGTAGTTGAGCTTAAAAAAAATCCAAAGGCTGACTTTTCAATTCGATATAATTGTGATGGTTATGATGCAAGTGGATTTGGTGAGGATGGAAAGCGAGAGGCTCCGCAAAAGGGTGATATGATGTATGATAGCTCAGAAAAATATTATATTCTTTGGAGTGGAAAGCGTTGGCAAAGAGTAGAAAAACCTGAGGCATGGAGATTTGACTTTGCTAAATATTTAGATATGTGGGGGCTGGATGCACCTCAATTTTTGGTTGTGATGCTTGGATTGAATGATTTCCGAGATTTGGAGATGCCCCTCGATTTTACAGAGTGGAACGCTATGGCAGAGGAGCTTTTAGCCTCTTATAAGAGTGCTGTGCCACAGGGGCGACTGCTTTTGTGTACGCCATGCACAAGTTGCGGAACACTCAACAACGAAAAAGGAGATTTTACAATTAAGCAAAATGCAGCAATGTGGGAGGTTCGCAAAAATATTATTCAAAACTTTGATTGCCGTGAGAGTGACGGAGTATATGTTGTTGATGCCTCGATTACAATTGATAACGAAAATGGGTATAATATGAAAAATGGGTTGCAGGTCGGAAATCCTCATCCCTATCCATCATATCCAGCCTTGGGAGTTCCCATTGCAGCGTTCGTTCAATATTATAGAAATAATTAACCTAAAATAACCATTTTAAATTATGAAAAAAACATTACTATTGATGTTGGGTGTTTTTCTTGCAGCTATTTCTTGTTCAGAGAGTAAAAAGGCTGAGGAGTTAACACTTTTAAGCCCTGGAAAAGGCATGCACTCTAATTGGGTGTCGGAGTCTCACTCACCTAAAACTACTGCCGTTGTCACGGGAAATAGCATGGAGATAATCACTCCGAAAGGATTGACTCTATGGTATGACAAAAAATTAAAGGGAGATTATCAAATCTCTTACAAGGTAAAATTTGTAATGGAGGGTGGCGAGTTTGACCGCCTTAGTGATTTGAACTGCTTCTGGGGAGCTCGTGATCCAGAGTATCCAAAAGATATTTACGAACGTTCAATTTGGCGTAATGGAGAGTTTGAGAAGTATAATACTCTTGATCTATTTTATGTAGGTTACGGTGGAAATCACAACTCAACATCTCGCTTTAGAGAGTATCGTGCAGAGTATATCAATGAGGGTCGTGATGCGATAAAGCCAGTTATTAAAGAGTATAACGATGCTGCGAATCTACTTAAGCCAAATCAATGGATGACAATTGTTATAACTGTAAAGGGTGACAAGACAACTTACAGCATGGATGGTGCAGAGATATTCTCTTTGGATATTCCTGAGGGTCGTGGTGATGGTTATTTCGGTCTACGTTTGCTTCAAAATCACACTGTTTTCGAGGACTTTAGCATTGTAGAGCTATAAAAAAGATGAATAAAATAACTTCTGTAAAAAGAGCTTCTCTCTTATCGTTGTTTCTTCTCTTCTTGTTATCTCCAGCGACTATCTTTGCAGCTAGAGTGGATTCGGTTATGGTTTATAGCCAATCAATGAATAAGGAGATAGATTGCCGAATTGTTGTGCCTGATAATTATACTCAAGAGGTTGACTATCCTGTTGTTTATCTGCTGCATGGCTATGGAGGTAACTCTAAGGCGTGGATTGACAAATATAATACACGTGAGTTGGCCGATAGATATTCTATGATTATCGTCTCGGTAGATGGAGGTTTTAGCAGTTGGTATTGGGATAGTCCTGTCGACAGCTCGATGAGATATGAAACTTTCGTTTCTAAAGAGCTTATAGAGTATGTCGATGCTTCATATTCGACTGTTGCCGCCAAAAATGGTCGTGCAATTAGCGGGTATAGCATGGGTGGACACGGAGCTCTTTACCTCTCGATTAGACACCAAGATACTTATGGTGCTGTGGGTAGCATGAGCGGTGGCGTTGATATTCGTCCATTTCCCAAGAATTGGGATATGGCAAAGCGATTGGGTAGTATCGAGGAGAATCCTAAATATTGGGATGAGTATACGGTGATGGGACAACTTGATCTGCTGGAGCCTAATTCATTGCAAATTACCTTTGATTGCGGTGTTGACGACTTCTTCTTTGAGGTGAATAACACTCTGCATCAAGAGCTTTTAGAGCGAAAGATACCACATCGCTATACAACGGCTCCAGGTGCTCATACGCTTCCATATTGGAGAGGGTCGCTACAATATCATATGTTATTCTTTGACGACTTTTTTAATAAAAACAAATAACCTAACCATAATTTAACAATGAAAAAAATTCAATATATTTTACTACCTTTAGTAGCTATGATGGTAGTTGGCTGTCAAGATTCACCAGCCGACAAAGCTAAAATTAGCATGATTGAACTCGAAAGTGAGGCCACTGAGATTATCGCTCAAAAATGGGGTGACGACTTCAAATATGCTCAATATCCAACTCAATATCTTGATTTCTGTGTTGAGGTAGCTCCAGGAGAGTCTATCCAAGCGGCTATCGACGAGGCTAACGCTGCGGGTGGTGGTATCGTGAAACTTGCCGAGGGAACATATGTAGTCACTGAGATGATTACCCTTAAAAGCAATATCACAATCGTTGGTGAGGGAACCGACAAAACAATTATCCTTCAAGGTGAGGGTTTGGAACAGGCGTGTCTTAACGCTGAGGATAAACCTCAAATTACGGATGTTGTAATGAAAGATCTCACCGTGAAGGGTATCGACAAGGATCGAGTAAATGGAATCTTAATTCGTGGCCGCAACGAGGCTCGCCACCAAAGAGTTATGTTCCAAAATGTTTGCGTTTCAAATTGGGGTGCACAAGGTGTTCACATCAAGCGTACCGACAATATGGTTATGGATAAGTGTACATTTGTTCACAATGGTTCGACTCACGCTCTATTCCATAATTTATACTTCTTATATAATAGAAATTTGATACAATCTGATTGTGATTTTTCGTATCCAACTTTAGGTAAGGGTTGTAAATATTCATCTTGCGAATATGTTTTTGCTCAAAGATGTACAATTAAAGAGTGTCGAGAGAATGGAATTCAAGCGGATAATGAGGAGACAGGTTACTTTATGCTTCATAAGTATCATGTTTCGGGTTGTGGTCAGGTTGCACTTTGGTTCCCTTGTGAATATTATTATGGAAAATATGATTATACGGAAGATCCAAAATATGCTCCTCAGAATGTAATTTTGAATAGATGCGAAATTGTGGATAATACGTGGGGTGCAATGTGGCGAGTAGTTAAAGGCTCGGCTGTTATCAATAGTCACTTTAGCAATAAAAAGATTGATATGGGTCTGCTTAAGTGCGAGGTTGACACTTCAACTTCAACATTCGACTGCGGAAATGAGTTATATACCGACGTTGAGCAGTGGCCTAAAGATGTAGAAATTCTTTGGTAAAACCTAAGTAGTGAAAAACAATTATTGTCATATTTTTAAAAGCACTCTTGGAGCGATATTTTTCACTATTAAATCTCAATATAGAATAACTATATTTTCGATTCAATAGCAAAAAATCTCATCTCCAATAGCACTCTTAAAAATACACCAATAATTATTTTACCCTACCTAAATAAATTTAAAACAATAACTAATTATTAAATCAAAAAAATGAAAACATTAAAAACAAAATTGCTAAACATTTCGGGTGTAGCTCTGGTTGTGGCTCTAATTTTCAGTTGCGGCACGACATCTACAACACCAAAACTTGATGTTGATAAGGATCTTGCTTATTGTGAGCAACAAGTTTTGAAATCTATTAAGAGCTTAGGTGCATCGGGAGCGATCGACTACACGATGATGCCTCGTAACATCGCAAAGGGTGAGAGCACTTGGACATCAAGAAAATCATCTGAGAAAGAGTGGACTTCAGGTTTTTGGCCAGGCGTTCTATGGTATGCAGTTGAGGTTTCGAACAACGCAATAATCAAGGCTGAGGCTGAGAAGTTCTCTGAGACTCTTTATCCTATCGCTGATGTTCCAGCATACGATCATGACCTTGGATTCTTGATGTTCTGCCCATTTGGTCAAGCATACAAATTGACTGAAGATCCCAAATACAAAGATCTAATCCTAAGAACTTCTGATACTCTAGCAACACTTTTCAACCCAGTTGTTGGAACTATCCTATCTTGGCCTCGTGAGGTTGAGCCACACGGATGGCCACACAACACTATCATGGATAATATGATTAACCTTGATATGTTGTTCTGGGCAGCTAAAAATGGCGGTGAGGAGCACAAATATCTTTATGATGTTGCCGTTAGCCACGCTGATGTAACTATGAATAATCACTTTAGAGATGATTATACTAGCTATCACGTAGCTGTTTACGACACCGTTAGCGGAAACCTAATCAAGGGTGTTACTCACCAAGGTTACGCAGACCACACAATGTGGGCTCGTGGACAAGCGTGGGCTATCTATGGTTTCACAGTTGTTTATCGTGAGACTCAAGATCCTAAATATTTGGATTTCGTACAAAAGGTAACAGATGTATATCTTAAGGATCTTCCAGAGGATGCAGTTCCATATTGGGATTTCTCAGCTCCTGGTATTCCAAACGCACCACGTGATGCCTCTTCAGCTGCTGTTGTTGCTTCGGCTCTAATTGAGTTGTCGCAATATGTTGCACCTGCAAAGGGTAAAGAGTATATGGATTATGCAGTAAAGATGCTTACTTCACTTAGCAACAATTACCAATGTGGAGACGAGAAACTTGCAATCTTGGATCACAGTACTGGACACCATCCAAACAACTCTGAGATTGATATTCCAATCATCTATGCTGACTATTATTATATCGAAGCATTGCTTAGACTTAAGAATATGCAGTAAGATAAGGGGAGTTCTAATTTCTCCCTAAAATACTTTTCGATTACTAACCACCCCTTTTTGATTTTACAAAAATAGGAGGTAGGGCTACTACAACCCACTTTTGCAAAATCAAAAATGGATAATTATTAACCAAAAATTAAAATTAGGGAGAAAATAGAACTCCCCATAAATATTTTCTCATGCAGGGTGGCGACAAACATTTTTTGTTGCCACTCTTTTTTTGTTTTATAGCCATCATTGTGTGTCAGTAAAGTGTGAGGTATGGTAAGCGGTTGATATACAATATGGTTGTTTAATTATTTTTTATTTATTTTCTGATTTATTAGGTTAATTTTAAAATTTGTTGTAACTTAGTGCAAACTTAAGCTATGTAATCATATCGTTGGGTGTTTTTCAAGTAAAAATGTCCAACGATGAGAGTTTTGTTAACCTTATAAACCTTAAACTATAACAGTATGTATAAACATGACAACCGCATCGTTGTAACGCTAGATGCAGGAGGAACAAACTTTGTATTTGGAGCTATCCGATCAAATGACTTTATTGTGGAGCCATATTCTACTCCAGCTAATTCTCACGATCTTGACGCTTGTCTTCAATCTATGGTCGATGGATTCGAGCATATAATTAGCCAACTTCCAGCAGCTCCAGTTGCTATTAGTTTTGCGTTCCCTGGACCTGCGGATTATCCTAATGGAATTATTGGTGGATACCTTCCAAACTTCCCATCATTCAGAGATGGTGTTGCTTTGGGGCCTTTCTTGTCTGAAAGATTTAACTTGCCTGTATACATTAATAATGATGGTGATCTTTTCGCTTATGGTGAGGCTATCGGAGGTACACTACCTGAGGTAAATCGTAAACTTGCTGCGGCAGGTAGCCCTAAAAGATTTAAGAACTTGATCGGTTACACTTTCGGAACTGGTTTTGGTGTAGGTATCGTTACTGCGGGTAAACTTCATATTGGAGATAACTCTTGCGTTGAGACTTTCTGCTTGCAACACAAAGATATGCCAAATATTTTGGTTGAAGAGGGTGTTGCCGTTAGAGCCGTGAAACGTGTATATACTGAACTTTCAGGCGATAAGAGACCTCTTGAGCCAAAAGATATTTTCGATATTGCCGAAGGTAAACTCGACGGTGTTGCCGAGGCAGCTAAGGGTTCGTTTGCTAAAATGGGTGAGATTGCAGGTAATGCAATTGCATCGGCTGCGACGCTTATTGATGGAATCATCGTTATCGGTGGTGGTATCACAGCGGCTAAAAAGTATATCATGCCAGCACTTCTTAAGGAGCTTCGCTCTAAGATGTTGACACTTGGCGGTGAGGAAGTTAACAAGGTTCAAATGGAGGTATTCGACCTTGATAATCCAGAAGAGGTAGAGAAATTTATCGAGGGAAATAGCCAAAAGCTAAAAGTTTGGGGTAGCGATAAAACTGTTATGTACGACCCAATGAAGCGTATTGGTATCTCAATCAGCGAGATCGGAGCTAGCAAGGCTATCTCTATCGGAGCATACGCATTTGCACTTAACGACATTGATATTAACACAGAAGATCACGAACAATAATGGCATTTTTAAAATTTGAACCAATATTAAAATCTACAATTTGGGGTGGCGAAAAGATCATTCCTTATAAAGGACTTGATGTAACACAAGCAAATGTAGGTGAAAGCTGGGAGCTCTCGGGAGTTGCTGGTGACGAGTCTATCGTAAGCGAGGGCGAGTATAAAGGAAAGAGTATCGTTGAGCTAGTCGACCAATTTAAGGGTGAGCTTATCGGAGAGAAGAACTACGCACGTTTTGGCAATGAGTTCCCTCTACTTATTAAGTTTATTGATGCTCGTGAGCCGCTTTCAATTCAAGTGCATCCAGATGATAAACTATCTATGGAGCGCCACAATAAAAAGGGTAAAACCGAGATGTGGTATGTAATTGATGCCGACACCGACGCAAGCCTTAAAGTTGGCTTCTCTCAGCAAATTACACCTGAAGAGTATGAGCAACGCATAGCCGAGGATACCATCACCGACGTATTGGATACTCACGTTATTGCGCCAGGAGACCTATTCTTCCTGCCTGCGGGACGTATTCACAGCATCGGTGCAGGAGCATTTATCGCAGAGATTCAACAAACTTCGGATGTTACCTATCGTATCTATGATTTCAATCGTACAGATGCTGCGGGTAACCCTCGTGAGCTTCACACGGAGCTATCGAAGGAGGCTATCAACTATGAAGTTTTGCCAGAGTATAAAACAATTTACGATAAGGCTAAAAATAGCGAGGTTCTACTTGCTGAGTGTGATTATTTCACAACTAAGATTTATGATCTTGACGCTCCATTTACATGCGATTACTCGTCGCTTGACTCATTTGTTATTGCAATTTGTGTCGAGGGTAGCGCTGAGCTAAAGAGTGGTGATGGTTCAGTTGGCTCGATTGAAAAGGGTGAGATGGTTCTTATGCCTGCAACAACTAAATCATTGACAATCACACCAAACGGAGGAGCTAAAATATTAACAAGTTATATTGAATAACCTAAAATTAAACTTTAAAACAAAAAACTAAACAAAATGGAAACAAAAACAGGTATTAAATACATTTTGCCAGTACTCTTTGGCTTCTTTGTAATGGGATTCTGTGACGTTGTAGGTATTGCAACCTCTTACGTGCAACGTGATTTTGGTCTTACTGAGACTGTTGCTGGATTTATCCCTTCTATGGTATTCTTCTGGTTCTTAATTCTTTCAGTTCCAGTAGCGATCCTTATGAACCGTTTCGGTCGTAAGACTATGGTTCAAGTGAGTAACGTTATCACAATCGTTGGTATGGCTCTACCATTCTTTGTATACACACTTCCTACAGCGATGTTGGCTTTTGCACTTCTTGGAATTGGTAACACAATTCTTCAAGTTTCGCTTAACCCACTTCTTACAAATGTTGTTTCGGGAGATAAACTTACAAGTTCTCTTACAGCAGGTCAGGTTGTTAAGGCTGTATCTTCTTTCTGCGGCCCTATCATCGCTGCATTTGCTCTAAATTCACTTGATAACTGGCAATATATCTTCCCAATCTTTGCAGCTATCACCGTTGTATCGTCACTATGGCTTATGGCAACACCAATTGCAAAGGAGCAAAAGGTAGAGTCAGCATCGAGCCTAGGTGCAACATTCTCATTGCTTAAGGATCCAACAATTTTGTTGTTGTTCTTCGGAATTGTATTTGTTGTAGGTACTGACGTAGGTATGAATACATTGACTCCAAAATTGCTTATGGAGCGTTGTGATATGGCTGTAGATCAAGCAGGTTTCGGCTCTAGCGTTTACTTCGTATGTAGAACTGTTGGTGCTTTTATCGGTGCTTTCCTACTTGCTAAGATGTCATCTTCGAAATATTATATTATCCATATTCTAACTGCTCTAGTTGGTCTAGTTGCGTTGATCTTCGCTCAAGGTGAGGTTGCTATCTTGGCTCTAGTTGGTTTGGTTGGATTTGCTTGTTCAAGTATTTTTGCTGTGATTTACTCTATGGCAATCAGTGCTCGTCCAGAGAAGGCAAACGAGATCTCAGGTTTGATGATTACAGGTGTATTTGGAGGTGCTGTAGCTCCACCATTGATGGGTATTGTAACGGATGTTATCGGCAACCAAACAGGTTCGATCTTTGTTATCATCGGTTGTGTATGCTACCTAACATTCTGCGCATTCTCAATGAGAAAAGCAAAATGCTAAATAATTTTGTGGTTAGCCCAATAAAATAATCAGCCATAAGACTGCCCTAACAGCGGGCGGCCGCCAGGCTCAGCCTGGACTCAAAAACTATCGTTTTTGTCTTTGCCGTGCGTGCTGTTGTGATTCTCTTATAATCGTGCTGATTATAGTAAAAATGGAGACCTAAGTTAGATTCGAGAGTAAACTCTCGCCCCTAACTTAGGTCTCCATTTTTATTAAAACCTGCGGTTTTAAAATCACAACAGCCCGAGGTTGACTTGCGTTATGTCGATTGAGAGTGACACATTTCAAAAATACTGCGAATTGTGGTTTGAGTTTTTATTTGTAGAAGTAGTTATAATATATAATTTTGTTCAATTCTGATTTTTTTTATATCTTTGTATATATAGCTTTACACTATTTCTGAATTTAAAAGCTATATATGAATGTAAGTATGTAAACCCTAATTATAAATTATGAAATACACACTAAGTATTATCGCCATTTTTATGACTATACATATATCTAGTGCTCAGGATATTAAAGTTGACACTATATATTATGATAACAATTGGAAAGTTGTATCGTCAAAATATATTGCGGATTATTATCGAGTGAAAATTGACTTATCCCAAAGTAATGATCGACAATTTAGAGACTATTACATTACTGGAGAACAGCAAGGTCGAGGCAACTATATCTATGTTGATTCATTGAGTGATAATAATTCTATTTTTGATGGTCGATGTATAACCTATTATAAAAATGGAAATACTGCATCTGAGCAAACATATATTGATGGGAAATTATCAGGTGAATATATTGAATATAATCAAAATGGATTAATAAAGAGGCATGCAAACTTTACAAATGGAATGTTGAATGGTATACATACCGAGTTTGATAATGACAATAATTGTACTCAAATAGAATATGAATACGATGTGCCTGCCGATTATTATACTAAGTCAAATAGTGACGGTTGTATGATGACATATAATACATCTGATGGCGAACCAATATGGTTATCACCAAGTATTGATGAAAATAAAATAAAGTACAAGGATGGCGTTAAGTGGCAATATTATGTTAAGAATGGTTTAACAATATTTATGGCTAATTCAGAAGATAATGATTATGGTAAATATTATAAAATAGATTTAGTAATAGTAAATGATTCTTTTGAGCCTATTGAATTTGATCCTGTTGTTAATATGTCAGCTTGCGTTTTTGATGAAAGAAATAACATACTTAATTGTGAAGTGCTTTCAAGTGAAGAATACATAAAGAAAGTTCGGAATAGACAAAACTGGAATTCAGTACTTGTTGGGGCTTTAGAGGGATTTGCTGCGGCAGGTGCAGGGTATAGTACATCAACCACCACCACATCATCTTATACAACAGGAAGTGTAAGTACTTATGGTGTTAGAGGTGGTGTGCGTAGTTCATATTCAGGGTCTAGTATGACAACTTCAACAACACAACAATATGATGCAGCTGCTGCATATCAAGCTAGAGTTATAGCTAGTGATAGAATAGCGAACTTTAATTCAGCCCAACTCACAGATCGAAATATTAGAAATGAGGAGTATTTCAAAAGGACTACTATTAATCCCTCAGAAGTTGTTGTTGGCTCTGTATATCTAAATAGGAAAACAAGTGATAAATCAGTAAAAGTAAATATTGATATAAATGGGGCTGAGTATCATTTTGGTGTTTCTGGTTTACTGTCATTATCTAGTATGAGAAGGTTCGAAATTAATAATAGAGACACCATCTTATTAAAATCGTATTCATCAGATAAAATTACATATAAAACTAAGCAAGAGCAGTGTAAAATTAAGTCTATTGATATTTATAATAAGTATACATTAGTTACATTCAGTTATGTCAATCTCCATGATGAGAATGGATTCTGTTCAATTGATCCTGACGCTGGATTAATGTATTTACGTACGGCCTATTATACCTATCATAATAGTGACAACCCAAGTACTACTACTACAGTAAGGATGATAAAGGCTGAAAATGCACCATTAATCCCAGATAAATATCATTTTAATTATAAAGGTGAAGAACTTATTTTTCAGATATATTTTCCGCCAATTCCTGTGGAAACATCGCAAATGGATATTACAGTAAATAGAAAAGATAAAATGCGATGGAAAAGTATAATATTAACTAAGTAATCAAAGTTTGTACGTAACCATCTCCCCCAGAGCGCATTGCATCACACGACCAATAACCATACATTGATCGCATATCATTCAGTCGATTTGTGGGTATCCCGCTTAATGCTACCATCCATAGCGTTATCTGTCGTTTTTGTGGTGAGTTGAACAAGCAAAATGCTAAATAATTTTGTGGTTAGCTACACAAAATAGATCAGCCATAAGAGTGCCCTAACAATGGGCGGCCACCAGGGGTACCTGGGCTCAAAAACTATAGTTTTTGTCTTTATACAGCGCTGATTTGTCGTCGCTAATCGCTTCTGCGATAACTTTAGGGTGTTAATTGTTTGACTTGTCCTGAAATAGCTTTACACATTTTTAAACAATTAAATTATGTGAAGTTATGAGAAATGTAAGAAATTATGGCAAGTATTCGGATAGCCTTCGAATGCAAATCGTGCACCGCT
>JAWXTJ010000052.1:0-15815 GCA_044433665.1 Rikenellaceae bacterium
TAACCATCTGTGCAATTGTTCGCAAGACAAGGGCTATCTCTTAATTTGTCAAATACAAAGAATATTAACAAAAATAGCTGAAATACAGCTGTTTATAATGAATTTATTTACGTATGAAACGAATCAAAATCTGTTTAGCATGTTCACCTGGTGGACATTGGCATCAATTGCAATTAGCTGTAGGTGATATTCCAAAAGATTATGATTGTTATTGGTTGACCTTTAAAGTTAAAAGTGCTGAAGTGGCTTTAAGGGATAAAGAGCACTTGTTTATAACAGATTTTCAGACGGATAAAAAGTGGACTATACTCATTAATTTTATTCAGTCGCTATTTTGGTTGATCGTAAAACGTCCAAATGTTGTAATAAGTACGGGAGCTGGGGTTGCTGTACCAACTATTTTTTTGGCGAAGAGGCTGTTAAATGCTAAAATTATCTATATTGTATCCGCAGCAAATGTAATCGAGTGTTCTCGAACACCTATATGGGCTGAAAAATATTCGGATGAATTTTATGTTCAATGGGAGGAGTTAAAGGAGATTTTCCCTAATGCTGTAAATATCGGGGTGTTATGATATTTGCTAGCTTAGGAACTACTCATAGACCCTTTTATCGAATGGCAAAGGCGATAGATGATTATGCTGCAACCACAGATGAGCAGGTTATTGTGCAGACTGGTTATACCAAATATGATTATAAGCATGCTAAAGCCTTTGATTTCTGCTCACCTGAAGAGATGCAAAGGTATGTTGACAAAGCACAAATCCTTATACTTCAAGGTGGGTGGGGAGCATTGTCGGAAGCTGTAAAGAAGCACAAGCGAATAGTCTCAATACCTCGTATCGAAGGCTCGGAACACAATCATAATCAGATTCAAATTGTTCAAAAATTAGAGCGCTTGGGGTGTGTTATCGGAGTGTATGACGTAAGAGATCTTCCGCAAGCAATTCAAGCTGCATACCTCTATAATTTCAAGCAAATAAATCGAGGCGAAGCAGAGAGCAGAATACGGCAAAAATTAAACGATTGGTTCGGTTAAGTTCTGAAACTTAGGAGATAGATGCAGAAGCGAATATTACATATTTCAAAGTTTTATGAACCATATAAAGGTGGAATAGAGAATATTTGCCACACGATTGCGGGTGTTGTTAAAGAGCGCAGTAAGGATAGTCGGCAGATTGTAATCTGTTTTAATGAGAGCGGTGTTAATGAAAAAGATATAATTGATGGTGTGGAGGTATATCGGGTTGCTGTAGAGTTAATTATTGCACGGCAACCATTATCTGTATCTTATTTGATTACTTTGAGGCGGCTGTTAAAGAACTTCAAACCCAATATCATCCATTTTCATGCACCAAATCCACTTGTTGCAGCGCTTTTGTTATTGTTGGGGTATAAGGATTGTAAACTTATAGTGCATTGGCATTTGGATATAGTTGCTCAAAAGAATATATACAGATTTATTAAACCCATAGAGTCGATTATGCTGAGTCGATGTGATAAAATCATAGCGACGAGTCCAAATTATGCTTGCGGCTCAGCTCCTTTACAGAGACACAAAGATAAGATTTCGATATTGCCAAATTTCATTGACGGTAAAAAGTTTGAGCGAACCGAGTGGGTAAATGCGAGAATTGAGGAGTTAAGAGCGAGCTATAATAATAAGCCAATAGTTCTTTTTGTCGGTCGACATGTGCCATATAAGGGGTTGAGTTATTTGATCGAGGCGATAAAATATGTTAAAAATGATGCAGTGTTCCTCATTGGAGGCACAGGATCATTGACCGAGGAGTTGCAGCATCAAGCCAAAGCACTTAAAAATGTTCACTTTCTTGGGCGGATTGCGGATTGTGATTTGGTGCCGATGTATTATGCCGCTGATATTTTTGCATTTCCATCAATAACTAAAAATGAGGCCTTTGGAGTAGCCTTAGCCGAAGCGATGTATTGCGACACTCCAGCTGTAACGTTTACAATAAATGGTTCAGGTGTCAACTGGGTAAACATCCATAATCATACAGGCCTGGAGGTTCCAAATGCCGACTCATGGAGTTTCGCCACAGCACTTGATACTCTTATCAGAGACAAAGAACTAAGAGAGCGCTTTAGTCGAAACGCAAAAGAACGAGTTGCTACCCATTTTCTACAGAGTAGCATTGAGGAGGTGCTTATGGAGTCGATATATAAATTTGATGAAGATGGCCACAAAAAATAATAATATACTTTTGTGGCCATCTTTATTAAAATTATTTACTCAGCATCTACGCTCTCTAATTTTGAGGCGTAGGTTACGGGGGCGAAGAATATTGAGTTGAAGAATATTTTTTGTGTTCCGACCCAGAAGGCTCTGAAGTTGGGATTGCTGTTGAGGACTACAACTCTGCCTCGACCTGCACTGCCCATTAAAATTGAGGGGCTGTCCGATAGGTTTTTGACGTTGTCATTCGAAACATATCCACAGATGACATCACCCGTGTATCTCGCTGGGACATTGTATTTGTCTTTAATATCCTTGAAGAAAGTTGTGCCTACATGGAATACCGATAATTCTGATTGGTCGTAACCCCACATAAGCGGATGTGTCGTGTCGATCTCTGCATTTAAGATTACTCCAGCTACCGCTTTGCCTACCGATTGCACTGATCTCTGCTCGTATGGTTTTGGCGATGCGTCGGCGCTAGATGCGTAGATGTTCTCTCTTGCGATTAGATTGGTTAGACCTAAATTATTTGCTGTTCTCCATGCTGTGCCGAGGGTTATAAGTGTTCCTCCGTTGTTAACCCATGCTTTGAGTGCTACCATTGTGCCTGCGCTCATTGAGAAGTCTCCTGTAACGAGTAGCGTGTTGTATGGTTGGAGTGTTTCGGCACTTAGGCGTGTCATGTCAAGGTGTGCCATTGGCATCTCTAATCTGTTGTCGAGGACGAACCATGCGTCACCTACATAGCGTGAATCAACTCCGCTGCCAACTACAACTGCCACTTTCGGCATTCTGAGCATTGCAAAGCGTCCACTTCCTAGTTGAGTGTTGTGACCTGCTCCGCTCTCGGCTGAGTAGATGTCGACTCCGTTCTCTTTTGAGAGTTTTGAGATTAGTGAGTAGATGGCATCTTCCGAGAGGTTTTGCATTGGAACTTGAACTAGGATTGTGCCGCTATTAAAACTCTCTAGCTGACCCTCAAATTGATACTCGAAAGGTTTGTTTGCTACCTCTACACTTAGACCTGCTTTTTGGAGTGCGTAGATTACTTTGTGTGAGTAGTATTCGTTTGTGCGGAAGAAGTAGCCGAATTTTGATTTCCCTCCGATTACCTCTCCTGCTGTGAGCTCTGCTTTAGATAGTTTCTCGCCTTTTGATGCGCTTTTTGCCTTAATCATATTGAGGTTTGCTGCCTCGGAAAGAGTCCAGCCTGTAATATCATAAAATGCGCTATCGGGGAACTCTAATACATTTTCGAATAGCGTGTTGAGCTTTCCTGCGTCACGTTGAGCAATTGGCACAAAGTATGAATCTTCAGTTGAATATTTTTTGTCACCACTTGTAATCTCTTCGCCTAGGCGATAAACATCTAATTGTTGACCTAAAAGAACTTTAAGAACTTCGTAGTTTACTCCACGAGTATCCTTGCCTCCAAAGACGTAACCTGCAACTTTTTCATTTTGAGCCTTGGTGTAGTTCTCTTTGTATGTGTCGTATTGTAGCTTTAATAGCTCGCTTTTAAGACCCATTGCTGCACGGATTGTGGAGAATGATGTGTAGGCTTGGTTACGTGCTGCCATAGCTAGGGTGAGGATTCCGTTTTTCGTCATTCTATAGTGTCCACGTGCAGAACCTTGCTCGAAGAGCATACCTACAGCACCGTGAATATCTGGATAGGTTGAGCCTTTACCATAGTAATAATCATCGAATCCCTCCTCGGTGTAATACATTGTTTGGATATTGTCTAGCTCCGCCTCATGATATTTAGATACTGCTTTGGTGAGTGGCCAGTTATCTTTGTGGGTGAGTGGGTTGTTGCGAGATTGCGCTCCAGGCATATAGTAGAAATTTTGATCGGAACCCTGCTCATGGTGGTCATTTACAATGTTTGGTCTGAATTTAAGGTACATATCAACTTTTGAGCGGCTCTCGGGGTGTTGGATGTGTAGCACGTCACGGTTAAGGTCGAACCAATAGTGATTTGAACGACCTCCAGGCCACGCCTCGCTGAACTCACGTGAATTAGGATCGCTTACATTGGTGAAACTTCTCGCTGCATTTACCCATGTTGCAAATCTATCACTTCCATCTGGGTTGATTATAGGGTGTACGACGATTACCGAGTTCGACATTATTTTATCCATCTCCTCACCCTCGGCAGCTGCCAAGAAGTATGAGACTGCAAGTGCGCTTTGGATTCCGCTAGCCTCATTTCCGTGGATCGAGTAACCTAGCCAAATAACAATTGGCATAGAGTCAAAATCTAAATCACCGCTATAGGTTGGGTCAGATATTTTTTGGTGCTCTTCAAGGATTGTGTCAATATCTTTGTGATTCTCGGGTGATGTAACTGTAACATACATCAATTTGCGGTTTTCGTATGTCTTGCCGTGATATTCATATGTGAAACGATCGGTTTGCTGCGATAGGTGTTCGAGATATTTATATATCTCATAGGTTGTCACATGTTGGTCACCAATCTCATAGCCTAAAAACTCTGCTGGAGTTGTGATTTTAGGATTGTAGGTAAACTCTCCCTCAGGTAAAAAATAGTCGATCTTCTCTCCCGTAGGCTGTGCAAATAATATTGCAGGCAAGATGAGTAAAACTAATGATAAAAATGTCAATTTTTTCATAATTATTTAAATTTTGGTTTGTAGATTCTTGAGCGGGGTGTATCCATATTTTATAAATAGTTAGGGGAGATAAATCTCCCCTAAGTGCTGGCATTGCCAAAAAAACTAATAAAAATAGCTGAAAGTGTAACAAATTTGATTCATCTCCTCTTCGTCGATACTCATTGAGGTGATGTAACCTTGCTGGTCGAGCGTGTAGTTATACTCGTTGAGAACTCTTAAAGTTTCAGATAGTGAGCCTGTTGCCTCATTTGAACTATATATTGTAACTTTAGCTACTGGAAGTGAGGTAGATGGTACACCATACCAAGATGTTGGCAATGAGGGGTGATCGTCGTTTATCGAGAGTGTGCAATCAAAAGTTGTTAATTTGCGTTGCTCATCTCCATATGTGTAGATGATTTCATCTCGGTATTCAAGATCGCTATAATCATAATATACATATGATTTTTTAATCGAAGTCAACTCGCTATCCACCCATGTAAAGGTTGAACTCTTTGTGTATGAGCTATTACTTTGTGTCGACTCGGTGATGTGACCATCTTTATCGTAACTAAATGTAATTGTCTCATATACCTCGTCAGGATTAGCAGTTTGAACAACAATCTGCTTTTCGAGATAACCGTTGCTGTTAAATGTTAAGGTATATTCAACGGGCGTGGCGCTTTTGAGATTTCCATCAGGGAGACTTGCCGTAATTGAGCCATCTTCTTGATAGGTGAAAGTTGTTGTAAATATATAACTACCATACTTTACTGTAGACTCAATTAGTTGTTCATCTTGATTGTATTCATACCCAAGAGTGTATAAACCATTATCTTGAGCCATTTCTGTTAAAGGATAGCCAAAGGCATATGTTTGATCCCCATCGGGCTCATTGTTTGTATTTGGATTCTTCTCACATGCCGCAAATAACGCTACGCAAAAAACAGCGATCATCATAATATTAATTCTCTTCATCATAATATATAAAATTTAAAGTGTGTATATTTCTGTAACTTAATGTTTGTAAAAGCAGTGTTTAATAAAGTGTAACTTTGGAGTCACGAGCTTTAATGAGTTCATACATTCGATCTCGATGTTGTGCCGCTGTCAAAAAGTCTAAATTTTTTGCTGCTGCCTCCATCTCCTCTTTGGCTTTCTCGATTAATTCATCAATATTTGGAGCGCTGTATTTTCCAGTTGGCTCGGCTGCAACACCATAATGATCTTCGTGAATAGGGTAGGCTATAGGTATATTCTCGGTCGATCGAGATTGAGCCAAAATATTTTTCCCATCTCCACTCTTCTGAGCTGTGCGAGGTAGTTGTTGATGGTTGATATTATAGAGAATTTGTTTCATTCTCCGTCGGTTACTATCTTCAATTGTTACTCGCATCGAGTCGGTGCACTTATCTGCATAGAGGATAACTTGTCCATTTGCATGACGTGCTCCACGACCTGCAATCTGAGTGAGTGAACGAACATTACGTAAAAATCCCTCTTTGTCGGCATCGAGTATCGCAACCAATCCCACCTCAGGGAGATCGAGACCCTCACGTAGAAGATTCACACCAATTAAAACATCGAAGAGACCTTGACGCAGACTATCCAAAATTTCGATTCTCTCGATTGTGTCAATATCAGAGTGGATATATCTATTTTTGACTCCCAAACGATCAAAATATTTCGATAGCTCCTCGGCCATTCGCTTTGTAATTGTTGTAACCATAACTTTATCTCCTCGATTGACTCGAATGTCAATCTCCTCGATAATATCATCCATCTGATTTGTGGTTACCCTCACCTCCATAGGAGGATCAATCAAACCTGTTGGGCGGATAAGTTGCTCGATAACAATACCCTCACTCATCACAAGTTCATAATTGGCAGGTGTAGCACTGACATAAACTGCCCGAGAGATAAGCGCCTCAAACTCCTCGAAACGGAGAGGTCGGTTATCCTTTGCAGCCTCCAATCGGAAACCATAACTTACCAAATTTTCCTTGCGAGCACGATCACCGCCAAACATAGCATGTACCTGAGGCAGGGTAACATGACTCTCGTCGATCACCGTCAGAAAATCATCTGGAAAATAATCAAGCAGGCAGAATGGACGTGTTCCAACAGCTCGGCCATCAAAATATCGAGAGTAGTTTTCAATGCCTGAACAATATCCGAGCTCCTTAATCATCTCCAAATCATACTCCACACGTTGACGCAATCTTTGAGCCTCAACCATACGTCCACTCTTCTCAAATGCCTCAACCTGCTCGCCCATATCTACATATATTTGACCGACAGCCTGACCGATACGCTCTTTTGTGGTGACAAAAAGATTTGCTGGACGTATTACAACATTGCTCAAATGTGAAATTCGGCTACCCGAAATAGGGTCAATAAGTGAAATAGACTCAATTTCGTCATCGAAGAATGTTACTCGATAGCAATTATCTCCAAAGGCTGCCATAATATCGACCGTATCACCATTAACTCTAAAGGTTGCAGGTGTCAACTCCCTCTCGGTTCTAGTGTAGAGCGCCTCAACGAGACCATACATAAAGACTCGCATATCTTGAATGTCGCCAACGCTTATCGCAATCGAAGTAGCGTGAAAATCGGCAGGGTTACCCATACCATAGAGACACGACACACTCGAAACGACAATCACATCACGTCGACCCGAAAGTAGTGTCGCTGTGGTGCTGAGTCGCATCTTCTCGATTTCATCATTGATTGCTAAATCCTTTTCGATATATGTATCCGAATTTGGCAGGTATGCCTCAGGTTGATAATAATCGTAATATGAGACAAAATACTCTACAGCATTCTCAGGGAAGAAATTTTTAAACTCACTGTATAGTTGAGCCGCCAAAGTTTTATTGTGACAGAGAATAAGCGTCGGAGTATTGACCGCAGCGATAACATTTGCCACAGTAAAGGTCTTTCCCGATCCCGTAACACCCATCAAGGTATTGTGTCTAATTCCTCGATCCAGCGAGCTTACTAAAGCCTCGATAGCCTCGGGTTGGTCTCCCGTAGGTTTATATTCCGATGTTAATTTAAAATCCATGTTGGCGGAGTTTATTACTCTATAACTTCTGCAAAGTTACAAATAATTATTAACTTTGCGCAAGATATAGACAAAACATGATTGATAGAGATACAATAGACCGAATTTATGCCGCCGCCAATATCGTTGAGATTGTTGGGGACTACGTGACACTTAAGAAAAAAGGTGCCAATTATCAAGCATGTTGTCCCTTTCACAACGAAAAAACGCCATCGTTTGTTGTCTCACCAGTCAAGGGTCTCTATAAGTGCTTCGGATGTGGAAAGGGAGGTAACGCCATAACTTTTGTTATGGAGCATGAAAGTATCTCATACCCCGATGCTCTAAAGATTGTTGCAAAACGATATGGAATTGAGGTGCAGGAGCGAGAGTTGTCGAGTGACGAGATTCAACGCAACGACAATCGTGAGAGTCAATTTGCTCTAAACTCATGGGCTTACGACCACTTTATAAAAACACTCTTCGATAGCGATGAGGGTGCAGCAATCGGATTATCATACTTTAGATTGAAGCGTGGTTTTAGCGATGCTACAATTCGAAAATTTGGTTTGGGATATTGTCTCTCAAAGGGTAGCAACATGTCGCAAGAGGCGATAAAGGCAAAATATAAAGAGGAGTTTTTGGTCTCAACAGGCCTCTCAATAAAACGAGAGTCAGATGGTCAACTATACGACCGTTTCCGAGATAGAGTAATATTTCCTGTTCACAATATCTCAGGACGCATAGTTGCGTTCGGAGGTAGAACTCTACGCACAGATAAGAAAGTCGCTAAATACCAAAACTCTCCCGAAAGTGAAATTTATAGCAAGAAACGAGAGCTATACGGTCTATACTTCGCAAAAAAAGCGATCCAGCAAGAGGATTATGTAATTATGGTTGAGGGTTACACCGACGTGATCTCAATGCACCAAGCGGGAATCGAGAATGTTGTATCCTCATCAGGAACATCGCTCACAACCGAGCAGATACGCCTTTTAAACCGCTTCACAAAGAACATCACAGTAATATACGATGGTGATGCAGCGGGAGTCCATGCGGCAATCCGAGGTATAGATATGATCCTGCGAGAGGGAATGAATGTTAGGGTAGTCTCACTTCCCACGGAGCATGACCCCGATTCATTCGCACAGTCACACTCGGCAGTCGAGGTTGCATCATATATTCGAGAAAACGAGGAGGATTTCTTAACCTATAAGGCTAAACTTCTGCTTAAGGAGAGTCGCAACGACCCAATTAAGAAGGCCGAGATGATTGGAGATATGGTTGAATCCATCACCCAAATCCCCGATCAGATCAAGCGCACTGTATTCATCAAGGAGTGCTCAATGATTATGGACATCGACGAATCGGTACTCTTCTCGGAGGTTGCACGCAAGAGAGCAACAACAACTGGAGATCGTCAAACCGAAGAGTTTATCCGCACCCAAAGCCGCCTAAAACAGGCAGAGCAACGAGAAGCCACCGAGCAGCAAGTGAGCGCTGAGGCGGGAAGCAATATCGTTGCCTTGGAGTGTGAACTTCTGAAATACCTGCTTAAATCAGGTCACCGAAACATTGAATTCAGAGAGGGTCGTGAAATGATAGCTTGCAATATAGCCTCATTGATATTTTCCGAATTAGACGATACAGCCATTAACTTTAGTGATAGCTGTTATAACGCCATGCTCAATATATATCGCAAACAATGGGCTGAACTAGGCGAAGGTGTCGAGGTTCCAACCTCTGCCTTTCTGGAGAGTGATAACCCTGAAGTATGCAACCGCACAGTCGATATTTTAACCCTCGACGACAACTATATCCCCTCACAAATATGGAGCCAGCGAGACATTCATGTTGACAGCGAAGAAGAAATCCTAACAGCAGGAGTCCCCAAAGCAGTAATGCTGTACAAATCCAAAATCCTAGAGGCCACAATAAACAGCCTGCACACCGAACTAAGCAACCCAGAGTTAACCGAAGACCAACAAATCGAGATTATCCAACGCCTCACCCAGCTAAACCAAGGCAAAGTTTTAATCGCAAATAAACTAGATAGAATGATATTGTAAAACTGCCGAAAATAATCTCTATATTTGTCGCCAGTTAGATATGTTTTAAATGATGAGTAACGTTGTAAATTTATTAAAAGATCAAATTATTGGAGCGCTTAAGCCTTCAGTAAAATCGGCTATATGGTTGCTGAGGATGATGTTGCCAATTATGTTGGTGGTCTCTGTGCTCGACTTTTATGGTGTGATTGGATATGTGTCGCAATTCACCACTCCGCTGTTTAATCTGATCGGATTGGATGGTCAAGCGGCTTTTGTTTATATTACCTCTTGCTTGGCGAGTATCTATTCGGCAATTGGGGTTATGGCGCTCTTTGGCTTCGATTTGCGGGAGGTGACCATTATGGCTTCAATGTGCCTTATTGCTCATAATCTAATTATTGAGGGGGCGATACAGTCTCGAACGGGAGTCTCTTTTTGGGGGATTACAACCTTGCGTATCGTCTCGTCGCTGATTTGTGGATATTTGCTGAATCTTATAATTCCTGTTGAACTTAGCGGAAAATTATATCTTGATGTGGTAACTGTTAAGGCTGAGAGTTTTGGGCAGATGTTGGGGATTTGGGCAACAACATCTTTGAGACTTATTGTTAAGGTTATTGTGATTATATATTTGCTTAATGTTTTGCAGAATATTTTGAGAGCTTTTAATCTTATTGATAAACTTACGCAACTTTTGTATCCGATTATTGCATTGTTGGGACTCCCTCGCTCAACATCTTTTTTGTGGATTTTGGCCAATACTTTGGGGCTGGCTTATGGTGGTGCTGTGATCGTTGAGGAGGTTTCGAAAGGTTATATTGCCAAAAAAGAGGCGGCACTTTTGAATATCAGCATTGCTCAAACTCACTCACTGGTTGAGGATACAATTCTTTTTGTTACGCTTGGTGTGGGTGCCTTGTGGTTGATGGTTCCTCGTCTGATATTTTCGATTGTAACGGTGTGGGGATGGCGATTATTTCAGAGGATTAAGGGGAATTTCAGATTCTCTTTAAAGCATGCTTCTACCTCTGTTTGATGATTTTTTAGCCTTCTGGTGTGTTTATCTTGCCTGTCTGCACTTTATTCGGAAATTTTGTGTAAGTTTGTATATAAATTAAACCTACACAAACAAATGAAAAAACTACTTCCTTTAATTTTATCGTTGCTTTTGGGCTCTTATGCTCACGCTGAAATTACGTTGTCGGATCTCTTTGCCGATAATATGATTCTTCAACAGTTAACCGAGGCGCAAATTTGGGGCTCTACATCTATTAAAAATGGTGAGGTGAGTGTCACGGGCTCATGGAACGGTAAAACTGTCACCACTAAGGCCAACAGCTTAGGTGAGTGGCGACTGAAAATAGAGACTCCCGCTTATGGAGGGCCATACACCATTAAGATGAGTGATGGTAGCCATGATGTAGAGATAAATAATGTGCTTATTGGTGAGGTGTGGATTGCAGCTGGTCAATCAAATATGGCTCGTACATTATCTGGTACAACATCGCAACATATTGAAAATTCAACTCGTGATATTGCTCTTTCGAGAGATCCTCAATTGCGTATAATGTCGATTCGAAGAAATGCTAAGTTGGAACCGCAAACTGAGGTTTTAACTAAAGCTGGCTGGCAAGAGGCGAGTAGCGGTGTTGTGAGTGGAATGAGTGCTACGGCTTATCATTTCGCTCGAATGATGAGGGAGTGTTTAGATGTTCCTGTGGGGGTGATTGTTGCGGCTATTGGTGGCACCTCGATAAATTGTTGGCTCGATGGCGAAAGTGTTGCGAAATATGAAGATGTGATTGCTCACAATGAGTTTTATCCGTTTCCTGATTCTCGACATTCGACGGTTTTGTATAATGGAATGATACATCCTATTGCGGGTTATTCGGCGAAAGGGTTTATCTGGTATCAGGGTGAAAGCGATATTACCACTTATGATTCTTACCCTTATAAGATGGTCGATTTAGTCTCTCTATGGCGTGCGAAGTGGGGTAATGATGATATGGCGTTTTATTATGCGCAGATTGCACCGTATGAATATGAGAAATATATTGCTCCAGGTTGGGAGTCGATGTATGTTCGTGAGGCTCAGTTGAAAGCGTTAGATTTAATTCCGAATTCAGGCATGGCGATTTTGTCGGATGCTGGCGATCAGGTGAGTATTCATCCCGCTCGCAAGGATATTCCAGGAGAGAGATTAGCTTTTCAGGCTCTTGAGAAGAGTTATAATTTCGATGGGTTGGAGTCTGATGGCCCAACGTTAAAGGAGGTTGAGATAAATGGCAAGGAGATGACATTAACCTTTGATAATGCTCGTTTCGGTGTTACAACTATGGAGCGAGGAGATCTTCGAGATTTTGAGATTGCGGGTGAGGATGGTCATTTTGTTGAGGCTACAGCTGTAATCGAAAAGGGTAAGGTGATTCTTAGTACAGCAACCGTGAAAGAACCAAAATATATTCGTTATGGATTTAAAAATTGGTTTGTAGGTAGCCTATTCAATATTGAGGGTATTCCTGCTTCATCATTTAGAACTGATAATTTTCCTCAGTAATTGGAGTGACCAATAAATTATATTCTCCTAAAAAACAGATTTAAAACTCATGAAAAAAATATCATTATTACTCACCTTTAGCATAGTTACAGTAACTCTTTGTGCTCAAGAATTATCTTGGGAGTCGCAAGCATCAAGATTAATTGGAAGAATGACGCTCGATGAAAAGGTCTCTCAGATGGTCAATGAAGCCAGTGGTGTTGAGCGATTGGGAATACTTCCTTATGATTGGTGGAATGAGGCTCTGCATGGAGTTGCTCGCAATGGTAGAGCAACGATTTTTCCGCAGGCTATAGCTTTAGCAGCGACTTTTGACGAGGAGTTGATTCAGCAGGTTGCTGATGCAATTTCGGATGAGGCTCGTGCAAAATATAATATTGCTCAGCAGGATAACAATTATGATAGATATACGGGGCTTACCTTTTGGTCGCCAAATATCAATATTTTTAGAGATCCACGCTGGGGACGAGGTCAGGAGACCTATGGTGAGGATCCATATTTAACTGGTCGAATTGGAGTTGCTTTTGTTAAGGGTATGCAGGGTGATGATCCTAAATATTTAAAGACGGCTGCTTGTGCTAAACATTTTGCTGTGCACTCGGGGCCTGAGGCTTTGCGTCATAGTTTTAATGCTGAGCCAACGAAAAAGGATCTTTTCGAGACCTATTTGCCAGCTTTTGAGATGTTGATAAAAGAGGGTAATGTGGAGTCGGTGATGGGTGCCTATAATCGTGTTTATGGTGAGAGCGCATCGGCAAGTAAATATCTTCTTGTGGATATACTTCGTGATGCTTGGGGGTTTGAGGGACATGTTCTTTCTGATTGTGGAGCGGTGAAAGATATGTATAATGGTCATAAAATTGCTGCCGACGCTGCGGAGGCTTCAGCTATAGCTTTGAAAAATGGTTTAGATTTAAATTGTGGAAGTAGTTATTTGGCTCTATCGGAATCGGTAAGACGTGGTTTGGTCACCGAGGATCAAATTGATGATGCTTTAATACGTATATTGGTCACTAAATTTAAACTTGGTCTTTTGGGTGATAACACAGATAATCCATACGCTGATATTTCATCGGAAGTTATCTGTAGCGACGAACATAGAGATTTGGCTCGAAAAAGTGCAATTAACTCTATGGTGCTTGTATCGAATAAGAATAATGCTCTTCCATTTAGAAATGGAATCAAGGAGATCGGTGTTACGGGAGCTTACGCTATGGATAATACCGTTTTGATCGGCAATTATTTTGGTGTGACGAATAATATGACATCTTTTTTGGAGGGTATTGTCGAGAGAGCAGGTGTTGAGGCTAAAGTTGGATATAGTCAAGGTATCATGGGCGTAAGTGTTAACCGTAATCCGCTGTCATGGATCGACCAAGGTGTGACCAATGCTGAGGCGTGTGTAGTTTCGATTGGTATTACAAGCAATGATGAGGGTGAAGAGGGAGATGCAATAGCTTCGTCAGATTTGGGTGATAGATTGTCGATGACCATTCCTCAACATCATATTGATTATCTTAAAACGTTGAAAAAACGATGTAAAGGTAAAATTATAGCTGTGGTATCGGGCTGTAGCGGTATGGATTTGCGTGAGGTGGCCGAGATTGCTGATGCCGTTATCCTTACTTGGTATCCAGGTCAGGAGGGTGGCACAGCATTAGCGGAGATATTATTTGGAGATGTCTCGCCATCAGGTCGTCTGCCAATAACATTCCCTGCAAGTGTGGATCAGTTGCCTGATTTTGAAGATTACAATATGGAAGGGCGTACTTATCGTTATATGCAGGAGAAGCCGTTGTTTACTTTTGGATATGGTCTCTCGTACACAACATTTGAGTATGATAATATTGAGGTCGAGTTGGTGGATAATTCAGAAAAGATAAACGTGAGCTTCGATCTTACGAATAGTGGAGAATGTCAAGCGGATGAGGTTGTGCAAGCGTATATCTCTATTCCGAATGCAGGAGTTGACAATCCAATTAGCTCGCTCGCTCACTTCGATAGGGTAAATCTTAAACCATCGGAGAGTAAACGAGTAAGTTTAACACTCTCGAAAGATCAATTTATGGCCATCACTCAAAGCGGAGAGAAAGAACTTCTTGCGGGTGTGTACACAATTAAAGTCGGTAACTGCTCACCATCGGAGAGAAGTGCCGAATTAGGTGGTAAATGGGTCGAAAAATCATTTAATGTCGACTCAAAAGGACGAATTAAATTTGCGAAAAATAGATAAAAAAAGAGAGGAGTTACGTTTGATAACTCCTCTCTTTTTTAGTTGGTCTACTTATTTCTTCCTGTAAGTTCCAAGAATAATTCGTGTACAGATTGCATTTTGGTTGCTCGCCAAGCATTGCTTCCTGCAAATGCGTAACCTGACTCCATGTGGCCTCGGAATGCTTGATATAGAGCTGTAACAATGCAATATGGACTGCGTGATATGTCACATGTTTTAATGCAGTTAAATGGGCATGATTTAGGCTGCTTGATTCCCGCCTTAACCTTATCCAAGAATGAGTTTTTAATTGCTCTACCTGGCATACCTACTGGACTTTGGATAATCTCAATATCAGATTCTGTTGCGTCTAAGTAGATCTGTTTGAAATCTTGCGATGCGTCACATTCGTATGTTGTTACAAAACGAGATCCTAACTGCACGCCCGAGGCTCCCAGAGCGATGGCATTCTCAATATCCTCATTGGTGTAGATTCCACCTGCTGCAATCACGGGGATTTTTGTGTTGTAAAGCTCCTCGAAATTAGCCACCACAGCAACAACTTGAGGCAATAGAGTCTCCAAAGAGTACTCCTCTGAGTCGATTTGTGATGCCTTGTAACCTAGGTGGCCACCAGCTTTAGGGCCCTCCAATACAATTGCATCGGGTAGATAATTGTAATTTTGTTTCCATTTTTCGCAAATCAACTTCGCTGCACGTGCACTCGACACGATTGGTACAAGTTTCGTTACGCTGTCGCTTTTGAGAAACGATGGTAGATCCAATGGTAGACCTGCTCCACTAAAAATAATATCAACCTTCTCGGCAATACTTGTTTTGACTAACTCAGCAAAGTCTGAGAGAGCTACCATAATATTTACACCAATGATACCTTGCGCCTTTTCACGTGCCTTGCGGATTTCGCTAATTAGACCTAAGTTACCAGCCTCGGTATAGTTGGATGACATCTTTTTGTAGAGCAATCCCAAACCTGCTGCCGAGATCACACCTATTCCACCCTCTTTGGCCACTGCCGAAGCGAGACCCGAAAGTGATACTCCTACACCCATGCCGCCCTGAATAATAGGGAAGTTAGCTGTAAGATTTCCAATACTTAATGCTTTCATA
>JAWXTJ010000053.1:0-15386 GCA_044433665.1 Rikenellaceae bacterium
AAGGTTTGTATTTTAGAACTTTTTGATTTAACTTTGATGTCAGATAAACACTTCAATTTAGGATATTACGGGTTCTTGTCCTAAATTTTGGAGTGAAAAAGCAATTTTTAGAACCCACCTCAATACAGATTTGACCTTAAACGAGGCTTTTTTCTCAACCTCCACATCGAAACAGTGAGACCACTGAACGGGAGACCAATCAGCATCCTCAGCTTCCCATTCCTCAGCAACTTTTAGGTATTTTGCTTTAAGTTCCAAAAGGCGTTTATTCCTTTCGGTCGCCTCGATACCCTTAGAGTTGAATTGTTGGCGTTTTGCGTCCCAATCCGTAATTGGCCCAGCAATATTGATAACTTTGCTGACACGAGGATAACCTGTCTTAAAAAATACAAGTTCTAACTTTACCTGCTCCAGAGATTTAGGGTTCCCTTTACCCTTAATGTTAATTGTAAACATAGCACATTAGCTTTAATTCGTTATACTTATTTTTGAGCGAATGAGCCTCGAAAAACGGACTACATAATTCACTACATAAAGAGTAGTGCTTTTCGCCAAAAAGGGGTTAACCTATAGAAAAAAAACCTTTTTTCTCCCCTAATCAGTATATACAAATTTCACTAATGTGCTATGTTATAACGCTATACAGTATGAGCTACTGTATATTTCAAAAAACCGCCTAACCTATATTAAGTTAAGTTCTTTCTTGATAGCCTCGATCTTGTTGTTAAGAGCTGCATATACCTCGTCATATTGCTCAACTGATGCCAATGGAGCTTTGATTCCGAAGTAGAACTTAATCTTAGGCTCTGTTCCTGATGGACGAACCGAGATCTTTGTTCCGTCAGCTGTGAACCATTGAAGAACATTTGAAGAGTCCTCATTGATCTTGGTAACCTCACCACTCTCTACCATTGTAGACTCAAGAGTTAGGTAATCGTCGATTCTTACGATAGGTGAACCTTGGATCGACTTAGGAGGATTTGCACGGTAGTCAACCATAAGCTGTTGGATCTCCTCTGCTCCCTCTTTACCCTTGCGAACAAGAGAAACCAATCCCTCAAGGAAGAAACCATATTTAACATATAGCTCTTGAAGCCACTCGAAAAGTGTTACTCCCATAGTGTCTTTAGCCCATGCAGCAGCCTCAGCAGCCAATGAACATGCAGAAACAGCATCCTTATCACGAACGAAATCACCAGCTAGATAACCGAAGCTCTCCTCACCACCACCGATGTAGGTTGCGATACCCTCATTCTCACGGATGATACGTGCGATATATTTGAATCCAGTTAGACAGTCATAACATTTAACTCCAAAGTGGTCAGCTACAGCGTTAGCCATTTGAGAAGTTACGATAGTTTTAACAACATATTGCTTGCCATCAAGTTTGCCCAATTCAGCCCAACGGGTAAGTTGATAGCTAAGGATAAGCGCTAGAGTTTGGTTGCCATTCAAAAGAACATACTCGCCAGCACCATTGCGAAGAGCTACACCGATACGGTCAGCATCTGGGTCAGTTGCCAAAACTAGATCAGCACCCTCACGAGCCGCAGCCTCGATTGCGATCTCCATAGTTTTGCGCTCCTCAGGATTTGGAGAGTCTACAGTTGGGAAGTTTCCATCAACTACAGCTTGCTCTTTAACTACAGTTACATTGGTGAAACCAAATTTGCGAAGTGCAGCAGGAACCAATCTCACACCCGATCCGTGAATAGGAGTGTAGACGATATTCATATCGTGGTGACGAGCTACAGCGTCTGGAGATAGTGACAATGAAAGAACTTTGTCAAGATAGATATTATCGAAATCCTCACCAAGGATGGTGATGTTCTCTTGATTCTCGCCAGTTTTAATCATCGAGATGTCGGTGATTTTGTTAACCTCTGAGATGATATTCTTGTCGTGTGGAGCAGTTACCTGTGATCCATCTGTCCAATATGCCTTATATCCGTTGTACTCTTTTGGGTTGTGAGAAGCAGTTACAGCAACTCCAGAGTGACACTTCAATTCACGAATTGTAAAGCTCAATTCAGGTACTGGACGAAGTGCATCAAAAAGGAAAACTTCGAAGCCATTTGAAGCGAAAATATTTGCTGTATGCTCAGCAAAAAGGCGTGAATTGTTGCGGCTGTCGTGCGCTACTGCAACACGGATCTTCTCGCCACTGAAGTTGCTCTTCAAATACTCCGAGAGGCCTTGAGTCGCTGCACCTACAGTGTAAATATTCATGCGGTTAGAACCTACTCCCATAATGCCACGTAGTCCACCTGTACCGAACTCAAGATCCTTGTAAAAACTCTCGATAAGTTCAGTCATGTTGTTGTCCATCAGATCTTTAATCTGATCTTTAGTCTGTTCGTCATAAGCGCCATCAAGCCAGCTTTGAGCTTTGGCCAATACCATTTTGTTAAGGTCTGTTGTCATTTTTTATTCTGTTTTAGATTATAAGTGTTATCTTTGTATCGTGTTACATCTCTTAAGACAAAAGTAGTAAAAAAAAATAAAAAATGCTAACTTATTGCAATAAAAGATGGTAAATAAATTGCCCCCTAAAACCTATACAAAAATATTCTGAAAAAAAAAGGTTGATCCCCAATTATTTTCTCTTTTTTTTCATCACCTTTGCAGTGTCAATTTAAGAACAATTACTAGTAAAATGTTACAACCGATACAGACATACACAAAGGTATGGCAGGAGTGTCTTAGCCTCATAGCCTCACAAACAACTGAAGAAGAGTTTGTGAAGTGGTTCAAGCCTATCGTACCTTTAGAATTTAATGGAGACATCTTACGATTGGGTGTCCCTAATAAGAATTATGTTTATCAGTTGGAAGGTAAATATATACCTGTATTGCGTCCAGTTATCGAGAAGTATTATGGTCATCAGACTAGACTTTTCTATGCTGTACCTAAAGGTGGTGAGTCAACAACAACGAATGCTGATTTAACCGCTATCAAGCAATATAACAATCAAACAAGTACTGCTAATATCAAGAATCCATTTGTGATTCCAGGCATTAAGAAGATCAATATTGACCCTAACCTTAGTCCGATATACACCTTTGAGAACTTTGTAGAGGGTGAGTGTAATCGACTGCCTCGCTCTGTAAGTATGGCAGTTTCGGTTAACCCAGGCGGTAACTCATTCAATCCCCTATATATATATGGTAACTCGGGATTGGGAAAAACACATGTCGTGCAGGCTATCGGTCATGAGGTTCGTGCTCGTCACCCTGAACTAACGGTTCTATATGTGTCGATGAATAAATTCCAGGCTCAGTTCCAAACTGCTTTCAAGAATGGTGAGATTCCAGATTTTATTCACTTCTATCAAACCATCGATGTCTTGATTATTGATGATATTCAAGAGTTGACGGGTAAGACGGGAACTCAAAATGCTTTCTTTAACATCTTTAGCCAGCTACATATGTCTGGAAAGCAGATTATCCTTACTTCAGATAAGGCTCCAGTAGAGTTGAAAGATATTGAGCAGAGATTGTTGACTCGTTTCAAATGGGGTTTCGCAACACAAGTGAACCTACCTGATTATGAGACTAAGGTTAAGATTATTCACTCAAAGGCAAAGCGTCAGAATGTAATTATCCCAGAGGATGTAGTTGATTTCTTGGCGAGCAATATTACTGCAAATGTTCGTGAAATCGAGGGCGCATTGTCGTCACTTATTGCTAATGCGTCGTTTTTGAATCGTAAAATTACAATCTCTCTAGCTAAAGAGATTTTGAAGGTTTACGTAAGAATTAATAAACGAGAAGTTTCAATTGATTCAATTGTGCAGGTTGTCTGTGAGATGATGAATATATCAATTGAGGCGATAAACTCTAAGGCTCGAACAAGAGATGTGGCTCAGGCACGTCAGATTGCGATGTATTTTGCGAAGAAGCATACAAAATCACCTCTAGCAGCTATCGGTTCAGCAATTGGAGGACGTAACCATGCAACGGTGCTTCATGCCTGTAAGTCGGTTAATAATTTAATGGAGACAGATAAGATGTTTTCTCGAAAAATTTCAGATATTGAGAAGATACTATTAGGATAGTTTTTTTTAAGGTTGAAGTATTATGCTTCAACCTTTTTTATACCATAACAAATTATGGATCAACCAAAAATTGAGCGTTTACTGCGTTTAATGAAGTTGTTGACTGCAAACAACTCCTATTCGGTCGATGAGTTGGCCGAGCGGTTATCTATGTCTCGCAGAACTGTTTACCGTTATATAGATACCTTTCGAGAGGCAGGTTTCGTGATTAAAAAGCGAGGAGACTGCATCCGCCTAGATAAGGAGTCTCCGCATTTCAAAGATATTTCACAGTTGGTTCATTTCACCGAGGAGGAGGCGATAATCTTGCGTCGAGCCATCGAGAGCATCGACGATACAAATTTATTAAAACACAATCTTAAAAATAAACTCTATTCAGTCTATGATAGCGGTGTTTTGGCCGATACGGTAGTCAAGGGTAAAAATTCGTCAAACGTACACTCACTTATTCAAGCAATCGAACAGCAACAACGAGTATACCTACGTGGTTATCAATCGGCTCACGGTGGGGTAGTGCGTGATAGAAGAGTTGAGCCTTTTGCCTTTACAACTAATTATGTTCAAGTGTGGTGTTATGATTTGGATGATGGGGTCAATAAACTATTTAAACTTTCGAGAATTGACTCTGTTGAGCTTCTCGATGAGGAGTGGGAGTTTGCTTTAGAGCATCGAGAGGGCTTTATTGATATTTTTAGAATCAATTCTGCCGAGCCGCAAAGGGTAAAGTTGGAGCTGGGTATTTTATCTTACAATCTTCTTTTAGAGGAGTACCCCCTTTCGGAAAAAGATCTTTCACAACTTGGTGATGGTCGTTATTTGCTTGATACATTGGTCTCTGGATATAGAGGAGTAGGGCGATTTGTAGTTGGCCTATTAGATGATATAAAAATCATCGACTCGCCAGAATTTACAGAATATATAAAAAAATACATAAAAAAGTTCGAATAATTTCATCTGTGTCACAACCTGTCACAAATAAGCTGTTCCTTTGTGGTATGAAAATTAAGGAGAGATTTAAAAGAAGACGAACCCCCTTTTTTAAAGAATCTTCTTCAACCTAAAAAAAGTAAAATTATGGGAACAGCGTACAAAATGAAGTGTAAGCATTGCGGTGCTAGCTTCGATTACTCTGCGGATCAGAGTCAAGGATTAATGCAACAATGTGTTGGGTGTGGTGATTATGTTGAGTTGGACTCTCCAATTAGATGTCCCGCCTGTTTAAAGCGACTGAACACCACTCAGCGAGAGTTTAACGAACAGGTTGAAGTCGTAACGATGTGGGATTAATAATATCTAAGTAGTGAAAAATATCGCTCCAAGAGCATCCTTAAAAATATTGAAATAATTATTTTACACTACTTAATATAGACCCCAAATAAAAAATAAAGTGATAGATAGTAATTTTTGAGAATTTATTACTATCTTTGGTGTTAAAGTTTATAAAACAATTGATATGGCAAAGCTACAAGTGGGCGATATGGTTCCAGAATTTGAGGTTACAACACAAGATGGTGTAAAATTTGGTCTTGAGGATTTGAAAGGCGAGAGAACTATTTTATACTTTTATCCAAAAGATAACACTTCGGGTTGTACCATTGAGGCGAAGAATCTTCGAGATGGAAGAGAGAAGCTATCTGAAAATGGTTTTCGCATTATCGGTGTGAGTCCCGATAGTGAGAAGAGTCACCAAAATTTCTGTGCTAAGCATGATCTAAACTTTACGCTTCTCTCCGACCCTGATAAAACTCTTTGCGAAGCATTCGGAGTATGGGTTGAGAAGTCGATGTATGGTCGCAAATATATGGGTGTTCTCAGAACAACATTTGTGATAGACGCTACAGGCTGCGTGGAGCGAGTATTTGAGAAGGTTATTACGAAGAACCATTACGAACAAATTCTCAAGGCATATAACATAGATTAGCCTCTAAAAATCAATTAGTTAAACAAAATTAAGAAAAAGAAAAATAGAAATATGGCTGCAAAAGTAGAAGCAAACAACGACAAACTCAAAGTATTGAGTGCCGTTATGGACAAAATAGAGAAAGATTTCGGTAAAGGATCAATTATGCGCATGAGCTCAAAAGAGGTGAGCGAGGTTCCAGTAATCCCAACAGGATCGGTGACCCTTGATATTGCACTTGGAGTTGGTGGTTATCCAAAGGGACGTGTAGTTGAGATCTATGGCCCTGAATCATCAGGAAAAACAACCCTAGCAATCCATGCAATTGCCGAAGCGCAAAAATTAGGTGGTATAGCTGCCTTTATTGATGCGGAGCACGCTTTCGATAGCTATTATGCTCAAAAATTGGGCGTTGATGTCGACAACCTGCTTATCTCTCAACCAGATAATGGCGAGCAAGCATTGGAGATTGCCGATTCACTTATTCGCTCAAGTGCAATCGACATTATCATCATCGACTCTGTGGCAGCACTTACACCAAAAGCCGAAATCGAGGGTGAAATGGGAGATTCGAAGATGGGTCTGCAAGCACGATTGATGTCTCAGGCACTTCGTAAACTTACAGCAAGCATTGCCAAAACCAAAACCGTTTGCGTTTTTATCAACCAATTGCGTGACAAAATCGGTGTTGTATATGGAAATCCAGAGACAACAACGGGAGGTAATGCCTTGAAATTCTACTCAAGTGTACGTATTGATATTCGTCGTGTATCGGTAATCAAAGATGGTGAAAACCAATTAGGTACACGCACAAGAGTGAAAGTTGTAAAAAATAAAGTGGCACCACCATTTAAGCGTGCCGAGTTCGATATTATGTTTGGCGAGGGAATCTCTAAAGTTGGCGAGATTATAGATCTTGGTGTAGATTTTGGAGTTATCAAGAAAGCTGGATCATGGTTCTCATATGGCGAAAGAAAAATTGGTCAAGGCCGAGACTCAGTAAAGGAATTACTACGCAATGATGAGGCCGTAAGAGCAGAAATCGAAGAGAAAGTTCGAGAGTTAATGAAACAAGAAAAGATGTAGTCTATGGAATACACTGCGGAGGATGAGGTAATTATCGCTGAAAAATGGGCGGACCTTCAGCTTTCATGTCAAAAAATATGTAAAAGCGAAGAGGATTGGGATTTTATTAAGCGAGCTATGTTTCTTGCAAAAGAGGCACACAAGGGGGTACGGCGACGATCAGGAGAGCCGTATCTTCTGCATCCTATTGCCGTAGCAAAAATAACAGTCGACGAGGTAGGCCTTGGCGTTAAAAGCGTTGTGGCCTCCTTGTTGCATGATGTGGTCGAGGATACCGACTACACAGTCGAAGATATGGAGCGTATCTTTGGCGCTAAAATAGCTTCAATGGTCGATGGCCTTACCAAAATGTCGGGTGTATTTAACACCGACGCTTCGGAGCAGGCCGAATACTTCCGTAAGGTTTTACTCACACTTTCGGACGATGTTCGAGTGATATTAATAAAGCTCGCTGATCGACTCCACAATATGCGAACTTTGGGCTCAATGCCTCAAAATAAGCAAATTAAGATCACAAGTGAAACCTTCTATCTCTTTGCGCCATTGGCTCATAGATTAGGTCTCTACGCAATAAAAAGCGAATTAGAAGATCTCTGCATGAAGTATAGATTCCCAGTTCAATACGAAGGAATTTTAAAGAAACTAAGTGAAACAGAGGGTAGCCGCAAAGAGTTCATCAATAAATTCAACGCTCCAATTATCGAGGCGCTAGATCGCAATGGTTTCGACTATGAAATCGAGGGACGAGTAAAAAGTGTCTACTCGATCTGGAGCAAAATGCAACGCAAACAAATCCCCTTTGAAGAGATATACGATCTTTTCGCCATTAGGGTAGTGTTCAAATCATCTCCATTCCCATCGGAGAAAACTCAATGTTGGCAGATATACTCTTCAATAACAGATATATACACCCCAAAACCAGATCGTCTGCGAGATTGGATCAGCATACCCAAAGATAATGGTTATGAGTCACTTCACTCAACGGTGATGGGTCCAGATGGTGTTTGGGTCGAGGTGCAAATCCGTACGCAACGCATGGATGAAATTGCCGAGCGAGGCTTTGCCGCACATTGGAAATATAAAAAAGAGGCTCTAGCACAAGATGATTCAGAGTTCGATAATTGGCTGAAAAAGATCCGTGAAGCACTCAGCTTACCGACAGATAGCGCAATCGACTTCCTCGATAATTTCAAATTATCGCTCTACACCTCAGAAATTTTGGTCTTCACACCAAAAGGAGAGTCACGAAGTATGCCAAATGGCTCAACTGTGTTAGATTTTGCATACGATATTCACACAAAAATTGGAAATAGTGCTATTGCCGCAAAGATTAACCACAAAATACAACCAATCTCAACCCCAATTCACTCGGGCGATCAGATAGAAATTGTAACCTCGGAAAATGTAAAACCCGAGGCAGAATGGTTGAATTTTGTGACAACATCGAAAGCCGTTCAATCGGTAAATAGCTTCCTAAAACGAGAGCACCAAAACAACGTCGAACGAGGAATGAAACTCTTCGAAGAGGAGCTCTCACGACTAAAAATTCCATTGGCGGCGGGATTAATCCGAAAGATTTTACCTGCATACGAATCAGCAACCAAGGATGAATTTTATAGCAAAGTAGGTGCCGAAATCATCAAATTAGATCAACTAGAACGCATCATAAAAGCGACATCTAAAAATAGAATTTCGAAATTCTGGAGCCTATTTATCAATGAAAAATCGAAGGATATAAGCACCGATGATAACGAAGAGACAAGCGCAGCAATAGCGCCAAGCGAGACAAAATTCATTATCGCTGAGTGCTGTAAACCTATCCCTGGAGATACTGTAGTAGGGTATAAAGACCCCGCTAGTAACAATATTTATGTTCATAAATCGACCTGTGACGAGCTCACACGCCTCGGAGCACAGTTTGGAAAGGACATTATCAAGGACGAAATAAAATGGTCGCAACATAAGCGAATGTCATATGTCTGCACGGTTTCACTCAGAGGAATTGACCGTATTGGCTTGATGCTTGATCTTACAAAGGTTATTACAGCCGATTTCAATACCAATATGCGTGAGGTAAATATAAAGAGCAGCGATGGTGTTTTTGAGGGTGCAATTACCTTATTTGTGAAGAATGCCGAGGCATTGCGTGTGCTGATGGAGAAAATTCAGCAAATTGAGGGCATCGAAAGTGTTAAACGAAATATAAATTAAGATATGGAACAAGATTTTGACTTTTCGCAAATAAGATGGATACTTATCTTTGGAGCGATCATACTTTTTAATTTTTTTAATAAAAAGCCAAAAGTTGATCCACAACATTCAGAAGATAACCCCGACGCTCAGGGAGCCGAAGAGATGCCAACGAAAAGATTCGAAGAGCTCTTTGGTCAACTCTTCGAGGGAGATGAACCCCAGCAAACCGAGGAGCCAAAGAGAGACGTAATAGAGTCGGCACCTAAAAAAGTTAGGAAACCGAAAAAAGAGATCACTCGCCCAAGAGTCGCAACCAAAGAAGATGTGGCATCATCGGAGATTGGAAGTGAGAGTTCAGCAGGTATAGATTTCGACTTGCGAGAGGCGGTAATAATGTCAGAGATTTTGAAAAGAAAATACGAAGAATAGAGTGGTGAAAACCGCTCTATTTTTAGATAAATAAAATAGAATTATGGCAACGATTTTTACACGAATTATTGAGGGTGAAATCCCTTGTTACAAGGTCGCCGAGGACGACCAATTTTTTGCATTTCTAGACATCAACCCACTGCATGCCGGCCATGCCTTAGTTGTGCCAAAAGTGGAGGTGGATTACCTTTTTGATCTGGAGGATGAAATCCTCTCGGCGATGATGATTTTCGCCAAAAAAGTAGCTGCTCAAATACGTTCGAAGATAGAATGTAAAAGGGTAGCTGTGGTTGTCATCGGTTTGGAGGTGCCGCATGCTCATATCCATTTAATTCCGATTTCAAGCGAGGGAGATGTAGATTTTAGAGCTGAAAGAGCAAAATTTACTCCAGAAGAGTTTCAAGAAATTGCTGATATGATCTCCATATAAAGAGACTATATTCCTTACGGAACTATTTGATTTCCAATAGGGTGAAGTGTAAAAACTTCACCCTATTTTTATTAATTTAACATAATGTATCTAATTACATTATTTGTAAATTTTTTCATGAGAATATGCGTGTATAAATATCTATTTTGTAACATTCTTATTCGTTACAAATCCATCTTTTTACAAAATAACAGTATTTAACATTTGTAATCTAATATATTTTTGACAAATGTATTTACAAAAGTGGCTATATCAAGTAAACGTTCACCTTTGTAATTAACTCCATTTAACTGTGTAACATCAATATTTTACCCAAAATGACGCATGTTAAATAATTGAAATATCTATTATACATATCTAAAACTCAGTTATTTACAAGGATTACATAAATTAATATATAGCTTTTATTACGCTTCTAGGCTTATTTCTGGCGATTTAATCTATATTGCGGTAGTTTATCTATTGTAACTATCATATTATCAGTATTTAATCTATTGCAACCTATTAAAGAGGTATAAGTTGTTACAAAACTCTTATTTAACAAAATTGATCTTTTCCAAATGTAAAAGCTAACAATTGACATTTGTTAATTACAATTGTATATAAAATTTGTTTTACAAAAGAAAAATATTTATATTTGTGAAAAATATAGATTATGAAGGATAAACTAGCTTATTTGATGAAAAGCGAGGGTTTAACAACTACTCGAATGGCAGAAATTTTAGATATACAGCCCTCAGGAGTTTCACATATTATCTCTGGGCGGAATAATCCTCGTTTTGATTTATTGCAGAAGATTCTGCGTCGTTTCCCTCGAATTAATCCAGATTGGTTGTTGCTCGATGCTCCGAACGTCTATCGTGATGACTGCTCACCTACCCTATCGGGCGAGGGTGAGAGTGGAGACTTTTCTTTGGTTGATCTTTTCGGTAGTGGTTCAGAAAATGCACCAATTCCACAACCCTCTACAGTGTCAAATTTTCAGCGAGAATCACATGTTCAAAGTGCAGGGTCTGCACATGAAAATAGAGCCCAAAATCAAGCTCATTTGCCCCCTCAATTTGCAGAGTCATCAGCTTCGGTTGAGCGTATAATTATCCTCTATTCTGACAATACTTTTCGCACTTATAAAATGCGATAATCACCGATTGATATTATAAAAATAATTTAAAGATTTAAAACTACTTTATAATATAAGCTCATTATTTTTATACGAAAATTTACTAGTTGTAAATAATTATGTCACCTATTTTGTATATTCTTGTCGCCAATTTTGTTCTGGTACAAGTGTGGTGAAAATTTATGATAGCAATAGCTATAAAACAAATAAATTACTAATAAGCCTAAAAAACTAAAAGAGGCATAGCAAGTCTGCTACACCTCTTTATTATAATTTTTTAATTAATTAACTTACTTAACCTCCTCGAACTCGACATCCTCAGGTTGTGCATTTTGTGCATTGCCTTGAGCTCCTGCTTGTGGGTCGCCTTGTGGTTGACCTGCTTGTTGCTGTGCGTAGATGTCTTGTGAAGCTGCTTGCCATGCTGCGTTGAGCTCCTCCATTGATGAGTCGATTGCTGCTAGGTCTGCGCTCTTGTGTGCCTCTTTCAATTTCGCTAGAGCACCCTCGATTGCTGACTTCTTGTCTGCTGGCAATTTGTCACCGTACTCCTTAAGTTGCTTCTCCGATGCGAAGATGTTTGAATCCGCTGTATTCAACTTCTCAATGCGTGTCTTCTCCTCGTTATCCTTCTCCTCGTTTGCTTTCGCCTCGTCACGCATGCGTTGGATCTCTGCGTCTGTCAAGCCGCTTGATGCCTCGATGCGGATTGTTTGCTCTTTGCCTGTACCTTTATCTTTAGCCGATACGTTCAAGATACCGTTAGCGTCGATGTCGAATGTTACCTCGATTTGTGGTACTCCACGTGGCGCTGCTGGGATTCCATCAAGGTGGAAACGACCGATAGATTTGTTGTCACGTGCCATTGGACGCTCTCCCTGGCAGATGTTGATCTCTACCGATGGTTGGTTGTCCGATGCTGTTGAGAATACCTCGCTCTTGCGTGTTGGGATTGTTGTGTTGCTCTCGATAAGTTTTGTAAGAACACCGCCCATAGTCTCGATACCTAGTGAAAGTGGAGTTACATCTAAAAGAAGTACATCCTTAACCTCACCTGTAAGTACACCACCTTGGATTGCTGCACCTACAGCAACTACCTCATCTGGGTTTACGCTACGGTTTGGAGCTTTTCCGAAGAACTCCTCAACAACCTTTTGGATCGCTGGGATACGTGTAGATCCACCAACTAGGATAACCTCGTCGATCTGAGATGCTGAAAGACCTGCGTCACGAAGTGCTACACGACATGGCTCGATAGTCTTTTGAACTAGGTGGTCACACAATTGCTCGAATTTAGCACGTGTAAGTGTCATCATCATGTGTTGTGGAATTCCGTTAACTGGCATGATGTAAGGCAAGTTGATCTCAGTTGAAGTTGTTGATGAAAGCTCGATCTTTGCCTTCTCAGCAGCCTCCTTCAAACGTTGAAGTGCCATTGCGTCGTGACGAAGGTCAATTTGGTGCTCAGCTTTGAAAACCTCTGCCATATAGTCGATAAGTACGTGATCGAAGTCATCACCACCAAGGTGAGTGTCACCGTTTGTAGATTTTACCTCGAATACACCGTCACCAAGCTCCAAGATAGAAATATCGAATGTACCACCACCAAGGTCATAAACTGCGATCTTTGCATCAGAATCTTTCTTGTCAAGACCATAAGCCAATGCTGCTGCTGTAGGCTCGTTGATGATACGACGAACTTTCAAACCTGCAATCTCACCAGCCTCTTTAGTTGCTTGACGTTGAGAGTCAGAGAAGTATGCAGGAACTGTGATTACAGCCTCCGATACATCTTGTCCTAGGTAATCCTCAGCTGTCTTTTTCATCTTTTGAAGGATGATAGCCGAGATCTCTTGTGGGGTATAAAGACGTGAGTCAATATCCACACGTGGAGTGTTGTTGTCACCTTTAACAATTGTGTAAGGTGCACGTGAAATATCTGAGGTTACTTTGTCGTAAGCCTCACCCATAAAACGTTTGATCGAGAAGATCGTGCGCTTTGGATTTGTAATTGATTGACGCTTAGCTGGATCACCAACCTTGCGCTCATTGTTGTCGATAAATGCTACGATCGAAGGAGTTGTTCTGTGTCCCTCTGCATTAGGAATAACGACAGGCTCGTTACCCTCCATTACAGATACACATGAGTTTGTTGTTCCTAAGTCAATACCAATAATCTTTCCCATAATAATATTTTTTAGTTGTTTAAATTTTAGTTTTCTAAATGTTTCTGCTCCTATATGAACAAATGGTATACCAAACCATTTTTTATGACATTGTACTGACATTTTGTCATAAACCGAGACAAAAGCCGACAACTAATAGGTCACAGAAGTGACATAAATGCAGAAAACGAATCAAACCAAACTGTGCCTATCAGCATCTGCGCATTTGTGATGCCTACATTTTTGCTACCAATCCTTGTAAGCAATATTTGCAAAATTTGAGGCTGTAAAGCCACTGTTTTTACGGAAATATTGTCTATCTTTGCAGTTGTGAAAACGACCTTAAAATCAGGCTATATGTAGCCTCATATGATAGGATTAGTGCTTTTCACCAAAATAATAATATTGATAATAAGCTAGTTATAGCGAAACGACTCAATCCTTTTGCGAAGCATTTCGAAATATAGATTATGGAGAGGCGATAAATTGACCAATCGCCTCTCTAGACTTCGTCACTATAGAGGACATGGAGTACACTCTCCTTATGTCTACTCAATCGTCCGCAATATTCTAATGAACAGAAGTTTGCAGTCCGAAAATATAAAACTTTTAGAGGAGCTAACAAAATTTGGAGTATCCACCAAAACTGCTACGGAAATTACAAATATAGCAGCTCACTGCAATCTCAATAGCATCTCCATTGACAACTCTCAAAATGCAGATTTTATAATTTGCAGTGAAAATTGCACGGAGGAGAAAATCGAAAAAATGGCAAACGAGGCGGCACAAAATGGCATAGCTATTGTGATTTTATCGCCATACAAAAAGGTCAAGATTTGCAATACACTGCTCCTGATCAACCGCAGCACCTCAATAGATAGATTTACATATTTGATTTTTCTAAATAACCACCTCCCAAAACAACACTTTAAATTATGAAAGTTTACACAAAAGCAGGCGACAAAGGAACAACAGCGCTAATTGGAGGCGATCGTGTTCCAAAAAATGATATACGGGTCGAAGCATATGGCACCGTCGATGAGCTATCAGCATTTATTGGACTCTTAAGCGACAAACTCAAAGCAAACGACGCAACAGCCGAATATACAGAGGAGTTATATCGCATAAACTCAATGTTAATGAATATAGAGGCACACCTTGCAGCGGGTGAAAACAACGAATATAAACTCCCTGAAATCACCGATGATTCGATCTTATTATTAGAGAATAGCATTGATAAAATGCAAGCTAAAGTCCCTTCAATCACAAATTTCACAATCCCTGGAGGAGGCGAGATAATTTCGCTCTGTCACATTTGCCGCACAATCTGCCGTCGAGCAGAACGTCGCTGTATTACAGTTGCGAATGAATTTAACCTCGAAGAGCGAGTTATCAGCTATATCAACCGACTTTCGGACTATCTATATCTATTAGGCCGCACATCCGCCGTTTTACTCGATGTTAAAGAGATTTTATGGAGACCATAAATAAATTTTTATAAGCCCCTTATAACCAAAGAAAAATTAGAAGAATGGAGACAAAATTTAAGCTATCCGATATTATCAAATATATGTTACTTGGAGCCATTGCGTTAGTAGTTGCTTCAATATGTTATTTTCACTGCGCACCCGATCACTTTAAGACATTTACAGAGTATATTGGCGAGCGTACAAATTATGTAGAATCATTCTCATTTGTCATTGCAGCTAGTTTTATCTCTTCGGCTTATATATTTGGAATTTTGCTAAATGCTCTCATAAGCACAAGCGTAGATTATTATCTTAAAATTAAATCTGGACACAAGTGTAAACTTATAGAGAAGATATTATATTTTATAATTTATAAAGGTACAGTCAGCGACACCTGTTATGAAATTAAAAATAACTATAGGTGGGTTCTAAAAATTGCTTTTTCACTCCAAAATTTAGGACAAGAACCCGTAATATCCTAAATTGAAGTGTTTATCTGACATCAAAGTTAAATCAAAAAGTTCTAAAATACAAACC
>JAWXTJ010000054.1:0-15260 GCA_044433665.1 Rikenellaceae bacterium
TGGAATTAATTGAAGAACCCCCTCTTCAAGTTCGGGTGCATTTGATATATTTAAATTTATTGAGCCAGATGTTGTATTCTGCAACGCCTTATCGCTAAAATTTACATTTGCAGAATTGTAACAACCTATAATTTCTGCTCCAGTAATACTAAAACTTTCACCATCTACATTGTAAGGCACAATTTCCAACTCCATTCCACCTAAAATATGATACATCTTAGGGGAGTAATTAGCATCCGTATCGGATACTGCAAATTTAGAGCTAAACATATAAAGGTTATTATCACCATATGCCATATATGGATCTGACATATCTACGTCTTGTGTAGATAAATCTAAAGGATAAGATGTAGCATTAGTAATGCTTGCATCATATGGGTAGATAAGATACATATAACCATTAGTCCCCTCACCCGTAAAGGTTGCTGAGTTATAATCAGAACCTATATCTGCCATTGTAAATTTAGTTATTGATCCATCCGCTGACCATCCGCCTACGGCATCATCTTTCTCCCATCTAATATCCCACACATCATCATCCACTTCGACCGACATGCGTGTTTTACTATCGTCATCATCTCCATACTGCACGTAAACAGATATTTCACGCTTTTCAGTAGAATTATAACTTGGAGTATCTAAGTCATTTTTACTGCAAGATGCTAGAAATAACACTAAAATAAAGAAAAAAATATTCATAATTATTTAACTATTACTGAATCCTAGCTGCATATACAGCCAAATTCATGGTTATTATTAAATTAAAGTTTCTCTATACTATGAGTGAATCTTGTGCGAAACTATTGTTTGATTTACTCTGGCAAACGTCATGTTTTCAATCACATATATCACTACTTGCAAATATATAAATTTATTTTTAATATTCATGCTATTTCTTATATTATTTACATTCTTCGTGGTATTTAGTCTCTGTTTTTACTGTTTTATAAATAATACGCCACGAAACCTTACGAATTAACATCATCCTGGAATATATACTCTGCGTCACCGATGGTCGGTGTAGCTCCAAATTTATCTGCCTGATACCATTTGTCGAATGGGGCATCCTCTCTCACACCGTCGAAATCCTGAGCCGAGAATAACTCTGAGGCTCCATATTCGCTCTTCTCGACAAACCATATTTGATCCGAGCGCAAAAGATTTTTCTCCAAAATCGAGGGCTCGTGTGTGGTGATTATCAGCTGTGCATTTTTTGGATTACTCAGTCGGCTGTTGAAAAGTGAGACCAAAAGACGTGAGAGGCGTGGATGTAGGCTCGTGTCGAACTCATCATAAAATAGTATTCCTCCACTGTCGAGCTTCTTTAAAATCCGTGCTCCAAGACCAAAGAGCAACTGTGTTCCCAAGGATTGATCCTCCAAGGCGATTTGGGTGCTACCGACCTCTCGGCCATTGACATAGAGGGTGTGGATAAAGTTTACTGTGGTGTTATTCTTTTTAATTATACTCGATTTCAACTCCTCGGGGAAGTCGGCAGGAAAGACAAAATCGTTGTCATCCCGCTTTTTGACGACAATATCCTTTATCGACATGTCGGCAGCGTCGGTGAGTCGAATAAGTTTCTTTTTGAGAGTTCCCGATTTGTCGAGCAAAATTTCGGATGCAATCTTTTCGTTGAGCGCCTTTGTTCGTGTGCCGAGACTTGATAACTCAACATCTATACTCTTGAAATACGCGCATATAGCCGTTAACACTGAGTGGGCTTCTAAATTGAATTTCGAGAGGAAAAGCTGATTCTCCAGAACCTCCTTTTTCACTCCCTCGACGCTCAATTCACGCTTGAACTCTACCTTATGGATATGCTCGTCATTTGCGCAGCGCTGATATAGGAGTGTGGGTTGGGAACTTTTGTAAAGAGATAACTTTTCGAGAATAATTTTCTTGTCGGTGTACTCTACTTCGAGCTTATATTTCGAGCTGTCAACAATAAATACAATCTCAAAGCGGGTGGCACTCGTGGCCGACTCGGCATCGAGTGAAAATGGCTCGTATGGAGAAATTTTGCGGCCGATACTATTTTGATGTGAGGAGGTTATCAACATCCATAATGCGTGAAAGGCGCTTATGACACTGCTCTTTCCTGAGGCGTTTGCTCCGTAGATAGCAATAGTCTTAGTCAAATTATGTGTATATCCTTTGTCGCCATATTTGGCCACGAAGATATTCTCCTCTTTCTGCCTGCTTGAATTAGATTCAAATGAGAGAATTGCTGGATCTTTGATTGATCTAAAATTCTGTGTTACAAATTCAATTATCATATCGCTCCAATGTTTTACTTAACTTATTGCACTTCCAACCCACAAGGGTTCTTTGAAATGTAAAGTTACAAAAAAAATAGAATATTCAAAGAATAATAAGGTGAAAAACGAAGTTTTTCTGTCCAGACGATGTCTGGCGGCCGCCCGCTGTTAGGGCAGTCCTCAACGTAAGAAAGTGCGTCGCCCTCCCTCCTCAAAAAGAACTTTTTCTTTAGAAAAAGTTCGCAGAGGGCGAGCAGCTCGGAGAGCTGCACTAAATGAAAATATCCCCTCATTAAGTCCTCAATCAAGCACAACAGATTTAATTTGTCTAGTTATTTGAATACGATTCTCTTAAAAGTGCAGCTCTTCGAGCTGCTCGCCCTCTGCGCATTTTTTCTTCGAAAAAATGCTTTTTGAGGAGGGAGGGCGACGCACTCTCTTACGTTGAGGACTGCCCTAACAGCGGGCGGCCGCCAGGCTCAGCCTGGACAGAAAAACTTCGTTTTTCACCCCATTGTTTTTTAGTAACCTTACAAAAACAAATTTTTCGCAATTTATAATTGAAATTTTTGTTATATTTGCAGAAAATATATTTTATTTAAATATGGCTAAAATTAAAGGAACAATAATAGTTGACACCCAAAGATGCAAGGGTTGCGGCGTTTGTGCCTCGGTGTGTCCTCTCGAAGTCCTAAAAATGTCAGTAGAGGTTAACAGCAAAGGTTACAACTTCGCAGTGATGGCAAAACCCGACTCATGTACTGGTTGCGCATCATGTGGTGTGATCTGCCCAGATAGTTGTATCACCGTTTACCGTCAAAAATTCGAATAATATTATGGCTGAAAAAGAGGTTAAATTAATGAAGGGTAATGAGGTGATTGCCCATGCAGCTATCCGTTATGGTTGCGATGCCTATTTTGGCTACCCAATTACTCCACAATCCGAAATCATGGAGACCCTCATGGAGCTTCGCCCATGGGAGAGTACTGGAATGGTTGTGCTTCAAGCAGAGTCGGAGATTTCATCAATAAATATGGTTTATGGTGCTGCGGGCACAGGTAAAAGAGTGTTGACATCATCTTCGTCACCAGGTGTGAGCCTTATGAGCGAGGGACTGAGCTACTTAGCGGGAGCGGAGCTTCCTTGCTTGATTGTTAATTGTCAGCGTGGTGGCCCAGGTCTCGGAACAATTCAACCCTCACAGGGTGACTACTTCCAAGCGTGTAAGGGTGGTGGACATGGTGATTTTCACCTTATCGTGTTGGCTCCAGCATCGGTTCAGGAGATGCACGACCATGTAGGTTTAGCCTTGGATCTAGCTTTCAAATATCGCAATCCCGCAATGATCTTGGCCGATGGTGCCATAGGTCAGATGATGGAGAGAGTTGTCCTAGCTCCACAGCGCCCCAGACGAAGCAACGAGCAGGTTGCCGAGGAGTGCAAGGCGTGGGCTGCATGTGGTAAGAGCGACGATCGTGATTATAATGTAATCACCTCGCTAGAGCTAGACCAAGCAGATATGGAGAGGATAAATCTACGCCTACAGGCTAAATATGAAGCTATGAAGGAGGATATTCGTGTGGAGGAGTTTATGTGCGAGGATGCCGAATATATTATCGTTGCCTTCGGCTCATCGGCACGTATCTGCTCGGCAACTGTCGAGATGGCTCGTGAGGAGGGGTATAAGGTTGGTCTAGTTCGTCCAATTACTCTCTACCCATATCCATACAAAACTATCGAGGCGCTAGCTGCACGTGGAGTCAAGGGATTCCTCTCAGCGGAGCTCAACGCAGGACAGATGGTCGAGGATGTGCGATTAGCGGTAAATGGAGCATCTAAGGTTGCTCACTATGGTCGCCAAGGCGGTATGCTCTTTAGTCCCGATGAGGTGCTAGAGGCTCTAAAGTCAAAAATTATCAACATCGAGTAAGTTATGGCAGTAGTTGAAATAAAAGAGGAGAATTTGGTTTTCAAAAAATCAAAACTCATAACAGATAACGTAATGCACTATTGCCCAGGCTGTAGCCACGGCACGGTACATAACTTGATAGCTGAGGTTATCGAGGAGATGGGAATGGAGAATAAGACAATTGCAATTTGCCCCGTAGGATGTGCCGTCTTTGCTTACAAATATGTCGCTGTAGATTGGATGGAAGCGGCTCATGGTCGTGCCTGTGCCGTAGCGACAGGAATTAAGCGTGTGCATCCCGAGAATCTTGTTTTTACATACCAAGGTGATGGAGATCTCTCGGCAATTGGAACCGCAGAGTCAATACATGCAGCAGCCCGAGGTGAGAATATCGTAGCGATATATGTTAACAATGCGATATATGGAATGACGGGAGGCCAAATGGCACCAACGACACTCCTCGGCATGAAGACAGCAACGACACCTCACGGACGTGATAAGAGACTCAATGGCTATCCATATAAGATTGCCGAGATGATGGCTCACCTCGACGGAACAACATTTATCACCCGCCAAAGTGTTCACACGGCAGCGGCAGTGCGCAAATGTAAGAAAGCGATACGCAAGGCCTTCGAAAATTCGATGGCGGGGAATGGCTTCTCGCTAGTTGAGGTTGTTGCAACATGCAGCAGTGGCTGGAAGATGTCACCCGTAGCGGCAAACAACTGGTTGGCGGAGAATATGTTACCATATTATAAACTCGGAGATATTAAAGATACTAAACTAGAGTAAGATGAAAGAGACCCTAATTATAGCTGGATTTGGAGGACAAGGCGTTCTCTCAATGGGTAAGATCTTGGCATACTCAGGAGTGATGCAAGACTTCGAGGTAACGTGGATGCCCTCATATGGTCCCGAGATGCGAGGAGGTACAGCAAATGTGACTGTGATAATTTCTGATAGAAGCATATCGTCACCCCTAGCGCATGAGTTCGACTGCGCCATAATTCTAAATCAACAGTCACTAGAGAAGTTCGAAAGTAAGGTTAAGCCAGGAGGAACATTGATATATGATGTTAATGGTATTATGCAACACCCAACACGCACAGATATTAATGTCTACTCGATAGATGCAACATCGCAATGCGCAAAGATGGGTAACGCAAGATTGTTCAACACAATGATTCTCGGAGGCTACCTCAAATTACGTCCAATCGTCGAGATGGAGAATGTAATGGAAGGCCTCAAGAAATCTCTACCCGAACGAGCTTGGAAAACATTGCCTCAAAACGAAGAGGCAATCCACATCGGAGGACAAATAATTGAATGCCGAAACGCTATTTAACGTTTCTTACTGCCCTGTGCGGGCGGCAGCGGGGTGCTCCCCGCGGAGCTATTCTTTTCTTGCGCTTTGGGCTTAAAACTTCGTTTTAAGATTTTATGGGTCAATGAATTATCTCAAATAAATTTGAATAATTCATTGACCCATAAAATTTATCAAATGCTCTTCAAGCATTTGAACCCAAAGCGAGGGTGATCTATTGAAAACTAAATATTCGATTTTAATACAAATAAGGGGAGAGTCGCAAAACTCTCCCCTTATTTGTATTAATAAACTTATTCGATTACTCGATAATTACTGCACGGCTCAATGGTGCCTCGTTGTAGAACATGTTATCTACACCACCCTTAGAGCTTACACTTAGTTTTGAACTGCTTACACCGCACTCCTCAACAAGATACTTGCTAACAGCCTCAGCACGCTCTTGGCTCAACTTAGTATTGAATTTAGCGTTTCCTGTTGCTTTATCTGCGTAACCTACGATAGATACTTTCTTGCCTGCTGGCATCTTCTTGATTGCCACTGCAAGTTTGTCAAGGTTAACCTTAGCAATGTTAGAAAGGTTGCTCTTATTGATCTCGAACAAGATTACAGATGATGGGATAACAACCTCAGGCTCCTTATTCTTGTTTTCTGCCATTACTGTAGCTACTTGCTCTTGTAGAGCTACATTCTTATCATTAGCCTCAGCAAGTTGAATCTTATACTTGTTAGCATCTGCCTCCAAAGCACCGATAGACTTCTTGTAATCCGCAATAACATTCTCTGAGATTGGACGCTTCCAACCTTGTTTGCCGATCTTATATGTTACACCAACTGTAGTAGATACTAGACCCTCAACGCCATAGCGACCACCAGTTTCGTTATCTATATTATCCTCTCCAATGATAGTTCCTTTAATATCAAGATTAAGAGCAAACTTTGAGTTAAGTCTAAACTCATTGAATAAACCTAAGTTTCCTGCAAGAGCATCCATATTACTCTCTGTTGCACGGATCCAACCAGCTCCAGCATATGGCATTATTGTGTAGAAACGATCCTCTTTGTATCCTCCAATAAGGTTCGATAGATTCACCAACAGATCTGCGTGAAGATAGATATAGTTCCATTTTTGCTTGTACAGACCCTCGCTGTTAGCGTCACCATATCCAAAGGCCTCATCACCTAAATAGGTGAAACCTCTAAGTTGTGGGCCTGCAAATTGTAAGCGTGCTCCTATATATGGGTTAAACCATTTACCCACAGCAATATCAAATGCTGGAGCAAATCTTGAACCAAATGATCCAAGTTTATCAGATTCACCTGCGAATACAGTTGTTCCGATACCACCTGTAATGAACCAATTTTGACATATGTCGTTTGATTCAACAATAACGTCTCCATTATCGTTAGCAACTGTCTGTGCAAAGGCTGAAAAGCCAACAGCAGACATTAATAATGCCATTGTTGTAAAAATTAACTTCTTCATCTTCTTAATTTAAATTTGTTATAATTATAATTTAGTTTATTGCAAAATAGATTGTTTAAAGCCAAAATAGTACTTAGTAATTCGGGCTATAGACACCTAGTGCAAAGGTATAAATTTTTTTCCTATTTTCTATCATATAAGAGCAAAAAGAACTAATTTATAACAATTTTAGGGAATTATTAGAACTCCCCTTTAGTATAAGCACTTACAAAATGATTATATGGCAACATTTAACTTTTCATTAAATACTCTATCTAAGCATAGTAAGCTAACTACATAAACGCTAGAAAATAGTTAGTTTAATAGAATTCATTGGGCGATTTGTATATTATTGATTACCTTTGTAGACTTTAACAAATCGGAAATGTTAATTCATTTGTCATTTGCGCTGAGTACCTTATATATATAAAGAGTTAACAATCGTCACATTAAGCCACATTTTACACTAAAAAACCTAATATTAACATATTTAAAATGAAAAAAACAAAATTACTATTCACAGCCCTGCTTACCATCACTCTATTCTCAATGCAGGCTCGCAACATTCATGTTTCGCCAAGCGGATCAGATATGAATAACGGCTCCAAGGAGGCACCATTCAAAACAATCTCACAGGCAGCATACGTTGCACTTGGCGGAGACAGTGTTATTATTCACGCTGGAACCTACCGAGAGAGAGTATCCCCAGCTAATGCAGGTATCAACCGAGCACTTCCCATCACCTATGTTGCAGCACCAGGCGAGGAGGTTTTCCTTAAAGGTTCTGACGCAATAACTGGATGGAAAAAGGTCTCTGGAAATGTGTGGAGTGTCGTTATCCCAAACACATACTTTGGAGATTTCAACCCATATAAAATCACGCTTGTCGGTGATTGGTTGCACAATGGCAAGAACCGTCATTTAGGCGAGGTATACATTGATGGCAAAGCTCTTAATGAGGATCCAAAAATGGAGGATGCAAAGAACTTAGAGGCAAATAGATGGCACTCAACAGTTGATGATGAGAATACAACCATCTATGCTAACTTCGATGGTGCGGCACCTTCAAAATCTTTGATCGAGATAAACGTACGCTCGACATGTTTCTTCCCAAAGACAAATGGTGTAGATTACATCACAGTCGACGGACTTAATATCTCGCAAGCAGCAACACAATGGGCACCTCCAACAGGAGAGCAAGTTGGTATCGTTGGGCCAAACTGGAGCAAGGGTTGGATTATCAAAAACTGCGATATTTCATACTCTAAATGTGTGGGTGTCAGTATTGGAAAAGAGCGCTCATCAGGTCAAAACCTAACAACTCTATACGGCAAACAATCAAAGTTCAACAAATCAGGATTCAGTCGTGAAATTGAAGCTATAATAAGCGCAATCAACCGAGGTTGGAGCCGTGAGACTGTTGGATCTCACCTAATTGAGAACAATACAATATATGAGTGTGGACAAGCGGGAATCGTTGGGCATCTAGGTTGCATCTTCTCTGTAATTCGCAATAATGAGATTCGTGACATTAACTACACGGAAGATATTACAGGTTTTGAAACAGGTGGTATTAAACTTCATGCAGCGATAGATGTTATCATTGAGGGTAATATCATTGTAAATACTCGACGTGGAATATGGTTAGATTGGCAAGCTCAAGGTGTGCATGTTCGAAATAATGTTTTCGACAAGAGTATCTCAGAGGATTTCTTTATCGAGGTTTCACATGGCCCATCGCTTATTTACAACAATATTATGCTCTCGGAGATTGGTATATTTGCAGATGGTCAGGGTCTACTTTTTGCCAATAATCTTATCCGTGGAAAGGTGAATGTGCGTGCTTCGCAATATAGATATACTCCATATCATATGCCTCACTCGACAGCCTTGCGTGGATTCTTCAATAACTCAGGAGGTGACGCAAGATATTTCAATAATATCTTCTTGGCACTACAGAGAGAGGAGGATGGATCAATAAAGAATAATGGTCTAGTTGGATATGAAGGCTACCCAGCAGAGGTTGACACAGCTAAAAAGGGTGTTTCGACAGAGGGAACCTTGCATTTTAAATTCCCAGTGTACACATTCGGAAACGTATATTATAAAGGCGGTGAGCCATTTGAGGCCGAAGAGGGTCAAAATATGTTGGATATAGCGGCTGAAGATGTTCAACTTATCAAGAATGAAGATGGCAGCTACTCGCTATCATCAACACTTAACCTTGCGCAATTCAAGGATGCCAAAAGTATTGGTGTCAACACTCAAATGCTTGGTCAAACATTTATTTCAGAACAGATATTCGAGAATGTCGACTTCACACCATTCGTCCTAGATGTTGACTTCTACGGAAGAGAGCGTAATGCTGACAATCCTGTTCCAGGCCCATTCGAGATTGAGCAACTGAACTATATTTGGAGATAAGCCAAATAAAGTAGATGGTTTACTCTCCAGAGACGAGGTGTTCTTGCTCATAAATTTATTAAGGGAAGTTCTATTTTCTCCCTGATTTTAATTCTTGGTTGCTGGCCATCCATTTTTGATTTTGCAAAAGTGGGTTGTAGTAGCTTTACCACCTGTTTTTGTAAAATCAAAAATGGGTGGCCAGTAGCCGAAAAGTATTTTAGGGAGAAAATAGAATTATCCTTAAAGTTGGGATAGTTCTGTAATTCAAATCTTTACAAAAATACGAGTCTGGAGAGTCAATAAAAAATAATATTTTTTTACGATTAAATTTGCAGATTCAAAAAAAAACTCTATCTTTGCATCCGAATTCAACAACAACGTTGATTTCCTCGGGGTGTAGCGCAGTCCGGTTAGCGTATCTGCTTTGGGAGCAGAGGGTCCCAGGTTCGAATCCTGGTACCCCGACAAAGAAGTTGTTCAAGATCATTTTAAATGATTGAGAGCAACTTTTTTTTGTGCGTGTATGATGTTTGTATCATCATTGCTGATGTGTCTGTTTTCTCGATCGAGAGTAGGGATCATTGCAAAACGTAAGTTTTGTTCTTTTTTTTAAGAGATCGTTGATAGATGGATGAAGATTTAAAGATGGTGTAGAGGGTTCTGAAAGGAGCCTACTGTAAGTGTGCGACTGAAGAGGACTCTACGTTATCTTTGAATTTTCGTCGCCTTGCAACGGTCTTAGTATGTTATCTGTGGGATGTTATGTGTTCTCTCTCTGATTTGAATTTGCATGAAGAGATATAAGGATGCTCGAAAAAGAGCAAAAAAAAGTGAGGCTAATCGGTGGTATTCAACTCCAGGCCACCACAGCCCTTTGTTTTAGTAGCTTCTGCTACAACCGCCGATCTCCTCAACCAACCTAAAACTAACCTAAATGAACTTTAAAACTTCACTGCAAAGATAAGGCAAATATTTTGTCTGTGCAAGTTTTTTATTAAAAAAATTGCATAAAAAAATTAATATTTTTTACTTTGTGAAACTACACCACTGAATAACAATACTTTACATGTTTGCTTAATAAAACTTTAACATTGATTATTTTATAAAAGAATTAAAGAAATGCTCAAAATCTCGCTCCAAGAGTGCTTTTAGGAATATGGCAATAGTTGTTTTTCAATACTTAGTTGTGTGTGAAGCGAAAAAAATATTAAATCTAATTGAAGTTTAAGGACAACGATAGATAAATTTATATATCTTTGTGAAAGTGTAAATAACAAAAACATATACCTCTATGGAAAATAACTATAGTATAAAGACTCTTTTTGCAGGTATCGAGCTTAAGAATCCAATTATTGCAGCTAGTTGTAGTATAACTGGCACAGCTAAGAATAACAAAATGCTATCTGAGGCTGGCGTAGGTGCAATTGTTTTAAAATCTCTCTTCGAAGAGGATATAATCCGTGAAAGTGCTGCCTTAGGTGAGCATGCTACACATGGTGAGGCGGCGGATTATCTACAGGCTTATGTGGCATCTAATGCTTTGAGCGGATATATTGATCTTATCAAGGAGAGTAAGGCGCTTTGTGCAGAGACTCCAATTATTGCAAGTATCAATTGTGCCAATAGTGGCGAATGGGTTGAGTATGCTCGTGCCATTGAGGCTGCGGGAGCGGATGCTTTGGAGTTGAATGTTATGACCATTGAGTGTGGTATGATGAGCGAGGATGGCGAGTTAGAGCGTCGTCATATTGCCATTGCTAAGGCTGTTAGTGCGGCTGTCGGTTTGCCTATTATAATGAAGCTAGGTTCTCACGTTAGCAATTGCGTTAGTTTGGTCTCTCGTTTGCAGGCTTGCGGTGTTAGTGGTTTTGTGCTCTTTAATCGTGCTTATCCTTTGGATATTAATATTGATACAATGAAGTACACAAGTGGTGCAATTTTAAGTGAGAGTGGAGATTTTGCAACTCCGCTTCGATATACAGCTATCACTTCGGCTGCTGTGCCTACAGCGTCATTGGCTCTCTCGGGAGGTGTTCAAGGTAGCGAGTGTGTTGTGAAGTCTATATTGGCGGGTGCCGCAGCTGTTGAGGTGTGTAGTGCTCTATATCGTCTAGGCGATAAGATTGGTGAGTGGATTGCTCAAGTAGAGGAGGAGATCAAGGCTTGGGGGGCAAAGCAAGGGTATGACTCTGTGGAGCAGTTTAAAGGTATTATGAATCGTAAGAGTGAGGAGCATAGCGATTCAGTTATGAGAACTCAGTTTTTGAAGCATTTCGGTGCGTATAAATTTTAAATTAAAACAAATTAAAATAGAAAGTTATGAAAAAGTATGTATGTGAGCCATGTAGTTATGTTTATGATCCAGCAGAGGGTGATCCAGATGCAGGAGTAGCACCAGGTACCTCTTTTGAGGATGTTCCAGAGGATTGGGTTTGCCCAATTTGCGGAATGGGAAAAGATGTATTCGTTGAAGAGTAGCTTTTTTACTGCTTTAGGGAGAAATTAGAACTACCCTTTACACATGTAGAATAGGATTGATAGGTTTTTTGAACTTATCAATCTTTTTTTATTTTTTTAGTACTATGTGTTGCATAGTACTAAAATTTGTATTATATTTGTATTATATTTGTATTGTTAAAATATTTAAAACTATTAATTATGTATAATAAAGTTTTGTATCGTCCAAGTGACGATAGGGTAGTGGCAGGTGTCTGCGGAGGATTGGCTCGTTATTTTGGTCTTAGTTCGGCGTTGTTGCGAATTGTTGCGCTTTTTTTGATTCTTTTTGGTGGACTCTCGTTGTGGGTTTACATTATTATGTGGATAATAACTCCTAGTCGATGAGCGATGTGAAGCCTACCTCTTCGAATGGGGATAATGTTAGGTCTCAACTTCGTAAGGGGGTGTTGGAGTATTGTATCCTTTTGATTCTCTCGAAAGGGGACTCCTACACACCGAAAATTATTGCAGAGTTGAAATCGACCCAGATGATTGTTGTCGAGGGAACGATATATCCGCTCTTGACACGTCAAAAAAATGCGGGACTTCTCGATTATCGTTGGGAGGAGTCGACTCAAGGACCTCCACGCAAGGTTTACTCTCTCACCGAAAAGGGTAAAGAGACTCTTTTATTGTTAGATGAGGCTTGGCGAGAGCTCACCGAGCAGATTGAACATCTTAAACTGTAACCAACCAACTAAACAATAGAATTATGAACTATGTATCGACAATTGCGATGGCAGTTGTAATGTTATTCGTTTCACAAGGTGAGGCTGTAGCGCAAAAAATTAAGGGTAGTAAAGAGATCGTAACAAAAACTATTGATCTCGATTTAACAGGAGTTACAGCCGTTGAGGCTCACAGATCTGTTGAGATTGAGATTGTTGATAAAGATAATACGGATGTTGTCGTTTCGGCAAACGACAATCTAATGGATTTTGTAGATATTCGTGTTTCGGGGCAAACACTTGTGGCGACTCTTTCGGATGCGTTAGGCTCGGCAAGTCGAGTGAAAATTAAGGTGTTAATTCCTTATAATGAGTTGTATAATACTTTCGCCGTCTCTTCGGGTTCTGATATTATAAGTAGTCAATATATGCGAATGCCAACGTTGGATATTGAAACAAAGAGCGCAGGCAAGGTGAAGATTGACGCAACGGTCGATAATGATTGCACTATTATCTCTGAGTCATCGTCGAAGGTCGATCTTTCGTTAAAGATTGCGGGAAACTGTTATGTTTCGGCTCTCTCGTCGTCGAGTGTTCGAATGGGTGTTTCGGCTAATCAGCTTCATATCGAGGCTTCGGGATCATCGAAGGTTGATGTTGATGGAAATGTTGAGTATTTGATTGTTAGAACAGCCTCTTCGGCTTCGTATGATGGAGAGTTCTTGAAAGCTCAGAATGGAGATCTTAACGCTACTTCAAGCTCAAAGATTGTATATTTTGGAGTCAATAACTTTGTGACCAATACAGCTAGTTCGGGAACAATTACAAACACTAAATTTTTGAATGAATGAAAGATGTTAGACAATGTAGCATTTCGAGCGTAGCCTTCACTCTGGAGGTTGATGCTTATGATCTGCTTTTCGATTATATTGAAAGTATTCGTGCTCGATATGTGAAAAATCCAGATGGAGAGGAGATTCTTGCAGATATTGAGGCTCGAATTGCGGAGCTTATTCTCTCGGCAAATGGTGGCGACAGAGTGGTGGCGAAGCCATTGATTGAGAATATTATAGGCCAATTGGGAAGTGTCGACGATATTTGTGATGAACCAATCGACACGGAAGCGAACCCCGAAGTTGAGCCAACTCCACAGGAGCCAAAGGCGAAGATTCGCAAACAACTCTATCGCAATGTTGATAATGCTCCGATTGGCGGTGTCTGCTCAGGTATTGCTGCCTATATTGGCTGTAGTGAGGTTGTCGTTCGACTCGTTGCTCTGTTATTGTTATTTTTTGGTGGCATGTCGATTTGGGTATATATTATTTTGTGGATTGTGATGCCTGCTGCGGTGACTGCTCGTCAGAAGTTGGAGATGCGTGGGGAGCCGATAACTGTCTCGTCGATAAATGATTATTATAATTCGACAATAGGTGATCCGAAGCATAAATCTCTGCTTTCGTCCTTTATCAATACTATTGGTCGAATCTTTATGATTCTCTTTAAGTTTGTTTTAGTTGTTATCCTTTTTGCCTTTATTTGTGCGTTCTTGGCGGTTCTGTTTGCTCTTTTTACTGTTGTTTTAAGCCTTGGAACATTTGGTGGATGGCTTGTTGTCTCTGTGGCTGTTATGGTTCTCTTGTCGCTGGGGATGCTTATTGCTTTGGGTGTATATGCTGTGATGCAGATGATTAACTCTCGACAGATAAATGGTGGCGCTATTCTTATTATGCTTCTTATATGGTTGGCTCTAACGTTGATAACTGCAACTATAGCAGCTGTAAATATAAATGATTTGCGAGATGCTGTCGAAGATATTCAAGATGGGTTTATATATAATCACCATATTCATATAAGTGAGGCGGCAACTCAGAGTTTCAAATTAAGCGACTCAGATTTTTCGGGTGAGAGTTTAGCGATGCTCTCTCAGATCGAGTCGAAATTATAGCGGCGTGGCATGAAAATTGTGAGATATGACTTCGAAATTAATCTTATCTTGCTGCTTATGAATGACTATTACTGTACCGTTTGCGATCACATTTATGATCCAAGGTTGGGTGACCCCGAAAATGGCATTGAGCCAAATACCTCTTTTGAGGATCTTCCCGATAGTTGGATTTGTCCAATTTGTGGTGAAGGGAAAATGGCCTTTGCTGTGGTCGAGGGTGTGATGTAACATTTTTGTTTTTAATGGAGCTTTGAGCTCTTTGTGAATACGAATTAAGATTTTTTTCTTTGGATCTTAATTCGTATTTTATTTTTCTTAGTTGGTGGAGTTGTGGTTGTTAAAAAATATTATTATATCTACTGACTTGCCACCGCTTTTTAATAGACAGAATCAACTCTTTGGTAGAAAAAAATGTTAAAATTATTGAGTTTTTTAATTTTTTTTGTCACTTTCATATAAAGTTCGTACCTTTGCACGGTATACTTTTAATATTTAAAATAAAAAAAGAGACTTTATGATGAAAAAACATTTACTATCGTTAATGTTTACTTTCTGCGTAGTTGCTTTGGGTTTTGCTCAAAATATTACTATCAAAGGAACGGTGACAGACGAAGAAAAGGCTTCAGTAATTGGAGCTACAGTTGTGGTCGATGGTACTCAACATGGTACTATGACAGGTGTTAATGGCGAGTTTGAGCTATCAGTGCCTAAGAATGCAACTATCGTGGTGACTTACATTGGTATGGAGTCACAATCAATCCCCGTAAACGGAAAAACTTATT
>JAWXTJ010000055.1:0-14812 GCA_044433665.1 Rikenellaceae bacterium
TCTTACTGCCCTGCGCGGGCGGCGGCGGGGATAGCACCCCCGCTGGTGCTTTCTGCTCTTGCGCTTTGGGCTTAAAACTTTCAGTTTTAAGATTTTAGGCTGGATTATTTTGGATCAAATAAATTTGTCCAAAATAATCCAGCCTAAAATTTATCAAACACCTTGCAGGTGTTTGAACCCAAAGCGAGGTCATAATTTCATATATCATACGTACATATAAATACAAAACAACCTTTGAGATTGATCTAAACTTCAATTTCAAAGGTTGTTTAATTCTAAACGAATTATCGTCGACAACAGAATCGAGGTTCAACTCGCTTTGGGTTCAAACACCTGCAAGGTGTTTGATAAATTTTGAGAGTGGATATTTTGGACAAATTTATTTGATCCAAAATATCCACTCTCAAAATCTTAAAACTGAAAGTTTTAAGCCCAAAGCGCAAGGCAGTAGAGCTCTGCGGGGAGCACCCCGCCGCCGCCCGCGCAGGGCAGTTAAAAACTATTTTTTCTTTTTAGTATCTGCTTTCTCCATCATATCGAATGCTACTGGTGTAGCTATGAATAGTGAAGAGTATGTACCGACGATAATACCGATGATAAGTGCAAATACGAATCCACGGATGGTCTCGCCACCAAAGATAAATATCGAAAGAAGAGTAATAAATGTTGTACCTGAAGTATTCAATGTACGAGCCATTGTTGAGTTGATCGCACCATTGATATTATCCTTCAAAGTATGTTTTGGATACAAACCGATATACTCACGAATACGGTCGAAGATAATCACGGTATCATTGATCGAGTAACCGATAATCGTTAGGATCGCAGCGATAAACGCTTGGTTGATCTCCAAGTTGAAAGGCATCCAACCGTAAAGGATTGAGAATAGACCAATCACAATAAATGTATCGTGGATAAGTGCTGCTGTAGCACCTGAAGCCCACTGCCATCTTTTGAATCGAACTGTAATATAAAGACCAATTGCAACGAGTGAAAGCAAGATTGACCATACAGCACCCCAAGTCATATCCTTAGCGATAGATGGGCCGATCATATTTGTTGAGATGATACCATTCTCATCATCTTGGTTGTTGCAGAACTCCTCGTAAGAGATATTATAAGAGTATAGAGGGCTCACAGCATCGTAGATCTTACGATAGATAGTCTCTGTAGCCTCTTCGCTCGTATCATTATATAGGTATTGAGTTACTATACGCATTTGGTTCTCCTCACCATATTGCTTAACCTCGAAACTTACTGCCGAAGCGTCGTTAACATCTGAGAATTGAGCGTCGATAGCTAGACGTACCTCCTCGTCAGATACTGTGTTGTCGAAGCGAACTACATATGCACGACCTCCAGTGAACTCAGTACCCATATTTAGGCCACGAATAGCAAGAGATGCGATAGCTACAACGATAACGCATGTAGAGATGATGTAAGCAGTTTTACGCTTGTCGATAAAGTTAATTGTAAGACCCTTCAACCAGTTCTCAGACCATTTGCGAGAGAATTGAATGCTTCCGAACTTCTCCACAGCCCACTCAAGAAGGTAACGAGTAACGAATACTGAGCAGAAGAATGATGTCATGATACCGATTACAAGAGTTGTTGCGAAACCTTGAACTGGACCTGAACCAAATATTGCAAGTACGATACCTGTGATAAGTGTTGTAACGTTACCGTCGATGATTGCAGAGTATGCGTTCGAGAAACCATCTTTGATCGCTGCGCCAAGGCCTTTACCTGCACGCAACTCCTCTTTGATGCGCTCGTAGATGATTACGTTAGCATCCACCGCCATACCCATTGTAAGCACGATACCTGCAATACCAGGAAGTGTCAATACGGCACCGAATGAAACTAGAACACCTAGAAGGAGGAATACGTTGAATATAAGAGCAATATCAGATAACCAACCTGCATTCTTGTAGAATAGACCCATATAAAGAAGTACCAAGCAGAAAGCGATAATGAACGACATCAAACCAGCGTCGATAGACTCTTGTCCCAATGATGGTCCAACAACCTCATCTTGGATGATGCGAGCTGGAGCAGGCACCTTACCAGATTTAAGTACGTTAGCTAAATCTTTCGCCTCTTGGATTGTGAAGTTACCTGTGATAGATGTGTTACCTCCCTCGATCTTTGATTGGATCACTGGAGCAGAGTATACATAACCGTCAAGTACGATAGCTACGCATTTACCAACATTCACACCAGTTAGACGAGACCACTCTTTAAGACCCTCAGCGTTCATCGACATTGAAACCTCAGCGCTAGCACCTTGGTCAGAGTACATCTCACGAGCATCTGTTACAACGCTACCATCAAGTGGAGCTTTGCCATCTGTACGCTCAGCACGAATTGCATATAGGAAGTAACGACCATCAAGAGCATCAGCACCTTTGATAGCCCATTTGAAACGGATGTCAGATGGGAATAGATCCAAAACCTCAGGCATTGCTAAGAACTCCTCAACTTTGTTGATGTCGGCAGGCGAAACAGCACCAATCACAGCGCCACCAGCATATTGTGGGTTGATAAGTGTGAAAAGTGGGTTTTGCTCGAAAGTATAGTAGTCAGAAGTAGACTCTACCTCAGCCGCTGAACTTGCAGCCGAAAGAAGATCTCCCTCAGCCTCGGTTGCCTCCTCTGTAGTCTGTTCAGCTGTTTTTGCCTGGTCATCGTTCATGGTTTTGATTAGACGATCGGCAGCAGCCAAAGATGAGATAACCTCACGAGCGTCGTATGTTGTCCAGAACTCCAAAGATGCAGCACCTTGCAAAAGACTACGTACACGTTGTGGCTCCTTAACACCTGGCAACTCCACCAATACACGATTTGAACCTGGCAAACGTTGAATGTTAGGTTGAGTCACTCCGAAGCGGTCGATACGATTACGAAGGATATTGAAAGAAGTTGCAATTGCTGCCTCAGCCTCACTACGAAGAACACTCTCAACGGCGTTGTTCGAGCTGTTAGGCATAATATCCTTACGCTCTGGGCTAACGAAGATTGCAGCTAATGAGCCACCGTTGCTTGTTTGCTCGAATGCGTTAACAAACGCTCCGATAAGATCTTGAGTTTGACCATTTGTCAATTGAGCCTCAGCGATTGCCAATGCCTCAATAAACGCAGGGTTTGAAGCGCTTTCACCCGCCAACGTCTTGATAACATCCTGAACCTCAATTTGAAGCATTACATTCATACCACCCTTAAGGTCGAGACCCAAATTGAGCTCTTTCTCTTTTACCTCTTTGTAGGTAAATTGGGTGAATCCTAGGTTGTAAACAACCACATTCTGAATAGAGTCGAGATAGAATTGCTCACGATTAAGCACCTGTGTCTCATTCTCTTGACTAAACTCCGCAGCATACTTTACTGCATCCTTCTCAACGCTTCTTGCTTTGAATGTGAAGGAGAGCTGATAAATACATGCGATCGCCAATGAAATCGCAAGCAGCTTAATAGCACCTTTACTTTGCATTTGAACTAACTTTTGTTTATTATAATTAAAATTTTATTTGCTACTCATACGGCATAAAAAACCGACTTACCATAATAATAGGCTTGCAAAAATAGTAAATTTTATTTAATTTTCACACTTTGACACAAAATTATTACACCATACAATAAATATTATGTGATTGGCGTTGATTATTAATTAAATTATCATAATTTTGTGGCTTATAAATTGGTTTTTTAAATGCGCAAGGTAGTAATTATTCCAACATACAACGAGATAGAAAACATCTCGGCAATGATAAAGAAAGTGCTCTCTTTGGAGGGCAATTTTCATCTTTTAGTAATTGATGATGGCTCACCCGATGGCACCGCCAAGGTGGTAAAGGAGTTCGCTCGGGGGTATTCTGACCGTATTTTTTTAATCGAAAGAGAGGGTAAATTGGGTTTGGGAACTGCATATATTGCAGGTTTCAAATGGGCTGTGGCTCACAAATATGATTATATTTTTGAGATGGATTGCGATTTTTCTCACAACCCTGATGATCTACTTCGATTATATGCTTCGGCTCTCAGTGGCAATGATGTTGTTGTCGGATCGAGATATATTAAGGGTGTGAATGTGATAAATTGGCCAATGTCTCGACTATTATTATCATATTGCGCCTCAAAATTTGTCCGCTTTGTATCTCGAATGAATGTCGCTGACTCGACAGCGGGATTTGTCTGTTACTCTCGAAAGGTTTTAGAGACAATTGATCTGGATGCTGTCGAGATGAAAGGTTACGGTTTTCAAATCGAGATGAAATATTCAGCTATAAAACTTGGATTTAAACTCGATGAGGTCTCAATCGTATTTACCGACAGACAAGAGGGTACCTCGAAGATGAGCAGCGGAATATTTGGAGAGGCTTTCTTTGGCGTTATTAAACTTCCAATGCGCAGAATTACAGCTTGTAAGGATATATAATTCGGCTCAAAAATAGACCTTGTGCAGGTGCTCCAGCGCTTGCACGAGCCAAGCATCGACTCGATACAATTTCATCGAATTGCTCCACGGTATATTTGCCTCTACCAACATCGACAAGCGTTCCAACTATTGCACGTACCATATTGCGCAAGAAACGGTTAGCACATATTTCAAAACGAAGTGCTCCGCTCGACTCACTGCTCCAACGTGCATAATATAGATCGCATAAATTACTCTTATTATTTGAGTTTAATTTTGCGAATGTTGTAAAATCTTTATGGTTACTTAACAGGGCTGCTGCTTGATTCATTTTGTCTATATCCAGGTCAACATAATATTGCCATGATGAGTGTCGAGTAAATGGATTTTTGTGGGATTCAATAAAGTATGTATACTCCCTTTGCTGAGCGTCGAATCGAGCGTGAGCATCGGTGGCAACCTTTACAATTTTTATAATTGCAATATCTTCAGGCAAGATTACATTTAGCTTGTAGACAATCTGTTGCTCATCGAACTCAACACCCTCAGGAGCATCGAAATGAGCAACATAATAGGAGGCATTAACTCCCGTATCGGTTCTTCCCGCACCGATAATTTCGATGGGTGAACGAAGCAGTGTTGTAAGTCCCTTCTCTATTGTTCCTTGCACCGTTGGAACATCTCTTTGGCGCTGCCATCCGAAGTATGCGGCACCATTATATTTTAGCTCAATAAAATATCTCATGGAACAAAAGTAATATTTTTTTCGCTATTCTGCGTTAAAATATTGCGTTAACGTTGATAGTTAGACCATGAATTAGTATATTTGCATTTTTTAACACTTATTTTAATATAACGAGGCACTCTTGTCTCTCAAAAAAATCTAAAAACAATGAAAGTAGCAATTATAGGATACGGCAAAATGGGTCGTGAAATCGAGAAAATTCTTATTGACCGTGGTCACACTATCGCTGCCATTATCGACGTTGATAATCGTGAGGATCTCACCTCTGAGGCATTTGCTTCGGCTGATGTAGCTATCGAATTTACCACTCCACATACTGCATATGATAATCTTGTAGCTTCGATTAATGCTGGTGTAGCTGTTGTGAGCGGAACAACTGGTTGGTTGGAGCATTTCGAGGATATTAAGTCGCTTTGTGCTGAGCGTAGCGGTGCATTTTTCTACGCTTCGAACTATAGTCTTGGAGTAAATTTAATGTTCCGTTTAAATCGTCGTTTAGCTGCCATGATTAATTCCGTGGATGGTTATAAGGTTGAGATCGAGGAGACTCACCATATTCACAAATTGGACGCTCCAAGTGGAACTGCAATCACTTTGGCTGAGGGAATTATCGCTGAGTTGGACTCTAAAAGCGGTTGGGTAAATGATACACCTCCAGCGGAGAATGAAGTTGAGATTCTATCTAAACGAGTTGGTGAGACACCTGGAATACACACCGTTACTTATGATTCAGCGGAGGATACTCTTGAAGTAAAACACACAATCAAAAGTCGCAGTGCACTTGCAATGGGTGCGGTTGTTGCAGCTGAGTTCCTTTGCGGGAAACAGGGTGTATACTCGATGGATGATTTATTGAAATAAATAAAATAACATTTTATGAATAAAATAAAGGCATTTTTTGCTAATAAATGGGTCGGCTTTGCATTAGCTTCGATCTTGTATATTTTGTGGTTTGTGGTTTGGACAGCTAACTTTTGGTTTATTTTGGGTGTTGCTATAATCTATGACATATATATATCACGTTTGATCTATAAATTTATTGGAGCACGCAATAAGGAACTTTGTGAAAAGAGTCCTCTCTATAACTCTGCTTATGAGTGGGTAAACTCAATTATCTTTGCGGTTGTCGTTGCAACACTTATTCACACTTACGTTTTCCAACTATATGTTATTCCAACTTCTTCGATGGAAAAATCGTTGCTCGTTGGTGATTATCTCTACGTGAGTAAAGTTGCCTATGGTCCTAAAATGCCAAATACTCCCGTTTCATTCCCATTTGTTCACCACACAATGCCACTTTCAGCAACAAAAAAATCATTCTCCGAGATTATCAAATGGCCATATAATCGCCTAGCGGGAATCAAACAGGTGGAGCGTGGCGATGTTGTTGTCTTTAACTTCCCTGCTGGAGATACGGTGCTACTTGAAAATCAAGGGGTAACATATTATGATGTTTTGCGCAGCTATCAAGCTCAGTTTGGTGACCAGGCAGGTCGTGAGCAACTATACAAGGATTTTACAGTTATCACTCGCCCAATTGACAAGCGAGAGAACTACGTAAAACGTTGCGTGGCAGCTCCAGGTGACACAATTAAAATTGTCAACTCGAAGCTATATGTTAATGGTGTAGCCGAGGCGGATAGTGACGGACGACAATTTATCTACAGCATTCAAACCACCTCACCGCTGAGCAATGCCGTTTTGGAGAGTTTCAATATTACGGAGGTTTACGGTAATGGATCAAGTTATCAGATGCCTCTTAGCGATGCTAATGCCGAGAAGATGCGATCGCTAAGCAATGTTATTGCCGCAACGCAATATATCGCTCAAGGCTCCAACCCCGATATTTTCCCAAGTGATAGTCGTTACGCTTGGAATCAAGATAATTTTGGTGAGTTGTGGATCCCTGCTCGTGGAGCTACCGTTGAACTCACCATTGATAATCTACCTTTATACCGTCGCATTATCGACCAATATGAGGGTAATGATTTAAAGGTCGAGGGAGATAAAATTTTCATCAACGGCCAGGAGGCTACATCTTACACCTTTGCAATGAACTATTATTGGATGATGGGAGATAATCGCCATAATTCGGCTGACTCTCGTTTCTGGGGATTTGTTCCTGAGGATCATATTGTGGGTCGTGCAGCAGTTATTATGCTTTCATTGGATGCAAACGGTTCATTCCCATCGAATATTCGTTGGGATAGAGTCTTTAAATCGGTTGAATAACATTGGCACAAGATACATATAAAACAATTTTAGAGAAGGCAGAGATAATCTACAAAGAGAAGAGTAGCAAATTTTTGACTTATGCTTATCATGTCGAGAGTGAAGAGCAGATAAAGGAGTGTTTGGAACCATTGCGTAAATTACATTACGATGCAACACACCATTGTTACGCTTGGAGATTGGGTTTTCGAGGTGAAAAATTTAGAGCCAACGACGACGGAGAACCATCGAGTACAGCTGGAAAGCCGATTTTAGGTCAATTAATCTCTCGTGAGGTAACTAATTGCCTGATTGTTGTTGTTCGTTATTTTGGTGGCACAAAGTTGGGGGTTTCGGGGTTGATTGAGGCTTACCGAGATTCGGCGGCTTTAGTGTTGGATGAGGCTGATGTTGTTGAGTTGACCATTGATGTTTCCGTCACAATTGAGTTTTCATATATGTCGATGAACTCGGTGATGAAGATCATTAAGGATGAACAACCCAAGATCGTCTCGCAAAACTTTGACAATCTTTGTTCCATGAAATTGGCAATTCGAGAGTCAAAGAGCGAGATATTGATTTCGAAATTGAAAAAAGTTGAGGGTGTAATCCTCGATATTGACAATGAAGAGTAGAGATAAAAAAAATATAATAATTCGAGGCGCACGAGTGCACAACCTCAAAAATATTGACGTAGATATTCCACATAACCGCCTAGTTGTAGTGACAGGACTATCGGGTTCGGGAAAATCTACATTGGCCTTCGACACAATTTTTGCCGAGGGTCAGCGTCGCTATGTTGAGTCACTATCATCTTACGCACGTCAATTTTTGGGTCGAGTTAGTAAACCCGATGTCGATATGATCGAGGGTATTGCTCCAGCTATCGCCATTGAGCAGAAGGTAAGCAGTCGCAATCCTCGCTCGACGGTGGGTACAACAACCGAAATATATGATTATCTCAAATTGCTTTTTGCTCGTATTGGACGCACTTACTCGCCAATTTCGGGTGAAGAGGTGAGTTGTCATTCGGTGGATGATGTTGCCTCACACGTAAGCTCACTGGGTGAGGGTAGCCGAATTATGATCTGTGCTCCACTTCCTGAGGATGAGCGACAAGGTGTTGTCGATAAGTTATTGGGGTTGATGTCGGATGGTATCATGCGACTCTACATTGCAGGTGAAACTATGCTTATCGAGGATTTTATGCCTCGAATAACTCCCGAAACTCGACCAGAGGATATTTTGGTGGTTATCGACCGAGTAAAGGTTGCAACGGATGATGATGGGCAGAGTCGACTTCGAGACTCTATCGCTCGTGCATACTCTTATGGTGATGGGCTTCTGTCGATTATTCATGATGGTGTTGAGCGCTCGTTTTCATCTCGTTTCGAAGCTGATGGAGTGGAGTTCGAGCAACCGACCGAACATCTTTTCAGTTTCAATAATCCGCTTGGAGCATGTCCCAAATGTGAGGGTTACGGAAAAACTATCGGCATTGATGAAGATTTAGTTATTCCCGATAAGCGACGCACAATCTATGAAGATGCCGTTGCTTGTTGGCGTGGGGAGACCATGCGTCAATGGAAGATGCAGCTTGTGTTAAATGCACCGAAATTCAACTTTCCAGTTCACACGCCTTATTATGAACTCACTCGTGAAGAAAGACTCCTGCTTTGGACGGGGAATGAATATTTTGGAGGTCTCAATGAGTTCTTTAACTACTTAGATTCAGAGAAACGAAAAATCCAATTTCGAGTGATGAAATCCCGATACACGGGCAAAACTATCTGCTCGGAGTGTGGAGGCAGTCGACTGCGTAAAGAGGCCTTATATGTGAAGATTGCAGGGCGCACAATTGCCGATTTGGTTATAATGAGCATCGACAAGCTAATCGAATTTTTCGATAGTATCGAGCTTGATGAATATGATTCAACAACCGCTTCGAGAGTCTTTATTGAAATTCGTAATCGTCTGCAATATCTTACAGATGTTGGTTTAGGGTACCTTACCTTGGATCGACTCAGCTCAACACTTTCGGGTGGTGAGTCGCAAAGAATTAACCTATCAACTTCACTTGGCAGCAATTTAACAGGTTCACTCTATATTCTCGATGAACCAAGTATTGGACTTCACCCACGTGATACACACAGATTAATTAAGGTCTTGAAAGAACTTCGAGATATTGGCAATACCGTAATTGTTGTGGAGCATGAAGAGGAGGTGATCCGAGCTGCGGATCATATTATTGATGTTGGCCCCGAAGCGGGTTACCTTGGAGGCGAGATTGTTTTTAGTGGCGATTTCGATAAACTTCTAAGTAGCCGCAAATCACTTACATCAGCATATTTAACAGGAGAACTTTCGATAGAAAAACCACTCACTCACCGCTCTCCAGCGGGATATATCTCAATTAAAGGAGCTCGTGAGAATAACCTTAAAGGGGTCGATGTGAAGATTCCATTGGGAGTTATGAGCTGCATCACGGGAGTAAGCGGTTCGGGAAAATCTTCATTGGTAAAGGGGATATTACACCCTGCACTTAAGCGACTTCTACATGAAAGCGGTAATCGACCAGGCTCATTCGATGCTCTGGAGGGAGATGTGCACTTGCTTACGGCAGTCGAGATGATCGACCAAAATCCAATTGGAAAATCGTCACGCTCAAATCCTGTAACATACATCAAAGCATACGACGAAATCCGTAAACTATTTGCTGATCAACCATATGCACGCCATACTGGCCTCACCGCCTCGTCATTTTCATTTAATATGGCAGGTGGACGTTGCGAAGAGTGTCAAGGAGAGGGAATAATCAAGGTCGGAATGCAATTTATGGCCGATGTTGAACTCACCTGCGAATCATGTAAAGGTAAACGCTTCAAACCCGAAGTATTAGAAAACAGATATAGAGGCAAAAGTATCTTCGACATTTTGGAGATGACAATTGACGACGCAATGAAATTTTTCGGAGAAGACACCAACTCAACATCCGCCAAACGCATTGTCGAGAAGATAAGACCTCTGCAAGATGTCGGCTTAGGATATGTTAAAATGGGTCAATCATCATCGACACTTTCGGGAGGTGAGTCTCAACGTGTGAAGTTAGCATCATTCCTCGGTCGAGAAAATAGTTCGGATCGAATTATGTTTATCTTCGATGAGCCGACCACAGGTCTGCACTTCCATGATATTAACCGCCTGCTAAAAGCGCTCTATGCACTTATTGCTAGAGGTCATTCAGTGGTGATTGTCGAACATAATATGGATGTTATAAAGTGTGCCGACTGGATTGTCGATATTGGCCCCGAAGCGGGTGACTACGGAGGTGAGATTCTCTTTGAGGGTAACCCCGACGAATTAATCAATGTCGAAAATAGCCACACAGCTAAATTTTTGAAAGCTAATCTACAACGTAAATAATGGAGTTTTACACCTACACACTACCCAATGGAATAAAAGGAATACACCGCCAAGTAAAGAGCGGTGTAACCCATTGTGGATTGATAATAAATGCTGGAACTCGTGACGAGCTAAAAGGCGAGATGGGATTGGCTCACTTTGCCGAACACTCAATTTTCAAAGGCACCGAGCGTCGTAAAGCCTATCAGGTGAATTGCAGATTGGAGAATCTCGGAGGAGAACTCAACGCATTCACCACAAAAGAGGATACCACAATTCATGCCACCACCCTTCGTGCCGACTTCAGCAAAGCGGTAGAACTTATCTCCGATATAGCTTTCCACTCGATATATCCCGAAAAGGAGCTAGAGCGTGAAAAAGAGGTCATCTACGACGAGATCAACACATATAAAGATTCTCCCTCGGAACTTATCTACGACACTTTCGAAGAGCTTGTATTTAAGAATTCCGAACTGGGACACAATATTTTAGGACTCAAACGAGATATTCGCCGATTTACTGGCGACTCAATACGTCAATTTGCCGCTCGATGTTACACCACCGATCAGATGGTCTTTTCATCCATTGGCAATATCTCCCCAAAGAGAATCGAAGCTACAGCAATGCGCTACCTAGGAGATATTCCCGCATCAACACGCAATTTTCAACGCACAGCACCGCAAGAGATGATTCACTTCGAACAGACTCTAAAGCGACATACACACCAAACACACTGCATGATTGGTGGGCGTGCCTATGGAATCAGCGAAAGAAAACGGTTGCCACTCTCCCTATTGATAAATGTTCTGGGAGGCCCCTGCGCCAACTCGATTCTCAATACTGTCGTTCGAGAGCGTCACGGATTAACCTATAATATTGAGGCATCCTACACTCCATATGTCGATAGTGGATTAGTCTCAATATACTTCGGAGCCGAGAGAAATAACACCGACCGAGTTATAGGACTTATCAACAGAGAGATCGAAAAATTGTGTCATACACCACTCTCACCTCGCCAATTATCAATGGCAAAGAAACAATTTGCAGCCCAAGTAGCAATCTCAACAGAGAGCAACGAGGGATATATGCTAGGTGCAGGAAAAAGCTACTTGGTACACGACACCGTTGACACAACCGAAGAGATATACCGCAAAGTGATGTCACTCTCAGCCGAGGAGATAACAGAGGTAGCCAACGAAATATTTACAGAAAAATCAATACTAATCTATCAATAAATGAACTCTTTAGATCAATATATCCACGATCATACATCCCCAGAGGATCAGTTGCTTCATGAACTTGACCGCCAAACAAATCTGCGAGTAGTTCAGCCACGAATGATCTCAGGGCATATTCAAGGTAAACTCTTGGAGCTTCTAGTTCGAATGCAGCGTCCAAAAAGAGTTCTTGAGATTGGAACATTCACAGGCTACTCAGCACTCTGCATTGCAGCAGGTTTAGAAGATGATGCCGAACTACACACAATTGAGGTAGATGATGAATTAGAGGCCTTTGCAGCAGAATTTTTCTCTCGAAGCAACCACGCACACAAAATCCACCAACATATTGGCTCAGCATTAGAGGTAGCTCCAGCCCTCGGCGGAAATTTCGATATGGTTTTTATAGATGGAGACAAACGTGAATATCCAGCATATTATAATATGCTCTTCGAAAAAGGGCTTATAAGTAGAGGTTCAATGCTTATTGCCGACAATATTTTATGGTCAGGAAAAGTAGTAGAACCACTCCACCATAATGACAAACACACCAAAGCCCTATTGGAATTCAACAAAATGGTTCAAAACGACCCAAGAGTCGAAAATGTTATCGTCCCAATCCGAGACGGACTAACATTCATCTACGTCAAATAGTACTGGTGCGTTAATATTTTTATAAGCACCAAAATTTATATATCGTCGAATAGCGACACTTGTTCTTTGATATTTTGATTTGAAATAGGCTCTGTTTTGGTGAGCAGTTTAGCCACTGGAGTTTTGTCGAGCGCCGAAACACTGAGTATCTGCATAATCTCGTAGACTGATAGCGGAGATGCTAACGAGACTTTGAGGTAGGCAACTAATAGATAAGCACATATGGCTACCCAAATATGAATATGCACTGCATTTTCGGAGTAGCCCCACAAGTGTTTGATTGTTAGGTTTTGTTTAATCCATTTGAAGAACACCTCTATCTGCCAGCGATTGCGATATAGGGCTGCAATATTCACTGCCGACAGCACGAAATTATTGGTTCCGAAAACTATTGTTTCATGCTTCTCGTTATCCCAATACTCGATACGTCGCATTGCTATTGGATAACGTTTGCGAGATTCACAGTGCTTAAATATCACTCCATTATCTGCTCAAATACCAGCATCACGGTCAATTTCGAGAGTGCAACTGTTAAGAATATAGGCAAACGCACTCTTTGGACGTGTTACGAAAAATGTTCCTGCCTGCTCCATCAAATAGATGTCGTTAGGTTCGTATGCTATCATGTCTAACATATTGCTATCGTGCCACTTGCCGTCGGTGATATGTGTAAACACAGGAATACTTCCTCGCAAATCCAAGAGTGGATGAACCTTAACAGCCCCTCTCGAATATTTACCCTCTGCCCACGTTGCGAGCTTTATACTCAGCGATATGGTCGTAGAGTCGAGAGCAAATATTGTGTTGTCAATGTCTACGTTCGGAACCTCAGATGTGGCGTATAATGGTCGTACGATAGAGATTAAATAGTAGCCATAATCAGCAAATATCTCTCAGAGATTTAAGCGAAGTGATCTGCCCGAAAAGCAACTGCGCAAAATGATTCCAACTATTGAAATCTCGATAGCGATAATCCCCATTGTCGCGATCGACGCATCGGTTAAATTCGTTGTGATCAATCAGTGAGAGCAACTGTGCAAAAATATATTTACATGTAAATATAACCTAACTTTGTCAAAACTGCAAAGTTAGAAACTATTTCAAGTCATTTAATCAAAGAACGCAAACTATCCGAATTATGTCAAAAAAAATGACACAAAATATCCTCCGAACAAGTCGGATAGATAGTTTTATGTCATAATTGTATGGTGCAAAGATAGTTATTATTTCTATCCTTGCAAAATTTTAAACGGAAATTTTAGCAACCTCAATTTCTGAGATAAGCAACAGCCTCGCCAACCTTTGTGATTTTCTCGGCTGTATCCTCTGTAATCTCTATCTCGAACTCCTCCTCCATTGCCTCGATTGAGGAGCGGATATATAGTTCCAGATCTTTGCGTGTCACGGTGTCGGCTAAGCGTGGAGATGTACGCTCATCGTAGACAAAGTGATGTCCCAATAGCATATAATCCAACTCTAACCTCTCTTTGGTCTCTCTGGGCCACTCGATATGGTCGGCAAAGCCAAGTAGATTGTAGCCACCTCTGATTGCGCTCAAGACAAACTCTTCATCTGAGCCTTTTGCGTGGTTACAACGCTCGGTGTGTGTATGGTAATTTGTTCTCATATTTATATCATTTTTTGGTGGATACTTGCAAAGATAAACAGAAATGTTTATCTTTGCAAGTATCCCACTATTAAAATTCAAAGTGATGAAACTAATAGCAATCTATGACCTACACGGTCACTTACCAAAGCTTCCCGAAGCTGATATAATATGTATCGTTGGCGATATAACCTCGGACGACCACCGCAAGGATGGTGAGGCGCAATGGAGATGGTACAACGAAGTGTATCTACCTTGGGTGGAGTCGCTCCCTGCATGAAAGGTTATTACTGTTGCAGGGAATCACGACTACTGCTTTTTGGAGCATAAGCCTGTGCAGACTGAAAAACATATCTACCTCGAAAATAGCGGAGTTGAGATAAATGGTTATACTTTCTATGGTACACCAAATACTATTGCATGGCTCCCTGAGATGAGTAATTTAGCTTTTAGTACCGAAAAAGAGAGTTTAAGGGATATTTTTAATAAAATACCAGACAATTTAGATTTCCTATTAAGCCACACATCGCCCTATAATATAAATGATTGTGGAATGTTAGGCG
>JAWXTJ010000056.1:0-13620 GCA_044433665.1 Rikenellaceae bacterium
ATATTCTCCAAATCAAATGGAAAGTATCTCGGTGTTGTCGTTATGTAGTCTTATATGATGGCTACATTTTCGCCACCAATCCTTGTAAACAAGATTTGCAAAATTTGAGGCTAAAAAGCCCTGTTTTTACAGAAATATTGTCTACCTTTGCAGTCGTGGAAACGACCTTAAAATCAGGCTATATGTAGTCTCATATGTAGGATTCGAGCTTTTCACCAAAACAACAATATTGATAATTAGCTAGTTATAGCGAAACGACTCAATCCAAGGTACAAGGGTAGCCTTTTTGGTTCGCCCAGCATGGGCGAACTCTAACTGGTGCAAGTCCCGAGCGTGCCCTAATAGTGGGAAGCGCATAGCCCAAGACAAGGGTGTCCATCGTGAGGTGGAATCTGAAGGAAGTCGGCGGCAAAAGTCTGACCTGACGAACAGAAATCAGATATTAAGGCTGGTGGTGTGGGAGGTCGCAGTGGGAATTAATCCCACTACTCCTATCCGATTCGCCTCTACATCTCTGTTTCATGCTACACGCTCTAAATATTAAAACTTAGATTTTCATCATAAAAGTTTATTGAAAAGTCGTGGTTAGTAGCTAAAATTAGGGAGAAAATAGAACTTCCCTTAACTTATTAAAAGTCAAGTAAATATACGAAATTTTAGTGAGGTTTGCAAATTGCAAACGCTTTATTTTCAGCGAATAACATAGGTTTTATCTATGAGCATTTCGCAGGTCTTGGTGTTTTTTTTCATGCGTTTGCCCTGTAGAACTCCTTCGAAGATTATTGCATATTCGAAATATTTCGTATCTTTGTATATTGCAATAATGTGAAGTAAAGAAAGATGTCAGATTTTAAAAATATAAATATCCGAAATAGACGTGCCACATTCGATTATGCGATAATCGAGGAGTATACCGCTGGAATAGTTCTTGTCGGCACCGAAATAAAGTCTATTAGAATGGGTAAGGCAACTCTCACAGATAGCTACTGTTATTTTGAGAGGGGTGAATTGTGGATCCGAGGTGTGAATATTGCAGAATATCACTGGGGTACATGTAATAACCACATCCCAAAGCGAGATCGTAAACTCCTACTCAATGCCAAAGAGATCTCGAAACTTGGTCGCTCATTACAAGATAAAGGTTTAACTGTTGTTGGACTTCGTATGTTTCTAAATGAAAGAGGTTTTGCAAAGGTGGTTATCGGTTTGGCTAAAGGTCGTAAATCATATGATAAACGTGAGCACCTCAAGGAGAACGACGCAAAACGAGAGATGGATAAAGCAATGAAGAAATATAATTAAGATTTCGTTTTTTATTCAAAGTGAATTAATTAGATGAAAAAATAAAGATCTAAAGATCAAAATTTAAGAAAATAAATGTCATTAATACTCTGCATAGAGACTGGAACAGATATTTGTTCCGTAGGTATCGCCAAAGATGGTGAGATAATATCGTTGCGTGAAAGCGAAGAGGGTCGAGATCACGCAAGCAAGGTGGCTCTGTTTGCGCAGGAGCTCTTTGAACAAACAGAAATTGACCCTAACGACCTAGATGCTGTGGCTGTAGGCATGGGGCCAGGGTCGTACACTGGTTTGCGCATAGGTGTTTCCTTTGCTAAAGGAATATGTTATGCCTTGGGTAAACCATTGATTGCCGTTGAGTCGTTGTTGATGTTGACACAGTTGGCTTGCGAGAATTATGAAACTTCTGTCTTTGAGGTTGAGAATTGGGAGCAGGTGAGACTTTGTCCAATGATCGACGCACGACGAATGGAGGTCTACACGCAGATATTTAATTCAAAGGGTGAAGCCATAAATGATGTTTCAGCCGAGATTATAGATCAAGATTCTTTTGCGAAATATAATGATGGAGTGCCATTTTTAATCTTCGGAAATGGAGCAGCTAAATGTTGTGAAATGCTCCCTTGGGCACAATATATTGATGTTAAACCCTCGGCAGCAGGTTTAGGGCGTACGGCACAAAAGAAATTTGAGAGTGCTGAGTTTGAGGAGATTGCTTATTTTGAACCTTTTTATCTTAAGGATTTTGTTGTGACAAAGGCGAAGAAAAGCATTTTAGAGAAAATATTATAATTTTCTTTTGAAATTATAGGTATAGGATGAATATAGAAAAAGTTTTCTGCATTCATCCTATTTTCTTGTGTCTATGTCTACCCTAACAGCGGGTGGCAGGGCAGCCAGGCATAGCCTATGGACAGAAAAACTTCGTTTCTCACGATAGCAGATCCACCTCGATTTGGGTTCAAACACCTGTAAGGTGTTTGAAAAATTTTAGGCTGGATTATTTTGGACAAATTTATTTGATCCAAAATAATCCAGCCTAAAATTTTAAAACTGAAAGTTTTAAGCCCAAAGCGCAAGGTAAAATGCACCAGCGGGGGTGCTATCCCCGCCGCTGCCCGCGCAGGGCAGTCCTCAAGGGCGAAGCGCACTGAAAGATGGGATTAATATCTATAGTGCTCAGCTTTGTAAGGTCCCGATTTAGAGACTCCGAGGTATTCGGCTTGCTCATCAGAGAGTACCGTTAACTCCACGCCTAAATTAGCTAGGTGCAGTCGAGCGACCTCCTCATCAAGTTCTTTTGGGAGACGGTATACGCCCACTTCGAAATCTTTTTGCCATAGCTCAATTTGTGCTAGCGTCTGATTTGTAAACGAGTTACTCATCACGAATGATGGGTGACCTGTTGCGCAACCAAGATTTACAAGACGACCCTCGGCCAATATAAAAATTGAGCGATTATCTGCAAAGGTATACTTATCAACTTGTGGCTTCACCGTTGTCTTAACAGCATCCGAAGCCTCTAGTTGAGCCATTTGAATCTCATTGTCGAAGTGTCCGATATTACATACTATCGCTTGATCCTTCATTTTGAGCATATGCTCAAAGGTTATAATATCCTTATTTCCTGTACATGTAACAAAGATATTAGCCTCCGCTAGAGCACTCTCCACGCTCTTCACCTCGAAGCCCTCCATTGCAGCTTGCAGAGCACAAATTGGGTCGATCTCGGTAACGATTACACGTGCACCATACGAGCGCATAGAGTGCGCACAACCCTTACCCACATCACCATATCCACAGACAACGACCACCTTACCTGCAATCATAACATCCGTTGCACGCTTGATTCCGTCGGCCAAAGATTCACGACAACCGTAAAGATTATCGAACTTCGATTTTGTACATGAGTCATTCACGTTGATCGCAGGGAAAAGTAACTCTCCCGCCTCCAACATTTGATATAGACGATGTACACCTGTTGTTGTCTCCTCGCTAACACCCTTACACTCAGCTACTGTGCGGTGCCATTTGTAATTGTCTTCAGCGAGTAGAGTGCGCAAAGTATCTAAAATCACACTCTCCTCATATGATGAAGCCTCGTAGTTTAGAGTCTCAGCATCATCCTCGGCATGATACCCCTTGTGAATAAGAAGTGTTGCATCACCACCATCATCAACAATTAGATTTGGACCTTTTCCCTCAGGGAACGATAGCGCCATTGCTGTACACCACCAATATTCTGGTAACGACTCACCTTTCCAAGCAAATACAGGCACACCTGTTGCTGCTATAGCTGCTGCTGCATGATCTTGCGTTGAGAAGATATTGCATGAGCACCAACGAACATCTGCACCAAGCTCAACTAGGGTCTCGATTAGCACAGCGGTTTGAATTGTCATGTGTAGAGAGCCCATAACACGAACTCCAGTAAGTGGTTTCTGAGCACCATATTTTGCTCTAACAGCCATTAGACCAGGCATCTCATGCTCGGCAATCTCAATCTCTTTACGTCCCCAATCGCTTAGCGAAATATCAGCTACTTTGTAGGGAATTGATAAATCTAAATACATTTTTCTATTTTTATTTTAAATTTCTAATCTTCTTAATATCCAGTTCAATTTGATTTTTCAGAGCCTCGATACTCTCGAAACGTTGCTCACAACGTATTTTTTGATGGAGAGTAACCTCAATTATTTGGCCGTAAATGTTGCCGCTAAAATCAAGAATATGACACTCTAAAGCTCTCTCTGCACCACCCACAGTTGGTTTTATTCCAACATTCGAAATTGATTTATATTCGACACCCTCAATTCGTGTTGTTGATGCGTAAACTCCATTTTCAATCTCTAAAGAGTCAGGCAAAGCGAGGTTAGCTGTTGGAAAACCTATTTTGCGACCCAGGCTACGGCCTGCAATCACCTCTGCACGTATCACCATAACTATGATTTTCTCTTCTTTAGACGCACAAGCGGTGTTTGTGAACCAACAGTTCGTGAGCCAATTTCAATTAGAAGTTCACTATCTTTAGGCACCAAAATATCCATCCTTGAACCAAATTTAATAAATCCTGCAACGCTATTCTGCTCCACATGATTCCCCTCTTTCATATAAGAGATTATTCGTCGAGCAACAAATCCCGCAACTTGACGGAAGAGAATTTCAGCCTCATTATCCATCTTAATGACAGTTGTTGTTCGTTCATTCTCGGTCGATGATTTTGGATGCCACGCAACTAAAAATCGACCAAAGTGATGTTTGAAATATTTAACCTCACCGGCCACAGGTACCCAATTCATATGAACATTTGTCACCGACATAAATATTGAAATCTGCAACATTTCGCTCTTCAAATATTCATCCTCCATGACCACCTCCGTAACGACAACAGTACCATCACAAGGAGCAAAGACCAAATCCGCATCATGAATACGCACCCGTCGAGGCTCTCGGAAAAAGGCAACTATAAAGAACCAAAAAGCAAGGATAATCAGAGTACCAAACCATAAAAGGCGACTCTCCCGAGGTTGCAGTAGCATATTATAAAAAAGCAACCACAACAAAAAGCAAACTACACCAGCAACACCGATTATACGGTAACCCTCTTTGTTTATTCTCATGATCTAAATTATTTCAATTGCATGGAGGAAATAAAGATAAGCGTAAACAACAGGCGTAGAGATCAGAAGCGCATCGAAGCGATCCAACCATCCGCCATGTCCAGGCAATACATTTCCAGAATCTTTAATTTCAACCGAACGTTTAAACATCGACTCAACCAAATCACCGAGTACACCCGAAACAGCCGCAATTATAGCCATTCCACCCCATACCCAGCAATTTTGCTCATGATGGTGTGCCAACAGAATACCCGCAATTAGAGCAGCTGCAACACCTCCAAAGAACCCCTCCCATGATTTTTTAGGTGAAATTCGGGGGGACATAATGTGTGAGCCAAGCGTAATACCTACAATATATGCAAATGTATCATTCGCCCAAATAATTACAATATAAGCAATAAGCAGTGCCGCATTCCACTCTCCGCCACCCAGCAGAACTGAAACATTGCAAAGCAACATGGTTGGAATAGCAACATAAATTAAAGCCAAAAGCGTTGAGCCAAGATTTGCAATCGGTGTGTCGGAGCCCGAAAAAAGCTCAGAGATAAACATTGCAGGAATTGTTAAGATGAAAGCAACCTCAACAATCTCTAATCTATGACCTCCAAAAAAGATATAATCATAGTTCAGAGCAAAGAGAAGAACGCTACTGACAAGCCCCAAAATATTATGGGGCTTGTATCCTCGTATCTTATTCATGCGATAGAACTCCAAGGTGCCACCAATGATAATGACCAATTGTAAAAGTCCAAAACCATATGGCCCTAACAGAATAGCTCCAAGCATAGTGGCGATAAAGAGAAGTCCATAGACTCCTCTTATTATCAAATTATTACAATTATCTCTTAACTTCATTTATCTCTATACTTCAAATTTAGGGTTGGGACTCCTAAAATTCGAATGTTTCAATTATTTACTCCTCAGTTGTTGACTCGGTTTTCTTCTGCTCAGCCTCTTTCAAAAGATCTTTCTTTCGCTTTCCAAAGATTCTTTCAACATCTTCGGTAAAGACAACCTCTTTGGTTAGAAGCAGTTCAGCTAGCTCCTGCAATCCTGCTGAGTGTTTCTCTAAAACATCTTTGGCCATCGTGTATGCACGCTCCAAAATTGCCTTTGCCTCATGGTCGATCTCCTGAGCTGTAAGCTCCGAATATGGCTTCACGAAACTCATGTCGTTTTGACCAGTTGAGTCATAATAGCTGATATTTCCAACTTTCTCGCCCATACCGTAATATGCAACCATCGCATAAGCCTGCTTTGTTGCACGCTCCAAATCGTTCAACGCTCCAGTCGAGATCTCACCAAAGGTAAATTGCTCGGAAACACGACCTCCCAAAAGCGAAGCCATCTCATCCATCATCTGCTCGGTGGTTGTAATTTGACGCTCCTCTGGAAGATACCATGCTGCACCTAAGGCTTTTCCACGTGGGATAATTGTAACTTTAATAAGTGGACTTGCATTTTCCAATATCCAACTTACCGTTGCGTGTCCCGCCTCATGATATGCAATGCGACGCTTCTCCTCGACTGTCATGATTTTGTTTTTGCGTTCCAAACCACCGATGATACGGTCGACTGCCGCCAAGAAATCATCTTTGTCAACATATGGTTTATCGTGACGTGCCGCAATCAAGGCTGCTTCGTTACATACGTTAGCAATATCTGCTCCCGAGAAACCTGGAGTCTGCTTTGCGAGGAACTCACGGTCAATATTTGGATCTAGTTTTAGGGTTCTAAGGTGAACATTGAAGATCTCCTCACGCTCCTTAACATCTGGTAAACCCACCTCAATTTGACGATCGAAACGACCTGCACGCATAAGCGCTTTATCCAGAATATCTGCACGGTTGGTTGCTGCCAAAACAATTACACCTGTATTTGTTTGGAAACCATCCATCTCTGTAAGGAGCTGATTTAGCGTGTTTTCACGCTCATCATTGCCTGAAAAACCTGCATTTTTACCTCTCGCACGACCGATTGCATCAATCTCGTCGATAAATAGAATACATGGAGCCTTCTGTTTAGCCTGCTCAAAGAGATCACGCACTCGTGAAGCTCCAACACCGACGAACATCTCCACAAAATCAGAACCCGAAATCGAAAGGAATGGAACATCCGCCTCACCTGCAACAGCTTTTGCAAGAAGAGTTTTACCTGTACCTGGAGGGCCTGCCAAGAGAGCTCCCTTTGGAATTTTAGCTCCCAATTCGATATATTTATCAGCCTTTTTCAAGAAATCGACAATCTCCATAATCTCGACTTTGGCCTCTTCCAAACCTGCGACATCCTTGAAGGTAACTTTCTTCTTGTTGTCTTTGTCAAAGACTTGAGCCTTTGCACGACCAACATTCATAATATTCCCACCAGCACCGCCTGCTCCACGAGACATGCGACGCATAATGTAGATCCACACTCCAATAATCAACAGCCAAGGAAGAATGCTTATTGCAATCTCTTCCCAACCGCCGCTACGAGTTTCGTAGCTCACGGGAACATAGTTATTCGAAAGAGTCTCAACGATTTTAAGATCCTCACGGAAAGAGTCCACAGAGCCAATGTTGAAATATAGCTGCATTCCCGTTTTAGGAATATACTTATATTGCACATTGCTCGACTCCTCGCTACGATACTCCTCGATTGCCGCAGGTGTAAGATAAACCTCTGCTACATCTCGATTGACGATGGTGATTTTTTCAACCTCGCCATTTTCGATCATTATCTCGACCGCTGTCCAGTCACTTTTTACAGGGTTACTATTCTCCATTGTGAAGAAGTAGTAGACAATCATAAAGAGTCCAATTAGTAAAAAGAACCACGTCCATGACGGCTGTGGCATTTTTATATTTGAATTCTTATTAAATTTTATATCTGCCATAAATTTTACAATTCATATTCGTACTTTGTAAGTGGTGCATCTGACCATAGCTCTTCGAGTCTATAAAAGTCTCGCAACTCCGTTTGAAAGATATGCACAACAACATCAACATAGTCCATAGCGATCCAAAGAGCCGTTTGACGACCCTCAACACGCCACACTTTTTGACCCATCTTTTCACCCATTGCCTCCTCGATTCCATTCGAAATAGCCTCAACTTGTGTTGTTGAATCGGCGTTACAAACAATAAAATGTGATGTGATAGCTCCATCGAACCCGTCAAGATTTAACGATACAATATTCTTACCTTTTTTATCTTGAATAGCTTCAACGATAGTTTCAATCATTTTCTCCATAATGATACTTCTGTTTATATATAAAATTAATCTGACAAAGATAGATAAAAGTAATGAGATTCTTACGCTTTGTGCAGACAATATAATTATTATTTAGCTCCTACACACTCTAATATTGTGGTGTTAAGAGCATTAACTATTGAGTTTTTAACGTAAGTTCGTCGCACTGCAACCGCAATTTTTCTCGATGTTGCACCTTTAGCCAATGTCTTTACTCGATTTTGATGCTCACGAGGGATGTAATCTATTGCCAATTCGGGGATAATCGTTAGAGAGTGAGTGCAGTTAACAATACGCATAAGCGTATCAATCGACCCAGAAACAAACGAATAATGTGAGGGAACACTTCGCTTAGCCATGCAGAGCTCGATAACTTGATCTCGCATACAATTTCCATTGCTCAGTAGAACTAAATCCTTAAGGTTAATATCCTCAATGCGAATATTAGAGCGTTCAAAAAGTGGATTTTCGGGTGAAACATAGGCGTAAAATTTATCATTAAAGAGTTCATGCTCAATAATTCCATCTCCACAAGTGCCTCCCGCAACCAATGCAGCGTCGATTTTATCCCGCTTCAAAGCGTCGATAATATCTGCCGTCACCATATCGCACACCTCCAACTCGATCTTTGGAAATCGACTCACAAAGGTTGGGATAAAGCGGTGAAGCAGATAAGGCGAAATTGTCGGAATTACACCCAAGCGCAATTTCCCCGAAATCTCAGATTTATGCTCATCTACAGCCTCCTTAATATTATTATAGGCCATCAACGTTTGTCGAGCCTGCTCGATCACCACCTCACCCACTTCGGTGGGGATAACAGGCTTTTTCGAGCGATCCAAAAGAACCACACCCAGCTCCTCCTCCAGCGTCTTAATTTGCATACTAAGTGATGGTTGAGTCACAAAACAGATGTCGGCGGCACGTGAGAAACTACCACAGTTTGCCACGGCTAAAAGATATTCTAATTGTACTATTGTCATATTTAAATCTTATTACACGTCATAAAGATATAAATTATATTTATATAATGCAACTATTTTTAGGGTTGCGCACTCTTTTTTTATATCTTTGTCGGCAAAATAACATTATAATATTATATGGAAACAGTACTCAGCGGAATCCGCCCAACGGGACAGCTGCACTTAGGTAACTATTTTGGAGCACTTAAGAACTTTACAAAGATGCAACACGACGCATCATGCTTCTTTTTTATAGCTGATTATCACGCACTTACTACACACCCAGACCCAAAGTCTCTTCATACAAACATTCGCTCAGTCCTCTCGGAGTATCTTGCCGCTGGACTTGATCCAAATGTTGCATCAATATATGTTCAAAGCGACGTACCTCAAGTAACTGAACTCTCAACACTTCTTTCAATGCACGCCTACCTAGGCGAGTTGGAGCGTACAGTATCTTTCAAAGATAAAGCTCGCAAAAACCCAAATAACGTCAATGCAGGTCTACTTTGCTATCCAGTTTTGATGGCTGCCGATATTTTGTTGCACCGTGCAGCGAAGGTTCCAGTTGGAAAGGATCAAGAGCAACACTTGGAGATCACTCGTGTATTGGCTCGTCGATTCAACTCGATCTATGGTGTTGAATTTTTCCCAGAGTGCGAAGCATATAACTTCGGTGAGCAGACAGTTAAAGTCCCAGGACTCGACGGATCTGGAAAAATGGGAAAGAGCGAGGGTAACTGCCTATACCTCTCAGATTCTGATGCCGTAATCCGCAAAAAAGTGATGAAAGCAACAACCGATTCAGGCCCAACCGAGCCAAATTCACCAATCTCGGAGCCTGTGCAAAATATCTTCTCGATCATGGAGTTGGTATCTGACCCATCGGCAATCGAATATTTCAAAGATAAATATGCTTCATGCGAGATCCGCTACGGAGATCTTAAAAAACAACTTGCCGAAGATATTATCGCAACAGTAACTCCAATTCGTGAGAAGATCGAGGATATTTACAACAACGAAAAATATCTTCGTGAGGTTACAATGAGCGGTGCCGAGAAGGCTCGCAAAAGCGCCGACGAGACTATCCGTCAAGTGCGTGAGATCATGGGTATTTACTCATTCTAAATGCGATGATATATAGATACGAACGTATATACTCTTGGGTTATAAAACTCTCTCGCAGACTCAACGAGAGACAGATGATGATGGTTTTAGCTGTTATTGTTGGTCTCTTGGCAGGTTTTGCTACCTATGTTTTTGAATTTTTATTACACATTATTAAAGAGGCACTTGTAAATTGGAGACCTCGTAATGAGTCAAATATCCTATACTTATTCTACCCAATTATAGGTATTATTTTGGTCACACTCTTTGTTAAACATTTCGTGCGAGATAATATCTCGGAGGGAGTGACAAGAGTTCTCTATGCAATTTCACGAAAAGGCTCAAGCATCAAGAGTCATAACAACTGGACAAGTGTTGCAGCCTCGGCAACAACACTCGGTTTTGGTGGTTCGGTAGGTCCCGAGGCACCGATAGTTTTAACGGGAGCCTCAATTGGTTCGAATATCGGTAAAATAGCTCGACTCAACTACAAGAACACCACACTTATGCTCTGCTGCGGAGCGGGTGCTGCACTTGCGGCGATCTTCAAAGCTCCGATCACAGGTGTACTTTTTGTGCTCGAAATTTTGATGCTCGACATCACTGTAGGTTCTGTAATTCCGCTTCTTATAGCCTCTATTACAGCTACAACCTTAGCGATTATGCTTCGAGGTTTCGACCCAATTTTGGCAGTTTCACTCTCAGAGGCCGATAGCTTCAACCTCTCGGAGATACCTATATTTATACTTTTGGGTGTTATCTGTGGTTTGATGGGTTACTACCTTACAAATGTAAATGAGAAAGTTGCTGAACTATATAAAAAATTAGGCTCTCAATATCAAAAATGGATCGTTGGAGGTGTGATAATTGGACTTCTAATCTATATCTTCCCACCTCTCTATGGTGAGGGATACGAGGGAATCACATCGCTGATGAATGGTCGCCCAGATGAGCTCTTCGATAATTCACTCTTCTACGCCTATAAAAACATTGATTGGGTCGTAATTCTATTTATCCTTGCAACAATGCTCTTTAAGGTGATTGCAATGGCCTCGACAACTGCCGCTGGTGGTGTAGGTGGAACATTTGCTCCATCGCTGTTTATCGGTGCATTCTCGGGTGCATTCGTTGCCTTAATATTCAACTTAGCTTTCGATTGGCAGCTATCGGTTGTCTCGTTTACACTTGTTGGTATGGCAGGTGTGATGTCGGGTGTGATGAATGCTCCGCTAACATCTATCTTCCTTATCGCCGAGCTGTCGGGAGGTTACGAACTATTTATCCCTCTTATGATCGTTGCGGCAATCTCATTTGCCATAAACTATTACTTTGAACCTGAGTCAATTTACACCAAGCCATTGAGTAAATCAGGTGAGTTACTTACACACGACAAAGATCGCTCGACACTCGTTTTCCTAAGTCTCGATAAATTAATGGAGACCGATTTCGTTGTTATCAAACGATTCTACACCCTTGGAGATCTAGTTAAAATCATCTCCAAAGGAAAGCGCAATATCTTCCCCGTTGTAGATGATTTCGGCAAACTCCTAGGTATTGTTCAACTTGATGATATTCGTGAAGATATGTTCAAAGCTGAAAACTATAATTCGTCAATTTTGAGATATATGATTCAGCCACCCGATAAGATCATCGAACATGAGCAGATAAATAGTATCCTCACCCGTTTTGAGCAGAATAAAACATGGATGTTGCCAGTAATAGCTCGTGATAATACCTATCTAGGATTTATCTCAAAATCGAGAATATTGGCTTCATACCGAGAGCACCTAATTAAGATCTCGCAATAAACTGCAAATAAAATATGAGAAAAATAACTAATGCAGAACTCTCTCGACCCACAGTCGAGGAGTTCGCATTGAAGAAAAAAATACCCGTTGTAGTTGTTCTCGATAATATCCGCTCACTGCAAAATGTCGGTTCATTCTTCCGCACGGCAGACGCATTCGCTATCGAGAGCATTGCTCTTTGTGGTATTACAGCAACTCCCCCCAATCGAGATATTCACAAAACAGCTCTGGGAGCTGAGATGACCGTAGAGTGGAAATATTATAAAACCACAGATCAATCTATCTGCGAGCTAAAGGCACAAGGGTATACGATTATCTCCATCGAGCAGGTCGAGGGTAGCGTTATGTTGAATGATTTCACCGTAGATGAATCAGCAAAATATGCCCTAGTTTTTGGAAATGAGGTGATGGGAGTAGATCAAGCCGTTGTCGACCTCTCCGACTCAGCGATAGAGATTCCACAAGTGGGAACCAAACATTCAGTAAATGTTTCCGTAGCTGGAGGAGTTGTTTTATGGCATTTCTTTTGCCAATTCGGCGCAAAAATATAACTTTACACTCCATTACTATTATACTATAAATTATAAAAGATTAAGGGTTATAAGTAGAGTAAAATAATCTTTAATTTTAATTATACACTAAAAAAAAATATGTCAGTAGAAAGCAAAGTTAGAGCGGTCACAACATACCGCCTTACAGAGATGAAGCAGCGAGGCGAGAAGATCGCAATGCTAACATCATATGATTATTCAATGGCCAAGATCGTCGATGCAGCAGGCATAGATGTGATTCTCGTTGGAGACTCTGCCGCAAATGTGATGGCAGGTTATCATACCACACTACCAATAACTCTCGATATGATGATCTACCACGCACGCTCAGTAGTTCGTGCCGTAGAGCGAGCGTTAGTTGTTGTCGACCTCCCCTTTGGAACATATCAGGGAAATTCAAAGGTAGCCCTAGATTCTGCGGTACGCATAATGAAGGAGACCGAAGCAGACTGCGTAAAGCTAGAGGGTGGTGAAGAGATCCTAGAGTCGGTGCAGAGGATTCTCTCGGCAGGAATCCCAGTAATGGGACACCTAGGTCTAACCCCCCAGTCGATAAATAAATTTGGAACATATGCTGTAAGAGCTAAAGAGGAGGCCGAAGCAAAGAAACTTATTGAGGATGCCAAGCTCCTAGAGGCAGCAGGCTGCTTCGCAATAGTCCTGGAGAAGATCCCAGCAGCACTAGCAACACAAGTAGCCTCAGAGCTCAAAATCCCGATTATTGGAATTGGTGCAGGTAACGGAGTAGATGGCCAAGTGCTAGTAGTTCACGACATGCTCGGAATTAACAAAGGATTCTCCCCAAGATTCCTCCGCCGCTACGCCGACCTCCACACAGTAATGACCGACGCTATCGGCAACTACGTAGCAGACGTAAAAGAACTCGACTTCCCAAACGAAAAAGAACAATACTAACGTTTCTTACTGCCCTGCGCGGGCGGCGGCGGGGATAGCACCCCCGCTGGTGCTTTCTGCTCTTGCGCTTTGGGCTTAAAACTTTCAGTTTTAAGATTTTAGGCTGGATTATTTTGGATCAAAT
>JAWXTJ010000057.1:0-12240 GCA_044433665.1 Rikenellaceae bacterium
TTCTCTAATAGCACCCGATTTTAGGATCGTTGCAATCGCTGCTCTAACAACACTATACCTCACACCAAATAGTTCAGCTATCTCAAAATCAGCTAACCATACGTCACCCGAAATAGTGACGCCACCATATTTTATCTCTAATTTTCCCCTCTTCATAACTGCTATTATTATATGACTGCAACATTATACTCTGCAATATTAGCGATATTTTGTGATAATTGCTCCATATCCCTATTAACTTTCTCTTTGGTGATCTTTGCGTATATCTGAGTCGTGGTGATATTCTTATGCCCCAAGATGGAGCTTACCGTTTCAATCGGCATATCGTTACTGAGGCAGATGCTGGTCGCCATCGTATGACGACTTGTGTGCCACCCAAGATGTTTGGTTATGCCGCATCTCTTGGCAACTGCTCGAATACCATATATGCAGGTGGTGTAGTGAGGTACAGAAAATATCTTACCCTCTTTCCCTACACCTCTATACTTCGCCAAGATACGTTTGGGAATATCCAACAAACGGATATTTGACTCCACACCTGTCTTTTGTCGAAGTATATGTATCCACGGGTTGTCGTCAAAGTAGCAACGTATATTCTCCTCCGATAGGTTTCTCATATCGGCGAATGATAGCCCCGTGAACGTGCAGAACAAAAATAGATCTCGGATATACTCCTGTTTGCTATTTTTTAGCTTGCCATTGATTAGTAGATTTATCTCCTCCTTAGTTAGAAATCCTCGCTCGGTATCCTCTTTTCTAATCTCATACTCACGAAAGGGGTCACGCACCAACCACCCATTATTCATCGCCACAGAGATCATTGTGCGCAGTGGTCCAACATATATCCATACGGTATTGTTGCAGCAACCTCGCTCAACTCTTAGATACATATCGAAGTCAGATATAAAGGCTGGCATAAGCTCTTTAAGGGCAATGTCGCTAACCTTGTAGCGAGTTTGTAGAAATCGCTTTAGATGCTTATAAACTAACTTATATGTTTGAAGTGTCTTTTTCGACTTCATACCAGCCTCTGCCAACTTTTCGTAATCTTCTACAAACTGTTCGTAGACTTTCATTAGGGTATATTGTCGATGCTCCAACCCTAAAAAGGCATTTTTCACCTTCTCCGCACTCACATAATTATCTCGATCCATTATCTCTTGATAGTGGTTCTGTATCTTGCCTCGTATCTTATCTAACATTCGATTTGCCTCGATTGAGGCAACGCTACGCCCAGTGGCACGCCCCTGTTTAGCGTCCCAATTTTGTGGGTTCACTGTTAGCTTGCAACTAAATTGCGTTTGTGATCCATCAACGGTAATACGCCCCATCACAGGTGATGTTCCATCTTTTTTGACTACCTGCTTTTTGAGGTAAAAAATAACTGAAAATGTACTCTTCATAACTCTACTTTGTTTAACGTTTGGCTATTCTTTAGCTCCAAAGTGGGTCGAGCGAACTCGACCTGCAATGAAGCATAAACAGCCTCGGTCATTTCTGACCACAAAATTAATTTTAGTAGAGTGTTTGATAGCTACGCAAACATAGGCAGACAATAGCAATGTAACCTATTGATACATTTTTTTGCGCCATCTTTATAGTAGGTTATTGGGGCTAATTCACACCCAATAAGCAAGCCTAAGCATAATAGCGCAAAATTCACGATAATACACATTGCTTCAGAAACTTACGTGCCACAACAGTTTCTATATCCCGTTTTCACCATAGGTTACAATTTGGTTACGTTGCGATGACGTTACTTGACGTTCCAATGAACTATCCTGACCTAACGCCACCTACCCAAAATCTCAAAACCAACTCTTTTTCAACTATGTTGCCCCAAATTTCCTACTCTTACATTTTTTTTGTATCTTTGTAACTGGAATAATTCGAATAATTTCGAATTTAAAATATTATATTTGCGTTCGCGTAGGTTCTTGCACTGGAAAAACTGGTAATTTTGATGATGGCAAGATGATATGTGCAACGCCCGTACTGTATTTTTATGGTATGGGCTTGTCTATTCTTCTATCATGGTATACCAGTACCTTCCAGTGGAGTTAGATTTAAGTCCGTGCCATTCTTTCTTTTGGTCAAGATTTAATAATTTGCGAATTGTTGATAGATCTAAAGGAGAGGATTTAATACGGTACTCAGCTGGTCAATTCACAAAATCGGCTAATTTACACAATACATTCCACAAGAGCTAGCCGAGTTGTTAAAGATCCTCTCCCTCTTTTACTTAAGGGGAGTTCTAATTTCTCCCTAAAATACTTTTCGATTACTAACCACCCCTTTTTGATTTTACAAAAATAGGTGGTAGAGCTACTACAACCCACTTTTGCAAAATCAAAAATGGATAATTATTAACCAAAAATTAAAATTAGGGAGAAAATAGAACTCCCCTTAATTTTTGAACGGTTGAATATCATTATTACTTTATTTATAGCTATCTGTTAATTTTTGTGAAAATTGAAAAATTGAAAAAAATTGAAGAAAAAGTGTAAATTAATCCTTTCTTTTTACTAATTTTGCAACCAGTATAATGTAATGTATATTTGCTCAAAAGGAGATCTCTCGAAATGAGCACTTAATTAATTGATAATTAATAATATAATAAGATATGGGACTATTTGCATTAACTCAAGAGTTAGCAATAGATTTGGGTACAGCCAATACACTTATAATCTACAATGGTAAAGTTGTAGTCGATGAGCCGTCAATCGTAGCGTTAGATGTTCACTCAGGAAAACTAATGGCCATCGGACAAAGAGCTCGTCAAATGTTCGAAAAAACAAATCCAAATATTAAAACTATTCGTCCACTTAAGGATGGTGTAATTGCGGATTTTAACGCCACAGAACTGATGCTTAAAGGCCTTATTAAGAAGGTTAAAATGTCGGGTTCGTTGTTCGCTCCATCATTGAAAATGGTGATCTGTATTCCATCGGGTTCGACAAATGTTGAAATTCGTGCCGTACGTGACTCAGCCGTTCATGCTGGTGCTCGTGAGGTATTTATGATATTTGAGCCTATGGCAGCTGCCTTGGGTGCAGGTTTGGATGTTGAGGCTCCCGAGGGTAGCATGGTTATCGACATCGGAGGTGGTACGTCGGAGATCGCTTGTATCTCGCTAGGTGGTATCGTATGCTCGGAGTCGATTAATGTTGCAGGTGACGTTTTCACAGCAGATATTCAAAATTATGTTCGTCAACAACATAGTATTCGAATTGGTGAGCGTACTGCCGAAGCTATTAAGTGTTCAATTGGTGCCGCTATAAGTCACCTAGATGATGCTCCAGAGGATTATATCGTTACAGGTCCAAATATGCTTACTGCACTGCCTCAAACCGTGAAATTGAACTATTCGGAGATCGCTTACGCATTGGAAAAATCACTCGTGAAACTAGATGCAGCGTTGATGAAAGTTTTGGAGTCTACGCCTCCTGAGTTGTATTCGGATATTGTTCGCAATGGAATTTACTTGGCTGGTGGTGGAGCCTTGATCCGTGGTTTGGATCGTCGACTTTACGATAAAACTGGTATTCAATTCCATATTGCAGAGGATCCACTACGTGCGATTGCTCGTGGTACGGGAGTAGCTCTGAAGAACATCGATCAATTCTCATTCTTGATGAGATAATCAAGAGAGAAGATATTCAACCATTTGTATAACTGCGCATACTTAACCCTCGTGGGATAGAGGCGCAGTTTTGCATATTAGACTTTTTTATAATCGTGTTTCGACTGCTTGAATTTATACGCTCGACATATGTTGTTATCCTCTTTATTATTGCCGAGACGATAGCCATAAGTCATTATGCTTGGTCGGATAGTTACACTCGATCGAGGATTTTTGTAGCTTCAAATAGTGTAACTGGTGGTGTGAGTGGTGCTCTGCGTAGTACTCGACACCTAATGTCTCTACCTCAGGAGAATCGTGCTCTCTCGCAGAGAATCGCTGAGCTGGAGGCTGAGATTGATCTATATGCCACAGCGGTGGACGATGCTCCTGCATCAGAGGATATTATCTTCGAGGATCCTGCCTATAGCTATGTTGTGGGTAAGGTGGTCTCGAACTCAATAAATAAACTTGATAATTTTATCGTTATTGATAAAGGTGTTTCGGATGGTGTTCGTGAGCAGATGGCTGTGATTACCCCGACGGGTGAGATGTTGGGGTATGTTGCAAGTTGCACAGGTCGTTATAGCGCTGCACTCTCGATACTTAGCCGAAGTTTTACCACAAGTGGTAAGCTACGTGGTGGGTCGAATTATGGGTCGATAAGTTGGTCGGGAGAGAGTCGTTATAAGGTCTCTATGAGTCAGTTATCGAAGTATGAGCCAATAAACATTGGAGATACTGTTGTCTCAACGGGTTTCTCGCATATTTTCCCTGGAGATGTGGTTATTGGTACCGTTGCCTCGTATGAGTTTAATGAGATGCAGACGGCCTATAATGTTGAGATTGATCTTGCTGCGCAGTTGACATCAATTAATTATGTTCTGCTTGTTGGCAATCGTGAGAGTGGCGAGATTGATGAGCTTCTTGAAGCGGTAGAGAGTAATTTTTAGAGTAATTTTAATTTAGAATATGTTTCGCACATTACCATATATTGCACTTTTTTTAACGGCTGTGCTCTCGCAGATTTTTATCTTCGATAATCTCTCGGTGAGTGTTTTTCTTGCACCACTTGTTTATGTGGTTTTTATTGTGCTTTTGCCCGTTGAAAGTTCTCGAATTTTGATGCTTGGAGCGGGCGTAGCGACTGGTTACGTGATGGATATGGTGATGGGAACCGATGGCCTGAACTCAATTGCAACTATCGGTATTGCATATCTTCGTGCACCAATTTTAAAGATTATAGCAGGTAAAAATCGTGTTGCCGAGAGAGGTGTGCCATCTGAAATACTTTTTGGTGATGGGGATTATCTGCAATATTTAATTGTGATGGTGCTTCTTCATCACGCTATTTTCTTCGCTTTTGAGTCGCTTTCGGCTGCTTATATTCTCTATTCGGTTATTCGGTTTGCACTTAGTTCGCTGGTTTCGCTTATTTTTGTTTGGCTTATAGCTCGTCTGTTTACAATCAATAATATCTTAAAATAATGAGTCGCACGAAAGATGAGTTTATTAGAATGAGGGTGCTACAGACGGTGGTAGTCTTAATTTTTGTGACTATTATTTTCCGTCTGTTTAATCTTCAAGTTCTTTCGACCGATTATAAGGGGTTGGCCGATGGAAATGTTTTGCGTCGTGAGGTTTTGTATCCTCCACGAGGTGAGGTGTATGATCGAAATGGTGAGTATTTGGTGCAGAGTCGTGAGTGTTATGACTTGATGGTGATCTATCGTGAAATTAATCGTTCGACGCTTGATTCGGTGCGCTTATGTGAGATTACGGGACTGTCACCTGCGAAGCTGACCAGAGCATTGAATAACGCACGTTCGATGCCACGTGCTCCATATTTGGTTGCCAATTATATCTCAAGTGAGGAGAAACTTATCTTTGATGAGGCTTCGTTTACAGGATTTTATACTGTCTATCGTACTGTGCGTCAATATCCTCGAAGTATTGGTGGAAATCTTTTGGGGTATGTGAGTGAGGTTACGCAATCTATTCTTAATTCGAACGATTATTATCAATCGGGCGAGTATATTGGAATGTATGGTGTCGAGTCGGCATATGAGGAGCAATTGCGTGGTATAAAGGGTGTAAAGGTGACAAAGGTAGATAATCATGGAGCTATCAAAGGTAGCTATATGAATGGAATTTACGACACTTTACCTCAGCAAGGACAATATATTATCTCGACAATTGACGCTCGTCTGCAACGCTTTGGAGAGGAGCTGATGGCGGGTAAAGTTGGAGCTGCTGTGGCTATAGAACCCTCGACAGGTGAGATTTTGATGATGGTATCTTCACCATCATATGACCCAGATAATTTGGTGGGTCGGGATCGAGGAAATAACTATATGGATCTTTTGAATGATCCACGACGACCACTCTATAATCGAGCTGTGACGGCTCGTTATCCTCCAGGATCGACCTTTAAACTTACTCAGGGTCTTATTGGATTGCAGGAGGGTGTGTTGACCCCTACGCAGTCGTATAATTGTCATGGTGGTTTCCATTATGGAAATCGAACGTTGGGTTGTCACGCTCATAGCGCACATACAGATCTAAAAAATGCTGTTGCTTGGTCGTGTAATACTTATTTCTGTTATGTCTATAGAAATATTTTGGATAATCCTGCTTATGGAAATGTTAAAACTGGATTTAGCAAGTGGCGTGATTATGTCTTGAGTTTTGGTTTCGGGCGTAAATTGGATTCGGATTTCTTGAATGAGGGTGCTGGATATGTTCCAAATGTTGATTTTTATGATCGTCGCTATCGTGGGTCGTGGAATTCGCTAACGGTCATCTCGCTTGCAATTGGTCAAGGTGAGTTGGGTTGTACACCTCTGCAAATGGCCAATATGGCGGCTATTTTGGCAAATCGTGGCTATTATTATATTCCGCATATTGTGAAGAAAATAGAGGGGGTTGACTCTCTGGATGCTCGTTTTTATGAGCGTCAATATACCATGGTTGACTCCAAGCATTTTGATGTGATTGTTCAAGGTATGTGGGAGAGTGTGAACCTTGGTAATGGCGGATGGTATAATAATGCTTATGTCGAGGGGTTAGATATTTGTGGAAAAACAGGTACTGCGGAGAATCCTCACGGTAAGGATCACTCAACATTCCTCTCGTTTGCACCACGAGACAATCCAAAAATTGCAATCTCGGTATATGTCGAAAATGGTGGGTTTGGAGCTACTATAGCTCGACCTATAGCGAGTCTTATCGAAGAGTTTTATTTAACTGATACCATCTCTCGACCAGCTGTTTTGAAGCAAGTTATGGAGATGAAGATAAATTATCCGAATTATGATTAATAACAATCGCTCGTCAAATCTTTTTTTAGGTGTCGACGGTATAACTATTATAATCTATTTTTTGCTGCTTGCGGCAGGTGTTGTGAGTGTTATTTCATCTTCTTATGATGAGGCTTCGAGTAACTTTTTCGATTTTTCGCACTTTTATGTGAAGCAGGCTATTTGGGGTTTTGTGGCTTCGATAGCTGCAATGTTTGTTCTGTTGGTTGATGCGAGCACTTTTCATAAATATGCCTATCCGTTGTATGTTTTTGGTATCTTTATGTTGCTTTTGACCTTTGTGCCTGGAGTGGGTAAAGAGGTTAATGGAGCTCGTGCATGGCTTGGAGTGGGTTTTCTGTCGATGCAGCCTGTGGAGATTGCCAAAATAACAACCGCCTTGGCTATGGCAAGAGTGATGAGTGAATACTCATTTTCGATACAAAAAAAGGGGGATATGATGAAAGTTGCTGCGATATTATTGCTGCCTCTGATGATTATCGTTTTGCAAAATGATACTGGTTCGGGAATTGTGCTTGGATCGTTTATCTTTGTGCTTTATCGTGAGGGGCTCAATAAGTGGTTTATTATCCCTGCTTTATTGATCGTTTTCTTGTTTATTATTTCGTTTTTGCTCTCACCCGTGATGTTGCTTATTCTCTCGGTTGCGGTGCTGACGCTTTGCGATATGATGATAAATAGAACGTGGAGAGTCAATATTGCATATATTGCGGGTGTCACATCTTTGACAATTATTGTGCAGCTTATTTCGTTCCTCACCTCTGAGGAGCCATTAAAATTGCTCACTTCACTTATGTGGGTTGTTCTGTTGTCGCTTCCAATTATTATAATTTATGCACTGCGTAAACGATTGATGACAACAATAATCATGGTGGTGATGTTTATTTTGACAATGGTCTTTTTGCCTACCACAGATTATATTTTCAACTCGATATTAAAGGATCACCAACAGAAGCGTATCTTAACCTTTCTAGGTCTTGTGGATGATCCGCTCGGAACGGGGTATAATGTCAATCAATCAAAAATCGCAATTGGTTCGGGTGGTCTTACAGGAAAAGGCTTTTTGAAAGGTACGCAAATTCGTTATGGATTTGTCCCTGAGAGGCATACAGACTTTATCTTCTGCTCCTTGGGTGAGGAGTGGGGATTTTTGGGTGCTCTATTTGTTTTGTTGCTCTATGCTGCTTTGATTTTGAGGCTTATCTATATGGGTGAGCGTCAAGAGGAGGCATTTGCACGAGTCTATTGCTATGCTGTGGCCTCCATATTCTTGTTCCATGTTTTGGTTAATGTCGGTATGACTATAGGTCTTATGCCTGTCATGGGAATACCATTGCCATTTATGAGTTATGGTGGATCGTCGCTCGTTGCCTTTACTCTTTTGTTATTTGTGGCTATTCGACTCGACTCATTTTCGCATCGGGATCAGTCGTTGACAGTATAAGGGAGTTCTAATTTCTCCCTAAAATACTTTTCGATTACTAACCACCCCTTTTTGATTTTACAAAAATAGGTGGTAGAGCTACTACAACCCACTTTTGCAAAATCAAAAATGGATAATTATTAACCAAAAATTAAAATTAGGGAGAAAATAGAACTCCCCATAATTATTTTACCCTACTTAAACGCAATTACTCCTCTTTATTATACTTATCAACGATCATTGTAAGTGCGCCATCGCCAACAACATTGCAAGCGGTGCCGAAGCTATCTTGAAGAGCAAAAATAGTGAGCAAAAGAGCAGTTCCAGCAGCATCAAATCCAACAACTGAGACAACAATACCAAGTGAAGCGATAACCGTTCCACCAGGCACCCCTGGAGCACCAATTGCAAATATACCGAGCAAAAGAATAAAGAGAATCATAGTCTGCAACTCAGGAAAACTACCATAAAGAAGTTTAGATACGGTCATAACAAAGAAAACCTCCGTAAGAATTGATCCACAAAGGTGAATATTTGAAAAAATCGGAATTGCAAAATCGACGGTTTTCTCCTTAAGAATAGGGGATTTCTTGGCTGCCGTAAGCGATACAGGTAGTGTTGCAGCTGACGACATTGTGCCGACAGCAGTAAAATAAGCAGGAGCATAATATCTAATCACCTGCCATGGATTTTTCAAGGTCACGGTACCAGCGAGACTATACAAAATAACGAGCCAAACGAAATGAGCCACAAGAACAACAGCCATCACATTAAGAAAAATCGGTAGCTGGTGTGTGATAACCCCCTCATAACTCAAAGCGCAAAAATTCGCCGCAACAAAGATCGGAAGTATCGGAATTAAAACTCGATTAATAAGCTGCAAAACCATCCGTTGAAACTCATCAAGAAGTTTTATTATACTCTCGCTCTGCGTCCACACGGCTGACAATCCCAACATAATCGAGAGTACTAGCGCACTAATAACGCTCATCACAGGAGGAATATTAAACTCAAATAAGACAGATGGCAACCCCCGAGCAACATCCGAAGCGTCAGATGCAACCGTCAACCACGGCAAAATATTATATCCTAACCCCATCGCCATAAAAGCAGCTCCAATCGACGAAAGATAGGCCACAACAAGCGACAGCGCCAACATACGAGAGGCCACCTTTCCCATTTTTGCAATCGACGAGGAGATAAACGCAAGGACAATAAGAGGAATAAGGAAGAATATAATCTGGCCAACAATATACTTTATTGTAACCACAATATTCATAAAACCTTCACCCGCAACGAAACCCAGCATAATGCCAAGAACAACGGCCAATAGTAGTCGAAAGAGAGTCGACGAGAATAATTTACGCATCATATTTTATCTGTTTAAATTTTACTTTATGGACTTCCTTTCAGTCCCCATTTATTACTAGCAACTCTTATACCGAGCGTCAGAAGTTGAATTTCAACGCTGTAAATTTACAAAAAACAAAAGAAGATTTACAAAAAGAGAGAAATAATTGTTATCTTGCGTTAAATTTTCCGACATCGGAGTCCAAACAGACCAAAAAAACAATTAAAAAATACAAAATTATGGGATTTATAAATCTATTATCAGTTACAGAACCAGCAGATAGCATTGCGGTAAACAGTGTCGAGTCAGTTGTAGCCTTGGCGCAAAATGTAAGCAGCATGTCTTATGTAGATATTGCAGGATGGCTCCTGCCGATGGTCGTAAGCGTGGTGTCGAAGATCGCTTTGGCAATAATTTTCTATTACGTTTGCCAATGGATCGTAAAACGTATGGTCACTATCCTCGACAAAATCATGAACCGACGCAGCATCGACATCTCGTTGGCGAAATTTATTATCAGCTTGGTGAGCATCTCGCTGAATCTAATTATTATCTTCACGACAATTAGCATTCTTGGCATCAATACAACATCCTTCTTAGCAGTCTTTGCTTCGGCAGGTTTGGCAGTAGGTATGGCACTCAGCGGCACATTGCAAAATTTCGCTGGTGGAGTGCTTATCCTCTTCTTGAAGCCATTTAAAATTGGTGACTATATCGAGGCTCAAGGTTTTGCAGGTACCGTTAAGGAGATCTCTCTGTTCAGCACACTGCTCAACACGGTCGACAACAAAATGGTTATAATCCCAAATGGTTCACTCTCGACTTCACCAATTAACAACTACTCAAAAGAGACAACACGTCGAGTAAGTTGGGTATTCGGTGTTGCATATGGCACCGATTACAGCCATGTTAAAAGTGTGCTAGAGGATGAACTTGGAAAGCATGAATTGGTGCTTCAAGATCAAGGAGTATTCGTTGCATTAAGTGAATTTGCCGATAGCTCGATCAATATTTCAGCAAAAGTATGGTGCAACTCATCTGATTACTTCACGCTTCTATTCGATATTAACGAGAAGATCTATAAGCGTTTTGCCGAGGAGGGTATCCAATTCCCATTCCCACAGGTAGATGTACATCTAACAAAATAGAGAGGTTAAATATCAAGATAATGGGGGTTATTTCAACTCCCATTATCTTTATTACAATGCAGTTATAATTATCATATTTGCATTTCAACTATAAAAATGCAAAAAAAAATATAAGAAACATAAGGATTTGTAAATTTAATTCTTAACTTTGTATACTAACTAGCAGAATGTATAACCATTTAATATGTAAAATATACAGCCTCTAGCAAATTAAATTTTAACAGATGAGAAAGATCAAACTTACAGCAATTGCACTCTCTTTATTATTACTATCATGCACCCCAAGCAACAAAACCAATACAAACGCAATAAAAATCAAAGTTACTCAACAAGAGTTAAAATTCTCCGACATCTTCTCGTCATACGAACGAATTGAGTTCAAAGGCAAAATGATGGCCGATATTATCAACATCATCAAAGTTGCCAAGGGTTATGTTGTGCAAACCAGCAACCGAGCACCAGAACTGCTCCTTTTTGACAACGGCGGTCAATTTATCTCGTCAATTGTAAACATCGGAAGAGGCCGAGATGAGGTGCTCAATATCATGGATATATATTATGATAGCAAAGCCGAACAGATAGAAATATTGGCAGATTTTGGAATGAAAGTATTGATCTATTCATTAAACAACTCTGAGATAGTCGATAAATTTGATCTTCCACAATCTATCTTTGTTGCACGTAGCCTATCGAAACTAGATGATGACAGATATGTTTTCTATAAAGATGATGCTTATGACGATTCCGAAAACTATAAAGTATTAGTCTACAATAGAGCGAGTGATACCATCGAACAAAAATTTATACACTTTATCAACATTGAATCTATATCTTTCTCACAGAGTAATAATTTATACAAAAATGGCGATGATGTTATCTTCTACGAAGCATTCCTCGATAAGGGATACAGAATTTCGAGAGATACAATCACCGAATATTTCACATTCGACAAAGGGAGCAGAGCTGTTCCTGAGAATCAATTAAATCGAGAGCATGGCGATTTAATGGACTTTGTCGACATGTGTACAGCAAACAACTACATCTATGGTCACATCAACTGTTACGAGTACAACGATATGATCTTCTCGCTTTTTAGACACAACGAAGAGTCATATATTAACATTGCAAACTTAAACAAATGCACCTCCGAGAGTTACACATCCATAAATGATGATCTAGTATCGGGAGAAGCAGTTAATCTACCTGCATATTTCGTAATTGCCTCAGATGAGCAAGGTCTCTATTTGAGTCAGGATCTGAAATACCAAATCAAAACCGCACATCAAGTTAAGCCACATTCAAATTTTTCTCAATTTTTAAATACCTCTGCCAAAATTCCTCGATCGTAAGGTTCTCCAAAGCAGAATGCCTACGAT
>JAWXTJ010000058.1:0-11852 GCA_044433665.1 Rikenellaceae bacterium
TCCATTTTTGATTTTGCAAAAGTGGGTTGTAGTAGCTCTACCACCTATTTTTGTAAAATCAAAAAGGGGTGGTTAGTAATCGAAAAGTATTTTAGGGAGAAATTAGAACTCCCCTTAATATTGCTCACTTGACGCTATAAATGCAATAAAAATTAAGAGAAATCGTTTTAGGTAAAACTCTCAAAACTTAAAATTAAACAAACATGAAGAAATTTACATTTTTTGTAGCTATTTGCATGACATTCATTTCACTTAACGGTCTCGCTCAAGGAGGTATGGGCGGTGGCATGGGCGGTGGCATGGGTGGCGGTATGGGCGGCAGCATGGGCGGTAGTCGTCAAGGCGGCATGGGTCAAGGAGGTCCACAACAGAGCACTCAACAACGTACAGTAGAGATTAATTTTATCGGCGCAAGTGGTTACATTGAGATTGATGCTGAAGAGGCATTAAAGAAGATCAAAATCAAGAAAAACCCTAAAAAGGTAGAAGAGGTAACAGCAATAATAGAAGAGTATAACACCTCATTCCATGATGTTGTTGATGAGTATCGCAGTGATTTCGACAACCTAGAGTTTGCAAAAGAGAATATTGATGCAGCCGAGGGAGATATGACAGCTATGCGTGAGCTTATGAGAACAGTAACTACTAGCATGAGAGTTGTTAAACCTCTTATGATTGAGAAGCATAAAATTCTCGCAGAGAAGATGAATGCAGTGTTGGCTGACTCAGCGAAAGAGCTTAAAGGATGGGAGAAATATTACAAATCTATCTGCAAGGATAACTCATTCGACCCAGATGCACCAGAGAGAGAGATGCCCGAAAGAGGCGAAGGTGGTCAAGGTGGACAAGGCGGTCAAGGCGGAGGTCGTCCACCACAAAGATAAACAAACTATACAAGCATAAAAAGCAACGGAGCTATTATAGTATAATAGCTCCGTTGCTTTTTCATTATATACCCGCTTAACTTAATTGCTTCTCAATCTGCTCCTTCCAAATTTGATACGCCTCCTCTAGTGCTTGGCGGTCCTCCTCGATAGGCAATATTGTGTTAACATTTTCAAGTGACGCAAAAGCCTCCTCTCGTGAAGCATACAATCCTGCTCCAAGAGCGCCTCCACGTGCTGCACCTAATGCACCATCTGTATTATATAACTCAATGCGTGCTCCACAAAGCGTCGATAGAGTTTGACGGAATAGAGGGCTTAAGAATAGATTTGCCTCACCTGCACGAATGATATTTGGCTCCAATCCCATTGTGCGCATAACGTCAATTCCATAACGGAATGAGAAAGCGATACCCTCTTGTGTTGCACGTAAAATATGTGCCAATGAGTGAATAGTCAGATCAACACCAGCCAATGCAAATTTAGTATAGCGATTCTCCAAAACTCGCTCAGCACCATTTCCAAATGGAAGAAGCACCACACCACCACTACCAACTGGCGCTGAAGCAGCTAATTCATTCATCTGCTCATAGCTCAAATGAGAGGCGAAATTTCGACGTACCCAAGCGTTGGCAATACCTGTTCCATTGATACATAATAACACGCCATAACGAGCTGCATCCGCTGTGTGATTAACATGCAAGAATGGGTTAACTCTAAATTTAGGGTCACCCTTAGGCTCGTCGATAACACCATAAACAACACCGCTAGTACCTCCCGTTGCAGCGATCTCACCTGGAGACATTACATTAAGCGAGAAGGCATTGTTTGGTTGATCTCCTGCACGATATGCAATTGGAGTACCCTCTTTGATTCCCAATTCAGTCTCTATAGCAGCACTTGTGCGAGCTTGAATACCGATTGCCTCACCTGCCTCACAGAACATCTCTGTTGGAATACCATAATTCTCAGCTACGAAATCAGCACGCTCATTCTTTTTGAAATCCCAAAGAATACCCTCCGAGAGTCCCGTATCTGTCGTTGACATAGCTCCCGAAAGGCGATAGGCGATATAGTCACCTGGAAGCATCATCTTATAGATTTTACTAAAGATCTCTGGCTCATTCTCCTTAACCCACTTTAATTTAGAGGCTGTGAAGTTACCTGGCGAGTTCAATAAACTCTCCTTACACAATTGCTCACCAAGAGCTTCATATGCTTGATTTCCAATCTCAACAGCACGTGAATCGCACCAAATAATCGCCTTGCGAAGAGGCTCACCATCTTTATCAACGACAACAAGTCCGTGCATCTGATAGCTAATTCCGATCGAAGCGACCTTAGAAATATCTACCTTTTGAGCAATCTGCTCAACACCCATTTTGATATATTTCCACCACATTTCTGGTGATTGCTCCGCCCAACCACTCTGCAAAGCATCAATTGGCATTTCGGGAGAGGGGTTAGTTGCCGAAGCTACGCAAGCTCCAGTTGCGACATCCATCAACGACACCTTGATCGAAGAGGATCCAATATCTAATCCTAAACTGTACATATTATATTAGTTTTAAAGTTAATTATTTTTAGGTTTTCTATGTAAAAATCACTGTTTTATTTCCATACACCAAAATCTTGTGTTCGATATGTTTCTCGACGGCATGCGAGAGCACAATCTTCTCAATATCACGTCCTTTATGGATAATACTTGCTACAGAATCACGGTGCGAGATACGTGTAATATCTTGCTCGATGATTGGGCCTGCATCAAGGTCATTAGTCACATAATGACTTGTGGCACCGACTAATTTCACACCTCTTTCGAAAGCTGCATGATATGGTTTCGCACCAACAAAGGCGGGCAGAAATGAGTGGTGGATATTGATAATTTGATTTGGGTATTCAGAGATAAAGTTTGGCGAGAGAATCTGCATATATCGAGCTAAGACGATAAAATCGACACCGTTCTCTTTGAGCAATTTAATTGTTGCAGCCTCTTGTTCTTGTTTGTTCTCTTTGGTTACGGGGAGTAGATAATATGGAATATTGAACTGCTCGGCAATATTGCGAAGATCATCATGATTACTAACGATCATTGGAATTTCAACTTTCCACTCGCCCGCAGTATATCGAGCCAAGAGATCGAATAGGCAGTGAGACATTTTCGACACAAATATAGCCATGCGAGGCAATCTATCATTGAAATATAGTTGATACTTCATATTATACTTTTCAGCATAAAGCATATCGAAAGTCTCGGCAATTTTACCTTTTGGCACAGAAAATTCGTGCAGATCCCATTCTACACGCATAAAAAATATCTTCTCGACTCTATCGACATGTTGTGCAAGGTAGACAATATTACCTCCATTGTCGTTAATAAATGTTGTCACCGCAGCGAGTATTCCTGGCTGATCGGGACAGTGAAGAAGAAGCGTTACAGTTTGTGGTTTGGTTATATTATTTTGCATTATCTTTTTTCTACATTAGCATAACTACAAAGTTAGAAAAAAATCGTGATTTTCGCCATTAATAGAATCAAAAAGTAAAAATAAAAAAAAGGGTGGCTAACACAAGTTATTAAAAACTTTGTTAGCCACCCCTCCCGAATAATTTTTTAGTTAACTCAAACAAGGATCTCAGGCTTAATCCTTAATTCGAATAATCAACTAGTTATCAGATTTATCGCCACTTATTTATGGTTGCGCTACTACTGGAGCAGATGCACCATTTTCATTTACAACAACAGTAACTCTACCCTCTATTGTACCGAATAGGTAAGTTTGGAATGTTACATCATAGTAATACTCAACTGGTTTTTGCATAACAACTGAAGTATTAGCATTGCTACTGAAAGAAACTACATTGTCAGCATCTATCTCAACAAGAGATGGTGTTGTTGAATCATTTGTTCCTGCATAAGTAAACTCTGGAGCATCAGAACCAAAAGCATACATATAATTCAAGAATACATTTTCGCTAATACCATCTTTATTAAGCATCAATGAGATTGCATCATCAAGATCTACACTACCTGTTAGATCTTCAATATAAAGGTTCATATCCTCTGTAACGATCTCATCACCAAGTGGGCTTGTGATGTATGCAATAAACTCATTGTTTGCAACAAGAATATCATTAACATAAGCCTCAACGATCATTGAGATCTCTGGAGAATCCCAATCACCCCAAACAAGTACACCGTTTTCTACTGTAGGTATCACAGAAGATGGATTTTCAATACTCCACTCGTCAAGATCCTCAACTACTGAGTATACAAGTTTTACCTCACCTGTAACATTAGCATCAACATTGAATGTGTGAGTAGATAGCAAATCTTTATCAATAACATCGAAATTATCAACACCTAGTAACTCAGTCATAATCTCAACATTTCCATTTGCATCAACAAACGCATTAGCAACTTGAAGATAATCCCTTAGATTGTTCTCAAGAGTAACTGTTGCAGATATTGCTGTAAAGGCATCACCGAATACGCTATCATTTAGCTCCAAAGATAACTCATAAGGAGTATCAAAGTCAAACTTAGCAAAGTTAGCATATCTAACAGATAGAACGTCATTAGCTGCTCTCAATCTTATTCCATCAGAACCAGTTAGAATAATACTGCTTATAACACTCTCAAACTCAGCCTCAGAGATATGACCCTCAAACGCATCTTTATTCACTGCCCAAAGTTCAGCTGAAAGATTATCAAGAATCACGTCTGAAGTTTGACCAATATATGAGAATGGAGAAACAGAACCCAAATCTAAACCTGTAACGACTGGCATTCCTGTGAAGCTAATAGGAACCTCAATCTCAACGTTATCACTGAATACGTTTGGATCAGTGTAAACAACCAAATACTCAGCAGTCTCAGTTGGCATACCAGATAGAACAACCTGAATTGGCTTAACATCACTAGAACCATTTACTGCACTAAAGAATACAACCTCAGCAGATGCTCCAGGAACCTCAACGCCATCAACAGCATAGATCTTAGCAAATCCAGTAGTGCTAATATTGTTATTGTTAACATACATCTCGTTAAACATTTCAGCTGACATTGAATCAGAGATTGATATACAACCATCAATTGTTAATGATGCAGCAGATGTGTAAGCATTGCCACTAGCATATGTCCACATAACATTCCAAGGAATAGCCTCATAAGAAAGAGCACGCTCAACAACTGTAATCTCAGTGCTTGCAGAACCCAAAGAGATAGACTCATCACCGTAAGTCAAAGCAAATAGATACTCTCCAGATGTAATTACATCGCCGATTAGATCAGCTGATCCACTAATGATTGTAGCTGAAGTTGCAGTCAACTCATAACTTGACTCATTTGTAGATGGTGAAAGTGTAGCCTCATCCGTAGGCTCTTTGATAGATAGTAGAGATGGTGAGTCATAAAGTGATGCGAATGTAACTAATGTATCATCATTAAGAACATACCAGTCACAACCATCTAAGAAGTTAATAGTCTCAGTGTAATCGTATGACTTTTCGATCTCTTCAATATCGTAGATAACTACCTGGCCATCAACACCTGCAAATGGAATAAACATATCACCCTCATATTTACCATAATAGATAGAAGATGCTACATCCTCACCTGCTTCAACATCAACACTTACATACTCAGTGATGAAGTCAGTACTTGATGTAGAACCACTTACAGCCTCCATGTCGATGTGTAGCGCAATACCATGACCGTAATCACTTACAGCATCGTCAAAATTGTAAATAAGAGACACAGTAAATTTGCCGTCACCTTCCTCGCTTGCTACAACATCCACAATTGTGAATGGTTGCTCAGCACGAGTATACTCAACTGAGTAAAGAGTAACATTCTCTGTAGTAAACTTGCCAGCCCATGATGCTGGAGATACTTGGAATGTCAACTCACGAGTAGATGATACAGGAGCTAGATATACCATTTCTTCACCAAATTTCACATAATCCTTACCTGCGAATTTTACGGCAAATTTATCTGCTGTCTCTGGAACAAAAATAAGCGATTGGATACGACCTTCAAGCTCAGCAACGCGAGATGTAAGATTCTCCAAAGCTGATTGGATTGTTGTAACTGCACCTGAGCTAAGAGTAATCTCCTCAGATAATATTTTCTCAGCAACATCAGCAATCAAAGTCTCTTTAACCTCTTCGAAATAGCTATCAACTACAGTTAAAGCATCTTCATTAGTATACGCATCTTCAATAAGAAGGTAGTCAGCTAGTGCATCATTACCAACCCACTGAGAAGCTGCTGCCATAGCGCTAACGATGTCTGCAATAAGACCCTCGTTCTCATCACCAAGTAATGCTTGAATTTGAGCAAGTGTAATCTCAGTAAGATAAACGTTGTCAAGCATTTCTGTAAGGAAGTCTGTTGTAACTACACTCTCGATGCTAGTTTCGATAGTTGCATTTAAACCATCAATAGCAGCTTGTAATTCTGATAGGTCAACCCCCTCAAGTTCTCCCTCAAGAGCATCCAAACGATTATAGATACTTGTAAGATCTGGAATCGTTGCTGTAACTGCCGCAATCTGACTCTCCATAGAGCTGATCGTAACATACGTCCCCTCGATAGCGTCAATGCGATCGCTTAATCCGCCAATCTCATCATCGTAGTCACTACAAGCAACCACGCTCAGAAGCATTGCACCCAGCAAGAGAGGAGTCTTCAGTTTGTTAAATTTGAATAGATTCATAAAAAAATAAATTAGTTAAAAATGTGTTAATAATTAGTTAAAAATTGTGTTACATTATCTCAAATATTTTTTATTTCGAATTTAATTATCTATACTAAATAGTGCTATAAACGGTCTGTAATGCCATTTCTTACTTAATATCATAATTTTCAGCTATGTATCATATATGATACCAACGGGACAAAGATATATGATATACTTTGCATTTCAAAATTTATTTCAACATTTTTTATGACCAACCAGCATTTTCAAGAACACACCAGGCGTATATCTCTAAATTTAAGGATTATACGACTTAAAAATAATTTAACAGTACAAGACGTAGCAGACAGATGCAATATTGAAAGATCCAACCTTAGTCGAATAGAAGCTGGTAAAACGAACCTAACAATCAAAACTATATGCGAAATATGCGATGCTTTAGATGTTTCATTCGAATATATCGCAACAAGTAAGCTAACAATTACTAATAAACCAAACAAAGGATAAATCACTTATCGCAAATAAGAATATTCTAAGTGGTGTAAAGGGGAGCTATTAATTTCTCCCTAAAACAAAAAGAACCCTATCAAGATCTCAAAATTGATCTTGATAGGGCGCTTTATCACGGTTGCACGTAAGTGCGATAGCTATCTTAATTCGATATTCTTATAAAAATTCTTATTTTGCAAATTTCGTGCCTGTAGCTTTGCCTCCTCGGGATTGTGCCGAGAAGATATTGCTACCATAATCGACAACTTTATTATTTAACTCTCGTTGGCGTTGGAAAGCGATTGTGATTACTCGATCGACAAGCGTCGGGAAGTCAACACCTGAGTGCTCCCATAGGTAGAATGATAGTGAACCTGGGATGGTGTTGATCTCATTTACACAGACCTCGTTCGTATCTTGGTCTATGATAAAATCTATACGGGCTACACCGTCGCACGAGAGCGCTTTGAATGTGTCGCATCCTGTTTTGCGAATGAATTCTGTTGTCTCTTCGGGTAGGCGAGCGGGGATTTCACGCTGTGTTGATTGCATTCCTTGTGATTGCTTGCCTTTTGAGCCTCCTCCCATGTATTTATCTTCGTATGATAATATCTCACCATTGCGCACTGGAACCTCGCATACTGAGGCCTCACAATTGTGATAATCTCCCAAAACCGAACAGTTAACCTCCTTTAGGTTGGCAACAAATTTCTCGACTATAATGCGTGTTGTAAATGAGATGGCGTAGAGAACTGCCTCCTCCAGCTCCTCACGAGAGTGTGCTGCACGGATTCCGATGCTTGATCCTGAGTTAGCAGGTTTTACGATCACTGGGTATGAGAGGGTTGATTCTATCTTGGTAATTGTTGCATCGGTTGATTCAAACCACTCCTTATCCGAGAACCAAACATACTCCACAATAGGAATTCCACACTCCTTTAAGATCATCTTCATGGTGATCTTATCCATTCCATTTGCCGAAGCCAACGTATTGCAACCTGCATAAGGTATTCCCGCAAACTCAATTACACCTTGGAATGTTCCATCCTCACAATTTGTTCCATGGAGCGCTGGCAAGATCACATCAAGTGTCGAGACAACTTCACTGCGGAAGAGTGAGGGGCGACGATATAGGTTATGATCTCCATAAATTGGACGAATATGCACTTCATCACACTCCTTGAATAGTTTATCCATATCACGATAGCGCTCGACATCCAACAGTGCCGAACCACTATACCACTTTCCAGACTTGCTGATATAGATTGGAACTACATTATATTTTTCGCTATTGATAGCGTGAATTACTTGATTTGCGGTAATTACTGAGATTTCATTCTCTACTGAGCGGCCTCCAAAGACTACGCCAACATTAATCTTCATATTTTTCTATTTAAATGAGTCTGGTAAATCGTTTTCATATAATATTACATCTCCCGCCTTAAGGCGTGAAGCTAAATGTGCTCGTGCTTGATTCAAGGTATCGGCAACGAAATAGTTCTCTACTCCAAATCCCATATCATCCAGCCCCTTAACAATTGCCTCTCGATTGAGTCGATTAACAATTACAGCATAATCAACCGAAGCTGCAATTTGACAACCAAAGGTGTAATTTGCCTCCGCCTGATTAGCTCCCATCTCCACAAAACCTGGAGTGATAATTACTCTTGAAGCACCCTGCACACGAGTAAAATCTCGCAATACATCGAGTGCCATTTTTGCACCTGTAGGGTTTGAGTTATAGGCATCATCAAGGATTGTCAGCCCACCTGCTCGACTCATCGACAAGCGATGCTCAACAGGTTGCAATTGCTGAATCGCTCGCTGAAGCTCCTTTGCACTCACACCAAGGTTTGAAGCGACTACAACACCCGCAGCAATATTTAATACATTTCCCCCACCGAGAAGCGGCGAGTGGAAATTTAACTGTTCGTTGCCAATATTCAAGCTAAACGAGACACCCTTTGAATCATAACTCACATCCTGCGCCTTAATATTTGCCGTCGGCTCATCAATCGAGTAGCCAACAATCGGACAAGCCGATTTATAATCATATTGCTTGATGCTCTTCGAATCAAAATTAACAACTCCATATCCATGCTTCGGAAGTGAATCAATAAGCTCAAATTTCGTCTTTTGAATATTCTCCACAGATTTGAAAGTCTCCAAATGAGCCTCACCAACCGAGGTTACAATACCAATCGTCGGATTAACCAAATCACAAATCTCCCGAATATCACCTCGCTGCTTTGCTCCCATCTCAACAATAAATATTTGATGTTGCGGACGTAGCTGCTCCCGAATTGTTCTAACAACGCCCAAAAGCGTATTGTAATTTCCTGGAGTCACCAAAACATTATACTTCTCGGTAAGCATTCTATAGAGATAATTCTTTGTACTGGTCTTACCATAACTTCCTGTTATACCGATAACAATCAAATCCTTTCGAGAAGCAATTATCTTTCGAGCGTCGTTAATATACCACCCAGTAATTGCCTTTTCAATAGGCTTATTTATCAAATCAGCCAAAAGAACAATCACATTAGAGAAAACAACAATCAAAGATGACACCCCAATAAAAACATTAAACTCCAACGATGTATAAGCCACACCAAAACCCACAGTAGAGAGCAAAAGTGAAGTTACCAAAAGTCGTTTTACTCGACTAGTAATCACAAGTTTAACCTTAAACTTTTTCCTCAACTCAAAATATGCAAAACAAGCAAAACCAACAGCCAAAAGAAGCATATAACCATCAGTGAGCTCCACAGAAGAGAAACAGACAAACGCCCCAACAGAGAACAGCACCAAATACAACTTTAAATTTGCAAAAGAGAGAATCCCCCCCTTTAACCACCGAAAGTAACGATTGGCACGATAAGAGTTCTGCTGAAACATCTGAACATCATGACGAAGCGCAGAGGCTAGAGCCAAATAAAAGAGTGCAATATATATATAAAGTATCATCGTCTATTTAATTTTTAGAAAGTTTTTAACCACAGCATCGAACAACCCACGATTCTCCAAAAACGAATAGTGCCCACAACCCGTTGCCACAACCAACCCCGCATCGGGAATCAATTTTTCCATTGTTCGAGCATCAGAAATTGGCGTTGCAGTGTCGGCATCCCCCCAAAAAAGGAGAGTTGGAGCCGAGATCTTCGGCATTGCATATTTCAGATCTTCATTAACTACTTTAGATAATATCGCCCGCATCATTGGCGAAGCGTTATTATAATCATCCGACCCCGAAGCCCCACGTTTTTTATCAATAATACGTTGCGCCATATCCTTTGGCAAGAGAGTTTGACACACCCGACGCATAAATTTAAACGAATAGACCTTAAAATAATATTTTGCACTTCGTCGAGGCACAACACCTGCGGCATCAATCAAAATAATTTTATCTACATCATGCTGCGCACCATACAAAATTGAGACACGCCCACCGAAAGAGTGCCCCGCCAAAATTGGTTTTTCAATAGACTCACTCACAACAAAAGCGTGTAACATATCGACATACTCCTGACTCCCCCAAACAGATGCAGGCTCAGAAGAGGCACCAAAACCAGGCAGGTCAAAAATATAGACACGATAAGTCTGAGCCAAATAATCCCGACAATGATTGAAGATTGTATGGTCGCACCCCCACCCATGCAGCAAGAGAATGGCACGCCCCTCTCCGCTAACACATACATTTACAGACAATCCCTTATATTGATATATCATAACTAAAAAAAACTTGTTAAAGTAATTAGGCTGTAAATTTAGTTAAAAAGTTAGATTGTTGCAATTAAGTATGGTAAAATAACTTTTTTATTGCACAGGTCGCAAAAAACGACATTTTTATCTCGCTTAAAAGCCTAAATTACCCCAAAAGAGAATGAGCGACATAACTAATTGATCTACAGCAAATTACCCCCCCCTGAAAATAAATATACATAAAATACCATTACGATTTATCCTTACATTTTTCTAAAATTTCCACTCTATAATTTTGAACCTCAATAATTTTTACCTATTTTTGCTGTGAACGATATATACTATTGCAGAGCCTAAACTTGCAAGGAACGAGATAAAATCGACTATTCAAACAGCGACGAAAGCAATTTAGACACTACATAAAAAAGGGAGAGTTTCTTTTTTCCCCCGAAAGTTAGCAACAAGATAATTAAACATTTGGCTAGCAGCGATTGCAATTTACTAGTCAAGTATAACATTAAATATATAATACAGCGCAGAAATTAGCGTAAACCAACTAATTTTTGCAACAAAGATATTAAATACGAAACCAAATCAAATTATCAAACAGAATCCGTCTGTTTACTTACGCAGTTCGGGTTCACAATTATTTTAACTTATGGATAACAATTATGTAGCACCTCAAATTGAGGTCATTGAAATCGAAATTGAAGATGCAGTTTTGTCTGGTAGTGGCCTTGAGTCAGCTACAAATGGACGCAGTTTCTAACAAAGTATTAATCAAACATCTATTTAATGAAAAGATTTTGGATTTTTAGTGCGATAATTATCGCACTATATTCTTGTACCGAGAATACAGAATTAGACACACCCGAGACTGAGGATGAGCAATTAGAGCTTGACGGAGGGTATGCGATCACTGCTACTATTTCTATGTCGCAGTCGGACGATGAGAGTATAACACTCCCCAGAAAAGCGACCATAGTTTAAGTCAAAAATAATTTGTAAATTTGAGACCATTATGGGAACAACACGTAGACAACACAGTGCCGCCTTCAAGGCGAAAGTCGCCATC
>JAWXTJ010000059.1:0-11186 GCA_044433665.1 Rikenellaceae bacterium
GTAATGTTTATTTTTGACTTACCATGAACTCACCTCATTCGTACTCTCTAATATTGCTTTTCCTCCTAAATATTATTCATTTTTAATCTTTTTGCAAAGGTATAAGAACTCCCCTTAAATAGCTGATATAAATTCATCAAGTGGTATCTGCAATTCGTCCTCCCCTTCTGAATATAATAGTTTTATTTTGAACGAGGGTTTGTTTGATTCCTCTAATAGAGAGTGAGCGTATATAGGGGAGTTCTAGTAATCGACAAGCTCATCGCAACCGAAAGTAACTGATAAATTTATTCTCCACACGCAAGAGTATGCAGGTCGAGGCTCAGCATAAACATAAAACTCTTCGCTTGTCACCTGAATTTATGCGTTTACCATTAGATTGTTAGTGTATATTTTAACCCAATATTAGCATCTTTATAAAAAATTTGGTAATTTTGTCTTTTCTGTAACCTAAAATATACAACCTAATATGAGAAAATTATCATTAGTACTTCTCTCCACTCTAATTTTATCTGAAATTGCGTCTGCACAAACCCTCTCGCAAGATATTATTAAAAGCAAAGAGACGTTAAAAGCAGACCTCGTTGAGTATAGGTCAAACGTCGTAAAATTAAATGACCCCGTAGAGAAGGTCTCTGCCGATGTCTCGGGATGGCAAAAAGTATCTATTCGCTCGTGGGGAACCGAAGATGGTGTGAATTATGACCAGTCTGCATGGGGTGAGGCGGTACTTATTAAAAATGATGGCTCCAAGGTGCGAATTGCCGATATGTCATATCTTTATGCCAATACTCGATATGGTGTTCCTAAACGAAATATAGGCTTCAGTGGCGGGCCAATTATCATGGCGGGAAAACAATACGCTCATGGTGTGGCGATGCACGCCGAGGCGGAGATCGTCATTGAACTTGGCGGAGAGTATAAAACTTTAGAAGCCGAGGTGGGTATTGAGGACTCATCATCTACTCCTGCTTCAGTGATCTTTATTGTTCAAAATATTAGTCCTCGCTCGATGGTTGAGCAGCTGCTTGTTGATTATCCTAACGAGATGGGTGCTGTTATGAACCTTGCCAAAATCGACCCTGAAAAATGGATGGCAAACAGCGATGGTGCGTATGAAAAACAGGCTGCCTTGAATGCAGTTAGTGTACTTCCAAGCAAAGAATTCTATAAATCTAAGATCGAATCTGTATCGGGTAGCGTCGAGCAGAGAATTGCTGAATATATTGATATTATTTGCGAGATTCAAGTTGTTAATGACCTCAGCAAAAGATTAGCCTTTGTCGATGTGAAGAACGTAAGACGTGCATTCGAAGATATGAAGAGCGCTGCGGGTTACAATGTGCAGAGCTACGAGGCTAAGATGAAAGAGCTCGAAGCGATGTCAGGCTGTTTTGATCTGTATGGTGGCGATAAAAAGGCAATTGAAGCGGCTCAGAGATTCTTAGCCCTTTCAAGAGAGATCCTACTCTCGAACAAAGCACTCGATAACGATAAAATTGTTTTGAGTCGATATATTTTAGGTTCTAAAGGCCGAAGTGCAGACGCTCCATTACTTGGAACTCAGCCTAACAACTGGTCAAATCAAATGTCATCCGTGCGTGTCGGTTTCGATGCCGAGATCTCAGAAATGACAAATATTCGTGATGCAAAACCAGAGTTTAAAACACTCTATCGTCCCGAGATTGACGCTCCAGTTACCGATTTGATGCTCCATTGGGATGCAGATAAAATTCTATTCACCTCGATCAACGATAAAGGTCTTTGGGATATTTTCGAAGTTGGCATTGATGGCTCGGGAGTGCGTGAGGTTATCAATTGTGACGAACCTGATTTGGAGTTTACCGACGCTACATTCTTGCCAAGCGGTAAATTTATTGCAAACTCTAATATTGGCTACCATGGTGTGCCATGCGTAAATGGAACCGACCCTGTGGGAAATATGGTTTTGTTCGATCCTGAGGATAATTCGTTGCGTCGATTAACATTCGATCAAGATGCTAACTGGCACCCCGTTGTTGCAAATAATGGTAAGGTGATGTATGTTCGTTGGGAGTACACCGACTTAACTCACTATTTTTCACGTATTACAATGCACATGAATCCCGATGGTACCGAGCAAAAATCGCTCTATGGTAGCGGTGGATTCTTCCCTAACTCAACTTTCGATATTCAACCGCTTCCAGGTAACACATCTCAATTTATTGGTGTTATCTCGGGTCACCACGGTGTAGCTCGTTCGGGTCGCTTGATGCTCTTCGACCCTGCGAAATCTCGCAAAAAGACCGAGGGTATTGTGCAGGAGATTCCATTCTCGACACGTACAATTGTTCCCGAGATCAAGGATGGTTTGGTCAATGGTGTTTGGCCTCAATTCTTGAAACCTAGACCCGTAACCGATAAATATTTCTTGGTTACAGCTAAATTGTCGGATAAATCATTGTGGGGTATCTATTTAGTCGATATTTATGATAATATGACACTCATTGCCGAGAGCGAGGGTGAGGGTCTTATCAATGCAATATATGTTCAAGAGCGTGAGACTCCGCCCGTGATTCCTGACAAAGTCAATTTAGCTTCAAAGGAGGCATCTGTATATATTCAAGATATTTACGAGGGTGAGGGTCTCCCTGGAGTTCCTCGTGGATCGGTTAAGAAACTTCGAATCTTTGCCTATGAATATGCCTACACCCGCTCACCATCGAATCATATTGCGCAAGGTATTCAATCGGGTTGGGATATTAAACGCCTATTGGGTGAGGTAGATGTTAATGGCGATGGCTCGGCAATATTTACAATTCCAGCCAACACACCGATCTCAATTCAACCGCTCGACTCCCTAGGTCAATCTATGCAGTGGATGCGTAGCTGGCTTACAGGTATGCCTGGTGAGGTAGTTTCATGTGTGGGTTGTCATGAAGACCAAAATACAATCGCAATGCCTAAAAGAAGCGAGGCTTCACAACAAACCCCTCAGCCAATTGTTGCTTGGGAGGGTGGTGTGCGTCCATTCACCTATGAATTAGAGGTGCAACCAGTTTTGGATCGTGCCTGTGTCGCTTGCCACAATGGAGAGTCTAAACTGCTTAGCTTCAAAGGTGGAGAATATGATAAAGGTTTGGATAAAGATGGGTTTATACACCCCGAGATTAAATTCTCAAAGAGCTACCTCAACCTTCATCCATACGTTAACCGTCAAGGCCCTGAGGCTGATGCACTTGTTATGAAGCCATACGAATATCACGCCTCAACAAGTGAATTGATTCAGATACTTAGAGACGGCCACCACGGAGTTGAGCTGACCGACAAAGAGTGGCGAGTACTCTACGCATGGATTGATATGAATGCACCATATCATGGTCTTTTCGTTCAAAATGATCTCAATGGGTTCAATCAAATCGAGCGTCGTCAAGATCTTGCAAAGAAGTATAATAACTTAACCACAGATTGGGAGCAAGAGATTGAAGATTATGCAAAATTCTTAGCTTCAAAAGGTGAAATCGAAGCGGTAAAACCAAACTACAAAGCCCCAACATACAAAGATGCCAAAGCAAAATCATGGCCATTCGATGCCGCTGCCGCTCAAGAGATGCAAACCAAACTAGGTGAAACACGCAAGGAGATCACCTTAGGAGATGGTGTGACCATGGTTTTCAGAAAGATCCCAGCAGGTCAATTTGTAATGGGAGACAATAAACATGGTAAAACAAGCGCTCCCGAGAGTCGAGTAAAGATCGACAAGCCATTCTGGATTGGAGAGATCGAGGTGACAAACGAACAGTATAATGCGTTAGTTCCCGAGCATGACAGCCGATACATGGCTCAATTCTGGAAAGACCACACAGGTCCAGGGTATGAGGCAAACCGTCCAGGACAACCCGTTATTAGAATCAGCTACGATCAGATCGTAAAATACTGTCAAGAATTATCAATGGCAACAGGCCTCAACATAAAACTCCCAACAGAAGCACAATGGGAGTGGGCAGCAAGAGCAGGTTCGGAGGATCCATTCTGGTTCGGAGATCTGAAATCTGATTTCGGCAAATATGAGAATATGGCAGACGTTCAACTAGAGAAGATGGCGGTATATGGTGTGAATCCCAGACCACTAGCCAAAACAAGTCCATACTTCGACTATTTCAATTATCTCCCAAAGAGCGAGAATATCGATGATGGAGAGATGATTCAAATCGAAAGCAAAAACTACGAGGCCAACCCATGGGGTTTATATGATATGTTGGGTAATGTCCGTGAGATGACCTCTTCGGATTACCTACCTTATCCATATAAGCGAGAAATAAGTACAAAGGGTGCCGACAAAGTAGTTCGAGGCGGATCATGGATCGACCGTTCAAAGAACTCAACAGCATACTCCCGCAAATCAGTTGCTCCATGGCAACCATCAAACAATGTCGGTTTCAGATTGGTAATTGAAGAGTAATCTGCCACTTGCTCACTGACTCCGCTGAGCGGGGATAGCACCCCGCTGGTGCATACTTTTGCACCTCGGCTTGTCGAGGTTTTCAACCTCGGAAAATCTAATGATAGAATAGTTGCCGCAAATAAATTTGCACAACTATTTTATCATTAGATTTTTTTAATAACAAAGGCATTTAAACCCGAGTCGAGGTGGTTCACGTCATTTATGAATTATTAGAACTCCCCTTAAAAAAGAGCAAAACTTACGTTTTGCAATGGTCTCTTATTTATTTTTTTTATAAATTGCCTTTTGGACTTTTTTTGCCTATCTTTGCAGGCAGAAATGGCTGTTTTTATGATTTTGGAGCTATTTTTTTTTGTTAATTTTCGGTTTTGTTGGGAAATTACATGCAAAAGTGATACACACTAATAAATTTTAACAATATGAAAAAAACATTACTAATGACACTTGTGGCTGCTACACTATCCATGACAGCTTGTAGTGAGAAAGAGGCTGTGAATCCTTTCTTCACCGAGTGGACAACTCCTTTCCAGGTACCTCCATTCGACGAAATTAAGTATGAGCATTATGTTCCTGCTTTCGTCGAGGGTATGAAACTTGAGGCCGAAGAGATTAAAGCTATCGTTGAGTGTAGCGAGGCTCCAACATTCGAGAACACAATCGTTCCTTATACAACCACTGGCGAGTTCCTTGGTCGTGTGCGTATCGTATTCTCTGCTCTTACTGGTACCGAAATGTGTCCAGAGTTGCAAGCTATTCAAACTGAGATCAACCCTAAATTAACTGCTCACAGCAGCGATATTTCTCTCAATGAGGAGCTTTTCCAACGCATCAAAACAGTTTACGACGCTCGTGAGTCAGCAGGTCTTGACCCTATTCAAATGCGTCTTGTAGAGAAAGTTTATAAAGGATTTGAGCGTAACGGTGCAAACCTTTCACCTGAGAATAAGGAGATTTTGCGTGGTATCGACAGTCAACTATCGGAGCTATACATCAAATTTACTCGCAACTTAAGTTCTGATAATTCATCTTTTGCTCTTATCATCGACAATAAAGATGATCTTGAGGGTCTTTCAGAGTCAACAATCGCTGCTGCTGCTGCCGAGGCTGAGGCTCGTGGTGAGGTTGGTAAGTGGGCATTTACACTCGATAAACCATCGCTTTTCCCATTCCTTCAATACTCTGAGCGTCGTGACCTTCGTGAGAAATTATACAAAGGTTACCTTGAGCGTGGAAATAACGACAATGAGACTGACAACAAGGCTGTTTTGAGCGACATTGCAAACCTTCGTTTGAAGCGTTCAAACCTTATGGGTTACGCATGTTACTCTGATTTCGCTTTAGAGCAAACTATGGCTAAGGAGTCGTCTGCGGTATACTCATTGTTGGAGGATTTGTGGACACCAGCTGTAGCTCGTGCAAAGGCTGAGCTTAAGGAGATGAAAGCAATCAAAGGTGACAACGATTTCGAGAGCTGGGATTGGTGGTACTATGCTGAGAAGCTACGTGCAAAGAAGTATAATTTGGAGGATTCTGAGATCCGTCCATACTTCGCATTCGACAATGTTCTTCAAGGATGTTTCGACTTGACAACAAAACTTTACGGAATTACAGTTAAGGAGATCACATCGACTATGCCTCTATATAATAAGGAGAATAGAGTATTCGAGGTGACCGACAAAGATGGTTCTCACCTAGGTGTTGTATACTTCGATCCACACCCAAGAGCTAGCAAGCGTGTTGGTGCATGGTGCGGTTCATTCCGTGGTCAAAAATATGAAGAGGATGGTACTTTCGTGACTCCAATCGTTAACATCGTCTATAACTTCACAAAACCTGTTGGCGACGATCCAGCTCTAATCAGCCTTGATGAGGTTGAGACACTTTTCCATGAGTTTGGTCACGGTCTCCACGGTCTTTTCCGTGATGTTAAATACTCATCACTATCGAGCGTTGAGCGTGATTTCGTGGAGCTTCCATCTCAAATTATGGAGAATTGGGCGCTTACTCCAGAGTTCCTTGTAACCTATGCTAAGCACTACAAAACTGGCGAGACTATCCCAGCGGAGCTAGTTAAGAAGATCGAGAATTCGGCACTTTTCAACCAAGGTTTCGCAACTGTTGAGTACCTTGCGGCATCTATCCTAGATATGGAGTATCACACAATCACCGAGGTGGGCGATATTAACGTTCCTGAGTTCGAGGCGGCTGTGTTCAAAAAGTATGGCGCAATGGATGAGATCGCACCACGTTACCGTTCGACTTACTTCCAACATATTTTCAATAGCGGTTACGCTTCAGGATATTATAGCTACATTTGGGCTGAGGTACTCGATGCAGATGCTTTCGAGGCATTCGTTGAGAGTGGAGACCTTTACAACCAAGAGATCGCTGCGAAATTCCGTGATGAGGTATTATCACAAGGTGGTCAAGCTGACGGATCGACTCTTTACCGCAATTTCCGTGGTCAGGAGCCATCACGCAAGCCATTGATGAAAAATCGTGGTTTGATTTAGTTGAAAACGACCGTAAATAATATTTAAATACGGCTTCTCTTAAACGTCGGAGCTTTTAAAGTGGTCGTATAATTTAGGGGTGATTGGTAAAATCTTTTAAAGATTTGCCGATCACCCCTATTTTTTTAATAAATATTTTGAATTAAAGATTTTATTTTGCTAACTTTGTAACACGCTTTCGCTTTTTACAGGGAGTATCTTCAGTTTCGCTGTATTCAAGTGAAGTCTAAATAACCAAACTTAACAAACTAATCTTAATCAAAATGAGGAAATTATTCTTTATTCTTGGTGTCACGCTTATTGCGATGACATCATGTGTCAAAGACGATCAGGTCACATCGTCTACGAGCACAGTTGCGGCGCAACTAAAAATTGAAATTAATGAAACCTCGGCCACTCGTGCGGATGATCTTGTATCACGCTACGTTATCGAGGCCTACAGCGATGCAGCTTTCACTGAAGCGGCAGCTGTATTTGCTGGTGGAACAGCAAGCTCTACAACAACAACTTCTGGTGTTATTGATTTTGCATTTGATGCTGCCGAGGAGTATCACTTCTTGCTTTGGGCTGATAATGGAACCTCTTATGATGCTTCGGATTTGTCGAATGTATCTTTAGTTGATGGTGAGGAGATCTCTCAAGCATGGCAAGGTACTCTTGACATCGTTGGAGCTAGCAGCACAACTTTCGAGGTGACTCTTAATCGTGCAGTCTCTAAAGTTAACCTTATCGAGACTAACGGTTTCTACTCTCCAGAGATCTCAGTTGCTTACGATCGTTACACTGCATTCAATGTTGCAGGTGGTGATGTTGCAGGTGACGCTTCAGCTTACTCGATCACTTACACTTATGAAAAAGCTCTACAAGGTGCTCTAAATGATGAGCCTTTGTATCTTCTTGCTCCAGTTGAGACAGCAACCGTTATGGATATGAGCTTCTCGGATCTAACAGATTCATTCTCTGTTACAAACATCCCTGTTCAAGCTAACTACATCACTAACATCAATGGTCACTTTAGTTGCTTGTTTGCAAGTAGTATCACAGTTGAGAAGAGCGAGGATGCTTGGACTGATGAGAACCCTGCAATTGTTGGTCTTGTACAATTCAAAGACGAAGTATTTGAGGAGTATATGCTTGCTCAGTTCGGTAAGATATTGGGTGAATCACTTACCGAGGAAGAGGCTTTGACACTTACAACATTGTCTATGTCGAAAAAGGGTGTTACCGATATGACAGGTATCAACTCGTTTACTAACCTTACAGAGATTGATTGTACTTATAACGATCTTACATCTCTTGATATTAGCAAACTTAACAAACTTACATCTCTTAAGATCGCTTACAACTACAATCTTGTTGATGTAATTGATCCAGAGGATCCAAGTAAGATGACTTTGTATTATTGTCACTATGTACCAAGGACAGTATTTGATCTTAGTAAGTTTACAGGTCTTAAGACTCTATATGCTTATGGTATTACAACTATTACAACAATTGACTTTAGAAATAGCCCAAGTTTATCAGCAGTACATCTTAATAATGATACAGCTCTTGAGACTATCTATCTAAACTCAGGTCAAACAAATTCAGGAACTTGGAGCTTTATAAATCTTGTAGATGTTTCTGTTATCTTTGTTGACGATGATGGTCACGAAGAGGTCTATGGATACGGTGAGGTCCCAACCATTATCTGGTCAAAATAATTTAAGTGAATAATTCAACAATTAAAGAAAATCACAATGAAAAAATATATTTTAACATTATGCGCCGCTGCTCTTACGATGATCTCGTGCGTTAAGAGTATTGACGAAACGATGACGACAGATGGGCAAATTGTAGCCCAACTACAAATTTCAACTAGCGATGCTGCTACTCGTGCTGATGACGGTGCACGCTATGCAGTTGAGGCATATTATGATGTGAATTATACAACTCCAGCGAATGTTTTTGCAAATGGATATGAGAGTCGTACAGTCTCTACATCAAGCAGTATTGATATGATTATTAGCTCTGCAAAGGAGTATTATTTCTTGATTTGGGCTGACAATGGAACATCTTATGATGTTGAGGATTTGAAGAGTGTATCTCTAATCGAGGATGAGCAGATGTCAGAGGCTTGGCAAGGTACTTTGTCGATTATCAATGGTGATGCAACATCTTACACGGCTACTTTGAAACGTGCTGTAGGTAAAGTTAACTTCGTTGAGACAGAGGAGCTTGCTGCTGGAACACTTACGGTTACTTTTGATAGCTACGCAGGATTTAATGTTGCTATCGGTAGCACTGCGGGTGACGAGACAACTTTCACATATGACTATCTCTTCAGTGAGGCTGTAACTGGTCTATTGAACGAAGAGCCAGTTTATGTTTTTGCTCCTGTAACTTACTCTAACGTTATTGATTTCAATATGGGTGACCTTGTTGTATCAAATATCCCTGTTCAAGCTAACTATATCACAACTCTAAGTGGTCACTTCTCGTCTGAGGCTGCTTCAGGCACAGGTTCTATCGTTGTCTCTATCGCTGAGGATTGGGTTAATGAGGATGAGGAGAATGATGGTGTTATCATGATTAACTCTATCGAGGAGTTGCAACGTTACATCAAGCTAGATAATATCAACGCTAAGATGGCTCCAGGAACTTATGAGATCTCTAAAACTGTAGCTGGCACTTATATCGCTGAGAGTGATTCATATTTGGGTGACCTATGTATCTTCCTTTTCGAGGGTAATAACTCAACTATCGACTTTACAGATGTTAAATTTGAGTTGTCAACTGAGATTTTGAGTGGTCTTGGAACAAGTACTACCTCAATTCACACATTCCAATTTATCGGTAGCAACAGCCACTATTTGAACCTTACTGCTGAGTATATCGGTGATAATAAACCAAAAGATTCTGCTACATTCTTGGTTCTTGATGGTACAAACAATATCATCGAAGGTTTTGAGCTAACAACTCGTGGATCATACCCTTACGGTTATGGTGACATCTTCGGTAAAGGTTCAGGTCCTGTTATCGCTCACAACAAACACTGCGGTGTTCTAGTTCGTGGTGAGAACAACACAATGCTTAACTCAACGATTTACCAATACGCATTTGGTCACGCACTCTTCTGTCAAGGTTCTTTGGGAGCTACAATTAAGGGTTGTCACACTGAGTCTGAGGTGAGATCAACTGACGAGCTTTTGGCTGAGGCTGGTACAGGTTCTGCTGCTGACCTTGTTAACTTTATGACAACTTGGGGTTATACTGTTCCTGCTGGTTATATGTATGCTTTGTGTGAGGCTGGTTACCGTGCTTATAACACTGGTTATATTTACAATACAGGTACATCAAGAAACACATCTGATACTTACTACACTGATTGTACAGCATTCCAAGTGAGATCTGCTTACAATATTCTTTTCAGTGATGGAGATCGTATTATCACAAACTGCTCTTCTATTGACTGTGAGACTGGTTATGGTATTGGTTCAAGCTCTTATATTTACAATAGCCGTGGTAACTCTAACTATGGTCCAGTTATCGTAGATGATTATTCAAGCAACAAGAATAACTACATTGAATTGGAGATCTTGCCAAGTGAGTATATCTATGGTGAGCACAGTATGTTGGCATACATCGGAGGAAGCAACCAAACAATTATCTTCACTGAGCCTGAGGGAACTACAGAGCAAAGCTACCACACAGATCTTGAGATTATGATGAGTGGTGAGGAGCGTGGTTTGCGTTTCATGAACTCTGAGAATCCATCAAGTAACAACTTCACTTGTTCAGGTATGAACTTTACAAACAATACATACTATCGTATTACACTTGCTGCGGGTGCTACTAGCAACACTGTTTCAACTAAGGGTGCTTACGTAGATAATGGTTCAAACAATAAGATTACTGTTATTGAGTAATTCTAAATAATTAGTTAATTAATCGCTGTGGTCGACAAATAATTAAAATATTTGTCGACCACACTTTTTTTATGTATATATTTGGAGGCGGAATTTATTTTTTTTAACTTTGTATAGTGATTTTTCGCCTATATTCTAATTTTATTTCAAAGAGTCTCATTTTATAGAATTTTAAGTGAAAATCATGTCAAACCGAAACCTATTAAGGGGACTTCTAAAAATTAACACTTTGATATTTAGATAATTATCACTACCTTTGTGTATTGTTAAAATTTATAATAGAGATGGTTTTTAAGAGCACAGGCAAGCGAGGATTGTTCG
>JAWXTJ010000060.1:0-10889 GCA_044433665.1 Rikenellaceae bacterium
CCACCCCTTTTTGATTTTACAAAAATAGGTGGTAGAGCTACTACAACCCACTTTTGCAAAATCAAAAATGGATAATTATTAACCAAAAATTAAAATTAGGGAGAAAATAGAACTCCCCTTGAGAATTTCTAAGGCCAATATTCTGGACAAATTTATTTGATCCAGAATATTGGCCTTAGAAATTTTAGAGCTAGAATAGCTCTAAGCCCAAAACGCAACAAGGGTAATAGCTCCGCAGGGAGCACCCTGCCTGTCGGAGACAGTCATCAACGTCCGCAATCGTTAGTCTGTGGTAACCTTACTCCCCCACCAGTCGGCATTGGGTTTCCAGTTGGGATTAAGCATATTAATTCGCTCTTTTTCTCTTGCTTTGAGGAATGTTGTGCGCCAATTCTCCTTTAGCTGAGCCTCTTTTTGGGGTGAGTATTCAGGGTCGGCTGTTGGCATTATTGCGTGGGTCTCTTTGAGCCATGTTGCAAGAATTGCGTTGAGCTCCTCGACTTTCTCAGGATAGAGGTGGTTTAGGGGCTCTAGCTCGCTTATATCAATATCGAGATTATACAACTCTAGGCGATCATCTTCGTAATAATGTATCAATTTCCATTCACCCTTGCGAACTATGCCTGAAGGCTCGCCACCTTGATTGCCATAGTGTGGATAGTGCCAGAATAGAGCTCTCTCTGCAATTGGATCACCATCGAGGAGGGGTGTTATTGATACACCGTCGATCTTTTGATTTGTATTTTGTGACAACCCAATATAATCAATGATCGTTGGGTAGAAATCGATGCCCGAAACTGGCGTGTCGCATTTCTCGCCGGCTCCTTGATTGTCTGGTGTGCTGATAATTAGGGGCACTCGTATGCCGCCCTCCCATTGGGTGCCTTTACCTCCACGCAGGGGTTTGAGCGATGTCGAGAAGTTGTCACCTGAGTTTACGCCTCCATTGTCGCTGGTAAATATAATAAGTGTGTTCTCGTCAACTCCTAGCTCTTCGAGTGAGTTGAGCACTAGGCCTATGGCATCATCCATCTGCTGAATTAATCCTGCGTAGACGGGATTATCTTGATGTTGACGCTCGGGCATGGCTCTGCGTGTCACGAAACCCTCCTCGGCAATTCCCATCTTCTCAGCTTTCTCTCGGAAGTATTGCCACTTCTCTTCTGAGGTCTGTATTGAACTGTGAACGGCGTAGAATGAAAGATAGGCAAAGAATGGTTGCTTTTTATTTTGCTTGGTGTGTTCCGCAATAAAATCTACAGTCTCACGACCTAGGCGCATAGATAAATTCTCTCCAGCTTCCTCATTAGGTAACTTAGGGTTGTTCCATGGCGAAAAATAACCACCGCTAGGACCTCCCGAATCCCAGCCACCTTTGTTAACCTCGAAACCATGATCTTCAGGGTGTGAACCCTCGCCTCCAAGGTGCCATTTTCCCGCCATAAAGGTCTTGTAACCACACTCATTTAGGTACTCGGGGAGTGTTGAGTCGTCATGAGGTAGGTTCTCGGTGTACTCGGGTGGAATCATCTTTGTGAAACGATTCTTTGTCCGCCATTTCAGAGCTGTTGGTGCTCCAAGAAAGTTGGTAATACCATGGTTTGTGGTGTATTGTCCCGTGAGTATTGAGGCTCGTGATGGACTTGATACTTGGCATGCGGCATAGGCGTTTGTGAATGTTACGCCTCGTGCAGATAGCTTGTCTATATTTGGAGTTTCGTAATATTCGCTACCCATGCAGCCTATGTCATTCCAGCCGAGGTCGTCGACTAGAATGAATAGAACGTTTGGTTGCTTGGGTGCTGCTGTGGCTATACTGCAAGCAACTATACTAAGTGATAATGCAGCACCTTTAATTATTTTTTTTGAACCAATCATGGTTGCTGTTGTTTATTGTTTGTCAAATATTACACTAAATCCACCACCCGCAGGGACAGAAACGTTGATTTTGTCTTTTGAGGTTACCTCTAGGCTCTCAACTGTGTATGCCTCTTTGTTTGTTATGTAGTTGGTCTCTTTGGCATCACGGTATAGTTTAGCACTGTATTTTGTGTTTGGCTCAAGGAAATCAAGGTCAAGAGAGTGATCTCCACCTTTTTCGTTGTATACAGCCGCTGCATACCATCTGTCACCTTTGCGCTTAGCTACAGAGACGTGAGAGTTGAAATCCATATCTAGGTATTTTGTCTCGTCCCAAGAGTTTGGCAGCAGTGAGATAAACTCAAATAGATCAGCTTTTTGCTCATACGCCTCAGGTGCATCAATTAGAACCGAGAATGCTCCCGTGTGTGAGATAAAGAAACGAGCTGTTTCAGCAGATACCGTAGAGTTATACTCGTTCTTTGGCCCTTTCGAGCGTGTTACCATCTCGTTGAGTGCGTATGTTCCATTTGTTTGATCCATATGTCCAGCCAAAAGGTTGATGCAGGCCATCTTAACAAATTGTCGAGGGTTGAATGCTGCACGTCTATCTAGCTGAGCGTGACAATATTCACGGTTGATATAGTTTGGATGTGTACGCTCTAGTCCGCTAAATGGAATTGGTGAGTCGTGGAAAACAACAACCATATTATGTTTCGCAAGTGTTTCAACTATTTCGAGAGTTCTCACGGTTTTATGTTGCGAGTTTCTTCCCTTTAAGAAACCATATTTCATACCTTTCACTCCAAAATCAGCATAGGTTTTAGCGATAATTTCGAAATCTACCTCTGGGTGTTCATCGTCAATGTAGGTTAGGTCGTAATATAAAATTATACCTACATCCTTGCTATTTCCGTAAGCTACAACCTCACGAATATCCAACTCGTCGACTGGAGTAAGTGGATCTGGTTTTTTATTCCACTCAGCATCAATAAGGAAATATGAGATATTTGATTTATGGCAGAAGTCGATGTATCGTTTAAGGCTCTCGGTTGTCATCTCATATGTGAAACCATCGAATGTAGTCCCTTTTACTCGCCAATCCCACATACACAAACCAGGTTTCACCCAACTGTAATCACCTACTGCCTCTTGGCTCATTGTTTGGTAAATTGGCTTTTGATTGTGAAGATCTGCATAATTTTCGCCAACCATAACAACTCGGAATGGTAGACGCACATCACCATCTAAAGTGATTGCATGGATATTTACCCCAAAAGAGCTTCCGTCACTTTTACCCGTAACAAATAGCTGAGGGTAGTTAAATAGATCACACTCGTGGAATGCCATAATTTTATCCTCAGTCTGGTAGATAAATGGAGTTCTATGTGTGTGTGACGCTTCCGCAATAGTTAGAGGTCCATGTGACTCATATTCACCATTTGTCGAAAAGCATGATCCAGATATATCTGCTGGAACCCAGCTACTAACCTCTTTTAAGGTTGTTCCCTCAGGACAATCTGAAAGTTCAAGTTGATATGCAACAGCATCTTCAAAGAGACGAACTTTAAGCGTTCCATCTATGCTTTTTGAGGTGGTTGAAAGTTTGACTTTGCAATCCATATCCGAGTATGAAATTGCAATTTGGTCAAATTCACCATAATTCATCGGTAGAGTCACATCTTTTGCTGTGATTTTACTTCCCAATAACTCCCATTCGGCCTCCTGCTCGTCAAGAATGTAGGCTATTGGAGAGGCTGATAGAATAATATCATCATCATCCGAGAGAGTAATTGTTAATTTACCCTCACAGTTTTCCAGCTTTGCCGAAAGATCGCTTTTTTTCGACGATATAGTGTAAGGAGATTCATTTGTGCAACTAATAAATATAATTGCGGCCAATAATAAGGTGAATTTTTTTTTCATTAGGTTTTTTGTTTAGTTGTTTATGCAAAGATATAAAAAAATTATAGAAGATAGATATATCGGTATAAGTAAAAAGAATCAAATAATTATTTCTGCATTGCTTTTTTAAAATAAAAATAATTATATTTGCAGTAATCTAAGCAGTGTAAACCATTAACAATAAACAGATAAAAAATCATGAAACTACAAGGCACACAAACCGAAAAAAATCTATTGAAGTCTTTCGCTGGAGAGTCTCAAGCACGCAACCGCTACACATATTATGCAAGCGCAGCAAAGAAAGAGGGTTATGAGCAGATTGCTGCAATCTTCACAGAAACAGCAGACCAAGAGAAGGAGCACGCAAAGCGTTTCTTTAAATTCCTAGAGGGTGGTATGGTCGAGATCACAGCAACATTCCCAGCAGGTGTTATCTCAACTACAGCCGAGAACCTACTTGCAGCCGCAGAAGGCGAAAATGAGGAGTGGGCAGAGTTGTATCCAGAATTTGCCGACGTTGCCGACCAAGAGGGTTTCTCGGAGATTGCTGCTGTATTCCGTGCAATTGCAAAGGTTGAGGCTATGCACGAGGAGCGTTACCGTAAACTTCTCTCTCGCATCGAGGATGGTTCGACATTCGTACGTGAAGAGGAGACCGAGTGGCAATGTCGCAACTGTGGATATGTTCACACAGGCAAGGAGGCACCTGAACTATGTCCAGCATGTGCTCACAAGCGTGCTTATTTTGAGCAAAAGAAAAATAACCTATAATAAATATATATTTATTAGAAAGTTACCTAAAATAAAAGAGAGATTTACTAAAAATGAAAAATTTTAGTAAATCTCTCTTTTTATCTAAATATCATTTGCGACATTTATTACTTTTAACTACCTTTGCTCTCGAATAAATAAGAATATGCCAAAAATTAATATATGAACAGAAAAATAGTTTCAATAGTAGTCACTTTGGTAAGTATTATAGCTATTATTATTTCGCTTCGAGATCAAAGAGCAGATCTTAATATCGAGGTTGTTGATGAAGAGGAACAACAACCTATATCAATAAATTCTCTACTCGACAATACAATGAGCTCATTCGAGCAGACCAAAACGTTTGATCGAGATATAGAATCTTTTATGCGTCGCTGGGGGCTTAAAGGAGCCTCATTTGCACTTATGCGCAACGATAGCTTGATCTATGCAAAGGGCTATGGATTTGCTAACGACAGCATGGAGTGTGATGCGAACAATATCTTTAGAGTAGCTTCGGTATCAAAATTACTTACGGCAGTAGCTGTGATGCGACTCGCCGAGCAAGGTAAAATATCACTCTCTTCAAAGGTTTTTGGTGCGGAGGGTATTCTTTGCGACTCTATGTTTCTTGATCTGCGAAATAAAAATCTTGAACAGATTACCGTGGAGCATCTTATGCGTCATACAGCTGGCTTTTCATCACCGCATGGAGATCCTGCATTCTCAAATTATAATGTTGCTAGATATTTAGATAAAGAGTTGCCTTTGTCGCTCGATGATATGGTTCTGTACGCCACAAAAAATCGTTTAAGATCGAGACCAGGCGACAGATATGACTACTCCAATTTGGGATATATGATCCTAACAAAGGTTGTCGAGAAATGCTCGAATATCGCCTATGAGAACTATGTTCGAGACTCGATCTTGGCTCCAATTGGCTGTTACGATATGCACATCGGCAAGAATTTTAGCCAAAATAGAGAGGATAATGAGGTCTCATATTTCGAGGTTAAGGAGGCTACACCTGTTGAGGCATTCGATGGAAGTGGTCGTTATACAATGAAAAGCAATGGCGGAAATGATGTAACTCTACTTAGCGGTGCTGGCGGATGGGTGGCATCACCAAGTGAGATTCTTCGCTTTGTAGCTGCAATAAATGATTGCGATGCCAAGGATAATTTCTTGAGTCAAGAGTCTATCGAAGCAATGACCTACGATAGTAAGCGTTATAAACCAATGGGTTGGGCTACAGTAAGAGGTGACGAGTGGTTGCGCAGTGGTTCAATGGCAGGTACAAGCGCCTTAATCAAAAAACAGAAAGATGGTTACACCTGGGTTTTCGTATCGAATAGTTCAGCGTGGGTTGGTCACAAGATCAGCAGCTATATCTCTTCGCATGTAACCCGATCAATGGCAAAAGTCAAGGAGTGGCCTCAAAGAGATCTCTTTGCGATTGAAAATATTGAATCATTGAGACTATTATATGGCGATAATTTTTCAGAGGATGATTGGGGTGATCCATTTTATTCGCAAACTTTAGTCTGCTCTTTTGACGATTATGTTACACAGTTTGACGGATCTTCAAATAGTTTAGATCTCTATAATGAGGATTTAAATAACTGGTTTATACAATAAACTAGACGAAACAGGACATAAAATTTGGATTTCCGAACTTTTTGTCGTATATTTATCAGTAGTTATTACTCTCATTGATAAATTGAAACCCACGAATGCTTGACCCTAAAGATCGTAAGTAGTGTAAAACAATTATTGCCATATTTAAACCATCTTTAGGGCATTAACTTTTAGCAGTATTATAATATGATTCCCAAACACATATATATAATTATTGCAGGACTGCTGGCCTTTGGATTTGTTCCAACTTATAAACTGCGGATAAATAATATATTCACATTTTTATCCTTGGCCTGGAGTTTCGGAGGTCTGTTTTTATACTCAAAGATGGCTGTAAATCGGCTGAATAGCTTTAAAAATAAGCAGTGGGTATTTTGGATATTAATTTTAATTGTCTTTAGTAGTTTTACTCCTGTGGAGGTTTATAATCAATCTTTAGTTGGCTCCTTTGTTGCTTTGAGAACTATTCCGACTATAATATACCTGAATGTCTTTTTGATGATGCAACCCGATGAAGATGATTTTTATACGGCATTTAAGTTTCTTGGGGTGTTGGCTTGTGCTTTGATGCTCTACTCTACATATTTTGATCCATATTTGTATATTGAGGCTGAGACGGCTGAACGGCGATTATCTTCAATTCTTTCGGGGGAAACGACCGATATTATCTTTGGAAAACCAGGCTGGGTTGCGGTTGTTTTCCTCTTTTTTATGAGCTTTGATAGAGTTGTCACAGGTCGGGCGAGTGTAGTTGATGGCGGTTTATTTCTGCTATCCCTTGCCTTTATTTTTGTTATTCAGAATCGGAGTACGCTGCTGATTATAATACCGATGTTGCTTTATATGCTCTATAAAGCGAAGTTTAGATTTAAGACTACTATCGTTGTGTTTTTGGTCGTTGTTGTAGGTACGTATGTCTCTTTTATTTTGGAGACTCTTATTGAAGAGACTAAAAGCCAATTCTTAGATCCCGATTATGCTCGGTGGAGGGCTTTTGATTATTATATTCGTAATTGGGATTACAATTTCTATACATTTTTATTCGGTAATGGTTTTACGTGCAAGGATTCCAAATTTCTGACTCTTATAGACCTTGCGAAAGAGAATGGATTGTATGCTTCTGATCTTGGTATGTTTGGTGCATTTTTTCATTTTGGCTCTGTTTTGATTATTATTTTGTATAACTTTGTGCTCAAAGGGTTAAAGAGATTTAATCCAGTATATTTGAGATTTTATGCAGCTTGGATACTGCTTGTTCCAACCATACATATTATCCATTGGAATGTCGCAACTCAACTTAAATTTTCAATATTTATCTATTTGGTGATCTATTATAGATACAAAAATAGAACTGCAAAATTACACTTAAAACACATGTAACCAATGAAATATTCAATATTAATCCCAACATATAAGGTAAAATATTTAAAAGAGTGTATAGACTCCGTTTTAAGTCAAACAGTGAGCGATTTCGAAGTGATTATCGTTAATGATGCTTCGCCTGAAAATATTCGTGAGATAATAGATTTGTATGATGATTCTCGAATCAAGTATTATACAAATCAGAAGTGTTGCGGTGCGCTCAATGTCGTTGACAATTGGAATATATCACTTAGTTATGCCGAGGGTGATTTTGTAATATGTATGGGTGACGATGATTGCTTGGCGGAGGATTGTCTTGAGCAATATGATTTATTGATGACACAATATCCTGATTTGGATCTTTATCACGGCATGGTAAAAATTATCGACGAGAATTCAGAATTTATAAAATTACAGGAGTCTCGACCTGCATACGAAAGTGCCTACAGCATGATATGGCACAAGATGAATGGACGTATCCAATATATTGGAGATTACCTATATCGACGCTCTGAACTCATTCGAAATGGAGGATTCTACAAGCAACCGTTGGCATGGGGAACCGACAATATATCTGCATATATTGCAGCAGCTCGGCGAGGTGTTGCAAATACATACAAGCCCATTTTCCACTATCGGAGTCATCAAAACACAATTACAAAATCAGGAAACTACATAACAAAAATCAAAGCGATAAAGACCGAAAAAGAGTGGATTAAAAATTTTATAATAACCAATCCACCACAAAATGAAATGGATAATTATTATATAAAAATGATCTCTGAGCGTATTGATCCATATTACTTGAAACAAAAATTATATTTGGTTGCGCACGACATGTGTGACAACGGTATTATAAGGCTCTTCTATTGGCTCCATTGCGACGAATCATGCTCAATTCCTCAAATATTATTCGCCCTCACAGAGAGTGTAAAAATGAAAAACAAGAGACGATAATGAATATCTACTTCTACCCAAATGTGTTGCTGAAGAAAAGCACCACAGCTAACCCTTTTGCTCGAAATTTTATCGAATATTTATCGTGTGAAGATGTCTGCATTACAAATAAACCAGGTGCAAAATCATATAATAATCTACATGATATGGTTGAGCATCACAGTGATACGGATGTGTATATATTAAATTGGATTGAAGATCTGCCTTACTTGCAATTAGGCTTTATTCAATCAATAATTTTTGCTCTATTTTTCTACGCTCAGAAATTTAGAGGTAAGAAATTCGTGTGGGTGTATCATAATCTCGACTCGCATAAGGGCGGTAAAATAGGCGGTAAACAACTCAGAAATATATTGATAAAAGGTTGCGATATGTTTATTACGCTCTCACAACAAGCTCACGACACCTTAAGCGAAAAGAGCAATAAAAAAGTGTTATTTTTAAATCATCCGATAAATCCTGATTTATTGAAAATTAGGGATATAACCATTGATGATACATGTAAAAAATCACCACAATATGATATTTTAATTTGGGGCATCATTACCCAATATAAAGGTATTATCGAATTCCTTGAATTTATCTATAAAAATGGTTTCGAGAGTCGATATAAAATATTAATAATTGGAAAATGCAAAGATAAAAACTATGAATCACAGATATTTAACCTCTGCAACGACAATATTAAATTTGAGAACCGCAGAGTAGATTTCCCCGAATTAAAAGAGAAGATTGCAAACTCTAAAATCGTCCTATTCCCATATGTCGGAGAATCTATATCTAGTTCAGGAGCATTGATAGATACCATAACCCTCAATGGTCGATCAGTCGGCTCACATAAAGGTGCATTTATCGACTTAGAGAAAAGGAAAGTTTGCAGTACGTATAAAAATTATGAAGATATTATAGATATACTTTCAAATGGAGTAAACATTAAACACTCTGATATAGACTCATTTATTGCAGATAATTCATGGAGGTCATTTGCAAAGAGCGTCATAAAAGAATTAAAAAAATTGTAATCTTTAAAAGTGGTTATACTTTTAACAACCAAAACAAAATAATCAGAGCAAAATGAAAACTATATCATTAATCATACCTCACAAAAACTCATCAAAACTTCTGGAAAGATTATTAAGATCTATCCCTCCAACCCTTGATTTTCAAATCATTGTAATTGATGACAACAGTTATGAATCAGAACTTTCAGAAGTTGAAAAACTATCAACGCTTTACAACTTCGAACTATATTACAATAATTTCGAGTTACACACAAATACAGATAAAATTGAAACCCAAGCTAACCTCAAAAAAACAGCCATCGGAGCAGGCGCAGCAAGAAATGTCGGATTGCAACATGCCACTGGAGATTGGATTCTCTTCGCTGATGCCGATGATTTCTTTTTAGAGTCGATTTCAGATGCAGTTTTGCGACACCTAGAATCAGATTACGATGTTGTCTATTTCAATATAAGCAGCTGCCACAGCGACACATTACAACCATCATATAGAGATAACCACATTAAAAACATCACGCAAAAATATCTACAAACAGGTGAAGAGGGCTATCTACGATACAAATATATATCCCCATGGGGAAAACTAATTAAAAGATCACTGCTGACAGAACACTCAATCACCTTTGAGCCGATTATCTCAGGCAATGATATGATCTTTTCAACTCTTTTAGGTCTTGCTGCGGGTAAAATATATTATGATCCAACTGCCATATATATGCTAACTCGCTCCGCAAATTCACTCTGCACAACCCATGCACAAGATACGTTCGACTCAAAATTTATGGCAACACTTCGAGTCAACAAACTTTTACGAAAGCGAGGCCAAGGCAAATTCCAATCATCAATCCTCTACTTCCTATTTAAATCATATCAATTTGGTTTCAAATATGTTATGCGAACAATCTTAATGTGCATCAAATATAAATCCAACATATTTATCGGGATGAATAAAATTTTCAACTATAAAAAAGTTCTGAAAGATAGGCACAATTAGCAACCATCAAAACAAAAATAAGGAAGATAGATCAAAAAAACTCTACCTTCCCGTGATGAAATATAACATGTTTATATATTTCTCTTTGTAACAAACAAACCTTTAAATCAAATAACCTATAAACTAACTAAACCTAACTAACTTTCAAATCTAAAAAAGGTGGCTAATCATGTGCTCCTCATCTAACCTTTAACCTTAACAAATATTCCTAATGAGTTTTAACATCTAAATTTAACAAACCAAATTAGCAACATTAATTAACCACCCTCAAAAAAAACTTAACCTATGAAACCCACATGACCTTCAGTCACCCAGAATGATGAAAATGACCTACGATGTATTATCTTTGTGTATTCACACACACATTATTATCTATGGGGTCAATATCATTCGATCAAGTAGTG
>JAWXTJ010000061.1:0-10743 GCA_044433665.1 Rikenellaceae bacterium
CCCTTTTTGATTTTACAAAAATAGGTGGTAGAGCTACTACAACCCACTTTTGCAAAATCAAAAATGGATAATTATTAACCAAAAATTAAAATTAGGGAGAAAATAGAACTCCCCTTAAGTCGTGAAAAACAATTATTGCCATATTTTAAAATTAGGGAAAAATAGAACTCCCCTTAAACAGATTCTAAAATGGTTAGGTATTGATAGCTCATGCGGTTACATGGATGTTTGTTTCAATAAATTTTGAATTATCTTACAAAATATAACTTATTATATTTATTCTGAATATCAATCTTTTTTCTTTCAATTGACAATATAAAAAAGGCATGAAGATTGCAAATTAAAAGTATTAAACTTTTGATATTGGGAATTTTTGAAAATAGTTTAAAAATAATTCTCCATTTTTGTTTCGTCATTAAAAAAACTATGTTTATATTTGTGGAATGATGTTATTGAATTATAGTCTATACTATAGGGAAATAATGTAAAAAAACTGACGACAATGAATAGTTATAATATAGAGATTCTCGCCCTGATTACCCTCTTAAGGATTACTGACAAGAGGCTGAGGAGTGTGTGCTATCAATTATAACGGAAAATATATGAAAGCGACCTTTCTCACAATTTAAAGTGATGAAAGGTCGTTTTTTTGAAGGGGAAATAAAAATAAAAATATAAAAGTAAAAATTATGTCTGATAGATTATTTATTTTCGACACCACACTTCGTGATGGAGAGCAGGTTCCAGGCTGCCAATTGAACACCTTGGAAAAAATTCAAGTCGCTAAAGCCCTCGAAGAGCTTGGTGTAGATGTTATCGAGGCGGGATTTCCTGTGTCGAGTCCTGGAGATTTTCACTCTGTTGTCGAGATCTCGAAAGCGGTTACTTGGCCAACAATTTGTGCTTTGACTCGTGCCGTGGAGAATGATATTAAGGTTGCGGGTGAGGCGCTTCAATATGCTAAGCGTGGACGTATACACACTGGTATCGGAACTTCCGATTCACATATCAAATATAAGTTTAACTCGAATCGTGAGGAGATCATCGAGCGTGCCGTAGCTGCTGTGAAGTATGCGAAGAGCTTCGTTGAGGATGTTCAATTTTATGCCGAGGATGCTGGACGTACCGATAATGAGTATTTAGCGAGAGTTGTCGAAGCGGTAATTAAGGCTGGTGCAACGGTGATTAATATTCCAGATACAACAGGTTATTGTCTTCCAGATGAGTTTGGTCGCAAGATCCGTTTCCTCAAAGAGAATGTTAAAGGTATCGACAATGTTACAATAGCAACACACTGTCATAATGACCTTGGTATGGCTACAGCTAACACCATAGCTGGTATTTTGAATGGTGCTCGTCAAGCTGAGGTTACAATCAATGGTATTGGTGAGAGAGCTGGAAATACTGCACTCGAAGAGGTTGCTATGATCTTCAAGAGTCACAAGGAGCTGCTTATAGATACAAATATTAATACTCAGCGTATCAGCGGAACAAGCAGCATGGTATCGAATTTGATGAATATGCCAATTCAACCAAATAAAGCTATCGTGGGTCGCAATGCGTTTGCTCACTCGTCGGGTATTCACCAAGATGGAGTTCTTAAGAATCGTGAGAGTTACGAGATTATCGACCCTAAGGATGTTGGTATCGACGAGAGTTCAATTGTACTTACTGCTCGAAGTGGTCGTGCAGCGTTGAAGCACCGTTTGACTGTTTTGGGTGTTGAGCTCGATAAGGAGCAATTGAACAATGCTTATGAGGAGTTCTTGAAATTGGCCGACCGCAAGAAGGATATTAACGATGATGATGTTTTGATGCTTGTAGGTAAGGAGCGCACGGCAAATGCGAGAATTAAACTCGATTATTTGCAGGTGACAACAGGTGTGGGCGTTCGCTCGGTGGCTAATATCTGTTTGGATATTGCTGGTGAGAAATTCGAGGCTTCATCTTCGGGAAATGGCCCTGTTGATGCTGCAATTAAGGCTATCAAGCAGATTATACGTCGCAAGATGTTGCTTCAAGAGTTCTTGATTCAAGCGATCACCAATGGAAGTGACGACTTGGGTAAGGTGCATATGACTGTGCTTTATAACGATATTCTTTACCATGGATTTGCTGCCAACACAGATATTGTTTCGGCATCGGCTGAGGCGTATATCGACGCAATCAATAAATTTGTAATTGCATAAACAATATTTTTTTAATTTATATATGAAAACACTTTTTGATAAAATCTGGGATGCCCACGTAGTAACGCTTGTTGAGGGAGGTCCGTCGCAACTATACATCGACCGCCACTTCTGCCATGAGGTAACAAGTCCTCAGGCATTTGCAGGACTTAGAGAGCGTGGATTGAAGGTTTTTCGTCCAGAGAAGACTACATGTTCTCCAGACCACAATATCCCAACGATGAATCAACACCTGCCTATCGCTGACCCTGTGTCACGCAAGCAGGTTGAAACTTTGAATGAGAATGCAGCTGAGTTCGGCCTTACTCTTTGGGGCTTAGGACATAAGAAAAATGGTATTATTCACGTAGTTGGCCCCGAGAATGGTTTGACTCGTCCAGGAATGACAATTGTTTGCGGTGACTCGCACACATCGACACACGGTGCTTTTGGTGCTGTAGCCTTTGGTATCGGAACAAGTGAGGTGGAGATGGTTTTAGCGTCGCAATGTATTCTTCAACCAAAGCCACTTAAGATGCGTATCACAATTGATGGTAAGCTCGGTAAGGGTGTTTCGGCTAAGGATATGGCTCTATATATTATTGCGCAGATGACAACAGGTGGTGCAACGGGATACTTCGTGGAGTATGCTGGTGAGGCTATTCGTTGTTTGAGCATGGAGGAGCGTATGACAGTTTGTAACTTAAGTATCGAGATGGGTGCTCGTGGAGGTATGATTGCTCCAGATCAAACAACATTCGATTATGTTAAGGGTCGTGAGTATGCTCCACAGGGTGAGGCTTGGGAGGCAGCACTCGCTGAGTGGAAAGAACTCTATAGCGATGAGGATGCAGTTTTCGATAAGGAGATTGTTTTCCGTGCTGAGGATATTGAGCCAATGATTACCTATGGAACAAATCCAGGAATGGGAATGGGTATCACAGAGTCGATTCCAGCGATGGACTCGGTAGATGCTGCAAGTGCAGTTTCATACAGCAAATCACTTGAATATATGGGCTTTAAACCAAGCGAGAAGATGTTGGGTAAAGCAATTGATTATGTATTCTTGGGAAGTTGTACTAACGGTCGTATTGAGGACTTTAGAGTCTTTGCTTCGATGGTCAAAGGTCACAAGAAGGCTGAGAATGTAGTTGCATGGCTTGTGCCAGGATCATGGTTAGTTGAGGCGCAAATCCGTGAGGAGGGTCTCGATAAGATCTTCGAGGAGGCAGGCTTCGAGCTTCGTCAACCTGGATGTTCAGCATGTTTGGCGATGAATGAAGATAAGGTTCCAGCGGGAAAATATGCCGTGTCGACCTCAAATCGTAACTTCGAGGGTCGTCAAGGTCCTGGAGCACGCACACTTCTTGCAGGTCCAATGGTAGCTGCTGCTGCTGCAATCACAGGTAAGATTACCGACCCACGTGATTTTTTATAAACACCCTCCATTTTTAACATAAGAAAACAAAGAGAGAAATATGATAGAGAAATTTCAAACACTCACCTCGACCTGCGTACCATTGCCGATCGAGAATGTAGATACAGACCAAATTATCCCAGCTCGATTCCTTAAGGCTACCACCCGTGAGGGATTTGGTGATAACCTTTTTTATGACTGGCGTTACGATAAGCAAGGCAATGGCGTTGCAGATTTTGTCCTAAATAACCCTCGTTACTCAGGTTCTGTGCTTGTTGCAGGTAAGAATTTTGGTAGCGGATCTAGCCGTGAGCATGCTGCTTGGGCTGTTGGTGGATATGGTTTTAAGGTTGTTGTTTCGAGCTTCTTCGCCGATATTTTCAAGGGTAATGCACTCAACAATGGAGTGTTGCCAGTGGTTGTTTCTGAGGCGTTTTTGGCTGAGCTCTTCGCTCAAATCGAGGCGGATGAGGCGTTGACAGTTACCGTTGATCTTGAGGCACAGAAGATTACAAATGATAAGAGTGGCGCAAGTGAGTCATTCGAGATCAACCCATATAAGAAAAATTGCCTTTTGAGCGGTTACGACGATATTGACTATTTGTTGAGCAATAGAGACAAGATCGAGGCGTGGGAGAACTCAAAATAAGAGAACGAAAGGTTTTAAAATATGTTTTTAGAGATAATGGACACCACCCTGCGGGATGGTGAACAGACCTCGGGAGTATCGTTTGTAGCTCAAGAGAAGCTAAGTATAGCTAGATTGCTGCTCGAAGAGTTGCGTGTGGATCGTATTGAGATCGCCTCGGCTCGTGTTTCGACAGGTGAGTTTGAAGCTGTAAAGACGGTATGCGAATGGGCGGAGAAGAATGACATTCTTCAAAAGATCGAGGTGTTAGGCTTTGTCGATAATGGCTTGTCGATTGATTGGATCATCAGCTCTGGTGGTCGAGTGATGAATCTTTTGGCTAAAGGGTCATTGAAACATTGTGAGGGTCAACTTCGCAAAACCCCTCAAGAGCATTGGAGTGATATTAAAAAAAATATCGCCATGGCTCGCCAAAAGGGAATTGAGGTCAATTTATACTTGGAGGATTGGTCTAGCGGAATGTTAAATTCGCAAGATTATGTCTACCAGATGATCGACGAGTTGAAAGACGAGCCTATCGAGCGTTTTATGTTGCCCGATACTTTGGGTATTTTGAACCCATACCAAACATTTGAGTTCTGTTATAAAATGGTGCGTCGGTATCCGCAACTGCACTTCGATTTCCATGCTCATAACGATTATGATTTGGCTGTGGCAAATGCCTTTGCAGCGGCTAAAACAGGTGTTAAGGGTATTCACTGCACGGTGAATGGATTGGGTGAGAGAGCTGGAAACACTCCTCTTTCGAGCATTTTGGCTGTGTTGCACGATCAACTTAAAGCAAAGACGAATGTCGACGAGACCAAGATAAACTATATAAGTCAAGTTGTCGAGTCATTTTCGGGAATTAGAGTGCCAGGTAATAAGCCAATTATCGGAGAGTTAGTTTTTACGCAATGTGCTGGAATACATGCAGATGGCGATAATAAAAACAACCTCTATTATAATGACTTGCTGCCAGAGCGTTTTGGACGTACACGAGAATATGCTTTGGGCAAAACCTCGGGTAAAGCCAATATTAGCAAAAATTTGGAGGCTCTACATATCGAGCTCGATGAGGAGTCAATGCGAAAGGTGACCGAGCGAATTATCGCTTTGGGAGACCGTAAGGAGCGAGTAACACAGAGTGATCTGCCATATATCGTTGCCGATGTTTTGAGCAATCACCAAGCTGAGCAGAACATCAAACTATTGCACTATTCGGTGACCCTCACAAAGGGACTCCACCCGATGGCCGTTGTGAAACTCGATATTCACGGATCGCAATACGAGAGTTCGTCAATGGGTGATGGTCAATATGATGCCTTTGTGAAAGCTGTGCGCAAGATCTACAAAGAGGAGCTTGGAGTTACATTTCCAATGTTGACCAACTATACGGTCGATATTCCTCCTGGAGGACGTACAGATGCCTTTGTGCAGACCATAATTACGTGGGAGCACAATGGAAAGAGCTTTAAAACTCGTGGATTGGATGCTGACCAAACAGAAGCGGCAATTCAAGCGACGATAAAGATGCTCAACCAGATTGATGAAAAGAGTTAGAGTTGCGGTTTTACCCTACTTAATGATTACCCAATAAAATTAGGGAGAAAATAGAACTCCCCATAAAAAATATAGATTTTAGATAATGAATTTGAATATTGCAGTATTGCCAGGCGATGGCATAGGCCCTGAGATTGTAGATCAGGCTCTTAAAAGCGTCGAGAGTGTATGTAAGAAATTTGGTCACACATTTACCACCGAGCAAGCGTTGGTTGGTGCATGTGCAATTGATGCTGTTGGTAACCCTTACCCAGATCAAACGCATGAAGTGTGTATGGCTTCGGATGCCGTATTGTTTGGTGCTATCGGAGATCCACGCTTCGACAACAACCCAAGCGCAAAGGTTCGTCCTGAGCAGGGTTTGTTGGCTATGCGTCAAAAATTGGGTTTATATGCAAATATCCGCCCTGTAACTACATTCAAGCCACTTTTATACAAATCTCCACTTCGCACAGATGTTGTCGAGGGAACAGATTTAATGTGTATTCGTGAGCTTACGGGAGGTATCTACTTCGGTCGTCCACAGGGTCGTAGCGAGGATAGCAACACAGCGTATGACACATGTGTATATAGCCGTCACGAGATTGAGCGTATCGTGGTTCTTGCGTATGAGTATGCCATGAAGCGCAACAAAAAGGTAACTATTGTCGACAAGGCAAATGTTCTCTGCACATCACGTTTATGGCGTGAGGTAGCCCAGGAGATCGAAAAACAATATCCAGAGGTGACTACCGAGTATATGTTTGTCGATAATGCAGCAATGCAACTTATTCAATGGCCATCACGTTTCGATGTTATGGTAACCGAGAATATGTTTGGTGACATCCTAACAGATGAGGCTTCTGTAATTACAGGCTCACTTGGAATGTTGCCATCAGCTTCAATCGGTCTACATACATCGGTTTTTGAGCCAATCCACGGTTCATATCCACAAGCGGCAGGACAGGATATTGCAAATCCAGTTGCAACAATTCTATCGGCTGCATTGATGTTTGAATATGCCTTTGGTCTAATGGAAGAGGGTAAGGCAATCAGAGATGCTGTAGATGCTTCACTTGAAGCAGGTATTGTAACTCAAGATATTGCAGCACAAGGAGCAACAAGCTACTCAACAAGCGCCGTTGGTGACTGGATTGCTGAGTATATCAGCAAATAGCGAAGTTCGCAAATAAAAAAATCACAGTTTATTTTAGGCAATTTGCACCTAAAATAAACTGTGATTTTTTTTGCTTAAATATGTTGTAATTAATATTTTAACAACGTGATTTTGTAATGTTTTTACCTGTTTTGCATAGTTCATAAAACTACAACTAACCCAAATATACAATAATAAAATCAAATCCTTTTGCGTTATCCTATCAGAATAACTTATAATTATTGATTATGCAAAAAGGTAAAATTTCTAAGATATTGGATGCCATTATTGTTCGTACGGCATTCGGTCGGCTAAAGGCTGGCGACAAAAAATCATATAAAGATCATCTATTTCTCGAAATATTAGAGTCTGAAGGCTCTCTGGTTCGACAATTTTTAGGTGCTCGACTTCAAGATTGGCAACTCTTTCAATTCAAATTGCGATTGCAGCAACTTATCGTCTCCTCTCCCGTTGCCGAGACTCTCTCACCCGAGGAGTTTTACAGGCAATATCTCAGTGAGATGGTCATCGAGAACTCTCCCGAGCAGATCACCTCGCTCCATATCATTGTGAATATTGCCGAAGATAACTCAACGGCACTCGCTAGAGTATTATCACTCTACAATATTTCATCATCGGAACTACGTGCCGAACTGCTTCGCTATCTACTTGTTGGACAGAGTGACGAGTCGAATATCCCCACAGAAAAACCTGTGCGAATAACTCCATCAGAACCTGCACGCATAGATGAAAAATCACAGAGAAATGAGACCCGCCACCCACTTGATAAATTTGGCAGAAACCTAACAATTGCTGCCAAAAAAGGAGAAATTGACCCTGTTATCGGCCGAGATAAAGAGATCGACCGAGTTATCGAGATCCTCTCACGACGCAAAAAGAACAATCCAATTTTAATTGGCGAGGCAGGAGTTGGTAAAAGCGCTGTTGTCGAGGCTCTTGCACTACGCATAGCCTCGGGAGATGTTCCCTACACCATTGCCGATAAAACGCTCTTCTCGCTAGATATTTCCTCGCTTGTTGCAGGGACAAAATTTAGAGGCGAATTTGAAGAGCGCATGAAGCAACTTCTCGAAGCCTTGACCTGCTCAAAAGATACAATAATCTTCATTGACGAGATACATACAATCGTCGGAGCAGGAGCAACACAAGGAAGCCTCGACACGGCAAACATTCTAAAACCAGCCCTCGCAAGAGGTGAACTTCAAGTAATTGGAGCAACAACACTCGATGAATATCGCACCGACATCGAGAGCGATTCAGCCCTCGAACGACGCTTTCAACGAGTGATGGTTGAGCCAACAACCGAGTCGCAAACCCTAGAGATACTTCAAAATATTGCCCCTCATTACGAGCGCCACCACCGAGTACGATACACCGACGAGGCACTTCAAGCAGCCGTCTCCCTGAGTGCTAGATATATCACCGATCGACATTTCCCTGATAAAGCGATCGACATTTTAGACGAAGCAGGAGCCCGAGCACACCTCTCAGCCGCAATGCAGCCCACCGAAATAAAGGAATTAGAAGAGGCCTTAGTTGCAGTCAAACAAGAGCGAAGTAGCTCCCTAGAGGCTATGGCCTACGATCGTGCAGCCGAGGCACGAGTGAGCGAAGTAACCCTCACCTCGAAACTCAACGAGAAGCGAGGAGTATGGCACCGAGAGATGGAACTATCACCCATAGAGGTAGGCGTAGCCGAAATCGAAGCGGTGATAACATCCATCACTGGAGTGCCTGCCGAGAGAGTATCAGCAGGAGAACAAGAGCGCCTACGCACCCTTGGTGCTCACCTTTCACAGCGTGTTATAGGTCAAGGCGAAGCCGTAAAAAAATTAGCCCGCTCGATCTACCTTTCACGCTCAGGCCTAAAAGCATCAAAACGCCCAATAGGAGTATTTATGTTTGTTGGTCCCACAGGAGTAGGCAAAACCCTCCTCGCAAAGGAGCTCTCACAGTGGATGTTCGACGAGCGACGAGGCCTAATAAGGATCGACATGAGCGAATACTCCGAGAAGCATAACGTTTCACGCCTAATAGGTTCACCCCCAGGATATGTCGGCTACGGAGAGGGAGGCCAACTCAGTGAAGCGGTGCGAAGACAACCCTACGCTGTAGTGCTCCTCGATGAGATAGAAAAGGCTCACCCCGAAGTATTCAACTCCATGTTGCAGATATTCGACGAAGGACACCTAACAGATGGTTCAGGACGCAAAGTAGACTTCAGCAACACTATAATTATAATGACCTCAAACGTCGGCTCCCGAGCAGTAGCAAAGCGACGCAAGCAGGTAGGATACTCAACACAAGTAAAGGAGGAGTCGATAGCTCAAGCCCCACAAGTGGAGTACAGAGTGGCGTTAGAGAGAACATTCTCGCCCGAGTTCCTAAATCGAGTAGATGATATAGTTCTATTCAGGCAGCTGTCCCTAGAAAATGTCAAGGAGATAATAGATATTGAGCTAGGAGGTTTACAGAAGCGCCTAGAGCGTCTAGGATACTCACTAAGGATTACCGAAAGTGCAAAACATACCCTAGCCGAGATAGGTTATTGTGCCAAATACGGAGCCCGCTCCCTAAAACGCACGCTCAGCGATAGGGTAGAAGTCCCCCTCTCACAACTTATAGTAGATGGCGAAGTAACCCAAGGCGACACAATAGTCATCGAAAAAGCCAAATCCCAACCCGATATAAAGCTAAAAGTCGCCTAAGCCTTCTCTCGTCGCTTACTGCCCTGTGCGGGCGGCAGCGGGGTGCTCCCCGCGGAGCTATTCTTCTCTTGCGCTTTGGGCTTAGAACCTTTGGTTCTAAGATTTTGCCTCTCAATATTTTGGATCAAATAAATTTGTCCAAAATATTGAGAGGCAAAATTCCTCAAACACCTTTGGTGTTTGAACCCAAATCGAGGTCACTCGAAATTCGGATTGAGCACTTCCGCTATAACTAGCTAATTATCAATACTGTTATTTTGGTGAAAAGCACGAATCCTACATATGGGACTACATATAGCCTGATTTTAAGGTCGTTTCCACGACTGCAAAGGTAGACAATATTTCTGTAAAAACAGGGCTTTTTAGCCTCAAATTTTGCAAAACTTGTTTACAAGGATTGATGGCGAAAATGTAGCCATCATAAAAGGCTACATAACGACAACACCGAGATACTTTCCATTTGATTTGGAGAATATCTCGGTGTCGTTCGTTTAGTTTGTATGAGCCTGCCAATCACTCAGCAGTCGGTTTTGCAGCTTCGCACTTGGCTTGAAAACTACCATCCTCTTCGTAGGTCTGGACTCCATCTGTCGGGAATGGACGTTGTAGTATCGCCTTTCTGGTTGCTGCTTTGTACTCAGCTTACCAATACCCGTTATATTGACCGTTTCGCCTTGACATAAGGTTTGGGCGATGATCTCAACAAAGGCATCTACTACTTCATTTACCTCCGACTGGGAGTAGCCACTCTCTAATTTTGTAGAGAGCTTCATCATTATCTCTATGTTATTCATACCTACCTATTCTGATTGTATGAATAACGTTTGCATAGAGGCTTCGTGTGAACCTGAACACGTCCATCTTGCAGTATGCTTTGTACAGCATTATATATAGGTAGGCTTTCTACCCCTGCAATCCTCATAGCCTCTATGACCATTGTGTTCTCGATAAGGCGGAGGTATTCACTCTCGGTTATCGTAACATATCTTATAGATTGGGATTTTAGGCGTGCCATATCAATGTTTAATTGAATAGCGACTTTGCACCCCATCTTTTATCATTCTATCGAGCAACCTTCCAGCCTCCTTTACAAAGGTTTGTAA
>JAWXTJ010000062.1:0-10408 GCA_044433665.1 Rikenellaceae bacterium
CAATAGACGGACAAATATGGGGGTTGTATTCGATAACCTTATGGTTAGGATGGTTCAAAATGAGCCAAAACGGCTTGGTAGCGATGTGTAGAGTGGGTGGTCTAAACGCCTATACCTATACAGTAATTACACCATCCTCAGCAACACTCATTCTATAGTATACATATGCTTGATAAGTTGTTGTTTGAGCTGTATTTGTGTAGTATAGACGAAGCAAAATAAGTGGTTCCATATTAGTATCTAAGATGAAGTTTAATACCAATTGTTCCACAATACGTCCCGAACCATAGTCATCAACTGCCGTCTCTACATTTTCATACAACGTCTTTTGGAAGTCACTTACAACATCGTCACTTACGTAACTTGGTGCATATTTAATCGCATTTGTGTAAGGTAGTGATGTTCCGTCAGAGTATGTACGTATAACGTTTGAATATACATCAACACGTGTCTCGAAAGTTTCTACCAAACCATATGAAGTTCCATACTCATTTGTGATATATGGACGTGCATAGTAGGTTGTCGATGACTCCAAAGTTCTCATGTCGAGTGTTATATCATCACCAAGATCTATTGAGCCGCCTGAAATGTAGTCGTCCGAAAGAGTTGGAGAGTCGCTACTCTTCGACCAACAGATACCCACGTCGATAACATCTGCATCATAGATTCCAAGTGAAGTAACCTCAACGGTTCCATTTGCACTATATCCCAAAACTGTATCAAATCCACTAATCGAAACTGCACCAAGAGGAGCCAATGTTGACGCTGAAGAGCTTTCGCTATAACCCTCACCTTTGATGTTTTTAGCGTAAGCCCAAACATAATATAATGTAGAGTTCTCTAGGCCTGTAACTCGCAATGTGTACTCACCCTCGCCTGATGCCGCTGAGTTTACAAATTTAGTTGCTGTAGCAAAATCGTTCGACTCACTGTAATATACACCGCTCTCGGTGATCTCTAGTTCATTATCACGACTAACGCTATAGGTAACATCAATCCAGTCCTCATCGTACTCAGGGAAAGATAAAATCTCAGTGGTTGGCTTATTGTAAAGAGTGGTTGTAAAACTCTCCTCGTTACTATAGGTTATACCACTTTGAGTCTCAACGTATGCACAAACGAAATACTCTTGTCCGTCGGTAAGACCCTCGATTGTTTGAGTCATTCGACCTGTAGAGCCATCCTCTACAAGTGCGAAACCACTTTCAAGAGTTACATAAGCGGTTGTTGAGTAGCATATACCACGGCTAATAACGTCGCTATCGGTGGTCAAAACATATGACTCAACAGAGGCTGATGTGTAGCTGATGCTGCTAACGCTCAACAGAGTGATTAAATTGCTTCCAACATCGTATGTTGTAACACTCTTCTCTGCGCCATAGCTTGTTGTGCCATTTACAACTGCATATACTCTAATATAATAGGTTGTTCCCGCCTCAAGACCTTCAATAACGGCTGAAAACTTTCCACTTGTCGAACTTTGATTCTCAACACAGCTGTCAGCGGTTGTTGGACTAGGAGAGGTCGAGTAACATACTCCAGACTCTGAGAGTGTGCCGATGATATTACCTGCACATGTTATAGAGGTATAACCCACTGTGGTAACCTCTATATCCTCAACGTACAGATCGACAAACTCCTCCTCATTACTACACGATACCGTGAGCGAAAAGAGCGTCAAGAGTGCAAAAAAACATTTAAATAATTTATTCATAATCTTATTTCTTTTAAAATATAAGAGGAATTAGAACTCCCCTTAAACTATTGAACAACACCACAGAAATACATATCTGGATCATCCACATCAATCAACGCTCCAATAAGTTGACCCTTAAGCGCTGAAGAGTTGTTTTCAACCCAACCTGCTTTAAAGGTGTGAGGCGTAATTTGATCTTTCACGATTGTGTATGTACTATTCGAGTAGCTATAAGTCGAATAGGTAATAGTTGTGAAAATATCCAACGCACTACGCATATAACGACCATAATTTTGAGCATTTGAATTATACTCGCTACGATCGTAAAATGTGATAGTTCCATCCGCATTCTCGGTAAATGAAAGATACCATGTTGCAGTATATGATGTTCCTGTTGAATTGGTTAGCGATACTACATCTAACTTCGCTGTTGGAAGACCATCTGAACCTGTGGTAAAGGTAAGCGTAAAGCTGGTTAGAGTACGGCTATTTGCTGCTTGACCGCTATAACCAGGATAGTAATATGTGTCGAAATATGATTGCGACATTGTACCATCATAATCGGTCGAGGTGGTGAAGTATAGACCTGTAAATAGCTTATTGTAACCGATTTCGCAATCGAATGGAGCTACTTCATTGTCATATACTGGATACTCGTTCTCCTCGGTTACCAGATAGTAACCCTCATCATTACGATACTCCAATTTGCTGATAGCCTCACCATTGATCTCTGCATTCAAGAAGATGATGTCGCTAGCTGAAGCATCAGTTCCGATATTGGTTAGAAGTGGTGCACATGTATAGCTGTTGTTAGATAATGAGCTTCCGCTAACGGCATATGTGCTACAGTAACGACTGCTGATGTTAAATAGGTTTTTAACACCATTAATCTCAACTACTGCCGCTTTATAGTTATCGGCAAAATCTGAAATCTCATCATGGCAGGTTAGCAAAGCGCCATCATTGATAATTGCAGATGCTTGAGCAGCTGTAGCAGGGATAAGGTATGCTGCACTATCGTTATATGCTCCGCATAGAGTGAAAATACCATTATCATACGAGACAACTTGGAACTCAAAGTCTGTAATCAAACCATAACCATTTGTTCCGCCATTGACTGAGTTTTGAGGATCGGCCAATTGGTGAATGTAGGTGTAGGTATCGAAAATAATTGATGGAGTTTGGATAGCTTTCAAACGATAACTACTCTCTTTAGGTGTTGTTGCTGAACCAGCGGCATCGGCAATAACAAGCTCGATGTCCGAAAGCATTGTAACACGACCCTCGGCATTGAAGCTAACCCAGTTAACAAATCCTCCAGATACGCTAGTTTCAAGAAGCAACAACCATCCATTAGGTGCAGAGATAAGAGCCTCCTCATAGATCTCCAATGCTGCGACCAATCTCTCGTCGGCAGACTCACTAAAAATATTATCTTCGGTGAGGTCACAACCTACGCTTATCCATCCGAATAGCAGCAGCAGTGCAATTTTAAATATATCTTTTCTCATAAAATTAATTTTTGAAATTTATACTACTCTTTCGAGTTTTTAGCTCTCAACTCAACACAGCTGCTACAGCTACACACACCTTGATAGTCGTCAAAGGCTCCCGAGGAATAGATTGTAGCTGAAGATTTAGTTGCAGCCGAAGCAACAACATTAGCAATAGCCTCTTGAACTAAAGTCTCAAGACCTTTTGTGCCATCCTCTTGGTCATACATATAGATACCCCATACATCGTAAAGGTAAGCCTCAACGATAGCCTCTTTAGCTAAAAGCGCCTCAGATGGATCATAGGTAGTCTCCAACTCGTTGGCTGCTGTGGTCTCATAATAATCACTCGCCTCTTGAACATACTCATCAAACCACTCTTTACCATATACCAAGATACGAGAGAGTGTCTCAACGAAATCCTCATCTGCATTAGCCGATGCGTAAGCGCTAACATAACCCTTCTGCATAGCCTCATCAGAGCTGACGTTGTTCCATGATGAGTTGTATGTAGTTGCTGTGATCTCATCGAATGCCGTTGTGTAGTTAACAGTTTGGTGCATTGTGTGACCAAACTCATGGTGTACGGTCTTCATGATTGATTGAATAATATCAATGTCACTCTGATCGAACCAGTTGATACGGTAAATTGTAATCTTACGACCTCCCTCAGCCTCTCCAAGGGTGATTGTCGAGTTGTTATACTCGGGACTTCCGACCAATACAAATTTCTTTGGACTAAGCGACTTGATAAAGTCGGCTCCACCAACCTGCTCATACACTGAGATCCACGTAGTTAGAATAGTACCCATAACTGGAATAACTTTATCCTCTTCAACTGGTACAAGTGTACGGTTAAGGTCAAGCTCCGATTGATCCCAACGATATTTAACCTCCATGTTGTATGGTTTGGTAATATTATCGTAGATCCACTCGTCGATCTCGTTCCAAGTATAATCCTCACCTCCAAGACCCAGGATGAAGCTATTTGAAAGATTCTCCTCCTCTGCACACGAAATCATCGTTAGAGCAATAAGCAGGAATGAAAATATCTTTTTCATAATTTTTCTGTTTAATTTTATACAATAATTTCTACCACTGAGAACTTAAATATGTTGTGCGTGGGTTCAACTCCAAACCTGATAGAGTCGCAGTTGATGGAAGTTGAAGCAACCATCTGTCGTCACCTGGATAGAGCGTATTTGTTGTTCCACTACTGTTTGTGTGGGTGATTGGAATTTTATATCTCCACATATCCCAATATCTGATACCCTCATACATAAACTCATTACGACGACAATCCAAAATGTACATCACCAATGCTTTTTTGCTGTCGCTCCACGATGCAGATCCATACGCATCGTATGATTGCATAAAGTTCGCCGAGTTGGCAATAGTTGTTGCGTAGAATGTTGTAATTTTATCGCTTGTAAGAACGTGTGTTGTATCGCTATAGCTAGAGATTCTCTGACGTGAGAATACATTCATATCAGCAATAGCTTCTTCATATCTATCGGTTAGAGCATACGCCTCAGCACGCATCAAAATCAACTCCTCGTGACGGAAGAATGGGAAGATGGTGTAGATATAACCTGTCGACGCATTTACCGAAGTGTAGACAAAGTGCTCACGATATTTTGGTACATAGTAGCTATCACCAGAGTAATAATAACGGTATCCCCAACTTGTGCTACCTGTTGCATTAGCTGCATATACAGTTGATTTAATATCTGCCTCTTTGGTTGAATATCTCCAAGTATTAGCATAACGAGAGAGTCTCGATGACATCTCGGTAAGGAGCAAATTCGATGGATTATCACCGTTTGTATACTCGGTTTTAATATCGTCAGAGCTTGTTGCAACAGCATAAGTTGACAACCATGGTTGGAAATATTGAGAGCTATAGTATACCGCAGCATCTGTAGAAGATACATTTAAAGCATTTGAGCTACCTGTATATGACGATGGCACAGGAACAACCTTGCTTGTATACTCGATAACTTTGTCATACTCACCTTTAAATAGATAAAAACGAGCAGCCAAAGCATAAGCAGTCGACAATGAGAAGTGATACGCAGGAACGCTGTAAACAACCGAAGAGTCGAAACCTGCAATACCTTCGAGAATATCCTGCTCGATCATATCGTACACCTCGGCAACTGTCGAACGATCGTATTGAGCTACAACCTCTGTCTCAACCCATGTAACATATGGAATACCTGGGCTATCATTTTCAGCACCTGGCTCATACATTTTCGAGAATGAGGTAACAAGCAAGAAGTGTGAGAAGGCGCGGGCCAACTTTGCTTCAGCTACATAATGGTCTGTATCTGGATCACCCAACTCCTCAGCTGCCTCGATAGCGTGGTTAGCCGATGCGATAGCTGTATATGCGTGACTCCACATATATTGAGGTGAATCTTGTTGCGTATCGTCTACATCTCTCCAATAGAATGAGTCTGTGTTAGATGTATTCTCTTGGTAACCCGAACCTTTATCTGACACGAAATCTACTCTGGCATTAAACATTACTGCATAGCCTCCATCAGGATACGCCGCAGCAACAAGCATTGCAACTTTATCGGCAGAATCAATCTCGGTACGGTTATCAGGAACAGTATCCAAGAACTCATTACAGCTCGAAAGAGTTATTGCAGTTATAAGAAATGCGATATTATATATAATTTTCTTCATAATTCATCAATATTAAAAGTTCACGTTCAATGCAAAGGTAATTTGTGTTGAAACTGGTTGAGCAACACCACCTGAGTTATAAAACTCTGGATCTTGACCATTCAACGTCTTATCAGCATACAACAAAGCTAAGTTTGATGCTGCACATGTCAACGAAACACCCTTAACACTATTCAATGGCTTCAATATTCTCTCTGGCACATTATAAGTAAGTGAGACATTCTTCAAACGAACGAAAGTACCATCGGCAACTCGCTCGGTAGAGTAATTATATGAGTTAAATGGATATGTTCCATCAAGCTCAGACTCCAAAAGTACGTCGATGATCGAAGGTACATTTGTATACTGCTCATCACCACTCATTACCCATCTGTCGTAGAATACTTGAGGCATTGCATCAAGGTCGCTATATGTACTGCTGAAGATTGGGTTCAAACGAATCTTGTTACCTCCTTGGAATGTAAGGAATATATTCAATGATAGGTTCTTATAGTTGAATGTATTTGACCAACCTCCAGTATATGTTGGGTCTACAGAACCCTCATATTTTAGGTAGCTAACGCTTGTACTTTGGAAATAAGCATCGTAAGCAACATCACCGCTCTCGTCGATAAATGTTGGAACACCATTGCTATCCAAACCTGCGAATTGAATCGAGAAGAGACTGTTTACAGGATAACCCTCAAGGTTACCACCCTCTGCTTTACATAGGTCGTAGATACTTGGAGTATTGTCAACATTTGTAATCAAAGTCTCGGTCAAACCTAGTGTGAAATTAGAATGCCATGAGAAGTTCTTTGTTCTGATAGGATAACCACCAATCATAACATCCAAACCGCTTGAGGTCATATCTGCATAGTTGGCATATTTCCACATCTCACCACCGATACCAGATGTTTTGAAGCTACCGATCAAATCGAAGCTATTACGTACCCAGTAATCAACTACGATATCCAAACGACGATTGAAAAGACCTACGTCAATACCGATATTTGTCAAATAACTCTTCTCCCAAGTTAAATCATCGTTTTGAAGCGAGCTAATCTCGATCACGGTCTCAATCTCGTCGGTATATGGACGATTAGTAGATGTTGCGTAATATACAGCCGAAGCACTTGCTGAAGTTGGCATATCGGCAGTCAAACCGTGGCTAACACGTACAGACATCTCATCGATCCAATTTACATTTTGCATGAATTGCTCATTTGTAACATTCCACTTTCCACTCATTGTCCAAGTAGGCAACCAACGAGAACTTGCATTCATACCCAACTCATTTGAACCATCGTAACGAGTTGTTCCAGCGATAACGTATCGACGATCGTATGAATAGTCAGCAGTTGCATAGAATGCAGCAAAACGGCTACGAGACTCATACATCTCAAAATAAGGGAAGTTACTCTCGATCATCATCTTCATAATTTGATAGTCGGTTGAAACAACTCCACCATAATTATATTGATAACCATAACCAGTACTTGAATACTCTTGACGGTTAGTATATTTAATTTGTTGACCAACAAAAACATTCAAACCACTCTTTCCCCACTCGTTGCCATAAGCTATCGAGTTACGAATATCGTAGTTAAGAAGTGAGTTCTCAGTTCTATTGTAGAAACCTCCATAAGGAAGAACCGAAACTGGCTCAGCATTGCTTACATCTGGGTCAGTATATAAGTATGGGTTATTTGCACGAATAGTTGAAGTGTAATCTGCACGATACGCCTCAGCCATATTCGAATCCTCGGTAATTTGGTGCTCCATATCACTCTTTGAGTAACGGAACGCTCCCTTAAACTCGTAACGAAGTTTATCGGTAAGTTTTACGCTAAGCTCTGGAGATACCTTAATATCAACTACATTAAGAAGAATCTTATTGTTCTCCAACTCGCTGATGATATTGAATGGAGCATAGTTACGAGTGTGATACTCAAGGTTACCATCCTCATCGTAAGCGGTCAAAGCACGGCTGGTATTCAAACAGTAGCTATAAGGGTTAATATCGAAATCACGGTCGTAGGTACCCTCAACGGTATTACTCTCACGTGAAAGCGATCCTGGAGCTTGTTGCGTACGAACAGATCCAGTCAACTGAATACCGGCTGAAATTGCATCCGAGATTTTATAATCGTTACGCATATTCGCAGTGTAGCGAGTAACCTCATCGGCAATTGTCCAACCTGAATCATACAATACACCAATCGAAGCATACGAGCTAGATCTTTCATTACCTGACGAAATACTCACCGAGTGCTCTTGAACCAATGAGTTCTTAAACAAGATGTCAAACCAGTCGGTGTTAGCATTAGCATAATATGACAAAAAGGCATTCTTCGCAGATGTTGTATTCTCCAAACCGAAAGTTCCAGTAGATGAATCATAGCTATTGATCTTGTTGTACATGATACCGTAAACACCCGAATTTGACCAGTTAACAATATCAGAGTTCAACCAACCCTTACGCTCCAACTCAGCATAGATCGACATTTGATCTGAAGAGTTCATAATATCATAATTAGCATACGTTGGCTTCAACTGAATCGAATATTTACCCGAGTAACTAACCTTTGGAGCTCCCGAAGTACCACGCTTGGTAGTAACAACGATAACACCATTCATCGCACGAGCACCATAAAGAGCAGTTGCCGAAGCATCCTTCAACACGTCGATACTCTCAATATCACTCGCACTGATACCAGCAACAGCAGAACCAAGAAGTGTTGTAGGGTCTCCGCTCGACAAATCGTCGTTGCTCACACTGATAAGATCCTCTTGGATGATACCATCAATTACCCACAACGGTTTATTCTCACCATTGATTGAGGTGGCACCACGCACACGTACCTTAGGCGCAGAACCGAATGTTCCCGATACATTTTGAATCGAAACACCCGCTACGGCTCCCTCCAACATACGGCTAACGTCGCTTGAACCTGTAATCTTAAGATCTCCCGCAGCCACCTTACTCGACGAACCTGTAAAGTTTGCCTTTTTAATGGTTTGGAAACCTGTTACGATAACATCTTCAATTTGTGTTGCGGCATCACCCTTAAGTATAATTGTGAAATTAGAGTGTGATCCAACAACCTGCTCAACTTCGGTCATACCAATATAATTACAAACGATAATATCGCTTGCCTTAGGTTTGTATTGCGATGCTGGAATAGTAAATTTACCATCAGCGTCGGTCACTGCACCGATACTGTTTTGACCTTTAATTGTCACTGTAGCACCAATAAGTGGTTCATTTTGTTCATCCAAGACAACACCTGTCAAGCCTGATGAACCTTGTGCTTTACTCTCTATAGTTAATAGACATAGCGCAGCCACCAACATAAACTTTAAGGAGGTCAAAAAACCTCCACCTCTAATAAATGAGGCTACTTTCACAAGTTTTGTTGATGTTGCATTTAGAAGTAAGTTTTTTCTCATATTAAATTACTTGCTAAATTCTAATCATTATCCCGAAGGATAACTCTCGAATTTTAATTTATAATATACTCAAAAAGGAGTTATATCTCTCATAAGTTTAGGTTTTATTGCAGCAAAAAAACAACAATAATTAAGAGTGTACTTCCTTTTAAAAATCGTACTGTGAGCCATCTGAGTCTTTTACGAGGCAGATTTAAATCCATTTACCAGCTACTCACAAATATATTTCCTCATAACATTAAGTATTGCGTCTACTCAGGCCTTCAAAAGTAAGTTAATATAAAAAAATAGGTTAAAATCCACAAAATTCTAATCTACATTCAATAAAAGTCTAAAATATAAAGGTTTCACACAAACAACAACCTAACGAAGGGTGCCTGATTCCCTTAATTAACATCTGCTAATTGCATAAAAAAGGGAACTACACCCACAAGGTTAATTTTAAACACTATTTACCGCTTCTGATTATCATCAACGAGTAATGTAGCCAAAAGCACCCCACTGCATGAAAAGTGGGAATATATAAGTAGTAAACAAAAAATAAAACCTAGGGGCATGAAAAACACCCTTTAAAAAATGACTTCTCCTGCAAAATTATCTACACATCAACAATATAGCTGCAAAAAAAAACATGGCACAAAAGTAATAATTTATAATACTAAGCCGTTATAAACAGAATATACAAAATCAAATAATATTAGCTACAATACATTTCTGTAACAAAAAAAAGAGTATTTAAATAAATTTATAATTTATTTGTAGCTTTTTGTAAAGAATTAACACATGTCAAAAAAATATTTTGTTTTTCTTAGCGGATATAAGTAGTGAAAAACAGTTATTGCCATGAATTTAGCGGTGATATTTTATGTGATTAATCACATAAAAGCGTAAAGGGGAGTTCTATTTTCTCCCTAATTTTAATTTTTTGTTCATAATTATGGGGAGTTCTATTTTCTCCCTAATTTTAATTTCTGGTTAATAATTATCCATTTTTGATTTTGCAAAAGTGGGTTGTAGTAGCTCTACCACCTATTTTTGTAAAATCAAAAAGGGGTGGTTAGTAATCGAAAAGTATTTTAGGGAGAAATTAGAA
>JAWXTJ010000063.1:0-10096 GCA_044433665.1 Rikenellaceae bacterium
CTAGATTCTCACTCAATTTAATTGCGCGTTGCTTGAACGCTGAATCATAACTTTTTCTTTTCATTGTATTTGTGCTTTTTGCCTTAACTGGGTGTGCGGACAAAGATAGGGATTCCAATGAGGCAGAACAGCGATCTATCGCATACTCAAAAGGAGATCCCGTTGGAATACCCACAGGATTGTCGGATCTCGACCGTTGCACAGGCGGTTGGAGAGGTGGTCAGCTCATAATCGTTGCAGGTCGTCCAGCGATGGGGAAGAGTGCGGTGATGATGCACTTTGCAAAGTCGGCTGCTATGCAGGGTACACCTGTTGTTCTCTTCTCGTTGGAGATGCAGGGCAGGGAGTTGGGCGATCGCTTGATATTGGGCGGTGCTAAGGTCAATAACAGTGGATACAAAGTTGGCAACATCGGCTCTGAGGAGTGGGGCAAATTGGAGAGGGCAAACGCTCAATTAAGTAAATTGCCGATCTACATATCGGATCAATCGCAGATCTCGATGCAGAAGATCCGTGCGCATTGTCAGCAGATGAAAGCCAAAGGTAAATGCGGTATGGTGGTAGTCGATTATTTGGGACTGCTCGATACACAAGGCAGTGGTAAATCATTCAGCCGAGAGAGGGAGGTAGCCGAGATCACCCGACAGGCTAAGATACTCGCTAACGAACTCGATGTGCCGATAATCCTACTATCTCAGCTCAACCGTGAGTCCGAGAAGAGAGCCGACAAAATGCCGATGCTCTCAGATCTTCGTGATAGTGGCTCGATCGAACAGGATGCTAATACGGTGATCTTAGTTCATCGACCAGCAGTTTACGACAAATCAACACCCATCGAGACGGGCAAATATGGCTCAATAGACCCTCAAGGTGTCGGAATCCTAACAGTAGCCAAGCAACGTAATGGTCGCACAGGCAAAATCTACTTCTCACACTCCGACGACCTCAACCGCATAAGTGATTACGGTGTAACAACAGAGAGAGAAGAGGAGGCATTTTAAGTGAATAGTTATCTAAAGTAGACAAAAGTAGATGACAAAGCCCAAAACAGGTGGCCGACAAAAGGGGACACCAAACAGAGCAACGTCCACCACAAGGGAGTGGATTAGCCAACTTCTCGATAGCAACAGAGAGCAGATCGAACAAGATCTACAGAAGTTGGAGCCCAAAGATAGGTTGCAGGTATTAGAGAAGTTTATGCAGTATGCAGTGCCAAAGATCCAGCGAATGGAGCTAACAGGTAGAGACGAAAAGGATCTTATACCTGCCAACCTCCAAAAGAACATGCAGGATCTCGAAAACAATGCTTTTGAACTGATATACGGCTTCAAGGAAATAGACAAAGGTTAGGCCATGCGAGCGAGAATAGATAGTTTGATCGGGGATAACTATGCTCAGTGGGTGAATTACTCCAAGGCACTTGTTTACCATCGAGGCGTAGAGATTGATCCATTCGAGGTGGTGCATAGTGTGCTCTACTATCTGTTGAACAAATGCCCCTTGGAGAGGATCGAGAAGATTTTAGCACAAGGTGATGATAGCTTTTGCCGATATATCCAAGGGGCTATCTATATGGAGATCATATCCCCAAAGTCTCGATCTCGATATAAGAAAGGTGGCAGTGTAACTCACAGCTTAGAGGTGGAGCGAACGCAGGTTAGGGATAGTTCCGATGATGGGTTTAACTATAACGAGGCCTACACCAAATGTCTTGATGTGTTGGATCGAGTAAAGATCTCCCCATTTGCCCGAAAGGTGCTGCGATGGAGGCTCGAAAGTGGTAAATCTTTCAGATATTGGGAGGGTAAAGAAAGCTCCAAAACGCTATATGTTGCCTACAATAAAGCGATTAAAGCGGTGAGTGATTATATTGCGAGGCATAAAGATGACTAAATACCAAGGTGTAGAAAAGACAAAAAAGACAGTATAAAAAAGAGGCAACCCACTCAAAATAGAGCAGATTGCCATCACTTGCGTAAATAAATTTTCGTCAAAAAACAACAGATACAGAAGTGTTTATCTTTTCCGATATGTCGAGCAATGCTCTTTTGAGTGTTTCGAGCTCTTCGGGTGTGAATTTTGCAGGCTTCCCGTTTACGATCGAACCGTTGATGCGCTGATAGAGCCAAGAGCGAGTTTTATTAAAATAAGCCTTTGCGATATAGGCGATAGAGACAATCGGGAGAACTTCTTTTAGTTGATCCTTTAGTAACAATTCACGACAATCCTCTACGCTATCCTTGGCCAATGAGACCATAGCATCGCTAAAAGCATCGTTATCGAGAGTTGATAGTGATTCCATCTCTTTTTCTATTGCCTCAAACTCAGTCTTAGTCTTAGCTTTGGCATATCTCGCTTTAAGTTCGTCAATTCTATTTTTCATAGTAGCGTAAATTTTTAATATTGCTAATTCAGAACAATAGTATCCAGCTCCTTTGTGAGGGTCATAATACCCTTTTGGATCTTCTCTAATTGAGCCTTGCGAGGTTTGTGAACCCCTGCTGCATAGTGCCACAACTGACGCTCATTGATGCCTGTAATACGGCTCAAAGCCGCCTTTGTGAAGATGTTGCTATAATAGTTCAAGAACGTAACGATGTCGATTTTGAACTGCAACTCATACTCCCCTACAAACATATCCAAAGGGGCAAGGTTATCCTCTAAATAGAGGTCGATAGCCTCAGTGATATTACCCTTAACATCATCTAAATTATTGCCCACTGTGAAGATTGGCGCACCATCAATGTAGGCACTCAAATTCTTCTCAGAATACTCAACATTTACTACAACCGTTTTCATATCAATTACCTTTTTAATGTGTCTCTCAAAAGAGGTGGCAAGGGCTATTTAAGCCCCGCCTGCCTCAAAATTGCGTAATAAGTGCCTTTTTCAACGCCTTTGCTATTGTGATTAGGCAAAATTATCATCTTGTCGCCCTTAACGAACTTCATATGACTACCTTTTTGACTTTTCAACACAAATCCGTTGGCTTGCAGCATAGTTATTACATCTTTGATTGATTTATAACTCATAGCTCTGCGTTTTTATTACAGTGCAAATATAGTAATATTACGAATACTTTGCAAATGTTTTGCCAATTATTTTGTAGGTCTCAACAAAATTAGCGAGACAATGGCAATATTATTCGAGTTTGATAGTAACAGGCTTACCGCAATGAGGGCAGGTTGCTGATCCATCTTTGGCGGACTGCTCGAATAATTCTGTTATCTCTACGCCTAAGGCGGTGGCGATCTTGTCGAGAGTGGTAATAGTTGGGTTGCCGTTGATGGTTCTACTCATACTCTCTTGCGTTACTCCAAGCATTTCGGCAAGTGCAGTAACGGTAATACTTTTCTCTTTACAAATTTCTTTTATTCTCAATTTCATACTTTATGATATTATGATTTATGGTGCAAATATACATAAAATAGCATATAATACATAATAAACCAATAAAAATAAACTAAAATAGCAATTTTTATCTAAAAATATTTGGTAGTTATGATATTTTGATTTATCTTTACAATGTAATAATAAACGATAATATCATAAACGCTATGAACACACAACTATCAAACACAGCTTACTCGACAATCGCTAACAACATTTTGTCGAACCTACCAGACGAGAATAAGAGCTACGAGGTGGAGGTGGAGATGGGAAACTTAATCTACTTTGTAGATGTTGAGTATAGCGCAGATTACAGAGATTGCGAGTGTAGCACCGACAGAGGTACACAGTATTTCAGCGAGCTTGCATCAGAGCAGATTGATGTTACAGCGGTGGTAGTTTATGATAACGATCTCGATAGTGAGTATTTCGCCACAGATGTAGAGATTGAAGAGCTAATGAAGTATATCAACTAATAATAATTACAGCAATGAGAACAGATTTCAGAACAAAGGTATTTAAGAGGGCGCACAGCCTTGTAAAGAGTACAGGCAAATCATTTGCCGTATGTTTGGCAAAGGCGTGGAGTATTTACCGCCTCACTCGCTCAATGGCAACAGAGGTGGTTAAATTCAGCTACGAAAAGGTAGACGGATCTTTGAGAACCGCAAAGGGTACACTTCGAGAGGTCAGCCACCTAATCAAGGGCAACGGCTCAGATACTCCCTCAACGCTCAGGTACTTCGATGTAGATGCACAGGCGTTCCGCTCATTCCGTATCGAGAACCTTATCACAGTTTACTAATCATTAACAGCCCTCAGCAATGGAGGCATAAAACCACAATAATATGACACAAAGAGAAGTTTTAAACCGCCTACAAGACGATTGCGAGAATACGCAGATCCACGGATGCGAGTGTTTCGCAACGAAGTTATTAGACCTTGCAGCAGAATATTATAAAGAGCAGAAAATTAAGAACGAATGTTTTACATTTCTTATCGCCAATAATCTGTACACCGCATTTCACCAAAGCAATCAAGCGGAGTTAATGGAAACGATAGCAGAGAGTACAACCAAATAAATAGCCATATATGACACGTAAAAAACAAACCACAGCCCAAACAGAGCGAACCGCCTCAGCCTCAACAATAGCTCTAATCAATGCCAAATGCGCTCTTTCAGACCTATACAGTGATATTCTCAACGCAATAGCACTACTATACGGAGAGGAGGAGAGCGACGAATGTTGGAACGAGATCTATGAGAAACAAAGACCACTCCGAGAGCTAATTGATCGCTTTCTAATCGAGTCAATAGATTGCAAAATTGGCAGTACAGGCGGTACAGAATTTTAATACCCCCGAAACAGGGGTAACTATGCTAATCGAGGCGAGATACTTTGTGTGTCTCGCCTCTCTGTTTTGATAGGTGGATCGTTGAGGATGATCGAGGATAATTCGGAGTTTCCGAACTTGTAAGAGATCCTTACGAGTTGGGTATGCTAAGGGTAAAAAAATTACGCACACCATACGACTAAATCAGTGCGTAATAATGTGCGTAAATTACATAAAACATTGATAGTCAATGCGTTATGTGGAGGTGGCGGGAATCGAACCCGCGTCCAAACAAGGAACTCAAGAGCTTTCTACACGCTTAGTTCATAATTAATCCTTCTGCTACCACCTGGCCATGAACAGCCGAACAGTAACCCCAGCCTCTAAATTTCATCCTGCGAACGAGGCTCCCCGCAGAACTATCTCTAAATGATTGATACCCCATATGACATACGTTTAAAGAGCGGAAACATACGTCGGGATACTCGTCGCAGAACCGCCTTGGGCTCCGCAATTAAGCTAATCTTCCTGGAAAATTAGGCAGCGAGTGCATAGCTATTATTGCCATTTGAAATTTGAGCATTGGGATTTACGAGCCACCACACAACGCTCGACGTGCTTACAATCAACTTCTACCTGCTGTCAAAACCAGTCACCCCCAGTTTATCAACTCTTCAAAGAGAAAGTCCCGCAAAGATAATGCTTTTTTTTATCCTAACAATTTTTTTATCCTACTTTTACTTAAAACAACTCTCTGACTGCCCTTGCAGCGGGCGGCCGCCAGGCTCAGCCTGGACCCAAAAACTATCGTTTTTGACTTTGTATTGCGCCGATTTGTTGTCGCTTCGCTCCTACGATATATGAAGCGCACAGATCTTATGAAAGCGAGCTTTCAACAATCCGTGCACTTCATATATCTAATGTCAACTTTCAGTTGACATCAACAAATCATCGAGGTCACTCAACAATAGAATATACAAACTTCTAATTATTAAATATTTAAATCTGAATCAATATTTTCTCCCTGCTCTTTTTCCACTTGCTGATCCGTCATATTCTCCTCTTTAATATCCACATCCCTTAAAATATATTTTTTATAATAAGCCAATAATAATGAAGTGAGCGGAAGAGCTATAATCATTCCCATAACACCCATCAATGACCCCCAAATCGACAGCGACAACAAAATTACAGCTGGATTCAAACCCGTTGCACGTCCCATTATCTTTGGCGTAATATAAATATCTTGAATAGATTGCACCACAGCATAAACTATCATTGAAAAACCAAAAAGCGACCAAAAACTCTGAGCGCCCCCATAACTCCCCAGCAAACAGAGCAAAACCGTTGGAATAATTCCAACAATTTGAAGATATGGAACTAAGTTTAACATTCCAACAAAGAGCCCCAAAGGAATTGCCAAAGGAAGTCCAATAATAACAAACCCAATACTAAAAAGTATTCCGACAATAAGAGCAATAAGCGATTGACCTCTAAAATACCTATTCATTCCATCCTCAACATCTGCCAAAATCGAAAGTGTCATCTCTCGATATTTCTGCGGAATAAGTCGTTTTGCTCCTTCAATAATATTGTCGTAATCTATTAATATAAAGACCAAATACAACAGTACAATCAACCACCCTACAATTGCAATAATTTGATTCACCGAACCCGAAAGTATACTCCACACCTGAGTCAATGTACTCTCCAAAAGTTTAGCCCACTCTTCAGAGTTCATCATTTTTGCCAAATCGTCAAGGTTGATCTTTTCCAGAAGAGATTGATACCACGCCCGTTCAATAATTGGCGCATGTTGGGTTGATTTCGACAAGCTCTTTATAATCTCAGCACTCTTGTCAATTTCCGCTACTATCGAGGGCATCAAAGCTATAAATGCCACTGTCAGCAAAGTAATAATGGCCAATAGAGTCGCAATAATAGCCAATAGTCTATTTTTTATTCGTAAACGATTTTGACAATACAAGACCATCGGATTGATAAGATAAGCCAATAACCATGCAACGACAAAAGGCAGCAGAGCATCTTTCAGCAAATTAAGCACATAAAATACCCCTATGATGCTTACGACAGTTAAAATAATGCGAATTACCCTATCAAATGTATATGGTTTCTGTGATGTAATCATATCTTTCTTAAGATTTATATTATTCTTAAGGGGCACCCTACTTCCTCCCCTTTACTCTTTGCATTAAACAAAGATATACATTTATAATGTAAGCGACAAATATTATGCTGGAATAATATTTTGGAATAACCATATATTTTATATAATTTTGCGTTTTAAATACTAAATAATATAATATGTGTGGAATAGTTGGATATATAGGAACTCGTGAAGCCTACCCAATTTTAATAAAAGGTCTTAAACGACTAGAGTATCGTGGATATGACAGCGCTGGAGTTGCTCTTCTTACCGATGATAATTCACTCAATATATATAAGGAAAAAGGTAAAGTCGCTGAACTCGAAGCATATGCAACAGGAAAAGATTTGAATGGAAGTGTAGGTATTGCACACACACGTTGGGCCACACACGGAGAGCCTTGTCAACGCAACTCTCATCCTCACTACTCGGGTTCTCAACGTTTGGCTATTATTCATAATGGAATCATCGAGAATTATGCTCCACTTCGCCAAAATTTGGAGAGTAAAGGTTATACTTTTAAGAGTGACACCGACACTGAGGTGTTGGTTCAGCTTATCGAATATCTCCTCGATAGCAATGATATTGATCTTCTAACAGCTACACAACTTGCTTTTCACCAAATTATTGGAGCCTATGCGGTAGCGATTATTGATCGCAAGGCACCTAATCAAATTCTTGCAGCTCGCAAAAGCAGCCCACTTGTTGTTGGTATTGGAGCTGATAACAGTGAATTTTTCTTGGGCTCGGATGCTTCGCCAATTATTGAGTTTACCGATCAGATGATATATCTTAAAGATGGTGAAATTGCGGTGCTTCGTCGAGATGAGGAGATTAAGATTGTCGATATTGACAATGTTGCAATTACGCCTGAGGTAACTAGCGTGGAGATGAATCTTGGGCAGCTCGAAAAGGGAGGATACCCTCACTTTATGCTTAAGGAGATCTTCGAACAACCAGAGTGCATCAAGGATTGTATGCGAGGAAGAGTAAATATCGAATCGAATAATATTGCACTTTCATCGGTTATCGACCACAAGGAGAGATTGGCAAATGCGACTCGATTTATTATCGTTGGTTGCGGCACATCATGGCATGCAGGGTTGATCGGCAAGCAGCTCATCGAAACATATGTTAAGATTCCCGTTGACGTGGAGTATGCCTCAGAGTTCCGTTATCGACAACCTGTTATTAGGTCTACAGATGTTGTAATTGCGCTCTCTCAATCGGGTGAAACAGCGGATACGCTTGCAGCAATTGAGCTTGCGCATGCCAATGGAGCATTTGTGTATGGTATATGTAATGTTATCGGATCGTCGATTCCACGAGCTACCGATTCTGGCTCATATATCCATGTTGGCCCTGAGATTGGAGTAGCCTCAACAAAGGCATTCACGGGACAGGTGGCAGTACTTACGATGTTGGCTCTTTCGCTAGGTCGACTTAACGGCACGGTAGATATAGAGACCTACCTTTCGCTAATCAAGGAATTGGGTGAGATACCAGCCAAAATTGAAGAGGTTCTCCAGACCTCAAATGAGCAGATTAAAAATATTGCACGCACATTTACATATGCGGGCAACATTCTCTATTTAGGACGCAGCTACAACTATCCAGTTGCATTAGAGGGAGCTTTAAAGCTAAAGGAGATCTCATACATCCACGCTGAGGGTTACCCAGCTGCCGAGATGAAGCATGGTCCTATTGCGCTTATTGATGCTGAGATGCCAGTAGTTGTCATTGCGACAAACAATGGCATGTATGAAAAATTATTTAGCAACATCCAAGAGATCAAAGCAAGAAAAGGTCGAGTTATAGCTCTAGTCACCAAGGGAGACACTCAAATGGCAACGGTAGCGGACGAGGTAATCGAGATACCAGCAGTAGCGCCATGCCTAGAGCCACTCATTGTCACAGTTCCTCTGCAACTACTAGCATATCACATAGCAGTCTGTAAAGGCAAAGATGTAGACCAACCTCGCAATCTTGCCAAATCGGTCACTGTAGAGTAAGGTATTTACGAAATAAAAAATAAAGGTTAAATAGCATTCAAAAGCTATTTAACCTTTATTTTTCACATAAGATTACAGTGCTTTAAGTTGTTTAACCAATTCCAAACGAAGTCCCAACGCTTGAATGATCTTATAAAAAATGCGGTACCACGTATCTGGTTCAAATATGAATCACACGCAAAATACCCAATTGATATATACATCTAAACTTGATTTGCATTATTTTGTTCTTCCATTTGAGCTTGTTGCTCCTCAATATCTATAAAATGCAGATTGAATGTATTTTTCGTTTTAGTCAGTTTACCATGAGACAAAGCAAATATCTGTTTATGAAGACATAATCTACCTTCCTCTTTATAATATGGCAGGTAAATATGTTTCTTTGGCTTATCTTTATAATAGATGGCATAATTTTGGAAAAAATCTGCGAAATATGAGTGATCTGAGACACCTATCGAAAACCCCAAGAAGAATATATGTTTAGCTTCAATTAGATAATCGTATATATTAATTTCTTTATAATTCCGATCTACATTTTTTAATAACCAAATATCATCAGGATTTTTATTTGCCGACTCCTGCACTCCAAATATAATATTGTTTTCTTTCGCTAATCCGTGTACATTTATAACAGTGCAATTATGCGCATGCTCTGGACACAACTCAGCAATAAGATACCGAAAGCTATCAGTATAGTTAAAGTCCAGAACTACGGTATCTTCTGCCGTGAAATTATAGTTAGGATTTGTTGCAACTCTACCTAAATATGCATTATGGTCAAATATAGTCAGATCAATTCCCCGAATATAATCACACAATGCATCACGCAAAGCATAATATTCAAATCTAAATAGATCTCGGTTTCTATCTTCAGGGTTGTATAATTTAGAATATTCTATAAGTTCCTCCTCTATATCCACCCAGTTACACAGATTTTCCCGATCTTTAAGATGAATACACAGCTTATTGCCACTTGTTACTAATGCCACAAACTGTTTACTTACCATAAAATCTGAATAGCCAGTTTTATAACCTAAGTTCAAATCAAAACCATTACCAATTATAAATAGGTTTTTCATACGTAAATAAATTCATTATAAACAGCTGTATTTCAGCTATTTTTGTTAATATTCTTTGTATTTGACAAATTAAGAGATAGCCCTTGTCTTGCGAACAATTGCACAGATGGTTA
>JAWXTJ010000064.1:0-9765 GCA_044433665.1 Rikenellaceae bacterium
TCGAACAATCCTCGCTTGCCTGTGCTCTTAAAAACCATCTCTATTATAAATTTTAACAATACACAAAGGTAGTGATAATTATCTAAATATCAAAGTGTTAATTTTTAGAAGTCCCCTATACAAAATTAGGCTTCGATTACAATGAAGTTCCTCGCTGGATATTTCTTACAAAATCACCTGATAAAGTACTTTCTATTCTATCTAAAAAAGTCGATGATAATGAAGTTTCCGACGCTTCATGTGAATATTTATACCTCAATGAGTTTATTTTAGGAGTCCGTTTTTTAATCTTTGTACTCTTTATATTTTTGCTGTGCAACCCTGTAAGAAGCTATACCGAATTTAGTATATGCGATATAAGTAGCCTATTATCAATAGCGACACCGTTAATATTATTACCTTTTTGGTTTGTATTAAGCAGTTTTGCAAGAAATTACGCCATCAAATATATTAAGCATGTTGACATCTGCATTGAAGCCAGCGACACACAAAATAGTGAAGTCAATGAGTTAATTGCTCAAAATGGAGCTCCGTATGCTTATATTTTGATGAGAACCACAACAACATGTAATCGCAACTTTCTAAAAGAGGCCTTAGAATCTGTCTCAAATCAAGATTATCCCAATATTAAAATTATTCTACTCGAAGATCAACAGAACACTCGAATGGCATCAACGGTTGGCGATATAGTCAAAAATACCATAAATGGTAATATTGAGGTAATATACATGGCTGAAAAATGTAACGGTGCAGCTGGAGCATCGCTCAAAATCAGAGATAAATTTATTGATGAGGCCAAAAAAGAAGATGTTGCAATATTACTCGATGATGACGATCAGCTAACCCACAATAGGGCAGTTTCTCAGATTATGACTCGCATGTCGGCTACTGGAGCTGGAGTCTGCATGATCGGATTTTCAATATCTAACCATTTAGGATTAAGTATTGTAGCTGACGACACAAAGCTATTATATAATAAATTATTAGAAGAGGTAGAATCCCACAACTGTGCCATCACAAGCGAGCAAATCAGTGATATATGTAGATCTGCAAGTATGGGTTGTACAAAGTGTTACAGACGAAGAGTATTAGAGGATTATATTACAGCAATAGGAAAAGAAGAAGAAGAAAAAGAAAAAGAAAATGTACGAAGTAAATTTATAAAATTAGAACGATATGAAGATTTTCCAGACTTCATGACATTGCTATTCAAAGATGTAACAATCACAGCAATAAATCATAGCTTATACATCTATCGTCAACATGCAAGTAGCATCACTTCGAACCATCACTTCGAACATTTCAGAACTAATAGAATTGGCTTTTTATTACTGTTAAAAAAAGTGGTTGATAACAATGCTAATCTATTTAACGAACACGCCAAAAAGGAGGTAGAGAATTTCATAGATTTCAAATTGTCTGTAATATCACGTATAATAGAGAAACTAAATTCTGAGACAAATACCAAGATGAATTACGACGAAAAGAATTTTATAACTGATTACATAAATCAGTTAAATGAAATAGTGAACTACACAGATATTAAGCTAAAAGAAGTAAATGGTAAATTTGACGAGATAACTTCTGAATATCTACACAAAAGAAGTTAACAAATTCTATTTACAATTACGTTGCAAACGCAACAACCCACCCCGCTTCATCGGGGTGGAACTAAGTTGCTTAGCAAACTCTTCAGCACTCATTAAACGCCATCTTTCAGACGATATAGGTGTGAAAATTGGCTGAATATCTGCATTGGTCGAAAGAGGAGTATGTCGATTATATGGACAGATACTTTGACACTCGTCACACCCAAATATCCAACCATGAAGATTCATATTCTCAGAAGCATCACACTCTACCGTTTGAGCCGATATACAGCGACGAGTATCAATTGTTCGATTATTTAATATTGCACCATTTGGACATGCGTCAACACACCGACGACACTCCGCACAACCACTTCCCGAGAGTGGAGCATCAAGAGTGTCAACTGAATGATCGAGCAGTAAAACCCCAAGAAGCACAAATGTGCCAAATTGTGGCGTAACCAGCAACGACTGTCGTCCAATCCACCCCAATCCAGCCTCAACGGCTAACTGCTTTTCAAGAAGCGGAGCTGTATCAACACAACAACGCCCATTTAGCGATGGTTCAATCTTTTGCAACATTTTAAGCAGGTTTTTGAGCTGTTTTCTAATGATCTTATGATAATCTTTAGCCAAAGCATAAGATGCAATCTTTGGAAGCTGAGACCTACTCTGAGCGAGGCTAAACTCATTTTTATAATTTATGGCACACACCACAATAGAGCGAGTACCATCAAGTAGATTCACTGGATTAAATCGCTGATCTAAATATAGTTGCATATAATCCAATGGCTCAGCAGCGCCACTCTCCAACCATTCAAAATAGACAGTTCGATTAAATTCGAACTCACGAGGAGCAGTTATCCCCACAAGATCGAAGCCTGAAATGATGGCAGATTCTTTGATAATGTTACTGTTAAACATATTATAATTTTGCCCAAATGTAGTTATTTTTCAATTAAAATTCATATATTTGCAAACATTCTGTTTTGTTTACATGTGCAAAAACAGAACGGAAATTAAACTTAAAAAAGAATTTATGGTTATTAATACTTTGAAAGATCTTGCGCTGTGTAGCGTTGAGAAATACTCTGACAGAGTTGCTTTCTCGATGTTAAATGGTGAGCAGGTTACCTACAGCGAGTTTAGAACTAGAATGTCGGTAGTTCAAGATCTTCTAAAAAATGCGGGACTTAACCCTGGTGACAAAGTTGCACTTTTGAGTAGCAATATGCCCAACTGGAGTGTCTGTTATTTTGCAGTAGTTTCGTCGGGTATGACTGTAGTCCCAATTTTACCAGACTTCTCAGCTCCAGAGTTGGATATGATTATTCAGCACTCTGAGGCCAAGGCTGTTTTAGTATCTGACAAACTTTTCACACGTCTTTCAAAAGAGACGATCTCAAAGTTAAATGTTGTTATTCGTACCAAGAATCTTAGTGTAATCTCGCAAAATGTTGAAGAGCAGGGTAGTATAGCTGACCCTAAGGCGGAGGATATTGCAGCAATTATTTATACTTCAGGTACAACATCAAAACCAAAAGGAGTGATGCTATCGCATTACAATCTTGTGAAACAGGTGGGTGTTTGCAACTCATTGTTTCAAATGAATGAGCAGGATGTTTGCCTATCTGTTCTACCTTTGTCACACACATACGAGTGTTCGTTAGGTATGATTCTTCCATTCTCTTTAGGTGCTCAATCAATCTATTTGGATCGTCCACCTACCGCTTCGGTTCTTATGCCAGCGATGAAAAAAGTTCGCCCAACAATCATGCTTATTGTACCTCTTCTAATCGAGAAGATCTTCCGTTCACAAGTGCAGGCAAAATTCAACGCAACAGCATTCTTGCGTACGGTGTGCAAATTAAGCCCTGTGCGTAATACGCTTTATAAAGTTGCAGGAAAACGTTTGATGAAGGTCTTTGGAGGTCGAGTTCGATTCCTTGGAATTGGAGGTGCAAAATTAGCTTATGACACAGAAGAGTTCCTTTCAATCTCAAAATTCCCTTATGCCATTGGTTATGGATTAACTGAAACTGCACCAGTTTTGGCAGGAGCTGTTCCAGGAAACACTAGATTAGGTTCTACAGGTCACATGGCTGAAGGTCTACAAATCCGATTGGAGAATATCAACCCTGAGACTCATCAAGGTGAGGTTGTTGTTAAAACTCCATGTGCAATGATTGGTTACTTCAAAAATGAGGAGGCCACCAAAGAGGTATTCACCAAAGATGGCTGGTTCCGCACAGGAGATCTAGGTGAGATTGATAAAGATGGATTCCTATACATCAAAGGCCGCCTAAAGAATATGATCTTGGGACCAAGTGGTGAAAATATCTATCCAGAGGAGATTGAGAGCGTCTTAAACTCGCATGTGTACATCTCAGATTCTGTTGTAACGGAGAAAGAGGGTCGATTAATCGCATTGGTTCATTTCAATGCAGATGAGATTGAATCTCTATTTAAAGAGTGGAGAGAGGAGCTTAGAGACGAGTGGGAAAGCCGCATGAGCGAATGGGAAGCACGCAAAGAGTCAATGAAAAAAGAGATTCAAAGCTACGTAAACTCAAAGGTTAATAGATTCTCAAAAATCTCGGAAGTAGTTGAGCAAGAGGAGGCCTTTGTAAAGACTCCAACTCATAAAATCAAACGATTCCTTTACAACAAGGGCACAAATACAAATAATAAATAGTCTAAACCTATTTATGAATATAAAAGATCTCATTGCATCATCAAATCAAGGTGACGCAATGAGATTTTTTATAATTAGTTTTCCGATAATTTTGTTTAATTGCAGAATATTATGAAAATGCCTATCTTTGCTACTGAAATATTTATATAGATTAAGATGACACAAATTCATGCACATGAAATTCTCCGAATGATGGAGGGGAACACATACACAACAGCATCCCTTAAGGAGACAATAATTAATAAATTCAGTGCAGACGCACGCTTCAATACCTGTTCAGCCGAGGGTATGAACGCAGATGAAATTATCGAATTCCTAGCTGCAAAAGGTAAGTTTAAACCATCGGATAGCGGCTTTACAATGGATATTGATAAGGTCTGTAAAGATTATTAATGATCTACTATTAAGGGGTTTGCTTAAGTGCAGACCCCTTAATTTTTTGCGTATAGAGTTCGGTGGCTTAAAAAGAGATTTCAATATATTGCGTATATAACCATCTATTTTAAGGGGAGTTCTAATTTCTCCCTAAAATACTTTTCGATTACTAACCACCCCTTTCCGATTTTACAAAAATCGGTGGTAGAGCTACTACAACCCACTTTTGCAAAATCAAAAATGGGTAATTATTAACCAAAAAATAAAATTAGGGAGAAAATAGAACTCCCCTTAATTTGATCTCCAAGATTAGAGGATTATCTTCAAGGCTCATATTATCCATAAAATTTACAACATCGTCTGTTTTTACTACGCAATATAGCGTATCGCTTGAAATACCTGCAATGCCGACCTTTATTTGATCTCCGTTTGGAGTTGTGTAATCGGTGAAGTAGGTCGAGTTTATCAGCGAGTTATTATCCTCATAATCAATTATTGAATCCTAAATTTTCGTAACTCTTGTTCAAACTCCTTTTCTCGTCCGTGGCAGATGTAATTTACCAGTTCGTGGAATTTTGGCGAGTGGTTGTGGTGTAACGTGTGGCAGAGCTCGTGGATTATAATGAAGTCTATTAGATATTCTGGTAGCGTCATTAAATATATTGAGAGCGAGATATTGTTTTCAGAAGAGCATGAACCCCATCTTGTACGGGTTGCACGGACTGAGACTTTGTTGTATTTGAGATTTGTCTTTGCTGCAATCTTGGCTATGCGTTTTGGTAGATAATCCATTGCTGCTGCCCATAGTTTCTCTTCGTCGTATGATACGGCGGGTGGGTTTGTTATTGCATTTGTTGTTTTTTGTTGGCGCTCTTTAATTTCCAACACTTTTTCTCGCTTCTCTTCAAGGAATGCAATCGCCTTTTGTTTTTCGAAGCCAAGAGGGTATGTGAGCGTGATTGTGCCTTTTCGCTCACTGATTTTAATAGATACTCTTTTTGCACGGTGACTCTCATTGAGTATCACCGTGCCTAAGACAGTATCTACGATTGTTGTTTGTGGCATATTATATTTTTACTCACTTGCGCCACCAATTCTTTGACGAACGACCTCGAAAAGCATAATTGCTGCCGCTGCCGAAACGTTAAGCGATTCGATGTGTCCAATAAGCGGAATTGCCAACTGCTCATTGCAGAGTTTAAGCACCTCACGAGAGATTCCAACATCCTCAGAACCCATAACTAAAACTGTTGGTTGACGGAAATCAGCCTCGTAGATTAGCTTGGTGCTCTTCTCTGTTGCCGCTACAATTTGATAGCCCTCAGATTGTAGAGTCATCAGTGTTGTGCGAATTGATCCTACACGACAAACTGGAATTGAACTCAAGGCTCCTGCCGATGATTTCATTGCGTCGGCATTTACGGGTGCTGAATTTTTTAGCGGTGTAATAAGCCCATGAGCACCTGCACACTCGGCGCTTCTTGCAATACCTCCAAAGTTACGCACATCTGTCACGCCGTCAAAGACAACAATAAGTGGGGTCTCATCTTCGGGAACTCGATCAATAATATCTTGCAATTCAACATAGGCAATAGCTGAAATTTGAGCTACAACACCTTGATGATTACCTCGTGTAAGGCGATTTAGCTTCTCTATTGGTACCTCCTGCACACGTAGACGATGGCGGAAGCATAGGTCGCGAAGCTCCATCATTAGCTGACCTTCAGCACCTTTCTTTACATAGATCTTCTCGATCTGCTTTCCCGCCTCGATAGCCTCGACTACTGGACGGATTCCAAATAATATATTCTCCATAGTAATTAATTTTCTTCTATTATTTCGAGCTCATACGATGCCTTTTCCCATTCGTGCATTAAGTGGTCGTATCTCTCTTTAAGTTTATTGTATTGTTCAAAATCTGAGCTGTCATACTCCGTAGAGGCTGCAAATTGAGCATCATGTTTGGCTATTTCCTCTTCGGTTTGAGCTAGTTCGGCTTCTAATGCTTCGACTGCCTTGCGAGCCTTGCGAATGAGTTTCTCTTGCTCCTTTTTCTGCTCGTAGCTTAGCTTTCCTGTGTTGGGTGTTGCTGTTGAACCGCTGTCGCTTGAAGTACTCTTTGAGGATTGCTCTTTTCGCTCAATTTCATTTATCGAGTCGATTTTGCGCTTCTCCAAGAAGTAATATATTCCACCCAAATACTCCTTTACACCGCCATCTCGAAACTCATAGATCTTGTCAATGGTGCCATCTAGGAACTCTCTATCGTGAGAAACAACTATCACAGTTCCATCGAACTTCTTGATCGCCTCCTTTAATATATCCTTAGAGCGCATATCCATATGGTTGGTAGGCTCATCGAGAATAAGTAAATTGTGAGGTTCAAGCATCAATCGAGCCATTGCCAATCGAGAGCGTTCACCGCCCGAGAGAACCTTAACTTTCTTCTCAATATCCTCTCCACGGAATAAAAATGCACCTAAAATATCTCGCAATTTAGTTCGAACATCCCCCACAGCAACTCTGTCGAGTGTGTCGAATACAGTGAAGTCACCATCCATTAGGTCATCTTGATTTTGCGCAAAATAACCGATATTGATATTGGCTCCAAGTTTAATTGAACCCTCACTTGGTTCCAATTCACCATGAATCATACGTGCTAGGGTAGTTTTACCCTCACCATTTCGACCAATTAGAGCAATTTTATCTCCTCGCTCAATGATGATATTGGCTCCGCTAAAGACATGTTTCTCGCCAAATGATTTGCCTACCTCTTTAATTTCTGCAACAATTTGACCCGAGCGAGGTGCTGGCGGAAATTTAATATTGAGTCTCGACAGATCCTCATCCTCCATCTCAATGCGTTCGATCTTCTCTAGTTGCTTGATTCTCGATTGCACCTGATTGCTCTTGGTGGGTTTGTATCGGAACTTCTCGATAAACTCCTCATTCTTTTCAATTAGTCGCTGCTGATTTTCATATGCTGAGGTCATTTGTTGACGACGCTCTGCACGTAACTCTACATATTTCGAGTATGATACCTTATAATCATAAGCCTTACCCAATGAAATTTCAACTGTCCTATTGGTAACATTATCCAAAAAAGCACGGTCATGCGAGATTAGCAATACTGCTCCACTATAACTCTTTAGATAATCCTCCAGCCACTGTATACTCTCAATATCAAGATGATTTGTCGGCTCATCGAGTAAAAATATTGATGGTCGACGCAGAAGTAACTTAGCAAGCTCAATTCGCATTCGCCAACCTCCCGAGAACTCTTTAGTCCCTCGGCTAAAATCACTTCGTTTAAATCCTAAACCTAAAAGAGTCTTTTCAATATCTGCCTCACGAGTATCGCCACCCAAAATATGGTAATGGTCGTTAGCCTCGTTGAGACGATGAATAAGTGATGAATAACCCTCACTTTCGTAATCGGTACGTTCGGCAATCTGATTTGTTAAATTCTCGATCTCCCTTTCAATCTCTATCACCGTTTCAAATGCTTTGGCGGTCTCCTCGGCGAGTGTCGTCGTGTCGGCAATGTGCATTGTTTGAGGTAAATATCCAATTGTGCAATCTCCATTGAGTGAGACACCACCCGAAGAGGGTTGCTGCTCACCAATTATAATCTTCAGCAACGTACTCTTTCCCGCACCATTACGTCCAACTAATCCAATTCTATCTTTTGGATTAATCAGAAACGAAATCGAGTCGAAAAGTTGCCAGCCACCATAGCTGACTGAAAGGTTGTCAAGTGAAATCAATTTTTTTGAAAATTAACAGTTAATTTTTTAATGGGAATATCTTTCCGTTTACGCATTAAGAAGATCCTCAATCGCTTTTTTAGGATCCGAAGCTGAAAAAACAGCCGATCCAGCAACCAAAACATCTACTCCAGCATCAAAAAGTTGTCGAGCATTCTGCTGAGTGACACCTCCATCAACTTGAATAAGTGCTTTAGATCCACACTTTTTAAGCAATGCCTTCGTCTCTCGAACCTTGTCAAAAGAGCCTTCGTGAAGTACCTGACCACCAAATCCAGGCTCTACGCTCATTATTAAAACAAGATCAAGCAGCGGTAAAAGGTGTTCAATCTCGCTTACGGGAGTAGCTGGTTTAATTGAAATACCAACCTTAACTCCGCACTTTTTAATCTGTTCGATTATAGCTACATGTTCTTGTGTAGCTTCAGCGTGGAAAACAATAATATTTGCTCCAGCTTTAGCAAATCTTTCGATATATTTTTCGGGATTAACAATCATTAAATGTACATCCATGACTTTAGTAGCATGTTTGTTAACGCTTTGAAGTACAGGAAAACCAAATGAGATGTTCGGGACAAAAACCCCATCCATAACATCAATATGTATCCACTCAGCAAGACTCTCGTTGAGCATTAGAGTTTCGCTCTCCAGTCGACCAAAGTCGGCAGCGAGAATCGAAGGTGATATAATTCGCATAAATTAGTAAGAAAATTTTTAGTGCACAAAGGTACAAAAAAAATGTAAGAGTATGAAATCCGCAACAGCATAGGTCGGGTAAATGTGCAAAAAAAATTTAGGGATTTAATATGTCTGGTGTAATACTTTTATTAAATTTAGTAATTTTAATTCGTTTTGTTTATCTTTGTTTTTGAGCTCAGTTTTTGTTATCTGTTTGGGGTCAAGTCTAAATTGGAAAAAGAGTAATAGGCAAAAAGTAATGAATAAAGATAAAATGATATTTATAATAAAGAAGATTATCAATAAATTAATTTCAATAAAAGAGGAAGATCGAATAAATTGGTGTAAAACGATTTTTGCAAATTTAATCTTTGTTGGATTTAAGGATACTATGAAGTTACCAATATTGATATATGGATCGTGTAAATTTAGAAATGTGTCAGGAGGTATAGAGTTTAAACAACCTATCGAACGTGGACTTTTAAAGATCGGTTTGTCTGATCCTTTGCGTGCGAGATATTCAAAGTCTTACCTTATTATTAAAGGTAAAATTATTGTCGAGGGTAGAGCAATATTGAAAAAGGGTATTATGATGGAGATTAATCGAGGAGAATTGCATCTTGGAAATAATGCGCATATTGGTGAAAATTGCACCGTTATA
>JAWXTJ010000065.1:0-9462 GCA_044433665.1 Rikenellaceae bacterium
GTTTGTATTTTAGAACTTTTTGATTTAACTTTGATGTCAGATAAACACTTCAATTTAGGATATTACGGGTTCTTGTCCTAAATTTTGGAGTGAAAAAGCAATTTTTAGAACCCACCTATTATTAACCAACCAAACAACTATGAAAAAAATTTTTATGCTGCTTTTCGTAGCCACGGTGTTTTTTGCATGTGAGGAGTCGGACGATCCGATTGAACCAGAAGTAGAGGATGTCGTTCCTGAAGAGACTCCCGATGAGGATGACGAGTATTATTATGGTGAGATTACCTACGTAACTGCTTTTACATCGACTCTCGAAAATGGCGTATATGAAGTTGCGTCGGCAGGAGCTTATAACCTATCGTTACTTTATTCGGTATTTCCAGAGGATGCTACTTATCAAGGTCTCTCATTTACTCTTTACAGTGATCCTGATTCTATTGTAACAAATTTAACTAGCACGGGAGTGGTGACAATCTCAGATTTTGGAACAGCTACTTTTATAATCAATGCACAAGATCCTCATGTATATTATGAGTATGTGACAATTGAGTTTGCCGAGGGTGCATTTGCAATTGTTGATCCAATTCACGCATTAATGATTGGCTCTTACAAGCAGCTTTCAACAACAATCGAAGATGAGACTTACACTTGGTCGAGCGACAATACAAGCATCGCTACAGTCGACCAAGCGGGTAAAGTTTTGGCCGTTGCAGAGGGTACAGCAAATATCACAGCTGTAAATAGCGTCGGTGAGTTAGCTACATTGGCTCTTGACGTTGCTCCAAAAGGCATTATATGCTTAGATTTTAGCGAGGAGTATAATGCAACTAACTTCTTATCACTTTGCGGATTCTCGTATCAGACCCACAGTGCAACAATTTCGCATGATAGCGATCACATGGTGATGACTCCTAATAATAGTAATATGTACTTCAAAACTACAAGTGCAACAACTAGCGAGGAGTATCCAATTTTTGCATTCAAGGCTCACCTAAGCCCACTAAGTGGTAATACAACAGCTGTTAAACACTTCTCTATTGAGTATTATAATGGATCGAATGGCGGAACGCTTCATTGTAATAACTCGGGAGACTCTTACTCTCCAGATGCTGATATGTTCTATTATGGTGTAGCAACTGTTGATAAACCTCAAATTTACAACATGGATTTCTATAGCGATTCTCAATTTAAGAATGGTAGCAATGGGGCTTTCGTAACTTCGGGTTCGACTCTATCTAATTTCCAATTTAAAATATACAGCACAGGTAGCTACGATGGCTATATTGAGGTATATTGGATGTATCACTTCAAATCTGTTTCAGAGTTTGAGGAGTTTATGGCCATTTATGAATTTGAAGAATAGTCTGTGTCAAGATTTTGACAAAACCAAATTAACTATATAACGTAAAACTTAATTATTATGAAAATTTTTCACCTGTTTAGGTGTTATGGAGCGATTATGTTGCTCTTGTGCGCCTTATTGGGAAGCCAATCTCTTATGGCGCAAAATGCAGTGAGAGGTACAGTGCTTGATGAAACTGGGCAGCCTGTCATTGGTGCAACAGTGACAGTAGATGATACATATATCGGAACAACAACCGACACAAAAGGAGAGTTCGAAATCAAAGCTGCGATTGGTTCGTCTATCACGGTTCAATATTTGGGCTATGATGATGTAAAGGCTCGACTTACTCAAAATATGAAAATAACACTCACCGAGGGTGCCGTGCGTATGGATGATGTTGTGGTTGTGGGTTATGGTACTCAAACCAAAGCGACTCTTACAGGTTCAGCATCTGTGGTGGGTTCTGACGAGTTATCGGGAAGAGGAACTTTAACCACACCTCTTCAAGCACTTCAGGGAACTGTTCCAGGAGTTACTATCACTCGTACCTCAAGTGCTCCGAGTGATGAGGGTTGGGGTATGACCTTGCGTGGTTCGAGTTCTGTGAACTCAACAAGTCCACTTATTATCATTGATGGTGTTGAGGCTCAAGGGGGAACAAGCGATCTAAGCAAGCTCAATCCAGATGATATTGAGTCGATGAACTTCTTGAAGGATGCGTCGGCAGCAATTTATGGATCGAAAGCTGCGGGTGGTGTTGTTCTTGTAACGACAAAGAAGGCTAAGGCAGGAAGAACGGTTGTTACCTATAATGGATCTTACACACTTAAGGTTATTGGTCTCCAACCTGATATGATGTCACTTGACGAGTGGTGCGATGCAACTATCGAAGCTCAAACAAACGACGGATATGATAGTTCTACCTCGAAATGGATTCAATATGCTATCGTTGCTCAAGCCTATAAGAATGGTTATATCTCGAATACTAACTCTTCAGATCCAATGGATACATTTTTTATTGGTGGTGTTGAGGATTTTGTATTCCAAGATACCGACTGGCAAGATATTCTTTGGGGTAATTCATTCTCTACTCAACATGACCTTTCGATAAGTGGAGGTACCGAGAAATCGACTTTCCGTGTGTCGCTTGGTTATATGCACAATGATAGTGCTTTGCAGTGGGGTACCGATTATAGTGAGCGTTATAATGTTCGTACTAACAATACCTTCCAGTTCACCGATAGATTATCGTTGGAGTCTGCCGTTTCATATAGCCGTGAGATGACCGTGTCTCCAACTCATATTAGCGATGTGCTTACATCATCTAATCCTCAACCAGGTTTGCCATCGGCAACAATTGACGGTAAGCAATATGCGTGGGGTGCTTGGACAACTCCAAACTGGTTGGCTGAGTTAGGTGGAGAGAATAATCTTCGTGTTAATGTATTTAACATTAGTGAGAAATTCAACTATGCTATCAGTGATAAATTCTCATTGACAGCTCAGGGAGGTTACACAAATAATCTTGCAGTAAGAGATATTGTCTCTGAGGCTATTGATTGGTATACTTATGATGGTTCAAGTGTAACATGGCAATATCCAACACAGGAGGAGTCATATTATACAAAATCATACGCTACAACTGAGTTTTATTCGGCTGCGGCATATGCAAATTATAATGAAACGATTAATAATTCTCACCACATTGGTGTGATGGTCGGAACACAATATGATTATAAAGCATACGAAAGAACCGAGACTTCAATTACAGATATTAACTCATCTTTGTCGGTACCATCGGGTTCGGGAACAATCTCGACAGATCCAGATAGATGGCATGAGGCTATGAGTTCATATTTTGGACGTATTAATTATGACTACCAATACAAATATCTTGTTGATATTAACTTCCGTTATGATGGATCCTCTAAATTTAGCGCTGAGAATCGTTGGGCACTATTTGGAGGTGGATCACTTGGATGGCGCATTAGCGAGGAGGATTTCTTCGAGCCAATAAAGGGTATTTTTAGTGATCTTAAACTTAGAGCCTCTTATGGTGAGCTAGGTAATCAAAGCGGTATCGGTCGTTACGATGGTATGCAGCTATATAACTATAACTCTTCGGGTGGAGTCTACCTCAATGGTGAGCAGTTGACCTATATCACAACAAATGGAGAGATTGCAAGCACCGAGAGAACTTGGGAGCGTGTTTGTACATATAATGTCGGTGTTGATTTTGGGTTCTTCAATAACCGTCTTACAGGTTCTGCAGATGCTTATCAAAAGAGAAACAACAATATGTTGATCTCGGCAGATTATTCAGGTGTTCTTGGTGATAGCGCTCCAGAGGCAAATCTTGGAAAATTTAAGGCACGAGGAGGTGAGTTTATGCTTAACTGGTCTGACACGGTTGGTGATCTTCGCTATATGGTTGGTGGAAATATATCGTATAGCACGAATGTTATCACCGATATAGGAGCATCGAGCGTTATCTCAAATGGTTACAACTCAACTATCGAGGGTTATCCAATTGGTTCATACTTCGGATTGCAATACTCAGGTAAGATCGAAAATGAGGATCAATTAGAGAAATATATGGGATATTATTACGAAAATAATGGTATTGATATGCCATCTACATTGCGTGTAGGTGATAATATGTATGAGGATGTTAATGGTGACGGCCTTTTGAACTCTGAGGATTATGTCTACCTCGGAACAAGCGCACCAGAGATTTCATACTCATTTAATGCTGGTCTATATTGGAGAAACTTTGACTTTAGTGTAACTTTCCAGGGTGTTGCAAACCGTACGGTATATCGTAATGGTGGTGACGCAATTCCAATGCGTGCAGCGTGGTTAAATTCATCGAACTATGCTCTCGATGATATTTGGTCGACAGATAATATGGATGGTTACTATCCACCACTAAGCAGTACAGGTACAATCAACACCTATAATTATCAATGTTCAACATGGTCTGTTGAGAATGGTTCATATGTGCGTTTGAAAAACTTGACACTTGGTTACTCATTGTCAGAGTCGGTACTTCGCAAATTGAATGGTCTTTCAGCATTGCGTATCTACTTCTCGGGAGCCGATCTTTGGGAGTTCACCTCTATTCGTGATGGTTGGGATCCTGAGCAAACTTCAGATGTCTCTTCCACTGAGCGTTATCCATTCAATAGAACATTTACTTTCGGTGTTAACGTAACTTTTTAAATAGAATAAAATGAAATCAAAGATAATAAATAAATTTTTAGTGGTGGTGGCTTCATGCGCTACACTATCCTCTTGTCTTGAACTGAGCCCTTTAGATCAGCTCAGTGATGGTACAATGTGGGTTTCAGCCAATGATTTTACTTCGTTTGCTAATAACTTCTATAGCAGTACTCGTGATTTTAATGAGTTATTTGACAATATTCACAGCGATGTTAGAGCTGATCTATACACTGGAAGTACTTATAATAGTTATAGCTATGGTTCGGTCTCGATTCCAACAACCGATTCGAACTACACAACTCCATATAGCTGGATACGTAAGTTCAACCTTCTAATCGAAAATGCTGAGGATTTCTCTGACCAAGATGCAATCTCGCAACCGCTCGGTGAAGCATATTATTTCCGTGCATGTCAATATTTTGAGTTATTGACAGTTTTCGGTGAGGCGATCATCGTTCTCGATGTCTTGGATGTTGACTCTCCAGAGTTGTCGGCACCACGTAACTCTCGTGAGGAGGTTATCAAGCAGATCGTCTCAGATCTTCAAACCTCGATTACCTACCTGCCAGCTTTTAGCACACTCTCTGAGGGTTATGGACGTGTTTCGCAAGAGGCCGCTTGGGCACAACTTGCTCGTATGGCTCTCTTCGAGGGTACATGGCAGAAAAATCGTTATGGCGCTAGCGATCACACCTCTTGGTTATTTGAGACTGCTATTTCTGCTGCTGAAGCTGTAATGAATAGCAATCAATTTGTTCTATTCGGTTCGGCAGGCTCTGCAACAGCTGATTTGGAGGATGCTTACCGTTATCTGTTTATTTTGGAGAATGTTCAATCGAACCCTAAAAATTATGTAAAATCAGATAATAAAGAGTATATCTTTGCTCGTCAATACGAAACCGATGTATATACCTCAGGTAAAGCAATTAGCCACTCGTTCCAAAATAATGGAATCTACATCAGTAAATATTTCGCTGATCTATTTGCAATGAATACAACGGGTGTACCTATCACAGCTGAGGGATCAGGATTTGCGGGTTATACAGATTCTCCAACCTCTGAGTTTGTTAATCGTGACCTACGTATGGATATGATTATGTTGAAACCAGGTGAGCAATATTACGCCTATGGTAATGGTCGTGTTTCATGGGACTCATCCGATGAGGTGAATCTAGTAACTTGCACAGGATCAAATGGTAGCGGATATAATAATCATAAATGGACTGCCGATCGTGACCATGTAAGTACTAACGAGAGTTTCGACTTCCCAGTTATTCGCTACGCAGAGGTTCTTTTGACTTACGCAGAGGCAGTTTACGAACTTAACGATGCAATATCGAATGATGATCTTAACAAATCGCTCAACCTTGTGCGTTGGAGATCAAATCCAACTATGCCAGGTCTTTCAAATGAACTAGTTGCACAATACGATCTTGATATGCAGACAGAAATCCGTCGTGAGAGAAGCGTTGAGATGTTTATGGAGGCGTGTCGTCCAGATGATATTGCACGTTGGTATATCGGAAGCGATATGATGGGTAAAGATATTAAAGGTGTTCACTATGATACATTTACCAAAGCTGGTATCACAATCAAATATACATCAACCGACTCAGATGGATTCTGTGTCGTGGAGACAGGTCGCACATGGAACGATAAGCAATATCTATATCCAATTCCATCGGAGCAGTTAGAGTTGAATGCGAGCTTGGTGCAAAATCCAGGTTGGGAATAGTTCGTAATATAGATAAAACTAAAAGAAAATGAAAAATATAAAATTTAAAAAGCAGACTTGGGCAATCTATGCAGGTTTGTTGTCGATTGCAATGTTAGCGACAACGGCGTGTGAAGAGTCAATTCCAGAGTATGGTGAGCTCGAAGAGTTTATTGTTGCTAGCGATGTTGACCTAAATGTAAGCACTGAGCTATCTATGGCTCTCAATATGACCGAGTATATTAAAGTTACTTTTGCTGACAATGTAACATATCCATCATGTGCATGGGCAACAAACAATGCTCTTATTGCATCTATCGACCAAGCTGACGGAAGCAATAACGTCTCTGTTACAGCTAACTTTATCGGAACGACAAGTCTTACCGTTACACAAGATTATAGCTTCTTTGCACTAAAGACAGTTAACGTTACAGTTTTGGAGTCTCCAACATCAATCTCAATTAGCGACTTTGAAATGTTTAGAGGAGTCTCTTTAGAGCTGGCAAATAAAGTTGAAACTACTCCCGCTGGAACCTACTCTGGTGTAAACTGTGTTGTCGAGGATGAGTCAATTGCAACTTACACTAATGGTGTACTTACAGCTCATGCCGTAGGTGAGACATATCTTGCTATTACTTCTCGCTCGGTTGGTGTCGTTGACTACAATATCCCATCTCACCGTGTGAAATTAGTTGTCAATGAGCCAGTTCCATTGACATCATTGAGCGTTGAGCCAGTTCTTCACCCATTGAGTCCAGGTGAGTTCTACACTCTAAGAGCTACAATCACTCCAGATAATGCAACACGTGACTTGATCGCTTGGGAGTCTTCTGATCCTTCATCTGTCTCGGTTGATGACAATGGTGTTATCACGGGCGTTAAAGAGGGTGGTTCGGCAACGATCACCGCTTACGATGCTGTTGAGGGTAAAGAGGTGATGAGCCAAACAATTTCGGTTAGTGTAGGTTATGATGGTATGCAGTCACTAAACTTCTGTGAGGCTACCAATGCAACTAACTTTGCAGCGATGGGTCTTTCACTCAATAATAGCAGCTATACATCTATCGATTACTCTACAGCAAGCAAAGGATATGTTTCGCTAAATATCGACCCAGATCAAGGATTCACAGGAAACATGAATTACATTCATCCTCAAACGGGAGATAGCCGTATTCAATATAAAGATTATCCATACCTAGCATTCAAAGTTGGCTTCCCTGAGGGAATGGTAAATACCTTCGAGTGGGAGACATGGACAGGTAATCTAGGTCGTATCTGGATCCGTTCATATTGTAATAACTCTCCATCTATAACACCATACTACTATACAGATCCAAACGACACTACAGTTTGGTCTGGAGAGACAATTACACCACAAATTTACATGTTCTGCTTCCAAGATAGCTACTTCACATCTGGAGGAACTAATTGCGTGGAGAATCCAATTGTTTCGGATGAGATCATCGACTCTTCTGGTTCAATGTGGCATATTGTTTTCGATAGAATCATCACAGGTACTGGATATGGAACAGCCAGCCAAAAATCATTCACAGATTTTGACTCAACAACAGGATATACAAGTGCTGACACACCTCTATTTATCGAGGATTATGGTGGAACAATAGGTCAAACACATTGGGGAACAAGTGCACAATTCTACTGGGCACACTTCTTCAAGACAGCCGAAGCAATGAATGCGTTTGTTGAAGCTGAGGAGGCTTATTGGGCTGAAATCAATGCTGAGGAGTAATAAGTAGTGAAAAACAATTATTGCCACATTTTTAAAAGCACTCACTTTTAATTATTTAACACTTTAATATTCAAGAAAATGAAAAAAATATTTATATTATGTTTAGGACTTGTGATGATAACACATCAAAGTTCTTGCTCATACGTTGATATTGTATCTGGTGAGACCCCAGGTATTGATGCTCTTCCCGACCTGGAGAAAGACGAAGAGGTTGATCTTTCGGGTTATAATTTTGTTCCCTCGGTAAGCGATGGTGTCATCCACGGAACTGCAAACCTTAATAAAATGAAAGCTATACTTGCAGCGGCTAGCTCGTCGGGTATTGCATACAACTCATACAAGGATCTAACAAACTACAGCTATTCAAAGTCGACCTACACCGATTATATCGGCAATATCCCGACATACATAGCTCGTGACGCAGGTACAGCAGGTTCTACGGATGAGGCTGGAAACACCTATACAGAGACTTTCTCATCAAACTCAACAACCGTTACTCGTCACTTCGATGCAGCCTATATGAGTGCATTGCAGTATGCTTTGGGTGTTGAGGATGCAGAGGATCACGCCTATAAAGCGCTTGATATTCTTTATCAATACTCTCAAAGTGTGACGGTACTATACAACACAGGTAACGCACCTCTAATGTGTGGTCAAGGTTATCACGCAGCGGCAGCCTTAGCCTTACTTGATGGTTACTCAGGTCTTACCGATGAGAAGAAAGCCTCAATCGTTGATAATCTTCTTGTTGGTTGTTTTATACCAGTTTTGGATTGGTTCTTCAATAAGGAGATTGATGGAGCCTACACCAATGGTAACTGGGGTTTGTGTGCATGTCTTACATATTTGGCTATTGCAGTTGTTGCAGAGGATACAGAGATGTATTCATTTGCAGTAAATGAGTTCCTTAACGGAAATGGAAATGGAACCATCTATCATTATTTCGACGCAGAGACAGGTCAATGTCAAGAAACAGGACGTGACCAAGGACACGTTCAATTTGGTTTGAGTTGTGCAGCGCTATTCTGTGAGGTAGCTTACAATCAAGGTCATGACGAGATGTACCTTGAGAATGAGGAGGTTATACTTAAAGGTTTCGAGTATACCGCTCAAGTACTTTTGGGATTAGATGTTGAGTACAAAGTGTATCAAGATTTCACAGCTGCAAAGAAATATAGTAAATGGAGTTCAATATCAAGCCAAGAAGATGAGGTTAGTGGTTATAGCGCATGTTGGTCGGTTGTATACAACCACTTCGTGAACCGCCTAGGCAAGGCGATGCCATATACAAATCTACTGTTCGAGAGTAATGGTTGGCCATCAGAATACAACTCTAATGGTCTATGGTATGATATGTTCACATTCGCACCTCACCAAAACGATCAACTATAATTGAGTTGTTTTCTTCAGCTAAAGGCTACCCTGAATTTC
>JAWXTJ010000066.1:0-7915 GCA_044433665.1 Rikenellaceae bacterium
AGGTTTGTATTTTAGAACTTTTTGATTTAACTTTGATGTCAGATAAACACTTCAATTTAGGATATTACGGGTTCTTGTCCTAAATTTTGGAGTGAAAAAGCAATTTTTAGAACCCACCTGGTATTAAATGAGTGTAGATAATAAGCAAATTACTCAGCTGGGCACCATGTCAATTCGCAGATTGCTTATGCAGTATGCCGTGCCAGCAATTATTGCGATGACCGCCTCGTCGCTCTACAATATGATCGACAGTATCTTTATCGGTCAAGGTGTCGGAGCTATGGCAATCTCGGGACTTGCGCTCACCTTCCCACTTATGAACCTTGCAGCGGCTTTCGGTTCACTTGTTGGTATGGGTGCTTCGACCTTAATCTCGCTTCGCTTTGGTCAGCGAGATTATAAATCGGCTCAACAGATCTTGGGAAATGTCGTTGTTCTGAATTGTATTATTGGAGGTCTCTTTGGTTTGATCTGTTTTATCTTTCTCGATCCGATTCTCTTCTTCTTTGGGGCGAGTGAGAATACGATAGGTTATGCACGGGATTATATGCAGATTATCCTTGCAGGTAATCTTATCTCTCATATGTTCCTTGGCCTAAATGCAATATTAAGAGCCTCGGGACATCCTCGACGTTCGATGGCTGCAACCATTAATGCCGTTTTAATTAACGCTGTGCTCGACCCAATATTTATTTATGGTTTCGATTGGGGTATTCGTGGCGCTGCCATTGCAACCATTATTGCTCAGGTGATTTCACTTGCATGGCAGTTACATATTTTCTCTGATAAAAAGGAGCTACTCCATTTTGGACGTGGAATCTATCGTTTGCAATTGAAAATCGTAAAGAATATTTTTGCAATTGGAATGTCTCCATTTTGTATGAATTTAGCTGCTTGTTTGATCGTTATTTTTCTTAATAAGGGGTTAAAGGAGTATGGTGGAGATCTCAATGTTGGTGCTTATGGAATTGTTAATCGTGTAGCCTTTGTCTTTGTGATGATTGTGATGGGTATTAATCAAGGTATGCAGCCTATTGCAGGGTATAATTATGGAGCTCGGGAGTATGGTCGAGTTAAAGAGGTGTTGAGGTTGACTATCATCGGAGCCACAATTGTAACGACCATCGGTTTTATAATCGGTCAATTTTTACCATATTATGCTGTTTCGGCATTCACCACCGATAAGGAGTTGATTGAACTTTCAGTTGTTGGTATGCGTATTACTCTGAGTGTTTTCCCGATTGTAGGTATTCAGATGGTTACTTCAAACTTTTTTCAGAGTATTGGAATGGCTTCACGAGCAATTTTCTTATCTTTATCTCGTCAATTGATCTTTTTGTTGCCTTGTTTGATACTTCTTCCGATTATGCTTACTCGTTATACGTCGCTCAGTGGAAGTTGGGGAGTATGGGCGAGCATGCCAATTTCGGACTTCTTAGCGACAGTTTTGGCTGTTATATTGCTTCGAGGTCAACTTAAGCGTTTTGGTCAAGAGGGTAGTTTGCAAGAGGGACAAAGTGCAAAATCGTAAATGTTATGGAGAAAAAATTTATTATTAATCTCGGTCGAGAGCTTGGTAGTGGAGGCCGTGATATAGGAGTGAAGGTTGCCGAGAGTCTCGGAATTGAGTTTTACGATAAAAAACTCATTAAGTTAGCCGCAAAGCAGAGTGGAATCAGCGATGAGATCTTCGAGAGGGTTGATGAGCATAGTCAAAAAAAGAGTCTTTCGACACTCTTAAGCTATTTGCGAAATCCATTTACAGGAAGTGATGCTGCGGCAAACAATGTGCTTAGTGCCGAGGCGCTCTTTACAATTCAGAGTGATGTTATTCGTGAAATAGCCTCTCGGGATTCAGCACTCTTTGTGGGTCGATGTGCAGATTATATTCTTCGGGATCATCCATTAAGCGTTAATATTTTCATTACGGCAGGTCGAGCAGATAGAATTGCACGCATTGCAATGCTTCATTCGATAAGCGAGCGAGAAGCGGAGCGAATGATTGATCGTTGTGACGAATCACGAGCAAGCTATTATAATTTTTATGGAACAGGTCAATGGGGACACGCCTCTTCGTATGATCTTTGTGTTAACTCCTCGTTGCTTGGTTTAGATCAAACAGCCGACTATATTATAGATTTTATCCGCCGACGTTTAGCCTTAGAATCAGACTCTGCAACAAAATAAAAATAGAAAAAATATATAAAACAACCCTGCTAAAAGTTTATTTTAGTGGGGTTGTTAATATTTTATCTTGTTTGTTCTAGTTAATGTTAATTTTTTTTTATATCTTTGAACTCTAAACGTTTTTAGCATAAGTTAATATTTAAGTAGTTATATGAAGAAAGTAGATGTAATTCTTGGATTGCAATGGGGCGATGAGGGTAAAGGTAAGGTTGTTGATGTGTTGACACCTAACTATAAAGTAGTTGCTCGTTTCCAAGGTGGCCCAAATGCAGGTCATACATTGGAGTTTAATGGCGAAAAGTATATCCTTCGTTCGATCCCATCTGGAATTTTCCAAGGTGACAAAACAAATATCATCGGTAATGGTGTGGTTTTAGACCCAATTCTTTTCCGTGAGGAGGCTGAGGCTCTCGCAAAGAGTGGTCACGATTTGACTCAACGCCTTTCGATTTCGAAAAAGGCACACCTTATAATGCCAACACATAGAGTTCTCGATGCAGCTAACGAAGCAGCTAAGGGAAGTGCAAAGATTGGAACAACAGGAAAGGGTATCGGCCCAACCTATACCGATAAGATCAGCCGCAATGGTGTGAGAGTTGGAGATATATTCCTTGACTTCACATCAATCTACGCAGCTGCAAAGGCTCGTCACGAAGCGACACTTTCGGCGATGAACTATCAATATGATATTGCGGAGCTAGAGAAGCAGTGGTTCGAGGGTATTGAATACCTTAAACAATTCAACATCATCGACTCGGAGCAGACAGTAAACAATCTATTGATGGACGATCAAGCGGTCTTGGCCGAGGGTGCTCAAGGTACACTCTTGGATGTTGACTTTGGTTCATATCCATTTGTAACCTCTTCGAATACCGTTTGTGCAGGTGCATGTACAGGCCTTGGAGTTGCTCCAAATAGAATTGGTGAGGTCTTTGGAATCTTTAAAGCATACTGTACCAGAGTTGGTAGTGGTCCATTCCCAACTGAACTCTTTGATGAGGCGGGTCGCCAAATGCGTGACATCGGTCGTGAGTATGGTGCAGTAACGGGTCGTGAGCGTCGTTGCGGATGGCTCGATATGGTGGCTCTGAAATATGCAATTATGATCGACGGAGCAACACAGCTAATTATGATGAAATCGGACGTTATGAACGACTTCGAGACAATTAAGGTTGCTGTAGCTTACGAAATCAATGGTGAAAGGGTAGATCACTTCCCATATACAGTCGAGTGCGATATTAAACCAATCTATCGTGAATTCAAGGGTTGGCAGTGTGATATTTGCTCGGTGAAGAACTACGAAGATTTCCCAGCGGAATTTAAGGAGTATGTCGAGTTTATCGAGGCTGAGACTGGAGTGCCTATCAAGGTTATTTCGGTGGGTCCCGATCGAGATGAAACAATTATAAGATAAATATTTTAAAGAACTCTCTTGTGAGTTTATCGCTGTGTGAGCGATAGACTCCAAAGAGTTCTTCTTTTTTTTAATACCTAAAATTTACCAAATGAAAAAAGAGTTGAAAATTATTGTGCTGGCCAAGCAAGTGCCCGATACCCGTAATGTGGGTAAGGATGCTATGACAGCCGAGGGTACGGTAAACCGTTCTGCTCTGCCAGCGATCTTCAATCCTGAGGATCTTAACGCTTTGGAGGCAGCACTTACTTTGAAAGATGCTGTTGAGGGTTCGACAGTCTACATCTTAACAATGGGACCTTATCGTGCGGCAGAAATTATTCGTGAATCAATGTTCCGTGGTGCTGATGGCGGTTATCTGCTTACTGATCGTAAGTTTGCAGGTTCAGATACTTTAGCGACCTCTTATGCTCTATCGTGTGCACTTCGCAAGATTGAGCCAGATGTGATCTTCGCAGGTCGTCAAGCAATCGACGGTGATACCGCTCAAGTGGGTCCTCAAGTTGCTGAAAAATTGGGATTGCCTCAAATTACCTATATTGAATCAATCGAGCAGATCAAAGAGTCGTCGCTTGTGGTTAAGCGTCGTTTGGAGAATGGAATCGAGATCGTGGAGTCTGCTTTGCCAGCTCTGTTTACGGTTAATGGTTCGTTCGCTGAGTGTCGTCCACAAAATGCACGTCGTGTGATGAAGTATAAATATGCAATGATCCCTTCGGAGATCGCAGCCGAGCCTGAATCTCTTTCGGCAAAATTAGCTTCGGAGCGTGATTACCTTAAAATCTTTGAGTGGAGTGCAGCAGATGTTGATCCAGATGAGCAACAATTGGGTCTTACAGGATCTCCAACCAAGGTGAAGAAGATCGAAAATGTAGTCTTCCAAGCTAAGGAGTCAAAACAACTAACAGGTTGCGACGAGCAGATCAATGAACTTATGGTTGAACTAATTTCGAGCCATACGCTCGGATAATCTAATCTCACGAAATTATGAACAATGTATTTGTATATATAGAAATCGAGCAGGGCAAAATTGCCGACGTGAGCTTAGAGTTGCTTACCAAAGGTCGTGAATTAGCGACGGAGCTTGGTGTAAAATTAGAGGCTGTGGTGATCTCGGAGACGCTTTCGACTATCGCATCAGAGCTTGCGCCTTATGGAGTTGATACAGTTTGGGTTGCCGATGATGCAATCTTTGCTCCATATCGCACGCTTCCTCACACATCTGTTTTGGTTGGCCTTTTCAAAGCTGAGCAGCCACAAATTGCACTTTTTGGTGCAACAACTGTTGGTCGTGACTTAGGCCCACGTGTCTCTTCGGCACTCTTCAGCGGTCTTACAGCAGACTGTACGTCGCTTGTAATCGGTGACCATACAGACCCAAAAACAAAAACCGAGTATAAAAACTTGTTGTATCAAATTCGTCCAGCCTTTGGCGGAAATATTATCGCAACGATCATCAACCCAGACAACCGTCCACAAATGGCAACCGTTCGTGAGGGTGTAATGCGCAAGGAGCTTGCAGCAACACCTGGAGCTGCGGAGATCAAGGCGATTGATTGGAAGAGCTATGTTAGCCCAAGCGATATGGCTGTAACAATCCTAGATCGTAAAATCGAGGAGAGCAAAATTGATATTAAAGGTGCAGGAGTCATCGTTGCAGGTGGATATGGAATGGGCTCGAAAGAGAATTTCAAACTTGTTCACGAATTGGCCGAAGTCCTCGGAGGTGAAGTTGGTGCAAGCCGTGCAGCGGTAGATGCTGGATTCACAGAACATGCTCGTCAAATTGGCCAAACGGGAGTTACTGTTCGTCCAAAATTATATGTAGCTTGCGGTATCTCAGGTCAAATTCAGCATACTGCGGGTATGGATCAATCGGCAATGGTTATCTCGATTAATAACGATTCGGAGGCTCCAATCAATAAACTTGCAGATTATGCAATTACGGGAGATGTGAACGAGATTATCCCAAAGATGATTAAATACTATAAACAAAACTCGAAGTAATGGCAAATTTCTTTTTAGATAATAAAGACTTACAGTTCCATTTTGAGCATCCATTGATGCGCAAAATCGTGGAGCTAAAGGAGCGTGGTTTCGCAGAGAAAGATCTCTATGACTTCGCACCACAAAATTTTGAAGATGCAATGGACTCGTTGCGTCGCACGCTTGCAATAACAGGTGAAGTTTGCGCCGAGACCATCGCACCAAACGCAGAAAGTGTCGATCATGAGGGGCCAAAGGTTGTTGATGACCATGTAGTTTACGCAAGTGGAACCTCAGCAAACCTAAAGGCTGTTGTAGATGCAGGACTTAGCGGCTTGACTCTGCCACGTAAATATAATGGACTCAATGCGCCACTTGTAACCTTCGTTATGGCCAACGAGATGGTCTCTCGTGCCGATGCAGGTTTCGAAAATATTTGGGGTCTGCAAGATTGCGCTGAAACACTCAATGAGTTCGCCTCAGAGGAGATCAAAGCACATTTTTTACCGTGGGTATCAGAGGGAGCAACCTGCGCAATGGATCTTACCGAGCCTGATGCAGGTTCAGATCTTGGTGCCGTGATGTTGAAAGCAACCTATGATGAGGCTTCAGATCGCTGGCTACTTAATGGCGTAAAACGTTTTATCACCAATGGAGATGGCGAGGTATCGCTAGTGTTGGCTCGTACAGAAGAGGGAACTTCGGACGCTCGTGGTCTCTCGATGTTGGTTCACGATAAGCGTGATGGCGGTATCAAAGTGCGTCGCATTGAGAATAAATTGGGAATCAAAGGCTCTCCAACATGTGAGCTAGTCTTTACAAATGCCCCTGCTCGTTTGGTCGGTGACCGCAAAATGGGTCTTATCAAATATGTAATGTCTCTTATGAATGCTGCACGTTTGGGTATCGGTGCTCAATCGGTGGGTCTTTGTGAGGCGGCATATCGTGAGGCTTTGAAATATGCTCACGAGCGTGCGCAATTCGGAAAACCAATTATCCAATTTGCTGCCGTAAGCGAAATGCTTTCAAATATGAAGGCAAAAGTGCAAAGTGCACGTGCACTTTTATATGAGACAACTCGCTTTGTTGAGATCTACAAACAATATGGACATATTTCTCACGAGCGTAAACTGGAACCAGAGGAGCGTCAAGAGATGAAATATTACAATCGTCTTGCAGATGGATTCACTCCACTTGTAAAACTTTTCGCTTCGGAGTATGCAAATCAACTTGCATATGACTCAGTTCAAATTCATGGCGGATCTGGTTATATGAAAGATTACGCATGTGAGCGCCACTATCGTGATGCTCGTATTATGAATATCTACGAGGGAACTTCACAACTTCAAGTTGTGGCGGCAATTAATGCTGTAACAAAGGGAATCTTCATCGAGCAGATCGACGCATACCTCGCTGAGGAGTATGCAGACTCAGTTGCACCAGTTGTTGCGAAGGTAAAAGAGATGAAATCGAAGTTTGTTGAGATGATCGAAAAGGTTTCAACTATCGAAAAAGAGAAGAGTGGATACAAAGATTTCCATGCTCGTCGCTTAGTTGAGACAGCTGGACATATCATAATGACACTTCTTTTATCTCGTCAAGCAGCCCAATGTGACGAGTACGCACAGTCGGCAAAGATCTTTTCTAAGATGGCAGCAGCGAAAATCGAGGAGGCTTACCAATATATTATGGACTCTTCGGCAGATGATGTTGATCTTTTTGCAGAGGTTCGCTCGGAGTGTTAATCTCGGTTGTTCAATGATGGTGTTAGGGTAGAGCCCCTATACCTATATATTATATATAAGGTTTTCGGCATTGTAAAAAATGTCGAAAACTTTTTTTTAGCTTAATTGCTTAACAATCAGATAAGTTACCGCATTGCGGCAGATTTAGGTGTAAAAATAACATCAAAAACATTTGGCAGTTCGAAATAAAGTCTCTATATTTGCACCCGCAACAAAGGAAAACGGCGTTGCAAAGTTCTTTGTCAAAAAGTTTCTTTAAAGAAAAACGGCAAAACATTTGGATATTAAAAATAAACCACTTATCTTTGCAATCCTTTTCCACCTCAATTAAATGAGGGTCATGATTTCGAGAGATTGGATGAATGTCGAAGAGGTTAAAAAGTTCTTAAAAAAAATATTTTTTCAAAAACATTTGGAAGTTACGAAAAAAGGTCTTACCTTTGCAGTCCCTTTCGGTTTGAGAAAAAACGATAAGGAAACGAGAAACGAAAAGTTCTTATAATAAAATATATGGACAACGTTCTTTGAAGTATTTGAGCAGCTATAAATAGTTTTCATTCATTTAATTAATTAAGTGAATAAT
>JAWXTJ010000067.1:0-7435 GCA_044433665.1 Rikenellaceae bacterium
CGTAGGCATTCTGCTTTGGAGAACCTTACGATCGAGGAATTTTGGCAGAGGTATTTAAAAATTGAGAAAAATTTGAATGTGGCTTAACTTGATGTGCGGTTTTGATTTGGTATTTCACTAGTGGGAATTTACCACCCCTCACATCGTCGGCCGTTACGCGATATGTTCCTGGTGTCATCATCACATTAACATCGCTCATTTTTAGGTAAGGCATAAGCTCCTCGAATGAGGACACCTCCACTTGTTTTGTGCTCGTCTCAGCTCCAAAGGCTTGAGTTGCGACGGATAGATTTGCTACTGCCACAATCATGGCAACAACATACATAATTCTCTTTTCCATTTTTTATCTTTCAGTTAGGTTAATTTATCTCTCTAGGATAGGGAACGAAGCAACTCTAAATCTCGTGCATCCGTAAGGTACCAATGTGATCTTTTGGCTCTGAGCTGGGTCGTTTTTTATCTGACTATCGGGTAGCTGAGGATCTTGAGGGGTGACCTTCCAATCTATGCTTTGGGCAGCAATCTCGATTTTAATTGGAGGTGAGTCGACATCCCATGCCCAGCTGTTGTTGAGCGGAGAGGTCGACACCTTAAAATCTGTTGTGTTAGGCGACAAAGCGTAGCTGTAGTCCCAATTAGGATCCTTGATCTGGTTCACCGATGTAGCCTCTCCATTTAGAGCATAGAGCAATGGGCCACGCATAACGTATGCAAAAGGTCGTCCGGCAGCAACCTCTGCCGAAGTTTTGATATTTGCTGTTCCAGGAGCTACATATTGCTCTTTGGCGGTGCCAGGTTTGATGAGTTTAATCTCACGACTTGCGATAACTTCGCACTCCATTGGGAATTGAAGTGAAATTTTATCACCCTTTGCCCACTCTCTGTTTATAGCTACAAAACCCTTGTCGTTGATCTCTAGCTCTTGTTTTGTGCCATTTACCGCCACCGAAGCATCTTTGCACCATGATGGGATTCTAAAGTAGAGTTTGCACTTTTTGTTAATCGATCGATCTACGCTGATCTCGATTTTGTCGTCAAATGGGTAGTTCGTGGTGGTGGTGAATGATACCTTCTCGCCACCAAGCTCTCCATCGAATTTATTGGGTGCGTATGTTACAAATGCAAGGTCTCGCTTATCGGCACGCATAACCATGCTTTGGATAAAAATTGGTAATCCTCGATTGATGTTTCCTGTGCAACAAGGTGGGTGGTATGAATCACGGTAGTCGTGGCGTGAACCTCGATAGTTGATCGTAGTTCCTGGGATTCTATTTGGCGAGAATACATATACATGGGTGTTGTACTCATCCGTAGAGGCTGGCATGGCATTAAAGAAACCCTTCTCGATAATATCTCCATACTTCGATTTGGCGGTGTTTCGAGCGAGCCACGTCGACGACCACATCATATCGACAATGTCGCACAGCTCCGTGGAGTTAAATGCTCCGATGCCTTGCAGATACTCATTTGCGGAGTTGACACCATAAGGTTGGAAATGTTCACGTTGCAGGAAGTCGTAGGCATTCTCGACAGCCTCGATATACTTTTTGTTGTTTATCATATTGGTTGCTGCAAACACCTTGCTCACCTCGTTGAACGTCACTCCGTGGCAAACACGTGCGTAGTCGAAATCATTGGCCAAGAATGAACGATACATTCCACTCTCGTGGTTTTTCAATATGCGAGCTCCTTTTTTTGCTAGCTCCTTATCATCGAGTCTTTCGGCCACCTCAAAAAGGGTCTCCAAATTTACAAGGTGGCGCAAGAAGTGCATCTCGGTGCCTGAGATCGCTGCATCAAGGCTTACTTCACGCACAAATTCAGGCATATAATCATAGAACTTTTTTAGGAATTGAATATATTTCTCCTCTCCCGAAGCGTCGTAAAGAGCCAAGATACCTCTGTTCAAGACCGCTGTTGCCCAATAGTCACGTGATAGTTGTGATGGGAGATGGCGTTGGATCTCTGATGTGGCGTATGAACCAATCTCGCCATCATCCTTATATGTATATTTAGGATCTTCCAATCCCTGCTCAAGATCCACTTTGTGGAAACTATCTCTTTTCGATGGGGTAAAGAAGAATCCATCCTCCTGCTGATTTTCAACAATGGCATCTATAACCCCCTTTACCTTTGTGATTAGCTCTTGATCCTTTGAGATGTATGCCAATCGAGCCAATCCATCGAGGTAGTACGCCTCTGCTTCGAGATCACCCCATGGCATCTCTTCGTAGGGCATCTCAGCCCAAGTGTTTAGCGGGAAGCGCATTTCGTCGTTCGGCTCGCTATACTTTTCCATGTGTCCGGTGTAACCTTCGATAGCACGATCTTGCATACCTTTCAGCCACCCTTGCGGAGAGTATGCACTTGCCGAAAATGGCATCATCTTATCTTGCGCTGTGGCAGTAGAGAGCAGAAGCGAAGCGCAAACGAGAAGTGTAAGTTTTTTGAAGTGAGTCATAGTTTTTTAGATTTGTGTGGTCTGTTTTATTTATAATCTAACACAAAAATAGGTCACAAATCCTAAAAAATAGCATTAATAGATTCTGAATAGCTCTCACTAAAAAATAACGAGACTCATTTGCTATCAAACAATTAAATTTCAATCTTTTACGACATGTAATCCAATGTATCAAATTATTTTTTGAGACTCTCTATATACTCAGTTGGGGTCACTCCTACGCTCTTTTTGAAGGCTCTAAAGAAGGTCGCTCGTGATGAGAATCCACACAATTCACATATTGCGACCAACGTATATTTAGAGTATTTTTCGTCGATGACAAGCTCCTTGAATCGAGCAATTCTAAACTCATTTACATAACCATTATACCCAACTTTTAGGTGTTGGTTAAGCGTATACGACAGAGTGCTCGACGAGGTATTTAGAGCCTTTGCCAAATCTGTGATTTTGAGATTGGCGTCGATATATGGCCTCTGCTCTGCCATATATAAATTCAATCTTGCCAACAACTTTTCGCACTCCTCATCCGAGATTTTTATATTGCTATACCTCTTACTCTTTTCTGCCTCCTGATGCCTTCTTCTCTCGCGCACTACGATAACACACGACACGACAGAGAAAATCAGAGTTATGATAATAGCTAAACAAAAGAGAATATAACTTAGCGATAACCCAATCGAGAACTCCACACTCGCCTCACTCTGCTGCTCACCCATTCTTCGAACCCTAAATCTATACTCACCCGAAGCTAAATTGAAGTAACTAGCTCTATTATCTCCCGATAATATTTCCCACTCCGTGTCTCGTCCCTCAAGTAAAATCTCGAAGAGCTCGCTCTGTGGCTTAGTGTAAGTTAATGCGCTGAAGTTGAACTCAATATGGTTTTGAGTGGTTGAAAGTCTGGCGTTTGCAAAATTTTTATACTCCTGGCCATTAACTTTTGTCGAGGTGATTTTGATAGGTCGATACTCGTGAGATGTCATTGCCTCGCTCTGAGCTCTATGGCTCAACACTCCTCGTGGCGAGGCGATATACATATCTCCCTCATCGCCTACGTATGCCGCACCGATTGGGAAAATAGACTCTGTGATGCCATCCGAGAATCCGAAGTGCGAGAAATTATCCCACCCCTCTGTTGTGCGTATCAATCCATTGTCGCTACCCACCCAGATATAACCACCGGCATCCTCTATCACAAATGAAAATTTATCGCTATGAATCCCCAGTGAGGGATCTACACGTCGGCATTGGCTCATATCTAAATTCGAACGATATATCCCACCCCGATCTGGCAAGAAATAGAGATTTTGGTGACTATCTTCATATATATACCTCACCGCCTCCTCGTTTACAAACTCCTTTGGGAAGAGCTCTGTTCGCACTCTTTGTGTTTTAGGATCGTATAGCACCATGCCATTTTTGGTCGCTAACCACCCCTTGCCTTCGGAGTCGAAAAAGACACGATATACCATATTTGATGGCAGCGGCGAGTTGTGCATCGTAAATTTATGAACGACACTTCTGCTCTTCGCTTCGTAGCAAAAGACACCTCCCGAGGTGGCAATCCACAAGTGATTGTTTTTATCGGTGCAGAGGCTATATACTATCCCCTTTGTAAATATTGGATTGGCAATAGGGAAACCATGTAGTTGCTTTGTCGATGGATCGAGAACCCTTAAGCCCGAGCCATAACACCCTATGTAGAACAGCCCATCGTGGAATAGGATAGAGAGCACCGCATTGGACTCTATTTGATTGTGATACTCCGCAATCTTGCCACTCTTTTTATCGACCAAATACAATCCATCTTGCGCACCTACAACGATCCAGTTTTCGTGCTCAGCGAAACTTCTCACAGATATATTTTGCGTATCGAGCAATCCCGACAGATCTGAGATTTGAAACATATCACTCTGATGCAGAGTGTAATCCACCCCCGCTTGGTAATATCCGATCCATAACTCATCCCTCTTGTCGATCAACAACGAATAGGCTGCATTTGAGCGAATCGACCCCTTGTCATTGGGCGAGTAGTTGAAAGATTGAACAATGCGATCACCTTGAGTCGATACTTTATGAACGCCTCCTCCGTCCGTTGCCACATATAAATCGCCCTCAGAGTCGGAGTTCAGAGCTGTAATCTTGGCGCAACCGACATCGATATAGGGCGCATAACTAGCGCTCTTCGTGTCGAAACAGAAGAGGCCATCATTTAACGTACCCAAATATATCTTGCCATCAATCTTCACAAAGCTGTGAATACTATTAACCGCACCGCTTTGGTCTTTGAAGGTTTTTACAGCAAAGTCGTTATTTGGATCAATTGAGCTTAATGCCCTCTGCGTTGCGACCCATATCATTTGATCGGAATCGACAAAGATATCCTTTATAGAGTTGTAATACGAGAATAGATCCTCCTCGATTTTAATCTGGTTTATCTCCCCATTGTTCACAATATAGAGTCCCGATTCTGCCCCAACCATAAGCCCAACGCCATCACTAAAGTGAAGCGACAACACCAGCTCGTTGATCCGATCGGCAAAAAGCCGAACCAATCGACCCTCCTCCTTTTTAAGCTCCCACAATCCAATATTGTTTGCCACATAAAGCTGTCCCGACGGAGTCTCAACAATATCATTTATACGGCTGATCTTTATATTTGGATTTAAGGAGTCGCACTCAAAAGAGAATGACTCAATATTATAACCATCGAAACGATCAATTGAGTTATGCGAACCAAACCACATCATCCCCTCGGAATCCTCATAAATCCGATTCACTAGCATATCCGATAATCCATCGGCAATAGTCAACCCTCGAAAATGGTACTCACGTGCAGAGGCTGCGCCAGCTAAGCAACAAAGCAGCAGAGTGAGGATCGCAAAAAGATAGACCTCTATACGCTCTCTACAATAGATTCTCACAACTTTTACATGCCTCATACTTCAACTTTCGCCTATAACTCATTTTTAACCACACACATCCGCCAATAGAGGTTGTTGCCCTATCGCTGACTCTACTACCATTGAGTGGTGATAACCTTTGTAAAGTTAAATAAAAATAATTTCTCGACCAAATGGGATAAAAATATTCTTATTTGATGACTATGCAGATGCCATAAATAAAATAAATTGGGAATAATATTATGCATACATAAATATTATCCCTATCTTTGCAATAACAACGACTAAGGAGTATGCAAACGCCAGAAATTTGGGGCGCAAAAACCGTGTTCTTATCGTGGGATATTGTCAGAAAATTATTTTCAAGATATTGTGTATTAGGGGATTAGAAATGTCGTTCGTTCCCCCTACGCACCGCTTAAAGCCTTGATAATCGATTGATTATCAAGGCTTTAATTTTTCCTGTGTTGCACTTGTGTTGCAAATCCTCTTGATATACATATTTGAAACTGCCGTGAAATGTCGAAAATAATATTATCTTCGTGCTTTCAAATTTTAAAAACTATAGAAAAAATGGCAAACAAGAAGATTTTTGATTACATTAACAAGTTCGACAGCACACACGTAATAGTTGCAGGACTATTACTATTATACATTGCGGTTTTCGGATTAGCCGCATATTATAACGATCACCGATATTTCGTTGTGGTAAACTTCTTTGTGATAATAGCTCTATCAGTGGTGGCATATCTCGGACATCGAAGCAGAGTAAACACTCCCATGTTCCTTGGTCGTCCACTCAATAATAAAAACGAGGTTGCTTTGCGTAACTTCATATTGGATGTCTACTCTATAAAGGGTGACGAACCAAACGAGACAAGTCCTAAATCGTTGGCTATGCTCACTGCTGTACTACACAAGAATGGTTTTCTACTCCAGCACACAGCTCTTAAACAAAAGGTGTTCGCCCTATTCAAGGAGTTAGGACGAGAGGGTGAGGCGAATAGGTATCAATCCATAAATAGATACCTTAATGATGAGCTAAAATTTGTGAATCCTAACGATGAAAACGAAAATACAAGCGATCTGGAGACTACCTTTGATAACATACTAAAGAATTAGCACTTAGGCGATTATAATAAAATATAATCGTCTTTTTTGTGAGTATAACGTTGTATAATCACATTACTTGGATAGCCAAATAATATAGTTCATATTTGCGGAGTTTAACAGAAACCTCGCTCCAGATAGTCTGGGGTGAGAAACTCAAACTTAGTAAATATGAGAAAATTCCTAAGCTCGCTATTTGGCAATAAAAAGAGAGCAAAATCTACGGCTAAGGCATCTACTCAAGATGCAGCCACACAATCAACACCAACCCTACCACCCGATGGTATGGATGGTCTAATCAAGATGAAGGAGGCGATGCAGCTTATCAAGGCATCAGCCCCCACCGTGCACAAGTACGCACGCCTTGGCTACTATAGTGAGTATCGCTTCGGTGAGAAGTTGGTCTACTACGACAAGGCCGAGATGTTGAACTTCGTAATCAATGGCACATATGCAAAGAGGTAGCGAGATACAAAACAGAGATGTTTCGGCTCTCGTGGAGTCGTCACGTCTACGTGTCACCGATGAGTGTGAGCGACCGCCCGAAATCATCACCATTGGAGATAGTGTAATAGGTACGCTGGGTAACTTCAGCGGCTGCACAGGTAAGGCAAAGAGTAAAAAGACATTCAATGTCTGCGCCATCGTTGCTGCTGCAATGGTGAATGGCGAGGTGCTGCGCTATCGTGTGAACCTGCCCGAAGATAAACGCAAGGTAATCTACATCGACACGGAGCAGAGTCCATTTCACTGCATCAAGGTTATGCAGAGGATTATTGCGCTTGCAGGTCTACCAAGTGGTACACACCCAGAGAATCTCGACTTCTTGGCTCTACGTAAGTATGGAATCCCTATCTTTGTCCGCACACCCAGTTAAGGCAAAAAGCACAAATACAATGAAAAGAAAAAGTTATGATTCAGCGTTCAAGCAACGCGCAATTAAATTGAGTGAGAATCTAGG
>JAWXTJ010000068.1:0-6839 GCA_044433665.1 Rikenellaceae bacterium
TTCATAAATTTAAGTTTTTTTGTTTTTGAAGCACTTGCTTCTGGGCAAATGTAGTAAAAACTTTTTGTTTGATTGGTGTGTAAATTAATTGAGACAGAATACTATCTTTTAGTATTCTGTCTCAATTGCCTGTTGTATAGGTATATATACCTATATTAATTTTTATTTTATTTTTTAGATTTAGCAACCTTTCGATGTCATAATGTCTAAAACATATCCATCCGTGATATTCATTGCGTCGGAGCCGATAATTGTTAGATTTTCGATACATTTATCTACATCATCGTCGATAATTCCCTCGACCGAGCTTACACAACTCCCCTCAATGGCCATCACGGCTGAGATTATTGCTGTCGATACGCCACTCGATATTTTCAATGCGCAACTTGGTTTGGCTCCGTCACAGATTATTCCCGTTAGGTTTGCCACCATATTTTTTACTGCATAGGTAATTTGAGGATACTCACCTCCCATAAGATAGGTCACACCGCAACTCGACCCCGTAGCGGCAACAACACAGCCGCACATTGCCGAGAGTCGACCTAATTTCTCTTTCATATATATAACGGTAAGATGACTTAAGGTCAATGCACGGATCAGCTGCTCCTCACTTGCCGAGTGCTCCTGGGCATAGATAACAACAGGCAGAGTTGCGGCAATACCTTGATTTCCGCTTCCTGAGTTACTCATAACTGGGATCATTGCACCCGCCATACGTGCATCACACGCCGCTGAAGTATATGCAAGGATTTTAGTAAAAGTTGTTTTTCCAAATACTTCACCCGCCATCAAGCGACCAACATTATGGCCGAAAGTACCATTCAATGCCGCTTGTGCAGCACCTAAATTAAGACGTTTAGACTCCAAAATAAAGCGAAGTGACTCGACGGGTGTCTGCATTGCGAAATCATACACTCGACGCATAGATAATTCAACGGTCTGCTCCTCTTGCTCCTCGGTATTCGTGTTTGATGTTTTATCGAGAAGCACCTCTCCATCTTTAGACTCGAAGATAATATTTGTGTGACCTGTGGCAATGATAACTTGCGCAGTGTGATCGTTTGCCGAGAGTGAAACTTTAATATATAATTTATCTGTTGACTCTTCGCCAAGTGAAATGTCAATTTTCCCCGATTCGATAATCCCCTTAGCCTCAGCAACAGCCTCAGGCGTAACATCACGCAACACTTCAAGACCATACTCCGAACGACCAACGGTGCTACCGAGTGCAATAGCTATTGGTAGACCAGTCATTCCAGTGGATGGAATACCTACTCCCATTGCATTTTTTAATACATTAGCGCTTAACTGCACATCAATTTTTTCGGGCTCCTCACCCAATAATTCTGTTGCACGAGCTACAGCAAATGCAACGGCAATCGGTTCTGTGCAGCCAATTGCAGGGATGACCTCACGATGAAGTAGGTCAATAATAAGAGCGGAGTCTTTGTTACTTATCATATATATTGCTTAAGTTAATTTCACAAATATATATAAAATTATATTATCTTTGCAGATATAAAACAAAAAGATATAACAATGCAGAAAAAAATATTATTACTCGGTTCGGGAGAGCTAGGTAAAGAGTTTGTGATAGCAGCTCAGCGCAAAGGACAATATATTATTGCATGTGATTCATACGCAGGGGCTCCAGCAATGCAGGTAGCACACGAATCGGAGGTGTTCGATATGCTCGATGGTGAGGCACTAATGGCAACAGTTAAGCGCCATAAACCAGATGTAATTATCTCGGAGATTGAGGCTATACGCACCGAAAAGCTATACGAATGTGAGGCAATGGGTATCAATGTAGTCCCATCTGCAAAGGCAGTAAATTATACGATGAATCGCAAAGCAATTCGTGATTTGGCGGCTATTGAACTTGGTGTTAAAACAGCAAAATATTTCTATGCAACGACACTCGAAGAGTTGGAGGCAGCCGCCGAAAAGATCGGTTTTCCATGTATCGTTAAACCTTTGATGTCCTCATCGGGCAAAGGTCAGTCGATGGTTAAATCGGCCGATCAAATTGCCGCAGCATGGGAGTATGGTTGCAATGGCAGCCGTGGAGACATCAAGGAGCTTATCATCGAGGAGTTTATCGAGTTCGATAGCGAAATTACGCTACTCACAGTGACCCAAGAGAGTGGAAAAACTCTCTTCTGCCCACCTATCGGCCACGTGCAAAAGGGTGGAGATTATCGTGAGAGTTTCCAGCCAGCACCAATATCAGCAGAGCATTTGGCTCAAGCACAAGAGATGGCAGCAAAGGTAACCGAAGCGCTTAGCGGAGCAGGACTCTGGGGAGTTGAATTTTTCTTAAGCAATAAAAATGGGGTTTACTTTTCAGAACTCTCACCACGACCACACGACACAGGTATGGTGACACTTGCTGGAACTCAAAATTTAAATGAATTTGAGTTGCATCTTCGTGCATCTTTGGCACTCCCAATTCCACATATCAAACAAGAGCGCATAGGAGCTTCAGCGGTAATTTTAGCGACAAAAGAGTCGAACGAGCAGCCTCAATATAGCGGCCTTGAAGCAGTCACCGAGCAAGAGGATATTCAAATTAGAATATTTGGTAAACCAGCAACACGAGTAAACCGCCGTATGGGAGTGGTTGTAGGTTACGCACCAAATGGAAGTGACTTAGATGTTCTTCGTGACAAAGTGAAGTCTGCGGCAAATGCAGTAGAGGTAATTTAAAGTGAAATAAAAAAGTAGATCTCCCGCTCTAAGGCGAAGATCTACTTTTTTATTTTAAGATGAGAAAATTTGCGATAACTATAAGAATCTGTTTAAATTTCTCTCATCTAATTTGTTAAGGATATGTCACTTCACTTTTCTCTCTTTGCACTCGTTACATAGCTATTGCTATGCGCCTCGCACAAATAGAGAAAATTAAAGCAACATCTCTCTTAAGGGGAGTTCTAATTTCTCCCTAAAATACTTTTCGATTACTAACCACCCCTCTTTGATTTTACAAAAATAGGTGGTAGAGCTACTACAACCCACTTTTGCAAAATCAAAAATGGATAATTATTAACCAAAAATTAAAATTAGGGAGAAAATAGAACTCCCCTTAACAATTTTAGCGAGAAAAACTTAAACAGATTCTAAACCTTAAAAAGAAATTATAATGAAGAGATTATTTATTGGAGTGCTTCTAGCTCTTCCATTGACGATTTGGGCTCAGAGTGAAGTTTACTTTACAATGCGCCCATCTTTGAGCCCAGATGCTCAAAGTATCTATTTTGAATATGATACCGATATTTGGAGTGTCGGCATCGAGGGTGGGGTAGCAAGCAGAATAACTGCGATGGCTGGATATGAAACCTACCCGATTGTATCACCCGACGGAGAGTGGTTAGCATTTGCTTCAAAGCAAGATGGTGACAATGATGTTTATATGGTTTCAACAGCTGGTGGTACAATCAAACAGTTAACATTCAGTGACGCTGATGAAGTTCCAAAATCATGGTCGGCAGATTCGAAATCTATAAATTTTGAATCAAATCAATATAATAATATCTCAGCATACAAAATCTCAATTGACGGAGGTACGCCTGAAAGATTATTTCCAAATTATTTTAATACCATTGCCAATATCTACGAAATGGCCAATGGTTCATATCTATTCAACGAGTCAACCGAGAGCCACAGATACGCAACACGCAAGGGATATGTTGGAGACCACAATCCGAATATTAAAATGTGGAATCCATCAAGCAATGAATATTCCGAGTTAACAAAATATAATGGTAAAGATATTTGGCCAACATCCGACAAAGATAATACAATCTATTTTGCCACTCATCGACAAGGTGGAGAGGCTAATCTAGCTACAAAAATGGATGATAAAACTATTGTTTTAACCTCTTTCGACGAGTCTATTCAATACCCACGAGTAAGCTACAATGGCGAAAAAGTTGCTTTCAACAAAGATTATCAAATCTACGTCTTCGACACCACAAGCCAAAAATCAAAAAAAGTCGATATTGCACTAAGCATAAAAAACTCTCATGAATTGGAGTTTTCAACTGATGTAAGCGCAAATATCTCAAACATTGCAGCATCTCCCGACGGTAAAAAAATGGCATTTATCTCAAGAGGTAGACTATTTGTAAGTGACATAAAAGGGGAAGTTGTCAAGGAGTTACAAACCGACAATAGAGAGCGTGCAATGGAGTTGCAATGGGGTGAGGATAGCAAAACTATCTTTTTCACAAGAACTCGAAATGGTTGGTATAACCTATTTAAAATTGATGCCTCAAGTACTCAAAATGAGCAGGCCATCTACACGCCAGACGAGTTTGTCAAAAACCTATCTATAAGCAACTCAAATCAGACGCTTGCCTTTACGGTCGGTAGCCGAACAATTGCAACCTATAGCGGAGGAGAGGTTACAAGCATTAGTGACGAAATGGAGTTTTGGACATTCCGCTCAGGAACCTATTTTATCCGCTTTTCGGCCGACGATAAATTCCTAACATTCAATGCTGTAAATATGTTCGAAAGTGATGTTTATATTTACGAATTCGAGAGCAAGAAATTAATGAATATAACAAATAGCGCATCATACGAATCATATCCTGTACTCTCTGACGACTACAAATATCTCTATCTTGCAGCCAATAGATACCAAGCAACATTCCCAAAAGGATTGGACAAACGAGATACATATCTCTTTAAAATTCCTTTGGATAAATATGATAGCTCATACGATCTAGATAAATATGATACTCTATTTAACAATAACGATGCTGATAAAGAGGCAAAATCTGAGTCGAAGAGTGAACCTATCTTTGCCTTCAACGATGAGAATTTAAGACGTAGATGGAGTAAGATGAAAGGAAGTTCCGTAGCTGACGTATATAGCGTAACGATAGGCGATAAACAATATCTTCTATACACATCATCTCACGAAAACGAGAATAAGCCATACATTCTGGATTTAAGTCAAGAGGATAGCAAGCCAAAGCCAATCAAGGATTTAAAAGATATATGGAACATCACATCAAACGGCAAAGAGATCTTCGCATCATACCGAAACGAAATCTACAAGATTGACACAAAGAGCGCAGCAGCAACAAAAATTGCAATCAAACACGAATTCTCAAAATCTAATAGTGACGAATTTTCCCAAATGGTATACGAGGCATGGGCTCAAATGGAATCAGGTTTTTATGATCCCGATATGCACGGCGTAGATTGGAGCGAGAAGCTAAATTATTACTCTAACCTATCGCAATACGTCCAAAATAGAGGCGACTTAAGAATATTGCTCAATGATATGCTCAACGAGCTAAACTCTTCACACTTAGGTTTCACAACCAACGGAGATGACGAGAAAATCCTCAATCAAAAGACGAGCTACTACACAGGTGTAATGTTCAAAAATGACCAACCATATGTTGTTGATTACATCATCGGAGACTCTCCAGCCGATAAAGTTAGTATCGACATCATCCAAGGCGATGAGTTAATAGCTGTAAATGGAGTCGAAGTTGACAAAAATAGAAACCGAGATACCTACTTCACCTCAGCCGCTCCAATGGAGGAGGTCAAACTAACTCTCTTAAGAGACGGCAATAAATTCGATGTCAACATACACACATTCTCGGGAGCCGCAATGAAGAGCCTATTATATTACGAATGGGAAGATAACTGCCGCATGCGAGTTGATGAAAAGAGCGATTCAAGTGTTGCATATATCCACTTGAGAGATATGACAGGAGTGTCACTAGATCGTTTTATGGTAGATATGATGTCGTATGCCGTTAATAAAGAGGCGCTAATCATAGATCTTCGTTACAATACAGGCGGTAATATCCACAATGATGTCATTGAGTTCTTAACTCAACAAACATATTTCACATGGAAATTTAGAGATCACAAACCAGCGACACATCCAAACTACAATCCAGCCGATAGACCAATTGTAGTCCTTGTAAACGAGAGAAGTTTAAGTGATGCCGAGGTAGTATCGAACGGCATAAAGACACTCAATATAGCTAAGATCATCGGAACGGAGACCTATCGTTGGATCATCTTCACCTCATCGGTCGGGTTAATCAATGGCTCATCGGTAAGAATGCCAGCATGGGGTTGCTACACCCTCTCTGGCGAAGACTTGGAGAAGAGTGGAGTAAAACCAGACATATATGTCCGCAACACATTTGAAGACAGAGTCAACGGTAATGACCCCCAACTCGACAGAGCTATAGAAGAGATTCTCAAAGATCTTCAAAAATAGGATAAAAAATGAAGTTTTTCTCTCCAGACTCAACTTGGACAGAAAAACTTCATTTTTCACTATATATAAATCTTTTTTGTACTTTTGCTTCGTTCTCGCAACTATCCAATTCAAACAAAACAAATTAAGGAGAAATTAGAAATCCCCTTATATCAAAAGAGTATCAAAAAGAGGTAAACACTTCAACTGTCGCATAATTCATTCATGCAATTAATAGAGCATAAAATACCTACTTATAGCTATAGGAGACCGTTGCAAGGCGGCGAAAATTCAAAGATAACGTAGAGTTCTCTTCAGTCACATACTTCAGTATGCTCCCATTTTAAAAGTTTACAGTATGTAGGCTTGTAAGTTCTTTTATATTAATGTGTTAGAATAAATTATGTTGACGGGGTTTATCCTCGTTTAAACCTTTTTGACTATAAATGGCTACTCTTATGTAGGCTGATATGTAGGGCGAAATATACCTTCGAAAGTCAGGAAAGTTAATAATTTATTCTAACACATTTTTTATATGTTTACCATTAACATTAAGGGAAAGCCGAACCCTCGAAATACGGCACTCGTGAAATTAGAACTC
>JAWXTJ010000069.1:0-6604 GCA_044433665.1 Rikenellaceae bacterium
ATCCATTTTTGATTTTGCAAAAGTGGGTTGTAGTAGCTCTACCACCTATTTTTGTAAAATCAAAAAGGGGTGGTTAGTAATCGAAAAGTATTTTAGGGAGAAATTAGAACTCCCCTTTAGATCTTTCATTCCTTTATTGCAATTCTTCGAATTGCTCGCCCTCAGCGAACTTTTTCTTCAAAAAAGTTCTTTTTGTGAGGGAGGGCGACGAACTCTCTCGACCGAGGACTGCGCTCATGCCGCGCAGGCACCAGACATAGTCTGGACAGAAAAACTTCGTTTTTCACCTTGTTGCTTGTTTTAAATTTGCGTATATCAAAATTTAGCATTATATTTGCAAAACAATTTCTAACTGCTCCGATCGGGGCAATTTTTCAAGCACTATCAACATTTTATAAAACATGCAAGATATTGAAACATTGGAAGGCAAAAGCCTTGCAGAGTTAAAGGCTATTGGTAAATCTTTAGGGATAAAGAATACCAACATCCGCAAGGATGCTCTTAAAGAGGCGATACTTCAAGTAGCAAGTAACGCTACACCACTATTTGAAGAGAAGCCAGCAGCCGAACCAAAGAAAAGACGTGGCCGCCCACAAAAGAGCACACCAACCTCAACTCAAGAGCTACTTTTTGAAGAGGATACACCGCAAGAGAGTATTGAAGCCGAAGAGTCACAGAAGCAGAATTACAAACAGGTGCCTAAGAAAGGACAACGACCTCGCATAAATAATAATGCTTCAGCACAAAAGGCAGAGGAGACCAGCGAGAATAAAGAGTCAGAGAGCGAGACTCAAGCTCAAAATGCACCTCAGCAAAAAGATAAGCGCCAACTGATGAAGGAGCGCCAAAAGATGCGTCGTAAAAAGCCAAATGAGGCAGATAACTTCAATACACAGCCAACAGAAATAAGCGCACCAGCCGATTTAGGTGATGGTGAGCAGAACGAAAACAGAGAGCAAGTGAGCAGAGAGGTAATCACCAAAGATGATTTCACCGCAAAGATTGAGGGTGAAGGCGTTTTGGAGATTATGCAAGATGGTTACGGATTCCTACGCTCGGCAGATTATAATTATCTTAACTCTCCAGATGATATATATGTGTCACAATCACAAATCAAACATTATGCACTTAAGCATGGTGATTCGGTGACAGGTCTTATTCGTCCGCCACGTGAGGGTGAGAAGTACTTCCCATTGGTTCAAATCAACGAGATCAACGGTCTTGCACCAGATTATATTCGTGATCGTGTGCAGTTCGAGTTTATGACACCTCTATTCCCAAGCGAGAAGTTCAAGCTAACGGGAATTGGTCACAATACACTCTCGAATCGAGTTATCGACCTCTTCGCACCTATCGGAAAGGGTCAACGTGCACTTATCGTGGCACAGCCAAAAACGGGTAAGACAATGTTGTTGCAGTCGATAGCCAACGCCATTGCCGATAATCACCCTGAGGCATATATGATCGTCCTTCTAATCGACGAGCGTCCTGAGGAGGTTACCGAGATGGCTCGCAACGTTAAGGCAGAAGTTGTTGCTTCGACATTCGACGAGCAGGCATCTCGCCACGTAAAAGTTGCCGAGATGGTTCTTGACAAGGCAAAGAGAATGGTGGAGTGTGGACACGATGTTGTTATCTTCCTCGACTCAATCACACGTCTTGCACGTGCCTATAACTCGGTGCAGCCAGCTTCAGGAAAGATTCTTTCGGGAGGTGTCGATGCAAATGCGCTTCACAAACCAAAGAGATTCTTCGGTGCGGCACGTAACACCGAGGAGAAGGGATCACTAACCATTATCGCAACGGCACTAATCGACACAGGCTCAAAGATGGATGAGGTGATCTTCGAGGAGTTCAAGGGTACTGGAAATATGGAGCTGCAACTAGATCGTAAACTTGCCAACAAGCGTATCTACCCTGCCGTAGATGTTATCGCTTCGGGTACTCGTCGTGAGGATCTACTTCTATCTCGTGAGGCGATGAACCGCACATGGATTCTCCGTAAATATCTCTCTGAGATGACCTGTGTAGAGGCTATGGAGTTCCTTCAAAAGCAGATGAGCCTTTCGGAGACCAACGAAGAGTTTTTGGCGACGATGAACCAATAAAACTAAATAGAGATGAAGAGATTTGTAATTTTAACACTCCTATGCTTCACCACAGCTCTACAGGCCATGGCATGGGGACAAATGGGTCACGATGTTACTGCATATATTGCAGAGAAGAATCTTAACAAAAAGGCTGCAAAGGCTGTGAAAGAGATTTTAGATGGTCACTCATTGGTATATTACTCTAGCTGGCTGGATAGCGCAAGCAACACCGACGAGTATAAATTTACTAAAACATGGCACTATCGCAATGTTGACAAAGGTCACACAGTCGAGACAATGCCACTCAACGAGAATGGTGATGTTGTAAGAGCCGTGGAGCAGATTGTAACCGAGATTAAAACGGGTAAGCTAACGGGAAAAGAGGAGAAAGTAGCCGTAATGATGCTTATCCACCTAGTTGGCGATCTACACTGCCCAATGCACGCAGGACGCTTAAGTGATTTGGGCGGAAATCGACACCGAGTATTTTTCTTTGGTCGTGAAACAAACCTACACTCAATATGGGATAGTGCCCTAATTGAGTCGGCTCACAAATGGAGCTATGCTGGCTGGTGGGAGCAGTTAGATATTATCAGCAAGCAGGAGAAAGCCGAGATTCAAAAGGGAGAGCCTATAGAGTGGTTCACGCAGACGGTGGAGTACGCTAGCGACATATATACAAACACCCCAATCAACAGTAAACTCTCGTATGATTACATCACAAAATATGCTCCAATAGCCGAGCAACAGCTCTTAAACGCAGGTTTGAGGCTTGCTCGCATCCTAAACGAGCTATACGATTAAAGGGGATAAATCGCCATAAACAAAAGCTAGATTAAAAGGTCTTTACAGTAGTTAACATATTGTAGAGGCCTTTTAATTGAATCATATATAAGAACTTAGATTGATAACATAGATAATATTATAGATTTTTTTTTATTATTTGACATAATAAAATTGGTTATGACATTTATTTTTCATAAATTTGTGTTTAATTATAATATAAAAACAAGTTCATTCTTATATTTATTAAATACTAATTCAATAGAAACAATAAGATGTTATTAATGTCAACAAGAATGTGTATAATATGCTGCTCGGAACTAATTAACGGCTATTATGCAGGACATAAAGTTACGGCGACAACGCTTGCCGATAAGTTTGGTCTAAATATAAGAACCCTCAATCCATCTCTCAACAAGATGAAGAACAAAGGTATTTTGAAGAGTCAAGTTGGAGGAATAGATAGAGGATATATATTTGCACGTGACCCTCACGAAATTTCGGTATGTGAAGTTATCGAAGCGGTTGAAGGTTTTGGATACATGCCCAATTGTACAGATTTTATCAACGGAGCGAAGTGTTCAAATAAAGATTGTGAACATTGCCATCTACACCAGGCTTCAAAAGTGGTTATAGATTTCGCCAAGGAGCAATATAAGAACATCTCGATATTTGATCTATTTGAAAATAAAATAACATTGGATTCTGACAAGTGTTGCAATCAATAAGATATAAAAAACGATGGCTTACGGATAACGTAGGCCATCGTTTTTTTATTATCATTACACCGTTCGAAGTGAGCACAAAACTATTCTTTCCTCTATTTTCTAAAGGCATCGAATTCGAGGGGTTTAAAATCTTGATTATATTTTAGTCTCTCAAATGTCAAGTTACTCAATGATGTTTATATTGCGCGTATTGCTTTTTCAATCGTTAGCAACGGCAATTAGGTATAATGCGAATTAAGTTTTTTAACTATAATTCGCATTAATAACATAAATTAATCTACTCCTCAATACGAATAGAAAGAATTAAATCACCTTGACGAATATCGTCAACAACCTCAACACCCTCGACAACAACACCGAAACAAGTGTGAACACCATCCAAATGAGATGTGTTGTCACGGCTGTGACAGATGAAGAATTGAGATCCTCCCGTATTGCGACCTGCGTGTGCCATCGACAATACTCCTCTGTCGTGATATTGACGTGGTGCCGAAGTCTCGCAAGGAATGTGATAACCTGGGCCTCCCGCTCCATTGCCGATTGGACAACCACCTTGAATTACAAAGTTAGGGATTACTCGGTGGAATGTTAAAGAGTCGTAGAATCCACTCTTAGACAATTTGATAAAGTTCTCAACTGCTATTGGAGTCTCTTCGCTGTATAGTTCAGCTTTCATTGTACCTTTCTCGGTCTCGATAATTGCAAATTTTGCCATTTTTTTATACTTATGTTTAGTTAATGGGGGTCAAATTTCGCCCCTGATTTTTATTCCTTTGGTTTTCTATCGAAGAATGGATTCTTACTCGATGCACTTACAGCAATTCCATATATTTGGCGACACCCAGGCAGGTAACAACCCAATCTCTCGGCAGCAGCTCCCGCCGAGAAGAGAACACGAGTATCAACTCTACAATCGGCAGCTGTAGCGCAAGCCGACCCAATAGCGATACCCACATCAACGGCATTGATGGCACATGGTACCAAAGCGCCTCTCTCTTGACATGTTGCAAAGCCACAATAACCACAATTGAGTCCCTGCATTTGGTCACGTGTACCAATTAGAACTAAGTATTCGGCCGACAAAATATTATCGGCATCACGCAAGAGAAATTTCAATCCATACTCCTCAAACATTTCGATCATCTCGCTAGAGAGTCTCTTAATATCTTCTCCATCGAGGGTCACAACTTCAATTATATCAACTCCTTTCCCTTTCGGAGCTGTGCGTGCTGCGGTCATCATCTGTTTTACAACCGTTAACAGATGCTCATGACGGCACTCTCGTTCGTTATATATCATATCCAAAATATTTAATACAAAAATAGATAATTTATCTGAAAATGATTACCTTTGGGCTATATATTTTTCCAAAATTGATAGATTATGAATAAAAGTTTGCTCCACAAATTAGCAATATTACTTCTTCTCTTTTCTCTGAGCAGTTGCGCAAAGAGAACAACCTACAACGAAAATACAATATATGTCTCGATTGCTCCCATAAAGCAGATTGTGGAGGCTATTGTTGGCTCGGATTTCGATATTAAAATTATGGTTCCAGCGGGTGGTAGCCCCGAGACATTCGAACCTACACCAAGGCAATATATTGCGCTCAACGAGGCTAAGGCTGTAATGAGCATTGGGCTGATAGATTTTGAAATGAACCTGCTTTCAAATTTAGAGAATCAAGATCGACTGATAAATCTCAGCCAAGGAGTTGAAACAATCGAAGGTAGCTGCTCACATAATCATCATGGAGAGCACCACCATCACGGAGTAGACCCCCACGTGTGGACATCTCCCAAAGAGCTGCAACGAATGTCGGAGAATTGTTATAATGCCATCGCTCGACTCTATCCCGACTCGGTGCAATATTATCAGAATTATTTGGCCTTACAGCAATCCCTAGAGGAGCTAGATGTAAAGGTTACAGGGATGATCTTAGCCTCAGGAATAGAGAGTTTCGTGATTCATCATCCCGCATATAGCTACTATGCACGAGATTATGGTATCGAGCAGGTTGCCATCGAAGAGGATGGTAAAGATCCATCGACCCGCAGGATTGGCGAGATTATAGATAATGCACGTGAGCAGGGTGTAACTCAGATTCTGTATCAAAATCAATTCCCGTCGACCGTGGTTGATGTAATTGCCAAGGATGCTGGAGCGGCTGCCATCTCGGTAGATCCTCTCAGCGAAGATATTATTGAGCACATCGTCGAGTTCACAAATATAATAACTCGCAGACGATGAAACTCATTGCACTAAAAGGTGTCGAGGTAGCATACGAGGGTCAAAAGGTGCTTCGAGGGGTGGATCTCAATATCTACTCCGATGATTTTATTGCTATAATTGGCCCCAATGGTGGAGGTAAAACCACGCTTGTAAGGGCTATATTAGGGATTATCAAGTCTGAAGGAGAAATCGAGTATTCACAAGAGCTATATCGCAATAATGAGCTTTTGATAGGATATATGCCCCAAATAAACCAATTTGACAAGCGATTCCCAATAACCATCGAGGAGGTGGTGCTCTCGGGGCTTTTAAATCGTAAACGATTCAGAATAAAATATAGCTCCGAAGAGATGGCTCGATGCCGAGAGCTCATGTCTCTCACGGAGATTACTCACGTAGCACACCATCAAATTGGAGAGGTCTCAGGGGGGCAGCTTCAGCGTGCTCTACTCTGTCGAGCGATAATCTCGGAGCCTAAATTATTGATTCTCGACGAGCCGACAAATTACGTCGACAGTCGCTTCGAGGGTGAAATGTATCAGATTCTGCGCAAGATCAACAACAAAATTGCCATAATCATGGTTTCACACGACATCGGCACCGTATCGAGTTTCGTGAAACAGATCGTCTGCGTCAATGGCTCCGTGCATCGCCACGAATCAAATATAATTAGCGAGGAGCAGTTACTCAATTATAACTGTCCAATAAAGATCATCACACACGGAGATGTTCCACACACGGTGCTCGCCAAACACGAAAATTGTAACTGTA
>JAWXTJ010000070.1:0-6419 GCA_044433665.1 Rikenellaceae bacterium
ATAATTTTGGGCAATGAAAGTGTAAAGCCCACTTAGGACAAAAAGAGTCACTTTCAAAAACCGTAAAGTTATTCTAGGATTAAGTTCGCAAAAGTGTCAAGTTTTTTCAGGACGACACACTTTGGTTCGACTAACTTTTTACAACCATTTAAAACTCAACTTAAAGAATATGAAACAGATTTTCAAAAACTTCGTCGCAACACTTCATCGTTATAAAGTGTCAAGCACACTAAATATTTTTGGGTTAGCCGTAGCCTTTGCATCTCTCTATTTTATTGGGGTTCAACTTAGTTACGACCTATCATTTAATCATGATCTCACAGATTATAAGCAGCTATATCGCTTAGATATTCCTCAATCCAATAAGATGCAAGATGGTGCATATATCAACTTAACGCCTCGACCTATCGGCACGGCCATAGGTGAGCAGTTGCCACAAGTTGAGAGTTATGCTACCCTACTCTCCTTTGGTGACAAAAATAATATCTTCGTTCGTGAAAATGGCGAAGAGATAAATCTTAACACAAATATCAAGCAGGCTTCAGATGGAATAATCTCTCTGCTTGATATAAAAATTGTCAGCGGAGATATTAATCAATTTTACATTCAAAATAGCCCAAATATTATCATCTCGGAGAGCCTATCGAAACAATATAATATGCTTGTTGGCGATAAGGTTGTAAATCGAGTTGTAGGCAGAGAATACACCATTGCAGCAATATATGGTGATCTACCTCTACGCTCAACATTTGCCGATGTTACAATTCTGCAAAATATCGGAGATAGAAACCTGGATAATATCGGCATGTCATTCTCCACGCACTATTATAAAATGCAGAAAGGTAGCGATATGGCAGAAGTAGAGGCTACAGCAAGAAGAGTAACCATGGAGACATTCACAGCTCAAGATTCCAATGAAAAAACAGAGGAGAATTGTGCCGTTCGCTTTATGCCCCTCAAAGATAGCCATTTTGCCAACGACATGAATAAATTTTCCCAAAGCACATCAGATGGTAATTGGAGTGTTGTATATGTGATGATCCTTATTGCTGTGGTGATCCTCAGCATCGCATTTGTTAACTTTATCAACTTCTTCTTCGCTTTGGTTCCAATACGTATACGTGCGGTGAATGCTCGAAAAATATTCGGATGTTCTCGCTCGGAGCTTATTTGGAGCTTTATAACTGAGGCTCTCGGACTCTTTATCTGCTCGTTTGGTATTGCGGTAATTATTATATTCTTTATGCAGGAAGGGTTTATTGCTGAGTATTTTTACACTTCTGTTCTGCTTGCCGACAACCTTGATTTGGTTAAAACGCTTGCTCTTGTTGGTATTGTAGCCTCAACGGCAGTAGCTCTCTACCCTGCACTATATATCACCTCATTCCCTGCACAAATGGTCGTAAATCAAGGTTTTGCAGCCTCTCGACGTGGCCAAATTTTGCGAAATTCACTTATTGGAGTGCAATTTATCTCTTCGATGGTTCTTTTTATCGTGGCTATATTTATGCAAAACCAATATCACTATATGTTGAATTATGATTATGGTATCGACATTGAAAGATGTTACAATATTCCGATACCAACATCTCTACGTCAAGATCCAACAATTAAAGAGAGTTTGAATAATAAACTTCGAGAGTGTCGAGATATTGAGGATTTCACATTTCTTAGCAGCATCATACCTAGCAAAATGGGCTCAGCTATGACCATCGAGGTTGATTCTGTTGCTGTTGCTTGTAATATCCTCAGTGCAGATCTAAGTCTATTTAACTTCTTTGATCTTGATATTGTTGATGGTAATTCAGCTATGTTACAAGATGATACCGAAACGGATAAAATATTCCTTATGAACCAAACGGCCAAGAGAATTTTGAAAAACGAGGAGGATTATATGAGCCTTAGCCATGGTTTCGAGTTTGTCGGTGTCGTTAAAGATTTCAATTTCTCTTCGCTTGGCAATGAAATCACCCCTTTATTCCTTTACTTTGACAAAAGCACAAAGTATCAACCATCAGTCTTAAATTACCGTATCACGGAAGATGCCAACCCCATGAGCGTTGAGAAGCGTATTAAAGAGATAATCGTGGAGCTTAATGCAACTACGTTAACGCAATATATTTCGTCCACACCAATCAGTGAACAGGTAGCCAAAATGTATGGTAATGAGCGTAAGCAATCACGTTTAATTTTAATCTTCACAATTGTATCAATAGTCATTTCGCTTATGGGAGTCTTTGGATTGGTTCTATTCGAGACACAGTTCCGTCAACGGGAGATTGTTATTCGCAGAGTGCATGGAGCGACTGTTCCTGAGATTTTGATGATGATTAATCGCAAATTCTTAATTATCATCGCTGTCTGCTTTGCAGTGTCGGCTCCTGTGAGTTATTTGATTGTCAGTCGTTGGTTATCAACTTTTGCCTATCATATTCCGATCTCGGCATGGGTATTTGTGGCGGTATTGGTTGTGGTCACTGTGGTTACAATCTCAATTGTAACGGTGCAAAGTCTAAAATCAGCCAACACAAACCCAGCTGAACTAATTGGAAAAAATTCATAATCAATAATTTATAATAACAACTTAAAAAAAATTACTACTATGTTAAAGATTAAAAACATTAAAAAGCATTTTAAAACAGAAATGGTTGAAACTATTGCATTGGCAGGTGTTTCGTTTGAAGTTAAAGCTGGCGAGTTTGTCGCTATTATGGGACCTTCGGGTTGTGGAAAATCTACACTGCTCAATATTTTGGGTCTGCTGGATAACCCAACAGATGGTGAGTATGAGCTATTGGAGCAAGAGGTTGGAGCGCTTAAAGAGCGTGAGCGTACTAAATTCCGTAAGGGAAACATCGGTTTTATCTTCCAAAGTTTCAACCTTATCGACGAGCTATCGGTATTCGAAAATGTTGAACTTCCGCTAATTTACATGGGTGTAAAGGCCAAAGAGCGTAAAGAGCGAGTTACTGCAATCCTTAAGCGAATGGCAATCACTCACCGTGCAGGTCACTTCCCTCAACAGCTATCAGGAGGACAACAGCAACGTGTAGCCATTGCACGAGCCTTGGTGAGCAACCCTAAATTAATCCTTGCCGATGAGCCAACAGGAAACCTCGATTCAAAGAATGGAACCGAGGTGATGCACCTACTTATGGATCTACACCGAGAGGGCAGCACAATAATTATGGTAACCCACTCAATGCACGATGCAACCTACGCAAGCCGCACAATAAACCTCTTCGACGGAAAAATTGTCGAGGATGTGCAGAACTTTATGTAGCGCATATGAGAGGGAGGCAATCTCCCCCTAAACCAAAAAAAAGCTGCTGAATTAGAACTCCCCATATTTAAGTCTCTCAACAATGAAACTAAAATTAATATGAAAAACATAATATATAACAAAAATGGTGCGCTGCTCAAAGTTGCGCTTCTAGGTGTAGCCTTAGCCATGTCGCTTGTAATGTTCTCGAAGGTCTACTTCGAGAATAGCTACGAGAACTTTGTGCCGAATGTGAAGCGTACCTATCGAATAACTCCGACCTATGTAATGGGAGGTGTAACGAAAGATACATTCACAAATCTACCAGGTGGAATAGTTGGTCTTTTAGCTGACTATTCACCCCAAGTCGAGATCGGAACTCGCTTTACGACATTAACAAGTAACACGATAATAGCTCGTGCAGGTGTCGCCTTCGAGGAGTCACAACCAACAAAAAGTGGTAGTTTAATTGCTGCCGACACCCTATTGTTCAGCATCTTCCCAACAGCAACATATGGAGAGAATCCCTCGATAACGCTCTCTAATATTGGCTCGGTGATGATCTCACGCTCCTTAGCCGAAAAGATGAGTCGTGATGGTGACCCAAATTCAATGATTGGGGTAAGCATTAAATCTATAACTATAGAGGTGGGTGACCATGTGGTAAAGGGCTTTTTCGATGATTTCCCAGAAAACTCTGATTTAAAGAGTATTGATATTATCCTCCCGATTGATGTTATGGGGCATGGCAAGGATGGCGTACTCGGAAATGATCGTTACGCAAGTTTTGTACAAATTATCGAGAAAGCCGATATTGCAGAGGTCGAAATGGCTCTCGATAAGGTCAGAACCGATAACGTATTAGTCCAAGCCGATAAGTGGGGAATTAGCCGAGATAACTATGATGTATCATTTAACCTTAATGCTTTGAGTGAATATCATAGCGGAAAGTCTGATATTAAAACCACAACCTACATACTCTCCTCGCTCGCTGCGGCAATGCTTATTATCGCAATGCTTAACTACGTGTTAATAGCCATTTCGACACTTGTAAAAAGAGCAAAGAATATCGCCACTCGTCGCTGTTATGGTGCTCCAACATGGATTATCTACAAAATGCTTATCGGAGAGGCGTTAGTTACACTTATCCTCTCACTTGCGCTAGCACTCATTTTGATCCTTGCACTGCAAAAACCGATGGAGAATATTGTTGGGATAACATATAGTTCACTCTTTGGATGGAGTTCACTCTGGATCGTGGCTATTATTTCGTTATTTGTGTTGATCGTTTGCGGTGTTATCCCTGCTGTACTCTACTCTCGTATTCCTCTTTCAGCGGCATTTACACGCTTTAAAGAGAGTAAGTCTAAATGGAAACACTCGCTGCTTGCTCTGCAATTTAGTGGTGCAATGCTCTTCGTGTCGCTTTTGAGTATAATCGCACTGCAATATAATTTTGTGGTGAATCTCAATATGGGATATAATTACGATAATTTGCTTAGAGTATTGGTCGTAAACTTAACTGATGAAGAGCGTGAATTACTCAAAGAAGAGTTGGATAAACTCCCAGGAGTTAAACTAACGAGTTGCTCTGCCAGTGCTCCATTAGAGGCTGGTTCGGGAAATGATGTTTGGTTGCCCGAAGATGTTAATTCACGCTTTAATATCCAAGATCTATATTCGGCCGATGAAAACTATGCGGAGCTCCTTGAATTGAAGATAATACAAGGCCGTAATTTCAACGCCAAAGCTCCCGTTGGTCATGAGATAATGGTTAGCGAGAATTTCATCAAGGAGATGGAGCAGTTCGTAGATTGGGGAGGTAATGCAATTGGTCGAGAGGTGCTATTCTCTGAGCATAGTAATAAAGGTAATGAAACATACACTATCTGTGGTGTATTTAAAGACTTTATTACAGGTACAGCATATTACGAAGATGCACGCCCAAAAGTTCTGTTTTTCAATAAAACAGAGACTGCTGAATACCTCAAATATCTCCAATCATTGATGATTAAAGTTGAGCATGAGAGTCCCGAGATAATTGCAGCTGTCGACAATCTATTAGAGAGATTATTTCCCGAAAAGATGCTCTACACTGAAAGTTATACCGAAGCGGTGGCGCAAGCATACTCCGAAAGCAAAAAGTTCCGAGATATGGTATTCTACTCAGGTCTGATAGTTTTGATAATCACCTTAATCGGACTTATCGGCTACACTCGTGATGAGATTTAGCGTCGACGCTCCGAAATTGCCATCCGCAAAATTCACGGTGCTACGACCGAGGAGATTATTCAAATCTTCTTGCGGGATATTGCATGGTTACTCTTATTTGGTATTGTTGCAGGAGGTGTAGCAACTATCTACGCAGCAATGTCACTCCTTGAGATGTTCGCCTATAAAATTCCACTGAGCTGGTGGATCTTTGCATCAAGCGCCATTGTTGTTACAGGGGTAATCGTTACGGTGGTAATTTTAACCACTCACAAGGCAGCCAACGCAAATCCTGTTGAAAATTTAAATTAATGCAGTGTGAGAATTTTTCTGGTCAATATCCAATTATAAGTAGTGTAAAACAATTATTGCCATATTTTTAAAAGCACTCTTGGAGCGATATTTTTCACTATTAAATCTCAATATAGAATAATATTGCTTTCCAGTTAATATCCGATTTTATTTGGATATTAACTGGAAAGCAATAAATAAATTATTAACTTTCCTGACTCATGAAGGTCTATTTCGCCCTACATATCAGCCTACATAAGAGTAGTCATTTACAGTCAAAAAGGTTTAACCGAGGATAAGCCCCGTTAACACAATTTATTCTAACACATTAATATAAAAGAACTTACAAGCCTACATGCTGTAAGCTTTCAAAATGGGAGCGTACTACAGTATGTGACTGAAGAGCCCTCTACGCCATCTTTGAATTTTCGCCGCCTTGCAACGGTCTCTTTTTTTGTTAAATGCACTTGTTTATAAAAATATTAATGTGTACATTTGTGATAATATAATGGCTAGTTTTACAAATAAAATTATGAAACCCACATGACCTTCAGTCACCCAGAATGATGAAAATGCCCAACGATGTATTATCTTTGTGTATTCACACACAAGTTATTATCTATGGGGTCAATATCATTCGATCAAGTAGTGTCCA
>JAWXTJ010000071.1:0-6417 GCA_044433665.1 Rikenellaceae bacterium
AATGGAGATTTGTAAAATCGGAAGAGAGGCGGGGTGACGTTTGGGTTTACTCCGATGATTCTATTATGGATATGACCTGGGAGTTTAAACCTCTGTTTGACGATTCTGAGAAGTGTTATGGAGTGATAATCGAGCAGAATCAACAGCTTGGCATGAGGAGGTTAGATTACACTTTTCTTTATGAGCAGAATTTGTTAAAGACAAGAATTGATGTTTTGCCTGTGGGTGTGGTACAAAATGAGTTGAGCAGTGATTTGTATTGTGTTCATCTCTTTGACGAGGAGTCTAGTGAGAGGTATTCATCACTATATTTAGAGGTCTTGGATCCGAGAAACTTAAACTCATTAGCTTATCGTTATCTTCTGCATCGAATTAAGTAGTGAGTGTTTTTAAGTTTCCTTTAGCAAAGGTTTAGGGAGAAATTAGAACTCCCCTTAAATAAATGGTTCTATTTTTTTTGTCTTTTAAGATAAAAAATGTATCTTTGTGTGTAATACTTTGTAGAAATGTATTATAGCTTTAAAGAATAAACCAAAACTAATATAATACCCAAACTAAATGAAAAATTATAGTTATAGTAAGCATCTTTTTTCTTCTAAGGAGAGCTTCGAGGAGGCAGCAGTTCAGCTGCTCCAAGGAGGCAAAATGAGCAAAGGTGATATTATGCGCATCACAATTTTTGGCAAGTGTGCTGATGATTGCGAATATGAAAAAAATATTGAGTTTTTGGAGCGTACTGTCCTTGAGTTATATGGTTCAAAAGCGCCTCCAGTGAGTTTTGTTACTCAACCACTTTTAGCTGGTGCTAATTATGTTGCCGAGATTCAGATGATCGCAGTGGATGTTGCTCGCAAGGAGCTCAATGGTGTGAGGTATATCACCATGGAGAATGAGAATATGAAGCGATTGATGGTTTGCGGTGTTCATGGTTCGGTGAAGGATTCAATAAGAAAACAGTCGGATGATCTCTTTTCGATGATCGACAATATCCTTGAGCATGAGGGTTTTGTTGTCTCTGATATTTTCCGCCAATGGAATTATATACCTCAAATTACAGCTGTCGACGCTGACAACTATCAAAATTATCAAGCCTTTAATGACTCTCGTTCGGAGTTTTATCGCAAAGGCGATTGGAGTCAAAATGGTTATCCAGCGGCTACAGGAATCGGAATGGATTGTGGTGCTGTGACGGTTGATTTTATTGCGGTGAAACCTTTGAATGATAAAATGAAGATTGTGCCAATTGATAATGACCTGCAACTTGCGGCTCATGTTTACTCTCAAGTGGTATTGATTGGAGTGGAGAAAGATGAGGTTGAGGGTCGTTCAACACCTAAATTTGAGCGTGCTAAAGCCTTAGGTAATCAAGATGAGGGTTACATCTGCTTTATCTCGGGTACAGCGGCTATACGAGGTGAGAGTAGTATGGATAGCACCGACGCAGCATCTCAAGCGATCCAGACAATGGAAAATATTGAACACCTAATCTCAGATCATACATGTGATAAATATGGTATTGAGTTATCGAGCAAGTCTCGTGAGATTAATTCGGCTCGTGCATATGTGAAATTTGATAAGGATACAGACGGTATTAAACGAGTGGTAGAGGATCGTTGGCCAGATACATCGGTTATCTACCTACTAGCGGATGTTTGTCGTGAAGAGCTCTTGGTAGAGATTGAGGCGGTGACAAACATGCCATTTTAGATATTTTTAAAAGGGAGAGGATCAAATATCTCTCTCTTTTCAGATAGATTTTAACAGCTAAGGCGTTGAGCAAGATTATTTGTTCAATGCCTTAGTTTTTTTTATTCAGAGAGATCTCTCCTTGTTGTTTGGTTACCTATTAATAGTTACTTATTGCTAGGTTTCCTATTTTTTTTAGCTATTTGTTGCGATTGTGCTGCTTTGATATATCACATACCTTTGCATCACAAAAACAGATGAAAATAAAAAAATAGATGAGGATTCTTTTTACATTATTAATGTTACTCTCAACACCCCTACTTTCATGGGCTAGTGAGGAGAATGGTAACAATGCTCCAGGTGGAGTTATAATCGGTGAGGTAGTTTCGGCAGAGGATGGAGAGCCGATTGAATATGCAGCAATATTCATAGGTACGGATAGCCAAAACGGTGTGTCGAGTGACCAAAATGGTCGTTTTCGTATGAGAGTTCCTTTTGGTGAGCATACTTTAGTTGCGACAAGTATGGGATATGAGGATCAAAGTCAAAAGGTTACTATTTCATCTCGTGAACCTGTAAAGGTTAAATTTACACTTAACAAGAGTTCAGAGTCAATCGACGAGGTTGTTGTTGTTGGAGAGAGTCACAGCGCTCGATTGAACAAAACAGCATATAACGTACACTCGATCGAAATTGGCGATATGAAGAATACATCTGCCAATATCACACAAGCGCTATCGAAAATGAGCGGTATAAATATACGTGAGAGTGGTGGCGTTGGAAGTGATACGGAGCTTAGCCTCAATGGTTTCACTGGTAGTCATGTTAAAATTTTTATCGACGGTATTCCTCAGAGTAGCAATGCGTCATTCTCGTTAAACAATATTCCCGCAGGTTTTGCCGAGCGTATCGAGATGTATAGCGGTGTTGTTCCGATTGAGTTTGGTGCAGACGCATTGGGTGGAGTTGTTAATATCATCACTAACAAAGCGAATCAAAGTAATCGACTCAATATTGATGCTTCATATTCATATGGTTCGTTCAATACTCATAAAACTTATTTGAAGTTTGGTCAAACAATGGCTAAAAGTGGTTTCTCGTATAGTATCAATGCTTATCAGAACTATTCGGATAATAATTACAAGATCGACAACTATGTTATTTATTATAATACATTGGTAACAGGTCAAGTAGTTTCGTCATTCGACGCTGATGATGTTGTTTATGGTTTGGAGCGTTTTCATGATAAATATCATAATGAGACAGTTATCGCCTCTATCGGTTTTGATAATACCTCATGGACAGATCACTTTGCTTTGAGTTTCAACTACTCTCAATATTATAAGGATGTACAGACTGGAACTACTCAGAATTTAGTCTATGGTGAGAAGTATGCTGAGGGTAACTCTCTGGTGCCTACATTAGAGTTTACGAAGAAGGATTTCTTTACCAATGGTCTTGATGTTCGTTTTGTCGCTAGCTATGAGACGGGATATACTCACAATGCTGATCCTGCAACTAGTCGATACAACTGGCTTGGTGATAACGTAGAGATGAATCTTACACCATCGGCAAGTGAGTCGAAAAATCATCTATTGAGCACTAATTTTGTGGGTAAGTATGTAACAGCAAACGACAAGCACAATGTTACATTCTCTAATACTGTGACATCAACCAACCGTATCACACGTTCACTTGTTGACGGAACAAGTACATATGGTGATTATAATGAACCTCAAACTACATTGAAGTCAATCTCAGGTCTATCTTATTTGATCCGCCCTGTTGAGAGATTGGAGGCAACTCTCTTTGGTAAGCATTTTTATCAATTGGGAGAGAGTTTCGTCGAGGACGAGACAACAGGACTATCATCTATGGAGAGTGTGCCATATTCAAAACTTGGTTACGGTTCAGCTTTGACTTACTTTATCATTCCACGTCACTTGCAGAGCAAGTTATCGTACGAGCGAGCTTATCGACTTCCAACAACCACCGAGTTGTTTGGTGATACGGATATGGAGTTAGGTAGTTACGATTTGATGCCTGAGACTAGCGATAATATCAATTTAAATCTGGTTTACACCCATACATTCAACAAAAAACACTATTTACGACTTGATGGATCGTTGATATATCGTGACACTCACGACTATATTATCCGCTCAGCAAGTAGCGATGGTTCGGCGGCGAGTTATGGTAACTATGGACGAGTTATAACAAAGGGATATAGCATCATTGCAAGATATGATTATGGTAATTTGCTTAGTGTTGGTGGTACCTTCAACTCTATAAATCCACGTGATGCCGAGGAGTATGTATCGGAAGGCTCCTCTCAGCTTAACTTCACATATGGCATGCGTATACCAAATCAGCCATATAGATATGCTAATGCTGATGCAACGATAAATTTCTATAATATATTCAGTAAGCACGATCAAATTTCGATTATCTACGATCTATTCTACCAAGAGGAGTTCTCGCTATATTGGGAGGCTATCGGAAATTCAGCAACCAAGGCAAAGGTTCCTAAGCAGTTATCACACAGTGTTGTAGTTAACTATGCGTTCCATAACAGTCGCTACAATATCTCGTTGGAGGCTCGTAATATTACCGATGAGGATCTATACGACAATTATAGCCTACAAAAGGCTGGCCGTGCATTCTACGCTAAATTTAGAGTGAACATATTCAAATAAAAATAAATAAAAATACAAAATAATTAATTACAAAAAAAACAATTTTATGACAACATTTACAAATTTTAAATTTGTTGCATTTGCGGCATTTGCCTTTGCACTTGCTTCATGTTCAACAGAAGAAGAGTCAGTGACTCCAGATGGTGGCAACGGTGATGACTCTTCTCAAACAGAGACAATGAAGTTTGCAATCACAACACAAACAACATCTGCTTCAACAGGCGATACAGTTATGGTTCTTCTAACTTCAGAGACTCTGGACGAGGGTTCTATCTCTGTTGTGGGTAACGGTACTGAGCTATCTACAGAGGCTTCTGAGTGGTCACACTCGGCTGACAACAAATATTTCTACTCGATCAAAGATAATGGAAGTACAGATCCAACCGACGTAGTACAATATTACCTTGATGCTGCATCAGGAATGATGAAAGTTAAGAGACAATACTCAGCTGCTGCATACCACACATGGGGTATGTGGGGTGACAAATTTGCTACAACTCGTAATATGACATCTTCATTGGCGACAGATTATGTTACAGTAACAGGTGTTTCTGACGGTTCAGTTGTTGATGTTAGTGGTGATTACTACGCTGCAATCTCGTTGACTTCATATTGTGAGGCTGAGAGCACTCAAGCGGTAACATCATATTACTATACAAATAACTACATCGGAAAGTATGTTGACGAGTACAACACTGGTGAGACTGCAACAGTTGTAGGTTTCGCAACAGCTGGTGACTATGTATATGCTTCATATGCAACAACTGGTGTTACTCACTACGCTATCACTAAGGGTGCTGATTGTGGTTGGGACGGTTCAAACAGCGACTATATAGCGTTGGGAAGTGGTTCTTATTACAACTCTATAGATGCTTCAAACTCATTTGCTGCAACAAGCGGTGTACCTTACCCACTTACACCAGGTAGTGCTTTCATCGCACGTTACCCTCTTGACGGATCATTCGAGTCAGAGCCAACATTTATCACAACAGATAAAATGGGTCAAGCATTTGGTCGTACAACAGGAAACCCACTTAACACAGTTGTTCCTAACGATGATGATGAGTATGTTTATATCTTCACACCTGGTACAACACGTCGTTACAGCACTGACCTTTCAAATGAGAATGATGTTGAGGTAGCTCAATATGTAGATACTACAGACGAGACAACACTAATCAACACACCTCTAAAGGTTAAAACTACAAATAAGGGTGCTAGCGTAATGAGAATCAAGTATGGTGACGATAAGTTCGACTCATCATTCGGCGTTGATGGTCTTTTGGAGTTCGAGACACTTATGGATAACTACACATTCTCACGTGTATGGCATCTTACAGACTCTAAGTTCCTTCTTCGTGTTATCCACACTCAATACCTATACAACGCATCTCACAAAAATGATGTTGGTGATGCTGATTTCTACATCTTTGATGTTGATACTCAGAGTGCAACTAAGGTAACTGGACTTCCAGATTCTCAGACAGCATTCGTAGGTCAAGGTAATCGTTCTATCGGTGAGCCATATATCGAGGATGGTAAGGCGTATGTTCCAATGGCACCAAACACAGAGAGCTACCCAGCAATCTACGTTATTGATTCAGCTTCAGCTTCAGCTACAAAGGGTCTTGAGGTTCAATGTTCAAGCGTTCTTTGTATCGGTAAACTTATTGCTCAATAAACATATTTTAACAAATAATACTACAATCTCTCTGCCCGCAATGGGCGGAGAGTGTAGTGTTAAGTAGTGAAAAACAATTATTGCCATATTTTTAAGAGCACTCTTGGAGCGATATTTTTCACTATTAAATCTCAATTATAGAATAACTATATTTTCGATTCAATAGCAAAAAATCTCATCTCCAATAGCACTATTAAAAATACACCAATAATTATTTTACCCTACATAAATATTAAAGGGGAGTTCTAATTTCTCCCTAAAATACTTTTCGATTACTAACCACCCCTTTTTGATTTTACAAAAATAGGTGGTAGAGCTACTACAACCCACTTTTGCAAAATCAAAAATGGATAA
>JAWXTJ010000072.1:0-5954 GCA_044433665.1 Rikenellaceae bacterium
TAAGTTTAACTGCCTTGTATCACTACTTTGTACACAACCATCTACGTATACCATCTTTCCTGTTTCAGCTAAAATATATATTCTATCACCATAGGCATGAACACCTCTTACAACACTATTATTTTTCATAAATTGCCAATTATTAACTTGGTCAAGATTGACATTTAGGTGAACATCAAATTCAGAATTTATAATTTTCAAGAGTATTTTGTGCTCTCCATTAATAATTGAATTAAGCTCTAACTTGCTAGGTGACAAATATAGAATCTCATTACCTATTTGGTTAAATGCCCCAGTATCATTCATTGCAAAGAGAGGATGATCGGCATTTGTATAGTGGTGATACGATGCTATCATCTCACCACTATCGAGGATGAAACGCTTAATTAAGATATTATCTTGCATCGAAGCTCTATAAAAAGTAACTATTGAATCTTCTTCAATAATAAACTCCGAGTGAGGCAGAGGACTATCATACTTTTTAACATAATTACCATTTAAATCATACACTAACATTTGACTTGTGCCAGAGCAGAGTATGTATATATAATTATCTGAAACGTATGATTTTATCGCACGCAAATACTCTCCTGGTCCACGTCCATACATGCCTATATTTGTTAGCTGTTCTCCATCAATGTTATAGAGAAAAACCTTCTTGCCATTTGTGATTAAGAAGGTGGAGTCCGAAATTACTCTAAGTTGATATATTGTTTGATCCAACAGAGAGATATTTTCATTAAGTTCACAAACAAACTCAATATCAGGATTACTTTTGACCACCTCATTAAATTCAATATGCTTTATCCCTTTATCGTCATTGCTACCACATGATACCATATTGATAAACAAGCTCAAGATAAATATGTATTTGATTGTAAATATTTTTCTCATAACCCTATATTTATAGTTTTAATAAATAGTGATTTATACATAAACTTTTTAAAGCTAAATTCGCATTATTAATAGCTCGCATTTTTCTGTTCGCAAATATACGAACAATATTTTAATTTTGCAATTTTAATTGAAATTTTCACAAGGCAAACGCATTAAAATAGCTAATCCTTAGCGCATTATTACTGACTTGATCCGCAATGACGAGTAGAGGCTAGGTAGTTACAAATTTTCATCATTTTGGATAATAAGATTAATTATAGTATCTTTGCAGCGTACAAAGAGACCCTTACGAAGGTCTCTCTTTTTTTACATTTGAAAATTACTGATGACATTCAACGATTTAAACCTTATTGAGCCGATAAAAGAGGCGCTCGCAAAGACGGGTTATACAACCCCAACCCCAATTCAAGCAGAAGCAATTCCATACCTTTTAGATGGTCACGACCTTTTGGGTTGTGCACAAACTGGAACAGGTAAAACTGCTGCATTCTCGATCCCAATTATTCAACATATATACAATCGTCGCCACTCCTCACCACGAGGAATCAAGGCTTTGATATTAACTCCAACACGTGAGCTTGCAATTCAAATTAACGAGAGTTTTGCTACCTATGGCCAATTCACAGACCTGCGCCATACAGTAATTTTTGGTGGTGTGGGACAACAGCCACAAATTGATGCTATTCGAGCAGGAGTAGATGTATTGGTGGCAACACCTGGTCGACTTATTGATTTAGTTGGTCAAAGACATATTAACCTCTCAAAATTGGAGTTTTTTGTATTGGATGAGGCTGACCACATGTTAGATATGGGCTTTATTCACGATATTCGTCGCATCCTGCCAATGCTTCCTGCACGTCGTCAAAGTCTATTCTTCTCGGCAACAATGCCTAAAGAGATTGAAAAATTGGCCAACAACATCCTAACAAACCCTCGCAAAGTAGAGGTTACACCAGCCTCATCAACGGTAGATAAAATTGAGCAATTTTTATACTATGTTGAGAACAAAAACGAGCTACTTGTAGAACTACTGCAAAATCCAGAGATGGAGTCGGTATTGGTATTTACTCGCACAAAATATGGAGCTGACAAAGTAGCCAAAATTCTCAATCGTGCAGGAATCACAGCCGAAGCAATCCACGGAAATAAGAGTCAAACTAATCGTCAACGCACATTGAGCAATTTCAAGGAGCGTAAAACTCGTGTACTTATCGCCACAGATATTGCCTCACGAGGTATTGATGTTGATGATTTAACTCATGTTGTAAACTTCGAACTTCCGAATGTTCCTGAAACCTACGTGCATCGTATTGGTAGAACAGGTCGAGCGGGTCGCCAAGGTGTAGCCTACTCATTCTGCAAGGAGGAGGAGATGCCACTTCTTCGAGACATTGAGAAATTAATTAACAAGCGTCTAAATGTAGCAGGTGGAACACCATTTAAAAGCAGTGCATCCACCTCAACAAAAGAGTCATCACAAGAGAAGAAAAAACCAAACGCAAGAAATAAAAGCAATCAACCAAGCGCAAACCGCCGTCGCAAAAATAGCCGATACGGTAGAGATAGTAAATAATAAGAATCATTTGAAGGTTACTCAGCTGTAAATAAAAAAGATAAATTGCATATAAAGATTTAGGTTTTAAGACTTTTTTATCATAACTTTGGAGATTAATATGCGTGTTTAATAACTCATTAAGTAGTGTAAAATAAACTTTATAATATGGCGAAGAAACTATTTTGTGTAATATCTTTTATACTTATTTCAACATTATTTGCTCATGCGCAAAAACATGCAATCGACTTTAAGGGAGTAACTACCGACAAAAGTGAATTTCATTTAAATACAACCCTAAAGGATAAGTATGTATTACTTAATTTCACAAGTAACGATTGTGGTTATTGCTGGAGGATTTATCCATATTTAATCAAATTACAAGAGGAGTATAAAGATCAACTTGTAATTATATGTGTACATAATATGGATAGCGACACATATGAAAATTGGGAAAAGTCAGCAAAACAATTTTATAGGGATAATGCACAAAAAATAATAGATAACGAGCTATTAACTATTTGGAAAGCTAGCTATTTATGCAATGATTATTCTGACCCATCGAAAAATGGATGGCCTCACTTTTTCCTAATAAATCGAGATGGTGAAATAGTTAAAAAATGGTTTGGAGCAAATGAGAAAAAGCTGATAACTAATCTTGAAAAGGAGCTAAAAAGATAGATGTTATTTTTTATAGCTTCTGTCAAGCGAAAGTTATATTTGTCATACTCTCTGCCAAAATGGCAGTAAATTACACTTGGCATACAGTTTGATGTTTAAAGGAGCGTAAAAACTATAAATAATATCAAAAATATAAATTTTATGAAAAACGGAAAAATTGGAGTTACATCCGAAAACATCTTCCCTGTAATCAAAAAATTCTTATACTCTGACCACGAGATTTTCCTTCGTGAGTTGGTTTCAAATGCTGTAGATGCTACACAAAAGCTAAAAACTCTCTCTTCAATTGGTGAGGCTAAAGGTGAGATGGGTGATTTGACTGTGCAGGTTTCTGTAGATAAAGAGGCTAAGACTTTAACTATCACCGATCGTGGTTTGGGTATGACCTCAGAGGAGGTGGATAAATATATCAACCAAATTGCTTTCTCGGGAGCTGAGGAGTTTATGGAGAAGTATAAAGATCAATCAATTATTGGTCACTTCGGATTAGGTTTTTACTCTTCATTTATGGTTGCCGAGCGTGTTGAGCTATTCACTCAATCATATAAAGAGGGTGCAAAGGCTGTTCACTGGAGCTGCACAGGTTCACCTGAATTTGAGATGACGGAGCTCGATGAGGCTCGTGATCGTGGAACCTCTATCGTTCTTCACTTGGCCGAGGATGCTTTGGAGTATGGCGAGTCAAGCAAGGTTGAGGAGCTATTGAAGAAATATTGCCGTTTCCTACCTATTCCGATCGCCTTTGGAATGGTTCAAGAGTGGAAAGATGGTGCTTATGTGGATACCGACAAGGTTAATGTAATCAATAATGTTGCACCTCTATGGACTCGCAAGCCAAATGAGATTACCGAGGAGCAATACAAAGAGTTTTACCGTGAGCTATATCCTGCTGGTGATGATCCATTGTTCTCAATTCACTTGAATATTGACTATCCGTTTAATTTGACAGGTATTCTATATTTCCCTAAGATCAGCAACAAATTTGAGATGCAAAAGAATAAGATTCAACTCTATTGCAACCAAGTTTATGTAACGGATCAAGTCGAGGGAATCGTTCCAGAGTATTTAACCCTATTGCATGGTGTTATCGACTCTCCAGATATTCCATTGAATGTGTCGAGAAGTTACCTACAGAGCGATTCAAATGTAAAGAAGATTTCAAATTATATCACTCGTAAGGTTGCCGATCGCCTATTGGAGCTATTCAACACAATGCGTGAGGAGTTCGAGCAGAAATGGGATGATTTGAAGGTGTTTATCCAATATGGAACTCTTACTGATGAGAAGTTTGCAGAGAAAGCAGCAGCCTTTACTCTATGCAAAAACATCAACGATAAATATTTCACTTTTGCTGAATATATCGAATTAGTTAAGACTACTCAAACCGACAAGGAGGGTAATGTAATTATTCTTTATACGGACGACATTATCGAGAAGCACACATTTATCGAGGCTGCAAAAGCTAAAGATTATGATGTTCTTGTGATGGATGGTCAACTCGATAGTCACTATATTAACTACTTCGAGTCGAAGAACACCGAGTGTCGCTTTGTGAGAGTTGACAGTGATGTAATCGATAAATTGATCCAAAAAGATGTAAACCTTGAAATCTCACTTAGCTCGGAGCAACAAGATTTGATGCGTCCAGTATTCGAGAGCCAAATGCCACAGGATGATAAGATTCAATATCAAATCTCGTTCGAGGCAATGCAGCCTGAGGATGCACCAGTTGTAATTACTCAAAATGAGTTTATGCGACGCATGAAAGAGATGGCCGAGATGGGTGGCGGTGGAATGAGTCAATTCTATGGTCAGATGCCTGACAATTATAATATTACAGTTAATGGAAACCACCCTATCGTAATAGATATTCTTGGTGACGTTGAGAGTGCTTACGGTGACAAACTAAAGAGCATAACCAAAAAGATCGACGCAGCTTCGGCAGAGAAGAGTCGTTTCGAGGAGGTTGTAAAGGATAAGAAAGTCGAGGATCTAAGCCAAGAGGAAAAAGATATGCGCACGGAGCTTACAGGAAAGGTGGATACACTTATCGTGGAGCGTAACGAGCGATTGAAAGAGATCGGAGGAGACAACAAACTAGTTCGTCAAATTATCGACCTTGCTCTACTTTCAAATGGTATGCTTAAGGGTAAGAAACTATCTGACTTTATCCAAAGAAGTATCTCTTTGATTGAGAAATAAAATTATCATTTTGGGAGAAATATTCCCTTAAAAAACCGTTGCAATTATAGTAATTATTTACTAAGTTGTATGGGGGTACAAATGGAAAGTACAAATAGGATAATGGAGGAGTGTTGATTATTAGAGAGTTACGATAAGCGTTGAAAAAATGAAAAGTACATAGGGGTTTACATTGCTTTACATTTGGTTTACATTAAGGGGTCTATTCAGGCTCCTTTTTTTGTGTTTGCTTATCATCTTAAACAAAGATAGGCATTTTTCGGGAGATTTGCAAATGGGTTTGCTCCCAAATACTGCTCAACGGTTGCTACATATGGGTTATAGGCACATACAGGGCTGTTTTAGCCGATATTAGCTCATATTGCAGAGATATCGATATAGTGCTTGATTTTCTCTTTTGGAGCTAAATAATGCGGCTGAATCGTGCTTAAATGTTGTTTAAATTCGGTTCAAATGGAGGTATTTAAACAAGAAGCAAATAAACGTGCTGAAATGCACAAATATGGAATCCCTATCTTTGTCCGCACACCCAGTTAAGGCAAAAAGCACAAATACAATGAAAAGAAAAAGTTATGATTCAGCGTTCAAGCAACGCGCAATTAAATTGAGTGAGAATCTAGGG
>JAWXTJ010000073.1:0-5882 GCA_044433665.1 Rikenellaceae bacterium
AAACTTATTTCGACATCGTTCTTGAGCATGGTGTTGAGGCTATCGACAATGTTGTCGTTGTAGCTTATGGTACCGTTAGCCGTGAGGCTATGACAGGTTCGGTATCTGCTATTGGAACTGAGACAGCTGGTGAGGTGCCAGTATCGTCTATTGATAAGATGCTTGGCGGTAAAATGGCGGGTGTGACTGTAACAACTGTTTCGGGTCAACCAGGTGCCTCTTCGGAGATTCGTATCCGTGGTACATCTTCTATCAATGCTAGCTCTGAGCCATTGTGGGTTGTCGACGGTATTCCAGTATCTACAGGAGACCAAACATACTTCACAAATACAGGTAATGCAATTTCAGCTATCAACCCTAACGATATTGAGTCAATCACAGTTCTTAAGGATGCTGCTGCTGCCTCTATCTATGGTTCTCGTGCTGCAAATGGTGTAATCCTTGTTACAACAAAGAGCGGTAAGAGCGGTAAAACTCAATTCACTGCTCGTGCAAAGTTCGGTGTGTCGGCACTTGCTAACGACAACAATTTCGATATTATGACTAGCTCGGAGCTTCTTAGCTACCAACGCACAGCGGCTATCAATGGTGGTTACGATCCAGATGATCCGACATCGGCATATTATCGTCCTTACTCACTTCTTACAGGTGACCAAACAAACTGGATGGATCACTTCACTCGTATGGGTAAATTGCAAGAGTATGAGCTTAACGCTTCAGGTGGTAACGATCAAGGTAAATTCTTTGCTTCGATCAACTATCACGAGAATGAGGGTATCTTCTATGGTGTAGATTACTCTAAGATCACAGCTCGTGTGAACTCTGATTACAACCTAACTAAGAAGTTGGCTATCGGAACAAGAATCAACTTGGCTTACACTGAGTCAAATGACGTTCCAATGCAGTCACTTTACTACTCTAACCCTGCTTTCGCTGGTATGACTATCTTGCCATGGACTCCAGCTTATGACGAGGAGGGAAATCACAACTTGAACATCTCGGAGAATGCTTATACTAACCCTCGTGCAACAGCCGAGTATGATGAGCAAAATGAGGTTCAATATCGTACACAATCAACAATGTTCTTGCAGTGGACACCTATTAAGGGTTTGGTGTTTAAGACAAATAACTCTTTCGAGGGTACATTCGGTGATGGTATTCGTTATTGGTCTCCAGAGGCTGAGTATGGTGGAACAACTGGTACTTTGCAGATGTCTAACACACGTTACACAACTCTAACAACTTCGAACACTGCTCAATACTCTAATATCTTCGCTGACAACCACTCATTTAGAGTTCTTTTAGGTCAAGAGGCTCAAAAGCAAACATACGTTTCTGACTACTCTTACTCTCCAGATGTAAACCCAGAGATTCCATATCCAACAACTGGTACATCTTCTACCGATGAGGTTTCATACTCTGAGTCATTCGAGACTCTTTTGTCATACTTCGCAATGGTAGATTATAGCTATGCTTCGAAATATTACCTACAAGGTTCACTTCGTTATGATGGTAGCTCACTATTTGGTGATAACAACAAATGGGGTCTATTCTGGTCTGTCGGTGGTTCATGGAATGCTCACAATGAGGAGTTCTTGAAGAATGTAGATTGGTTGAACGAGTTGAAAGTTCGTGCAAGTTATGGTGTTAACGGTAACAACCAAATTGATGCTTACCAAGCATATGGTCTTTACTCTTCTACTGAGTATGCAGGTGTTTCAGGTATGCTACCTGATTCTCCATCAAATGCAGATCTATCATGGGAGAAGAACTACACTTGGAATGCTGGTGTTGACTTTACAGTGCTTGGCTTCTTGAGCGGTACAGTTGATGTTTACGACCGTATCACAAAAGATATGCTTCTTGATAAGTCGGTTCCTTCGACTTCTGGTTTTAGCTCTAACTTTATGAATATCGGTTCACTAAAGAACAAAGGTCTTGAGCTTTCGCTTAATGCAGACATCTACAACAAGAAAGATTTCTCATGGAGTGTAGGTGCAAATATCGCATTTAACAAATCTGAGATTCTTGACTTAGGTGATGTAGATGAGATGTCATACTCTGATGATTCACGCCTTGTACACTCGGTAGGTAAATCATTCTTCACATATTATCTTAAAGATTATTACGGAGTTAACCCATCAAATGGTGAGGCTCTTTGGAGAACTGCTGACGGTTCACTTACAAACAACTACAGTGATGCACAATATGTATATGCAGGTTCTCCAGAGGCTGACTTCACAGGTGGTTTCAATACATCGGTTAGATATAAGAACTTCTCGCTAAGTGCATTCTTCGAGTTCAAATATGGTAATGAGATCCTAGTTGTTGAGAACACATATCTTAACTCTGATGGTGCTCAAATGTCAATGAACCAAAGTACAGATGCGCTTAACTACTGGCAACAACCAGGTGACACGGATTGTAACCCAATTCCTGTTGCAGGTAACTCTTCAAGCTCAAATGCAATGGATTCAACTCGTTGGTTGGAGGATGGTAGCTACCTTCGTGTAAAGGATATTACGCTATCATACAACGTACCTCAATCAATTATGAAGAAAGCATCTTTGGGTGGTCTTAGAGTATATGTTAGTGCTTTGAATATCTTCACTTTGCACGATACTAACCTATACGACCCAGAGCGTGGTACAACAGGTATGGGATATGGTATCTATCCTGTAACTAAGACTATTGTTGGTGGTCTTGAGTTGACATTCTAATATTTAAAATGATTAAAATTATGAAAAAAATAACAGTAATAGCACTATTGTCATCTCTGTTTTTCGCTGGATGTCAAGACTTTCTGACAGAGGATCCACGATTGGATCAGACAACGGATCTTACCCTATCGACTTATTCGGGTCTTGATAGTTCAATTGCGGGAGCTTACTCTCCTCTAGCATCTTCTACTTGGTATGGATGTTACTTTGTGTTGGATTCTGAAATGCGTGCAGGTAACGCTAAGCGTCCTACAAGTAGCGCATTTGGTTCTGGTCGTATGACTACTCCATACTTTATGACATATAACGAGAGCTCGACAGTTGACATTTGGTCGGATGCTTATTATGTAATCTCTGCTGCAAACAACGTTTTGGAGAATGTTGACGCTATTGAGCTTTCGAGCGAGGTGTCGCAACAAGATTTGGATAATATCAAGGCTGAGGCGCTTTTCCTTCGTGCATTCTGTCACTTCGATCTAGTTCGTACTTATGCACACTCTTATGCTAAGGACGCTAACGGAATGGGAGTACCTATTATCCTTTATACCGACAAAACTGCAACGGAGCAACCTGCACGTAACACAGTTGCGGAGGTTTATACTCAAATTATTGCTGACCTTAAGGAGGCTGAGACGTTGATGGATGCTTCATATTGTCGTGATTTCTCTGACGCAAAGGCTTCAATTACTCTTCCAGCTATCCAAGCTCTTTTGAGCCGTGCATATCTTTACACTCAACAGTGGCAAAATGCGGCTGACTACGCAACTACAGTTATCAACTCTGGTGACTTCACATTGTGGACAGCTGACGAGCTTGCTGATGCTGATACTTGGGGTGCTGACCTTCCATCGTCAGGTGAGGTTATCTTCGAGATCTATGCAGCTACAGGTAATAGCTATGATGGATATTGGGAGAGCACATCATATATGACAAACCCAGAGGGTTACGGTGACTGTGCAGCATCTTCAGACCTTGCTGATCTTTATGAGGATAGCGACGTTCGTGGAACACTATTTAGAACCGATTCTGCAAATGAGTCAGGTGGCGAGTTGTGGACTACACGTTTCCCAGGAAAAGGTAAGAGTACTCCAGATGTGAACAACACAATCATTCTTCGCCTTTCGGAGATGTATCTTACACGTGCTGAGGCTTTGGCAAATGGTGCTTCGATCTCTGGTGCAAGTGCATTGACCGATTTGAACACTATCGCTACACGTTGCGGAGCTTCTGCTTACACTGCTGCGGGTAACTCTAACATTCTTTTGGAGCGTCGTAAGGAGTTGGCTTATGAGGCACACTATTGGTTCGACATGGCTCGTACTTCAAGCTCTCTATCTTACTCTGATGCAGCCGTTACACGTGAGCTTTCATCGACTGCTGGTCTTTGGGCTATGCCACTTCCTAAGAGTGAGTTAGATGTTAATAAAAACCTTGTTCAAAACGTATATTAATCGAGATTTATGAAAAGAATATTAAAAAATATAAGTATTGTTGCAAGTGTTGCTCTTATGGCTACCTCTTGTAACCTTAATGAGTTTCCGACTTTCAATGATGATGATGCGTTTGTAGCATTTGACTCAACTTCAGTTTCAGTGAGTGAGACTAAGGGATCTGTTATAATTCCAATCACACTTGCTTCGGTTGAGGGTATCGAGACCACAATCGCTTACACAGCTACTGATGGTACTGCTGTTGCAGGTGTTAACTATGATTTGGCTGACCCAACAGGAATTCTTAGCTTCGATAGCGAGACTAGAACTGCATATATCGAGATGTCGATTTATAACCTTGAGGGTGAGTTTACAGGTGACTTGAGCTTCACAATTGATATTACTAACACAGGTTCTGTAGATGCTGGTGCATCTTCAACTTGTACTGTAACTATCACCGATGAGGATCACCCACTTGCTGCAATCATTGGTACTTACTACACAGCTCCTGATAGCTACTTCTACGGTACTGCTTACACTTGGAACTTCACGTTGTCGAAAGATGAGACTGATACATCGTTGGTATGGATTACAGGCTTGGTAGATTATGATGATGTATTCTATGGTACAGTAAGTGATGATAAGACAGAGTTGTATGTTCCACTTGGACAAACAGCGGTTTCTATTTACTATTCTGGTTATGGTCCATTTACACTTTACGGTTGTGATGCAGATGTAAATGTTGTCACTAGTGGAAATATGGTATTCAAGATTGATTACAGTGGTAGCGCAATTACATTGACTTCAGAGGATATGGGACCTGCTGTAACTATGGGTGGTGACTATGAGGGTTACTATTGGGATGTAATTCTACCTCCATTCTCAGGCGTTAAGATTGACTAAGCGTCATAAATGATTAAAACAATTGAAACTATGAAAATGAAAAAATATTTATTGTTCGGTTTTGCTACGCTTGCAATGGCTGTGAGCTGTACAGAATTTAGAAATGAGGATCCAGTCGAGATTTTACCATCGGACGAGACTCCTACAGTATCTCTTGTTGAGACTACCGCTGACGGTGTTTACTCGATGACAGCTACTATTACAGCTCCTGAGGGAACAACTTACTACTCATACTTAGTTGCTGAGGGTGAGGCGAATGCTTCTTATACTGCTAGCGCTCTATACTCGCTAACATACTCTGGTTTGGCTCAAGCAGCAGTTAAATATGCTACTGCGCCAACAACAACTCTTGATTTTGCGGATCTTTCATCAGATGTAACCTATACTCTTTATGCTGTTGCAGGTAACGAGCAAGGTTTCACGAGCGAGGTTGCAACAACATCTATCAAAATCTCGAACCAAGAGACTCCTACACCAAGCTCATACAACTACTCTAATGGTGTAATGTCGATAACATTCTCTGAGCCTATCACTCTAGTGTCTGACGCTGTAGTTAAAGCTAGTGTATTTGCTGAGTATATTAGCATTGCGGTTGATGAATTTGAGATCTCTGGAGATGATTTGTCGGTTGATGGTTCAACTCTTAAAATTGCTACTCCTTCGGTTCATCCAGCAGCTTACGTTAACTTTACATGGACTGAGGGTATCGTTGACTTGTCCTGAAATAGCTTTACACATTTTTAAACAATTAAATTATGTGAAGTTATGAGAAATGTAAGAAATTATGGCAAGTATTCGGATAGCCTTCGAATGCAAATCGTGCACCGCT
>JAWXTJ010000074.1:0-2441 GCA_044433665.1 Rikenellaceae bacterium
GCTCTGAAAATAGCGATTGAATTTGATCGAGTTCACGCCTCTAAATTTATTTTCTCTACCCATTCTGCAAAGGTAGGTATTATTATTTTGTTGGGTGGTCTAAACGCCTATACCTATTACTGTATTTGACAGAATGGATTACTCAGGTAACACCTCGACAATGTACAATAGTTCGAATACAACAGATGAATCGAGAGTCTATTTAGATGCACTTTATGATTTCTTGTTAGAAGACGAGATCATCTTAGACTGGGGTAATGAGACAGTAAACACAGATACTTCAAGTTACGCTTATGATGGTGTATTTAGAGTATACCACAAAAACGCACCAGAGAAGAATTTGAGAATGTCTACATATAATTTCTCATACTCATCTGTAACTTACGTTGACCCATGGTGGTAGGAGCAAAAACTCGACCATAAATAATGGAGACAACTTAATCGTTGCAACCCATTAAAACCTAAACACCCGACCTCGGAATAACTCTGAGATCGGGTGTTTACTATTTTGACTGAATAGTTGCGATGCAAGGAAAGAGGAGAGCGATGTAAGGAAAGAAGAGAGCGTTGCAAGGCGGTGAAAATTCAAGGATAACGCAGAGTCCTCTTTTAATTTTCATCCACCTATCAACAATCTCCAAAATGGAGCAAAACTTACGTTCTGCAATGGTCTTAAGAAGATGTTTAGGGAGAAATTTGAACTCCCCTTAACTATTTTTAGGTAGTCAAGATTGTCTTTTTTACCTAAATATAGTGATTGTACAATCCTAAAACATACCCTATCTTTGTATCATAGAAAACGCCATTTCTATAAACGTGAATTTTATTTGTTTGTATCAACATAAATTGGGCATAAATAGAGTCTCAAAATTTGATTTTGAATGGGCTCTAAGTAGACAATTAGCCATGTAAAAATCTGATTTATGTCGATTAATGGGGAGGACGGAATTTTTTCATCCTCCCTATTTTATTAACTATAAAGTAGGGTTTGCGGAAATGTAAATTAAATTAGTTATCTTTGTATTAGTAGCTCATAGATATAAATAATATGTAGCCTAAAAATTTTAAAAAAGATAACGCCCACTATAACTATGATTATGTATAAAGTAGGAAAATATATTCCAAGTGACTCAATGAGCAACCTTATTTGCGACAACTACCCGATGCTGTTGGTAATGAGTCGCTTTGGTATCGACCTTGGTTTTGGCGAGCAGACAATAGAGCAAACTTGCACAAAAAATGGTGTCGACACCTATACTTTCCTTTCGGTTGTAAATATTTTAATCTCCGAGGAGAAGCAAGGAGTTGTGATCGAATATGAAAAGATCTCGCTTGACTCGCTAGTGAAATATCTTCACAACTCACACTCTTATTTTCTCGATTATCGCCTACCGACAATCCGCCGAGAGCTTATCGAGGCACTGGAGAGTGGAGGAGAGATCACGACGCTAATTTTGAACTATTATGACGAGTATGTCTCAGAGGTTCATAAACATATGATGTATGAGGAGAATACACTTTTCCCATATATCAACGCTATGGCAATGGGCTCGCAAGAGGATCAATATAATATTGGTATATTCAGCAAGCACCACGACAAGGTAGAATCGAAGCTCTCGGAGTTGAAAAATATAATGATAAAGTATTACTCTTCGTCGACGACCAACGAGTTGACCAACGTGTTATATGATATTTTCTCATGCGAAAGAGATCTTGCATCGCACAACTGTATTGAGGATTTCTTGTTGGTACCGACAATAAAAAGATTAGAATCTAAAAGATAGCAAAATGTTAACTCGCATCCATATTATAATCGTTGAACCCTCAGCAATACTTCGTTGCGGGGTGGTCTCTCTATTGCAGCGAGAGTCGAAATATAGTTGCGACATTGCCGAGGTAAGTAGTTTTTCATCGCTGACCTCTCGCACGAGCAGTCAAACTCCCGATCTATTAATTATCAATCCATCATACCTGGGTCAATTTTCGCTTACCGAGTTAAAAAGCAATCTTGGCAATGAAAATTTAAAGATCATTGCGCTACAAAACTCATTTGTTGACCCCACGCAGCTGCAAAACTATGATGAGGTAATCTCGCTCTACGACAGCATCGAGACAGTATCCAAAAAGATATTCTCAACGATCCAAAGCGAAGAGGAGGAGACAGAGAATAAAAAGGAGCTCAGCGCACGAGAGAAAGAGATTATAGTCTGCGTAGTCAAGGGAATGACCAACAAACAGATTGCGGAGACCTTATACCTCTCTGCCCACACGGTAATTGCTCATAGACGCAACATAGCAAACAAACTACAAATCCATAGTCCCTCAGGCCTCACAATCTACGCCATCGTCAATAAACTAGTCGACCTTGCGGATATTAAACATGGAGAGTAGAAGCAAACAGACCCCTTAAACAGCATTTTAAAACAAAACTTTAGAAGTTT
>JAWXTJ010000074.1:2541-5660 GCA_044433665.1 Rikenellaceae bacterium
GAAGTTTTTGAGTCCAGGCTGTGCCTGGCGGCCGCCCGCTGCAAGGGCAGTCTCAAACGTAAGAAGCGTAAGAAACAAATATCTTTAGAACATAAACTTAACTCCGCAGATGAAGCTACGAGGTTTCATTGGTCCATAGATATATCCTGCGTCACGGTCTGCGCCTTGGTCGAAATCTTGTTGATATTGATTAAAGATATTCTCTACACCTGCGTATACTTGTGAGCGAACCGCTTTATTAACTGTAAAGTTATAAGTTGCTTTGAAGTTAACATCCATAAAATCTGGAGTCTCCTCTACAGTCTCCTCCTCGATATATCCTGCGCAGTGCTCAACATACATTGAACCTGTGTATGTTCCTGTTAGAGCTAGAGTCCAGTTACGTGATGGCTCATATGTCGCTGTGAAGTAACCATACACATCTGGTGTGCGGAACATCTTGTCTGTTGCCTCGGCTGTTTCGCTCCAATCCTCGACCTCACCATAAAGGCTGCTTTGGATTGTTGCACCTGCTTGAAGTTGTAGTTTTGATTGGATAGCAGCCTTAGCCTCGATGGTAACTCCCTTAACTACGGCAGTACCACCATTGCGACGCTCTTGAACGGTGTTGCCTGAAGCATCCTCATAAATATATGAAGTAAACACATCATCTAGGTGTGTGTAGAATCCCTCGATAAGAAGGTTTGTGCTTACGCTACCGAAATTCTTGTAAAGGTCAGCCGAAAGATTAATACTTTGTGATGACTCCTCCACTAGGTTATCAGCTATGGTGCTACGTACAAGCTCGCCACCATTTACAGCGATGTGAAGATCCTCATCGAACACCTGTGGTGCACGGAAACCTGTTGAGTATGAAGCACGGAAGTTAACACTCTTCGATGGGTTGTAACGGAAGTTGAAACGTGGTGAGAAGACTGGCTTGTCAAGGAAATCATTGTAGTCCATGCGTCCACCAACGAGAATTCCCCACTTGTCTGTAGCCCACTCATTTTGAAGGTATGCACTTGCAACTCTTACAGTTTGGTGAATTGGGTCCCAATCTTGTTGTAGATACTCATCTTTTAGATCATTATAATTATACTCGATACCTCCGATAGTTGTTGCAGGCATAAATAGGAAGTTATCCCATTTATGAGATAATTGAGCTCCTGACACCCACAAATTCTCAGATGTAGTACCATACGCCTCAGCAGCGCCACCACCATAGTAGCTATCACGCTTAGTATCTTGGTATGTAGTATATAGATTAAAAGCACGTTTAGAATCTTTCGAGAATAGATCATACGAAAGACCTATGTTTGAGATAAGGTGCTCAACTTGCTCAGCAATCTCAACATCCTCAGAGTGAGCTGGAAGATCAAGGTTATCACCACCACGGCGGAACTCGTGAGTAATATCATATTGAGCAGAAATACGGCTGTAGTCACCCGTTCTGAAGAATGTGCGTAGACCGAATGTCTGAGACTCAATCTCTGGAACCTCTGTGAAGCCATCACCATCGTGGTCGTAAGCCTCACGTTGACGAGATTGTGCGAAGAGTGAAAGACCAGCCATTTGGTTCTCGGTAATGATAGATGCGTTAGCTGTGGTATTATTATCTAGTGCTGAACCACCGATTGCAGTAAGCGAGTGAGAGAACTCAGCAGAGTTGTATTGTGGAGTCTTAGTGATGATGTTGATTGTACCACCAATCGCTGAAGAGCCATAAAGAGCTGAACCACCACCACGAATAACCTCTACACGGTCGATCATGCTCGCTGGGATATGCTCAAGACCATAAACACCTGTTAGAGCTGAGAAAGTTGGGCGTGAGTCAACCATAATTTGAGAGTAGTGACCATCAAGACCATTGATACGCACCTGAGAGAAACCGCAGTTTTGGCAGTTATCCTCGACACGTACACCAGTTTGGAATGGAAGACCATCTGCCAAAGTTGTAGCGCTCACAGTGTTGAAAAGCTCACTTGAAAGCATGCTTACAAGGTTTGGAGAGTTGCGACGAAGAGTCTCGCTACGAGTTGACGAAACGACAACCTGATCCATTGCCAATACATCCTCCTCAAGCTCGAAGCTCACGTCAAGATTTCTAGTTTTGTTGTCGATAACGATTTTCTTCTGCACTGGGCTGTAACCGATTACCTCAGCCTCGATGATGTACTCACCATTCTCGACATTTTTGATTGTGAAGTGACCTGTACCATCTGCTGCGGCACCGATTGTTGTACCCACGATTGATACTGTTGCGTAAGGGATGTGGTTACCCTTCTTTGCATCAACCACATGTCCTGTGACTCTGATGCCTGTCGCTGGCGCTACTGCGTACGACGCAATTGCACAAAGCATAATTAATGCTGTAAAGGCGAATTTTCTCATTTTTTTATATTTAAATTTGTGATTTTTTACAATTATCCCGCTTTCAAGTATATAGTAATAGACTTGAAATACAATTAGGTATAGATACCTAACACTAAACATTAAAGCATGATAAGCCTTAACGTCTAAAATATGATCCTAAAAGATAGATCGGAATTATGCAATTGGGGGTGCCCGCAACCCATCGCAACGCTCAAGGAAGAACGAAGCCTCGGCCGTTGAGCGAACAAGAGCCACAGATTCCAAGCGACGTATAACGAAGTCGTAATGGGTATTAAAATCCTGTTGCTCAACGATAATATCGTTAAGATAATCAATAAGATTTATGGAATCTAAAGTATGTCCACCATCCTCAGAGGTGGTTGTATGCGAATAGGAATTGATATGTGAGTGATAGACGGTTTGACCACCGACAATATGCGAGTGGTAGAACATCGTAGAGTTGACATAATAAGCCGAGAGAATCAGCAGGAGGAGTCCCACTAATACATTTTTTAATCTCTGCATTAAACCCGTCATCTTCACTATTAATAAAAATTTTCACAAAAGTATGATTAATTTTCCGTATCTGCAAATTTTATCTATACCAATAAATAGTTATTTTGAATTCATTACACATCACGAGGTACTGGAATCCCTATCTTTGTCCGCACACCCAGTTAAGGCAAAAAGCACAAATACAATGAAAAGAAAAAGTTATGATTCAGCGTTCAAGCAACGCGCAATTAAATTGAGTGAGAATCTAG
>JAWXTJ010000075.1:0-5219 GCA_044433665.1 Rikenellaceae bacterium
AAGAACAAAAGAACAAAAGAACAAAAGAACAAAAGAACAAAAGAACAAAAGAACAAAAGAACAAAAGAACAAAAGAACAAAAGAACAAAAGAACAAAAACAATATTTGTCAAGAAGCCAACAAAAATTAACTCTGATAATTTTAACACATTGAATTATGCGATCACATAAGAGAGTTGCCCTCGATTTGGGTTCAAATGCTTGAAGAGCATTTGATAAATTTTATGGGTTAATGAATTATTCAAATTTATTTGAGATAATTCATTGACCCATAAAATCTTAGAACCAAAGGTTCTAAGCCCAAAGCGCAAGAGAAGAATAGCTCCGCAGGGAGCACCCTGCCGCCGCCCGCGCAGGGCAGTGAGAAACGTTAATCGTAATATTTTTCGCCTTGGCTCATTTTGCGTTTGTTTTCGGTGTCGATTTTTAGCCATTCGGTATAGTTTTCCATTTGGGCTTTGATGCGTGGGTGGAGAACTAGGTCGGCTTCTATGTCGCCTCTTGGGGTTGCTTTTAGGCGCTCTTGGCCTATTGTGATGATCTCTATGGCTCGATTATATTTCTCTTTATCGGCTCTGATTGATGCTAGGCATGGACTTAATTCGGGACGATCGAATGATAGCTGTGCAAGGAGTTTGCGCTTGTGTGTTGATAGGCTTGCAAATTTTACTCCTGTTAATTCGCTGAGTTCTGCGGCCTCCTCATTTGTTAGCGGTGAGCGCCCTCCCATATTTTCGTCAAATGATGTTTCGTATGTTGGGTAGTAGACTCCGTTTATATCCATCCATGCGTAGAGGATCTCCTTCTCTGCTTCTGAGAGTTTCACTTTTTTATGATTCTCGCTTTGGCTTTGACTGTTTTCGATTATTTCTGTTAGTTTACTTGCATGACTTCCCCAGCTGTAGGCACCTTGAATATCTGCGGGACCTCCTCCGACAAGTGTCAATGCTTTTCTGAGATAAAGATTCATATATGAGGCGTTGAAGAACATATTCTTATCTCCTGCTAGCACTAACTTTTCGGGTTTGTCAATGTCGAAATCGTGACATGAGAGGCAATGTTTATTAAATATTGGCTGAATATGCTCCTCATATGAGAAGTTGCGTGGCGACTCATTGTTCCATGGGGTCAATGTTACAGCAGCCTTTTTCAACGCTTCAGGATGTGCTGAACCAGCTATTGGTACCGTTAATCTATCCTCATGGCAACCTATACAGCCGTTGATCTCGCCCGACATTAGCGACACTCCGCTACGCATAGATTGGATCATCTTCTTATCCTTATCCAACAGTTGGAAGTATAAGAATTTCCCCGCTGGTGCTGTGAAGTGTGCAGAGCCATCACTCTCAATCTCGACATCGCCTATAATACGTTTCACCTCGAAGCTGTGCCAGTTTACACCAGGTGCTTGAGCTCCTTGACCTTTCCAATCGGCGATGCTCCAAGTGCGCTTTTCGGGTGACTCGATAACTCTTAAATATTTCGCCTCACCACGTTTCACACCCTCCATGTGGGTTCCCTCGTATACATCTTGAACGTAGAATGTTCCCGTCTCATCGGTGAAATTGCGCATTGTGGGCAGATTCACGGGTTTCTCACGAGGCTCAATTATCATCGGGTCGAAGAGTGAATACTCCTCTGTGCCGAGAATATAGTCACGAGTTCCCTTCTCGGTATTCATTACAAAGAGTGCCGAGTGTGTCTCGTTATCCTTAACTCCAACCTTTTGCTTTGTTGTTCCCGAGGCCAAAAATTCAGTAGTGCTCAATGGCCATGGATCTTCGGTCATATAGGAGATACCTCTAAAACTATCGTGATTACCTTTGTCGATAAAATCGTAAGTATATTCAGGCATAATAGCCAATACAGGCTCCTTGCCATCGACACCCAATTTACGGTCGACAACCGCCAAGGCACCCCAAGGACGATCGTGACACGAGCCGAAGATACAGACTACAAGGTCGGTACCTGGAATCTGTCGAGCGTCGATCATTCCGCCTGGAGATTTGGTGTTATTTCCGTAATATATTGCATGTTTGGTTCCATCGGGATTCACTGTCCAGAGACCTTGCGCATCACCAAAATTACGGTCAATGTATTCCCATCTATCGTATAATATTCTACCATCCGAGAGCACTGCCGCATGACCCTCGAAGAGTGTGCTGACTCCGATTTGGTGAATATTTGCTCCGTCAGCCTCCATTCTAAAGAGGTTGGCCATGATATGGCGATTACACATACAATATTTTGGTTGACGTGTCGACGAGAAGATAATATCGCCATTGGGCAGGTATACAGGGTCAATGTCGGCCATTCCATCGGCAAAGGTGAGTTGCTTTAGGCCTGTTCCGTCGACGTTCATTTCATAAATATGGTATGAGTCCATTTTATTGTGACGCATCGAGAAGATGATCTTCGAAGCATCATAATTTAACTCTGGATCTCGCACCACGCCATCTTTTGACTCGATAAGAGTTGTTATCTGCTTGGTGTCGACATCGTATATACGCATTGCGGAGCCTCCCCGAAAGGAGTCTTGATTGATCTCGCACCATTGGAATAGGGTTGCGGTATTATGGTGATCCGAGGCAAATTGTTTGCGCTCGATATATAGAATTTTTTTGCCTTTAAGGGTTTCAAATTCTGAAGCGTCTTTTACGGTAAACTCTGTTTTTTCTCCTTGAGCGAAGGTGGTAGCCGAGCTTAGGATAAGAGCAATTGTGAGCAGTGCAGTTTTAATTGGTTGCATTATCTATTATAAGTTTTGTAGGTTCTCACAAAGTTAGCTATTTTTATTAATTTGAGCAAAGTGTTGCTCAAAAAAAATCACCCTTTCAGCTCGCAAATATACCTTATATTGTTATATTCAAGATTAAAATATGGATGTAGTTCGATATTTTCGATAAAAACGGTTATATTATCATTGGCCTCGATCCTTACGACATCACTATATTTAGATCTATTTTTACCATACTCCTTTGAAGTGTATATCGTATTCTGATGTACAATACTAGGCATTGAGCCGCTATTGAAGAGTCGTATTGAAATTACATTTTCACGCACTGAGACAATAAAATGTAACCACTGATTAATCGAAACTCGATAACCCAGCTCGAACCACTCCACAGGTAACACATGCGGAGCATCTAAATTAATCAGATGCAGAACCAACCTATCCATATCGCAATATGGATTACGCCAATATATTCGGCTTTTGGAGTCACGATATTGAAATCTCAGCCACGCTGCATTCTCGACGGCCTGACCGATTTTGCTGGATAGATTTTTGTATAATCCGCTATCTGACTTTGCGTAATTGCTAATATGTGACCGCCGAAGATAACCACACAGACACTCATTATCTTGCTCTCGGCAAGGAGTATGCACTGAGCAGGCTCTTACACCTCCACGATCTTTACATTGAACAAGATTAAATTTGCGCATCGACTTTTCGAAGTGTAGCAATACCCACTGCTCAAACGAGAGGCTACTAAATGCAATATTCACATCCCACCGCTGAGCAAAATCGAATGCTCGACGATGGCTGGGGTGAAAATCTTTATCGAAGATTGCCCACACTTCGTTACAATTTTCCTCCTCTTTCAATAGGTAAGCCTCACGAACATATCTCAGGGGTTGCGATTTATATTTATTATAATCTACTCGATTGCTCTCACAGAGTTCATGATACATCATCAGCTCGCTACCTTTAAGATTTCTTTGGGGTCGTTTATTATTTGCTCTAGTTACACGAGGTTCACGGGTCTCCTTGGGGATAATATGTCGACGCACTTTATTAAGCGCAGGATTACCCTCAAAGACCTTGAATATGTATACATTCTCGGTCTTAGTCCCCTCGCACACTATTCCAATGCTTCTATGTAGTTGTCTGCGCTTTCGCATCATCATCCTGGAATATATACTCTGCGTCACCGATGGTCGGTGTAGCTCGTGTAGAACTTTTACATATCAAGATGATATGATGAAGTTATCAATTATCTCTGATAACTTCACCGTAAATTACCATCTTGTACCAGTTGACATGTTTCTAACGCCATCAGAAGAGGAGCTGCCACCACCACTACTGCCACTACTAGATAGTACAGCATCTTCAATTTCAATCTCCATTACCTCAATAGAAGGTGATTCATAATCTTTTTTCATAATATCCAATTTTAATTAACTAAAATAGTTTTTATTCTTATAGAAAAATAATATTTTTAAACGTATATTTTTTATCAACCAATATATCAGGAGGTGTATAGCCAAATAGATCAAATGGATCCCAACTTACAGGTACAGACCCAAACTCATCCCAATCTTTAATATATATCATACTCGGGTTTGCAATAGGAGCAAAACAAAAGTTATATAATGGTGGATAAAATGATGAATAACTATATAAGGTTACTTGTTCGGTCTTTAACCCTTCAAAAGCAGTAGTACTAATACCGCTATAACTACCCACATCCAATTGCTGTGTCGAGGATAATGTTATACTAGTCAAAGCCGTACAACCCTCAAAAACTGAAGAATAAATAGTTTTAGCCTTTCCAATAACAATTGACTCTAACGATGTACAATTTTTTAACAAATTAAATGCAAAATACTGTAATATAGGAACATCAATCTGAGATAAAGAAGAACAATAAGCAAATGTTGATAGCTCTATATACAACGCCTTAGGAAGATATATACTAGTTATATTAGTACAATACATAAACGCATAAGCTCCTATATTTGTAACACTTTCCATTGTAACAGATGTTAAATTTGTACAACCTTCAAAAGCATAAGATCCTATCTCAGTGACATAAGGCATATAAATAGATTTCAAAGCATAGCAGTCTTGAAAGGCATTATCGGGTATTGCAGATGTTAAATTAGGTAATAATACCTCTATCTCTCGCCCCTCAGAATTTGCTTTTTGCAAAGCACTCTTAAGTGTGCTAAATGCTGTTGTTGAAAATGCCGTATTATAAAAATACCATACGTCTGTTTCAGGTAAACTGCTAGAGCTAAATGAGTTTATATCAAACTCCACAGCACATTTATTACCTACGTCAACTCTTGTTACCAACGTACTATGATAGCCCGCTTTAAACTCAATGGAACTACCAGGAAGATATTTTGTAATTGAAATCTTATCACCATCACTTGTAGTCAATATAATCGTAATATTATCTGACGTAGTAAACGGAATAATTGAGAATGGAATTA
>JAWXTJ010000076.1:0-5141 GCA_044433665.1 Rikenellaceae bacterium
GTTTGTATTTTAGAACTTTTTGATTTAACTTTGATGTCAGATAAACACTTCAATTTAGGATATTACGGGTTCTTGTCCTAAATTTTGGAGTGAAAAAGCAATTTTTAGAACCCACCTTTAGTATTACTAGTACTTCTAGCCTCTTGTAATAACACTTCCAGAAAGCTAGCCTCGACTCTTAAGTATGCAGGTGATAATAGAGCTGAACTAGAACGTGTTCTTGAGCATTATTCTCATGACGAGTCAGATTCATTGAAATTCAGAGCTGCTGTTTTTCTTATTGAAAATATGCCAGGACACTATTCGTATGCTTCAGATGATATATTAGAGTATTATGAAAAGGCCATTCCAATACTAAAGGACACATCAATTATCGCACACTATGTAACCGAAAAATTGATAGCACTTAGTGCAGAGTATAGAGGTATTAAAAATAACTATATAGAAGATATAAAGATTATAACATCCGATTATCTGATCTATACTATAGATAAAGCTTTTGAATTGTGGAATAAGCCTTGGGCTCTGCATCTGTCTTTTGATGAGTTCTGCGAAACTTTATTGCCATATAAATGTGTTGAACTTCAGCAATTGGACTACTGGAGGGATACTTTAGCATCTAAGTTCACACTTGATATTTCTCAGGAAGATAGTTTGATAACTGATTATATAAAGACTCCTATAAATCAATATATAGCTCTAGCTGAGGATATAAATAATAAAATATCTGTAGTCTATACTTCAACTGCCAATGACTATTTTAAACCTCTTAGCGCTGAAACCATCTCCCTTTTAAGATTTGGAACATGTAATGATTGCATTAACATATTTCTTCCTGTTATGCGGAGCTTTGGAATACCCGTTATAAAAGAGTCGATTCCGCAGTGGGGAAAGACAAATGTTAAAGGACATACATTTATGTCTCTTATAAATAAGACGAATATCTATTTAAATATTCCTTCGTATGAGATTACTACCCCAGAAGGAATATATTATAATGACATCAGTGTGCCTAAGGTCTTTCGAGAGACATATTCTCAAAATAAAAGAGTAGTAGAGTACTACAAAGACTCAAAACATATATTAGGGAGTATCGATATCTTTTCGACAGATATTACAGATCAATACTTCTCAACAAGCGATATATCAATTCCCATTTCACGGAAAGGGCTCAAGGATAAATATGCATACTTAGCAATGTTTGGAAATTTAGATTGGCAGGTTCTTGATTTTGGAAAAATAAAAAATGGTATTGTTAATTTTGAGAAAGTAGGTCGCGACAATGTATATATTATTCTTGGATATAATGGGGACAAATTGATCCCAATATCAGATCCATTTTTCTTGCACAATAACGCAGTAGTTGATTATGTGAATTGTGATACTACAGAGCTAAATCAAGTCAAGTTGTATCGTAAATTTTATCTTCGTCGGGAACTATGCGAATTGGCCTCTAAAGCCAAGGGTGAAATCCAAGCATCAAATTATCCAAACTTCCGTGAGTATCAAACGATGTGCGAGATTACAACACCTGGCGCTCTAACAAGCGTTGATAGTAATAATAGTTATAGATATTGGCGATTCTGCCCCTCAGATGACTCTTCTTGCAATATTGCAGAGTTAATCTTTTTTAAAGATAATAACCAAGAGGCTTTGTCAGGAGAGATGATAACCAATATTATTGAAAATATTCCTGGGCGTTATTCTTCAAAATTTGCTTTTGATGGAGATTGGTTAACAACAGTTAATAGTGAAGAAAAGGGTGCTTGGATAGGTTTAGATTTTGGTGAACCGATATCTATTAGTACAGTTATATCAGTTCCTCGGGGTGATGATAATAATATTCATTTAGGCGATCATTACGAGCTTAAATATTGGAATAATGATAAATGGAATAGCTTAGGGATACAAGTAGCAACGGATAACTATTTAGAGTATAATAATGTACCATCTAATACTATATTGTGGCTTAGCGATTTAACCCAAGGAAAACAAGAACGCATATTTACTTATGAGAATGATAGGCAAGTTTGGTGGTAGTGTAGTAAGACAATTAAGGATATGCAACTATAAATCTTTAGAGAAATAATATTGTAATCTCACAACTATTTTGCAGGGCCTAAAACTACGGTGCAACTCATAAAATATATTCAGAAAACACTTTTGTATATAAAAATAAAAAAACGGAGATAATAACAAAACCGAACTAGAATAATGAAAAACCTACTACTCCTATCCCTCTGCCTTGTGGGAGCAGACCAAATGTCAGCGCAGATTGCCCCCAAGCGGATAACCTTGGATCGGGCGATTTCGATTGCTCACGAGAGTTCATCTTCGGCGCAGATTGTCGAGCTGAGCTTTATGTCGCAGTATTGGAGCTATCGTTCCTACAAAGCTGAGCTACTGCCCTCGATTAACCTCGGTGGCTATGTTGGTGGTTACGACCGCTCGAATGTCGAGGTGCGTAACTCCGACACGGGTGAGATCAACTATGTGGCCAATAACACCCTGACCAACTACCTCACCTTGTCGCTCGATCAGCAGATAGCCCTTACAGGTGGTACCATCTCGGTGAGCACCTCCCTCACACGACTCGACCAGTTCGATTACAACAATATCCTCTACAACTCGGTGCCCTTTAGCATCACCTACACCCAACCACTGCGTTCATTCAACACCCTAAAGTGGCAGAAGAAAACAGCACCGCTGACCTACGAGAATGCCAAACGTTCATTCCTGGAGTCGATGGAGAGCATCACAATCAACACCGCAACCTACTTCTTCGCAGTGCTCTCGGCTCAAACCACCCACAACAATAACGTCGATAATAACCGTGATACACGAAGATTATACGAAATCGCCAAGCGTCGCTTCGAGGAGCTAGGAACAATCACCAAGAGCGAGCTGCTGCAATTGGAGCTAGCCATGCTCAACTCCGAGATCAGCATGAGCGATAGCCAAATCGCCTTAGAATCAGCAATGTTCACCCTAGCGATGTATATGGGTGTAGGCGAGGATCGAAACTTCGAACTTGTCCCTCCAACCTCGGTGCCCGATGTAGTCCTAGATTACGATTTTGTTCTTGATCGAGCCCTAGCCAATTCAAGCCACGAAACCTCACAGCAACTCGAAGAGCTAAGCGCCGATATGGATGTTGCTCAAGCCAAGGCCGACAGAGGAATCCAAATACAATTGGGAGCAAACCTAGGAATGTCGAATACCGCTTATAGCCTCCCTGGAGTCTACCGCTCACCAGCCGACCAAGAGATCGTGGGAATTAGCATCAGCATGCCGATCTTCGATTGGGGAATGAGCAAGGGTCAAATCAAGATGGCCGAAGCCGAGAGAGCCGTTATCCTCACGCAAAACGAGCAAGAGGAGATCGAGTTCCGCCAAGATATTAGAATGAAAGTCTTGGAGTTCAACAACCGAGTCAGACAGTGCTCAGCGTCGCTTGCAGCCCAAAGAGTTGCACGTGAGCGTTACGAAATCACTTTGGAGCGCTTCGAGAATGGAAGTGTAACGGTAACGGATCTCAACACCGCCCAAGATGAACTCAATAGCGCCAATGACGAGTATGTGAGCCAGCTAACATCCTATTGGAGCGCCTATTACGAAATCAGGCAACTATCGCTTTACGATTACATCCAAAATATAGATATTAACGCAGAGTTTGACAAAATAATCGAGAATCAGCTATGAAACTAATATACACCCTTTTGACCCTAGCAGCATTTACCTCATGCGCAGGCAGCAAGACCAAAACCCAAGAGAATAACACCAAGAGCAAGGAGCAGAGTGCCGCAATATATGTCGACACAATGCACCTGCAACGCCAAACATTCAACAAGCAGATCGTATGTAATGGAAAGCTGCGAGCAGTAACCAAGAGCGAGATCGCTTTCTCAACGAGCGGCACGATCAACACGATCAACATCAAAAATGGCGATAGGGTGAGCAAAGGCGTTCTCCTCTCGCTTCTCGACACACGGGAGGCAACAATCGAGCTGCAAAAGGCACAACGCTCGATGGAGAAAGCGCAACTGGATCTCACCGACAAGCTCATCGGTCAAGGCTACGGAGCCGACTCGGTGGAGGTGCCTGAATCGATCATGAATAACGCCAAACACTCCTCTGGCTACAATACAGCGGTGGACGAATTGCAAGCGGCAGAGCGAGCTTTGGAGGCGTGTTATATCTACGCACCTTTCTCGGGTAGAGTTGCCAATGTCGAGGCTAAGGCCTACGATGCGGTGGGTGATGTTGCTCTCTGCACGCTTATCGACGATACCTACTTCGATGTCGAGTTCTTTATCTTGGAGGCTGAACTCGAAGAGGTTGCCATGGGACAAAAGGTTTCCGTTTCGCCATTTATCGACGATGATCGCACTTTCGCAGGTCAAATCACCGAAATCAACCCTCTCATCGACGACAATGGGCAGATCAAGGTTCGTGCTAAGGTGGCCAACTCAGGCAGTTACCTTATGGAGGGAATGAACGTGAAGTTGGTTCTCAATCGTGAGATCCAGGGGCAATATGTAGTACCCAAAGATGCCGTAGTCTTGCGAGATGGCTTCCACGTAATCTTCCGCTACGAGGGTGGCGAAGCTGTCTGGACCTACGTCACAGTCGAGATGTCGAACATCGACTCACACCTAATCACAGGCCACACAGACAAAGGCACCGAACTTAGCGACTCGGACGTAATAATCATCTCTGGTAACCGCAACTTGGCCGATGGCGTGAGGGTAAATATTAAGTAAATAAAAGGATATGATTAAACGATTAATAGAGCGACCAATAGCCGTCACGATGTGCGTGATAGCCTTTATAGTTTTGGGATTTATTTCGCTGAGCTATTTGCCAGTTTCGCTGATGCCTGATGTTGATATTCCTAAGGTCTCGGTGCATGTTTCGAGCCCTGGCATGTCGGTGCGTGAGGTCAACAATACGTTGCTGCGCCCCCTAAAGAGCCAACTCTCGCAGGTTATTGGCCTAAGCGACATCTCGACCGAGGCACGTTGGAATCCCTATCTTTGTCCGCACACCCAGTTAAGGCAAAAAGCACAAATACAATGAAAAGAAAAAGTTATGATTCAGCGTTCAAGCAACGCGCAATTAAATTGAGTGAGAATCTAGGG
>JAWXTJ010000077.1:0-4644 GCA_044433665.1 Rikenellaceae bacterium
CCCTTTTTGATTTTACAAAAATAGGTGGTAGAGCTACTACAACCCACTTTTGCAAAATCAAAAATGGATAATTATTAACCAAAAATTAAAATTAGGGAGAAAATAGAACTCCCCTTAAGTGTGCTTTTAAAAATACACCAATAATTTTTTACTCTACTTGTTATTCATCTTTTGTTTAGCTGTGAGCTAAAGGGAGAGAATAATCTCCCTAAAATTATTTGTACTCTTTTGGCTTAAGATCGTTAAATTGCCATGTTCTATCTCTTTTGTAGGTTACATTATCTGGTTTGTTCCAGTAGATGCGTCCAAAATCAAAAAATAGACCCTTGACCTTTTTACCATCGCCACCATCTCTAAGGTTATCGTTGAATGCAATGTACTCCACCGTGCGACTAATAACTTTTGCCTTTTGGTGAGCTACACCTTGTGTTGTGAGTAGATCCAGAGCATGGTCAAACATAATTATATGTTTTGGAGATTTCTCCTTTAGTCCATCCCCCGAGCTGTCGATTGTCGAAAGAATCAAATTGAATCTGTCGAACGACATCTTCTCACGTGTGCTATCCCCCAAGGCTCCATAGGCATAGGCCAAAAGATTCCATAACGTAGGGCTGAAAGGGTTGTGCACAAGAGCTTCGTTGGCCGAAATTACAATATTGTCGAGCGTCTGCATTGATGGTGCCGCAGGGTCGAGTGAAGAGGCTAGGAGCAAAACTCTGTCGATTTTGTCGTTTACCTCCAGTGGTTTATATAGTTCGTTATAAGCGAAACCATAGTAAAGATAGTGAAACTCTTCGGCTGTAAAACTCCCTCCATTGTTGAATCTAAGAAACAGATTTGGATAATAATATTGTGACGTGGGATCGTTGATCTTATCGACAATATCATCCTCGATAGGTACCTTAGCAAAGAGTGAGAGAGGAAGCAGCAGAAGCAGCAAGAGTATTTTTTTCATACGTAATAGTTTTTATGTTACTATAAACGCAAATTTAATGTAAATCGTATGTTTCGATTAGACGCTTGAATTTCTCCTCTAGCTCCTCGCTTCCTGCAACCAATGGTAAACGCATGCGGTTGCTGATAACACCTTTGGTGTGAAGTGCACATTTAACTCCCGTTGGGTTACCCTGCTCGAAGAGAGCATCCACCGCTTCACTAAGGGGTGCGTAGGCAGTTTTTGCCTCGTCGAAGCGTTTATCTTTCAAAAGAGACATAAACTCAGACATCATTTTTGGGAATACATTACCCGCAACCGAGATTACACCCTCACCACCGTGACGCATAATATCGAGTGTCATTCCATCGTCACCCGAAATTACCATAAATCCCTCTGGACGCTCGTCAATGGTGCGGTAGATCTGCTCTAAATTGCCTGAAGCCTCTTTGACTCCGATAACATTGTCGAAATCACGAGCTATACGCAAGGTTGTCTCAACACTCATATTGACTCCCGTGCGGCCTGCAATATTGTATAGGATAATCGGCACAGGTGAATTTTCGGCTACAACCTTGAAGTGTTGATATAATCCCTCTTGTGACGGTTTATTGTAATATGGAGTAACACTCAAAATTGCGTCGGCTCCACGTAGGTCAAACTCACGAAGCTGATCGAGAACCTCCGATGTTGAGTTACCTCCAACACCCATTACCAATGGCACACGGCCAGCAATGTGGTTTGAGATAAACATCGCTATAACGGCTCTCTCGGGCATATATAGCGTTGGGGTCTCGGCTGTTGTTCCAAGGGCAACGATGTAATCTACGCCTCCTTCAATTACGTAGTCGATGATTGTTGCCAATCCATTGTAATCAACTCTACCATCTTCGGTAAATGGAGTGACTAAAGCTACTCCAAGTCCAGTTAATCTTTTAATCATGTCTTTAAGTTATGTCTTAAAAAAGTGAACCTTGCGTCGGTTCGGATATTAGTATTTGGTTTTCTTCTGTTTTTGACGGCTCTATTGTTGGCTTATCTTGCTCTGTGGGCTCCTCGGAGCTTATCATTTGGCTAAATTGTTGTTCGTCGATTATTTTAACGCCTAACTTTTCGGCCTTTTGTAACTTCGCTGAACCCATCTTGTCGCCTGCAACTAAGTAGTTTACATTTGCTGAGACTCCCGAGAGTAATTTACCTCCATGCTTCTCAATAAGTGCTTTTAGCTCATCACGGCCAAAGATAGTGAATTTACCTGAGACCACAAAACTTTTGCCTGCAAGAGAGTTGGAGAGTAGCGCATTTTCTTTTACCTTAAGGCTAACGCCCGCCAATTTTAATCGCTCCAAGATTGATTGGTTTTGACTGTTGGCGAAATATTCAAGGATCGAGTCGGCAATTTTGTCGCCTACCTCTTCTGTGTCAAGTAGCTCTTCTCGTGAGGCTACAAGCAGAGCCTCCAGGCTTTTGAATTGTCGAGCCAAATGTTTTGCTGTTGTCTCACCCACAAATCTAATGCCTAAGGCGAAGAGTACACGTGCAAAATCGACACTCTTCGACTCCTCGATACTTTTGATAATATTTGCTGCCGATTTTTCTCCTAATCGAGGTAGTGACGATAACTGCTCGGCACGTAGGTCATATATATCGGCTACATTGCTGATAAGACCATTTGCAAACAACAATTCGATAGTTTCGTCACCCAAACCATCAATATCCATCGCTTTGCGACGAATAAAGTGAATAATACGTCCGATGATTTGAGGTGGGCATTCCGCATAATTTGGGCAGTAATGTTTAGCTTCTCCCTCGATTTTTTCCAATTTCGACTTACATACAGGACACTCCTCGATATATTGTAAAGGTTCAATATCATCACCTCGCTCCGAAAGCTCCACTCCCGTTATCTTTGGGATAATCTCACCACCCTTTTCAACATAAACCATATCGCCAACACGAATGTCGAGCGCTGCAATCTGCTCAGCATTGTGAAGTGAGGCACGTTTAACGGTTGTTCCCGCTAACAGAACAGGTTCAAGGTTTGCCACGGGGGTAATCGCTCCCGTTCGCCCAACTTGATAGTCGACAGTTAAGAGTTTGGTTAGAGCCTGTTCAGCTTTGAATTTATATGCAACAGCCCATTTTGGAGCTTTGGCCGTAAATCCTAATGATCGTTGGTGAGCGTAGCTATTTACCTTTATCACCACGCCATCTGTAGCAAAGGGTAATTCATGACGCTTACTATCCCACATCTCAATAAATGAGAATATCTCCTCCTCGCTTTGGCAAAGCTGCATGCTGTCGGCAACCTTGAATCCCCACTCTTTGGCAGCATTGAGATTATCCCAATGAGATTCAAAGGGTAGGTTATCGCCCGCAATTTGGTAGAGCATACAATCAAGACCTCGGGCAGCAACAATAGCCGAAGATTGTTGCTTAAGTGTTCCCGCCGCTGCATTTCGAGTATTGGCAAATGGATTCTCGCCTGCCTCAATTCTCTCAGCATTTAAACGATCGAAAGAGGCGTAAGGAAGCAAAATCTCTCCTCTAATTTCGAAAAATTGAGGGTAGTTTGCATCAGGAAGCAACTGTAACGGAATTGAACGAATTGTGCGAGTGTTGCGAGTAACATCATCGCCACGTGAACCATCGCCACGAGTAACGGCATGAGTTAACTCTCCATTTTCGTAAGTGAGTGAGATTGCCGTTCCATCAAATTTCAGTTCGCAAACAAATTCAGTGTGGCCAACCTCCGTGGTAACCTTGTCGATAAAATCGTGAAGCTCCTCTTTGGAGTATGTATTACCGAGTGAGAGCATCGGAAAACGATGTTCACGACTCTCGAAGCCGTTCGAAATATCGCTTCCAACTCTCTGCGTTGGGGAGTTGGGATTGGCAAATTCGGGGTATTGCTTCTCCAAGTCGCTTAGCTCACGCAGAAGTTGGTCAAATTCGAAATCTGAAATCTCGGGAGCATTCTCGATGTAATATTTGTGATTGTGTCGGTTGAGCTGTAGAGTAAGCTCAGTGATTCTTTTCTCTATCATTATTAATATGTATAACGCTGGTAAAGGTAGCTATTTTTGGAGAAAAAGAGAAAAAAAGAGATTTTTTTTTCAAAGTTTCTCGAAGATATTCAAATTTTGCGTATACTTGCGGTGAATTTATAGCATTAATATAACAATTTACAATAGTATATGACACCCAATAGAGTGATAAAAAAACGTTTAGTCACAAGTTTTCAGAAACTTACACCAGAGATGCAAGCACAAGTAAAGGAGAAGTATCCACTTGGATTCAATGACGCAATGATGCGTATCGACAAACCAAATGGCGATTTCTTTTATGCCGTTCCATTCGAGACGGAAGATATTACATATTTGGTAAAAATTGATGTTAAAATCGACGATAGCGAGAAGATGGAGAAAGATCTATTCTCTGATGAGATCGTTGAATCGGATCAAATCGGTAAGGGAGATGATGCTGTGGATATGGAATCTGAAGAGGATATGTAACCTTATGCGGAGAGATTCTAAACTTTTAATTGGGGCTTATACCATTTTTGGTATTGCCCTTTTTTAATATTTGGTGGGGACTTCTAAAAATTAACACTTTGATATTTAGATAATTATCACTACCTTTGTGTATTGTTAAAATTTATAATAGAGATGGTTTTTAAGAGCACAGGCAAGCGAGGATTGTTCGATGAG
>JAWXTJ010000078.1:0-3969 GCA_044433665.1 Rikenellaceae bacterium
ATTATGTTTAGAAAAAAAATTTGGAGACCTATCTTTTTATGTGGGTTGACCTTAATGTTCGCTTCAAATTTGTCGCATGCAGATGCACAGATACAACAAAAGGAGCAGGTAATAAAAATCTATTTTGAGCTCAACGAGTCAGTTATTGACCAGCAAATTCAGGACAACACATATAACCTTAAACACCTATCCAGTGTTCTCAATGAGTTGAAAACTGACACGCTGTTGACAATGGTTAAAATTAATGTTGACAGTTATACCTCACCAGAGAATGGAGCAAGCTACAATAAAAAACTTGCAGCAAGACGTACTGAAGCTGTTTGCGAATACCTTACTGAAAAAGAGGGAGTTTCAGATGATCTTATTGAGCATAGTTCAACTGGTATTGCATGGTTACTTTTGCAAGATATGATTCTTAACTCTGAGCTATCAGGCAGAGAGCAAGCGGCAGCCATCATCGACAATGTTCAAGAGGAGACTTGGGGTAGAGTTGACCCTGCTGATCTTTATCCTGTTCTTCTCGATAGCCGAAACAAACACCTTATGGATTTCGAAGTTGGTAATCCATATAAGTATATGCGTGAGCACTTCTTCCCGTTGATGCGTTCAACTAATATCGTTATTACCTACAACGCTCAAAAAGCACCTAAAGTTGTTGAACCTGAGGTTGTTGAAGAGGTTAATGAAGCGATTGTTGAGGTTGTTGAGCAGACTCCAGTTGAAGAGCCGATTGAAGAGTTAGATCTAGAGTCAAAAAAGATGCTTTTTGCTCTTAAGACTAACCTTGTTGCCTATATTCCATTTATCTTTAATATTGGTGTAGAGGTTCCTCTCGGTGATAAATTCTCACTCGATGTGCCTTTATATTATAGTCCATATACTCTAATCGACAGCTACTCGTTCAGAACTTTGGGTATTCAACCTGAGTTCCGTTATTGGTTCGACAAATCTATGGCTGGACACTTCGTCGGTTTCCATGTTATGGGTGGTTGGTATAATATGGCGTGGAACTCACGTTCTCGCTTCCAAGATATGGATGGTAATACTCCAGTTTATGGTGCAGGTTTCAGCTATGGTTATGCCAAGAGTTTGAAGAACGATCGTTGGGGTATTGAGTTTAATGCTGGTTTAGGATATGCTCATTTCCACTATGATGTATTTGCAAATGAGGAGAATGGCGTTCTCTATAAGGATGACACGTTCGACTATTGGGGAATTACAAGACTAAGCGTGAATCTTATTTATAAATTAAACAGAAAATAGGCGATGAAAAAATATATTTACATAAGTTTGTCTCTTTTTGTTGCGGCAAGTGTGCTTTCGTGTAGTACTATCCACAAATTCCCAGAAGATACCAGTGATGGAACTGTTTTGGTCACTTTTAACGCGTATGTCGATGATGCAAACGCTGATTTAATCGAGACTGAGGATTATCCGATTGAGGTTGCTTCGGATCAATCAATGCGTCTTATTTTGGAGGCGTATGATTATAACGACTCTGAGACCTTAGTTCTTCGCAAGGAGGTTGTAGTTGATGACTACTCGATAAATGAAGATCAAATTTCGTTCCAATTGGCACTTGAACCAAATAAATATCTTGTGTCGGTATGGATGTCGTACGTTGATGATAATACCACCACCGAGAAGTATTATACTACGGCCGACGGTCTTAAGAAGATCGAGCTTATCACACCACTTATTGGTGACACCGATGATAAGGATTGTTTCTTCTCGTCGCTTGATGTTGATTTGACTCCATACGTTGATAAGAAAAATATCGAGCTAGCGGTGCCTGTACCTGTTGCACGTCCAGTAGCGAAATATTGTTTGATTGCCAACGATACGTATGATTATGTCCTCAACACGGAGCCTGATGTCTCTTTTGGAGATGATATTACCCTTGACGACGTTGCGAAGTATACAGCCGAGATTAGCTACAATGGCTACACTCCAAATGGACTAAATGCCTTCACGGGAGAGTTGAACAACGCTGTAACAGGACTCTCGTATACCTCAAAGATTCAAATTAACGAATTGGGAGAGGCTGTAATTGCGATAGATTACGCTTTTGCCAAGAGCTTGGAGCAATCTGCAACAGGAACTTCGCTTTCGCTTACCGTTAGAATTTTGGATGAAAACGGCGAGTATGTAAACGAGCAAAGCGATGCTGATTTTACAGTTGTTCGAGGTTGTTTGACCATTTACAGATCGGACTTCTTCACTCGTGAGAAGGTTTCGGGAGGTGTCTCTGTTGACCAAGATTTCGATGGCGAGTATGACATTCAAGTATAACATTTAAATTGATTAACATTTTTCACTATTTATACCAAGTTTCACATTTATCAAATTTTAATAATTAAAACCATGAAAAAACTTCTTTTTATGTTGATGACGGGAGCAATGTTTGCTTTTTCATCATGTTCGAACAATGCTGAGGAAGGTATCGAAATCGAGTCTTCGAAGCAAACTGTTAGTATCACAGTAGGTTTATCTTCTGACGTACAAACAAAGGCTGCATTCTCTGAGACAACTACTCTTGAGGACTTGCGTCTAGTTTTGATGATCTCTTACAATGGTGTCATCGTTGACACTGTAGAGGCTACTGATTGGGATGGTACATCTAAATCTTTCGACCTAACTCTTGTAACAGGTCAAACTTACTCTGTAGCAGCTTGGGCTGACTTCGGTAGTGAGTACTACTCATTGACAGGCGTAGGCGCTGCTCCAGTAGCTTCGATGGTTGATCCATCAGCTGTTGTAGGTGGCGACATGAAGTGTGACGCATTCTTCGCTATTAGCGACGTTATGTTCGACGCTTCTTCAACTGCTTTGTCTTTGACTCTTAAGCGTCCATTCGGCCTAATTTGGGTTGAGACTGAGGATTTGGAGGTTGAATCTCTTAAGAACGCTGGTCTTACTCCTGACAGCTTCGTAGGTACATTCTCTGTTCCTTCAACAATGGATCTTCTTACAGGTGCAGTTGGTGGTGACGTTGCTGTTACTACAACTGGTTCTTGCAACGGAACTCAATTGTCTTATGACTACATCTTCGCTAACGATGAGGCTTCAGTAATCGACTTCTCTTACACATACTCATGTGGTGAGACTCTAGTTTCTACTTTCGACTTTGTGAACATTCCAGTTCGTCGTAACTACATCACTAAGATCACAGGTAACATCCTTACTAAAGATGGTGAAATTGATGTAGTAGTAGACCAAGATTGGGACGGCTCATTCGATGAGGAAATCTAATCTAAACTTTAAAAAGTAACGAAAATGAAAAAAATAATTTTTTCTCTAGCGCTTGCACTTTCGTTTGTATTGACTTCATGTTCAACTGAGGATATTTCTTCAAATGATGTCTCTGCAACAGGTGTTACAAGCATTACAGTTCAACTTCCATCTACAGACGTTGCAACTCGTACAGTATCTAACCCAGATTTAGAGGATCTACGCCTTTTCATGATGCTTTCATACGACGGAGTTATCGTTGATAGCTATGAGAACTCTGCTTGGGATGGTGCAGCTACTTCATGGGAGCTTAAACTAGCTAACGACATTTCAGATTACCACATCTCGGCTTGGGCTGACTATGGTGACGGTTATTACTCAGTAACCTCTGAGGTTGGTTCTGCTCCAGCAGTTGCTATTTCAGGTGCGTTGATCGGTAACGATAACGAGTGTGACGCTTACTTTGCACAACAATCTTTGAGCGGTGCATCTACAGTTTCTTTGACTCTACAACGTCCATTGGCAATGGTTCAAATCGCTGCAACTGATTGCGACGAGCCATCAGTTTACAATGCAGGTTTCGTGCCAACATCTTACGACCTATCTCTAAACGCTCCAACTTCTTTGGATCTTTTGACAGGTGACGTAGCTGACTACAAGGATTTGAGCGTTGCTGGTGTATCTACAGGTTTGACTGCAAATGCTGCTCAAAGCGACAATTGCGTTCTTTCATACGTA
>JAWXTJ010000079.1:0-3686 GCA_044433665.1 Rikenellaceae bacterium
GTTTGTATTTTAGAACTTTTTGATTTAACTTTGATGTCAGATAAACACTTCAATTTAGGATATTACGGGTTCTTGTCCTAAATTTTGGAGTGAAAAAGCAATTTTTAGAACCCACCTATAATGATCTTATGAAAATAAATTTTCAACAATCATTATAATAAATATATCTATGTCAACCTACGGTTGCCATCACACTTCAGCGAGGTGAACCTTGATTGTAAATTGTCCTAAAATTAGTGTAATTTCATCTTATAGGTTCTTTAGTTTGATGCTTTTTTTATATCTTTGTACTTAAAAGCAAAATTAAAGATCATGGAATATAATTTCAAAGAGTTAGAATCAAAGTGGCAACGTTTATGGAATGAACGTCAAACCTATAAAGTGGAGGTGGATTCTTCACGTCCAAAATTTTACGTTTTAGATATGTTTCCCTATCCTTCAGGGGCGGGACTACATGTGGGACACCCTCTAGGTTATATCGCTTCAGATATTTACTCTCGTTACAAACGTCTTTGTGGGTTTAATGTGTTGCACCCTATGGGTTATGATGCCTTTGGATTACCTGCCGAGCAATACGCAATTCAAACAGGACAACACCCACGTATCACCACCGAGCAGAATATTGCTCGCTATCGTGAGCAACTCGATAAAATTGGCTTCTGCTTCGATTGGAGCCGTGAGGTGCGCACTTCAGAGCCTGATTATTATAAGTGGACACAATGGGCATTTGTAAAGATGTTCGAACACTATTATGATAACTCAACCAAAAAGGCTGAGCCAATTTCGAAACTTGTTGCGGCATTTGAAAAAAGCGGGTCGGCTGATGTTGATGCTGTCTCAACAACGGCTGTTAACTTTTCTGCTGAGCAGTGGGCTGCTATGAGCGAGGAGGAGAAAGAGGCAATTCTTCAAGGTTTCCGTTTGGCTTATCGTGCCGACACAATGGTAAACTGGTGTGCTGAATTGGGTACCGTGTTGGCCAATGATGAGGTGAAAGAGGGTCTCTCTGTACGTGGCGGCTTCCCCGTGGAGCAGAAACGTATGAAACAGTGGTCATTGCGTGTTACAGCTTATGCCGAGAGAATGCTTACAGGCATGGATAAGTTGGAGTGGAGTGAGTCGCTAAAAGAGATTCAACGTAACTGGATTGGTCGCTCATTGGGAGCACAGATGTTCTTCGATATTGCAGGTAGCGATAAGCAATTGGAGATCTTTACAACTCGTCCTGACACTGTTTTTGGTGTTACCTTTATGGTTATTGCACCTGAGCATGAATGGGTTGCGGAGCTTACAACGGATGAGAATCGTGCGGCTGTCGAGGAGTATATTGTGCAGGCTAAGAAGCGTTCGGAGCGTGAGCGTATTGCAGATACGAAACGAGTTAGCGGTGTGGCAACGGGTGCTTATGCTGTGAATCCTCTTACAGGTAAGCAGATTCCAATATATATATCGGATTACGTTTTGGCGGGTTATGGAACGGGTGCTATTATGGCTGTTCCTGCGCATGACTCTCGTGACTGGGCTTTTGCTCGTCATTTTGGTTTGGATGTTACGCCAGTTGTTGCTGGTGGTAATATCGAGGAGGCCTCTTATGATGCTAAGGAGGGTGTTATGATAAATTCTGACTTCCTAAATGGTTTGGATGTTAAAGAGGCTATTCCGATGATGTTCTCCGAGATTGAGAAGCGTGGTTTGGGTAAGAAGTTGATTAATTATCGTCTAAGGGATGCTATTTTCTCTCGTCAACGTTATTGGGGTGAGCCATTCCCAGTCTATTATAAGGGGGATGTGGCTTATGCACTTACGGAAGATAAACTTCCGCTGGAGCTTCCTGCAATCGAGAATTTCGGGCCAACTGAGGCTGGTGAGCCACCTTTGGCACGTGTCGAGGGATGGTGTACTGAAGAGGGTTATCCATTTGAGTTGTCGACAATGCCAGGTTTTGCAGGTTCGTCAGCATATTTCTTGCGTTATATGGATCCTCACAATACGGAGGGTTTGGTTAGTCGTGAGGCTAATGATTATTGGCGTAATGTTGACCTTTATATCGGTGGTATTGAGCATGCTACAGGTCACTTGATGTACTCTCGTTTCTGGAATATGTTCCTTTATGATTTGGGATATATTTGTGAGGAGGAGCCATATAAGAAACTTGTGAATCAAGGTATGATTCAAGGTCGTTCGAATTTTGTCTATAGAATTGTTGGAACAAATAAGTTTGTCTCTTTGTCGCTCAAGGGTGATTATGAGACAACCGAGATTCACGTAGATGTGAATATTGTGAAGAATGATTATCTTGATTTGGAGGCTTTCAAGGCTTGGAGACCAGAGTTTGCCGATGCTGAGTTTGTTTTGGAGGATGGTAAGTATCTTTGTGGCTGGGCAATTGAGAAGATGTCGAAGTCGATGTTTAATGTTGTTAATCCAGATATGATTGTCGAGAAATATGGTGCCGACACATTGCGTATGTATGAGATGTTCTTGGGACCATTGGAGCAGTCGAAACCATGGGATACAAATGGAATTGATGGTGTACATAAGTTCTTGCGTAAATTCTGGCGTTTATATCATAATCGTGAGAATGAGCTTACAATTACCGAAGAGGCTCCAAGTGAGAGCGAATTGAAATCGTTACATAAGACCATTAAGAAGATCCGTGAGGATATTGAGAACTTCTCGTTCAACACTTCTGTTGCGGCATTTATGATCTGCCTAAATGAGCTTGGTGAGTGTCATAAGAGAGCGATTATTGAGCCATTGACAATCCTTATTGCTCCATTTGCGCCTCATATTGCCGAGGAACTTTGGTCGCTAGCGGGTGGCGAGGGTTCAGTATTTGATGCTGCATATCCTGAGTGTAATGAGTCATACCTTGTTGAGAGTGCTTTCGAGTATCCAGTTATGATGAATGGAAAACTTCGCTTCAAGCAGAAGTATGATTTATCGGTTTCAGCCAAGGAGATCCAAGCCGATATTTTAACCAAAGAGGCTGCTCAAAAGTGGCTTGATGGTGCTGCGCCTAAGAAGATCATTGTTGTACCAGGAAAAATTATAAATATTGTATATTAAGGGGAGTTCTTATTTCTCCCTAAAATACTTTTCGATTACTAACCACCCCTTTTTGATTTTACAAAAATAGGTGGTAGAGCTACTACAACCCACTTTTGCAAAATCAAAAATGGATAATTATTAACCAAAAATTAAAATTAGGGAGAAAATAGAACTCCCCTTAATTTTGAATAGTTAATACACAATATTTACACTATGTAATTAAAGTAGATAGATGCACAAAATGTCTATCTACTTTATTATTTATGTGTATGCAAATTAAAAAAAAGCTATTTTATAATGAACTTAGAAAGTGAATTATTTTAACTATATTTGCATGGTAATAAAAATAAATAACGAAAAAATAGATTAAGACACAGAAATAGCGAGAAACAAACATATAAATAAACTGCTTAGATCCCCCCAAACGCAACCACATTTGACCTAATTTTTGCAGTTGACATCAAAGGTAGCATGTGCATATTATAGCACGGTGCTAATTTTGGTGTCTAGGGTAGCGTGGTTGCGCCTGGGGGATTTGATTAGAGATCGTGCTATTTTATTTATAAACAGCAACATAGCAACTAAAAGCAACCACAATATGAAAAAAGAGAAACTGCAAATTGAAAAATGGAGAT
>JAWXTJ010000080.1:0-3227 GCA_044433665.1 Rikenellaceae bacterium
ATTTTTTTATTCTCCTAGCTGCTGAATATTCTTTTATTTAAAGTAAATGCTGAAAATATACTCTCAAAAAGCATGAATTTTAATACATTTTCAACCTCTATAAAGTCTTTGTTTAATTATGCAAAAATATAATTCAACTGTAAAAAAATCTACTCAATCTCAAAATGTTGAATTTATTTGTCCATATCGGTAATTTTATAGATAATATCTTTTGGGCGGTTTTCTGCGTCGATGGATATAACGTTGCTGTTTTGCAGGCTATTTCTTAGAATAATACCATTCCACGACACAATGGTAATATCTTGATTTATAATTGCATTGTGATACTGAAATTGTTGACACTCTTTGCCTAAGACCACGAGAGTTTCAAGGGTTTTGTAATCTTTGTCCAAGACTTTGACTGCCTCCTCTCGGCCTGACTGGAAATATGGATTTCTTATGACTCCCATATTTTCAACACCCACCCCAATTACAACACTACGCAATGAATCCCCATCGCAGGCGGTGACTTGATAAAGTTTATTATCCGAATCATAATACTCCTCTCGGAACTTTTTACCATACTCCTCAAAATATTTGATAACTCGTCTTTGAGGATTTGAATACTCTTGGGTCACTGTGGCGTACTCAATTAGATATGGCGTTTTTGTGCGCTTCTTATTTTGAGCCTCTGCGCTATTCGTTAGGTTGATAAGTAGGATGAAGGTGAAGATTAATTTAATGATTTTCATAGTTTTATTATTTTAGGTTTTTGTATTTTATTAGTGAGATGATCGGATTGCAGAGATCGGCTCGCTGCATTATAATCTTTCGTATTTTTTGTTCTCTGTCGCTCTTTGTGGTTTTGTTGTTTTCGAGATCTCGGTTTTCGAGCTCCATGTTTTCAAGGTATTCACCCGTTGAGAGAGGGTTGTTTTGAGCGATAAACCACTCTTCGTTTGAACCGATTATAAGGGGGACAAAACTGTCGTAGGTAACGTCGTTGTTTGTGTCAATATCGTAGGTAACTGTTTTCTGCGAAATTTTATCGTAGAGGAGGCATTGAGGTTTATCGCTTGCAAAAAATAGCGCCCATGCGAATTTATCTGTTTCGCTGTAATATTTTAGATTGCAATTATAACTGGATAGATAGGATTCAATATCCGCTCTTTGTGTTTTGTTATAGCTGGTGAATTTATCCCATGTGAGAGCTTTTTCACCAAAGTCAACAAATCGTGAGGCTACGACTCCATTGCTTGAATTAACGGAGTATAGCGTATCGTTTAGATAGTTTCGATAGATAATATCTTGCCCCGACTTGGTGAAGAAGTTAAGCAGTATCATGCCGTTTTTATCATTGCTGCCGAAGAGGCTCTCTTTAACGACTCCATTGCTATCGGTGATTACTAACCTCTCACAATCCCGACCACCTGCAGCGAATAGGAATGAACCATCGTCTAAAATTTCAACCTGTCGAGCGGTGAAAACTAGATCAATATATCTTTTAAATTTACCAGATATATCGAAGATTATTAATTTTTGTGAGGTGTCGTCAAGTAGAATAATCTCTTTAGTTTTTTTGGTTGATGGCGAAGCCGCCTAATGATACATATTCGTTTCGGGCTCTTCCGATATTTCCAATTTTTCGGATGTATTTGCCCTCTTCATCAAAAACTAATAGTTTGCCTCCAGCGGCGAAACTTGCTTTATCTAACACGTAAAATTTGTTGTCGATCAGCTCAATTTTATAAATATTGCTTATCAGGGACTCCTTTGTTGCTTCGAGGTCGATGATTTTACTCTCTTCGATCGACTCTATATCAACCTCAACACCCTCCTTGAGATTAAAATAGACAATACTTGTTATCTCCGCCTTGCGAGGGTCGTCAATATCTTTGGTCATCTCTGCCAATTTTGTTGCTTTTTGGTATACAGTCGCTCCGCCTGCAAGATCTTCCTTTGGATTAATGCCAAGAGTGTTGAAGAATGTTGCGTTTATAGAGTTTGAATAGATATTCGTTGTACCTACAATTACTAATTGTTTAACTTGCTCACCCTCTTTTAATAGATCATAAATTTTTGTTGGCTCCGTAGCGAAAGCGGTTAATTGAGCAGTAATAAATGTGATTACGGCTACAATAAAAGTGATTCTGGTTTTCATGGTAGTTTTATGGTTTTAATTTGTGGTTCTAACTCTTTGGTTATACAATATAGGGTATTGCTTTCGAAATCAATATCAAATGAAATTACTGGCTGCTCTAGCTGGTAAACACTCTTGATCTTACCTCTCCAATCCCACTCGATTATCTTTCGGATCGCTACGCTCTCAAAGTTCTCTTCCGTTGGTGTCACACCCAAATATCCGACCCAGAAACCATCCGCATTGGAGATGATATTTTCGTAGGCAAAATAGGATGGCTTTTGAACGGTAAAACTAACTGTTCCTCGTGTGACAGTTTCATACGTTACATCCTTACAGAATTGACCGTATGAATTTGCATTCTCCTCCAACTGAGAGTTATAGATGCCAATATGCTCCATCGAAAGAGTGGCAATAGCTAGATTTTTACCATCGGGCGAGAGTGTCATAATCGATTGAATCACCGAGTTATCAACGTGTTGCTCCAAACAATCTAATTGAGGATATACACCAAACTCCTGCAACATATTACCATCCCCATCTAACAACATCATTCGACTATTAGCCCCGATAGGTGACAGTGCAACAAAGCCCCCATCACAATGTGGCAGGACTCTAAAATATCTATCATCCTCGAATCTGTATAACTCACCAGGGTCAAAAGTGCGACTCTCAGGGTCAAACTCCATCTTTAACATCTTGCTATCAGACATGTTATACATCCAAACATCACCATCGAGAACAACAATATCCATCAAACCGAGCAGCTCATATTTACTTCGTCCCTTTTTCACCAATGGAGATACCCGATTGAGTTTCAGATCAATAACCATTGCCAACTCGCCTAATTTTACATCTTTGACCAATAGTATATCATCTGCATAATACTTTATTATAGAAGGTTTTGCAAGCAACAGAGAGTCTACCGAAAGACTCTTTAGATCATTTGCAGGGATCATCTCGGCAGGGATATTATCAATATCTGTATAGTACTGATGCGTTAATATTTTTATAAGCATCAAAAATTATATTTCGTCGAATAGCGACATTTGTTCTTTGATATTTTGTTTTGAAATGGACTCAGTTTTAGTTAGCAATTCCGCTACTG
>JAWXTJ010000081.1:0-2125 GCA_044433665.1 Rikenellaceae bacterium
AGTTCTAATTTCACGAGTGCCGTATTTCGAGGGTTCGGCTTTCCCTTAATGTTAATGGTAAACATATAAAAAATGTGTTAGAATAAATTATTAACTTTCCTGACTTTCGAAGGTATATTTTGCCCTACATATCAGCCTACATAAGAGTAGCCATTTACAGTCAAAAAGGTTTAATCGAGGATAAACCCCGTCAACACAATTTATTCTAACACATTAATATAAAAGAACTTGCAAGCCTACATACTGTAAACTTTTAAAATGGGAGTGTACATACTGTATGTGACTGAAGAGAACTCTACGTTATCTTTGAATTTTCGTCGCCTTGCAACGGTCTCTTTTTATGGCTCGGTTATTGCGCATCTCTTGCGCATGAATAGATTTAAACCACACTTAGCACTCTTTCTCAGCAACTCAATTTGGGCTATCAATTACCCATTTTATCACATGGTTATGAGAAGCGGAATTACCCCCTCCGCAATGCTTTTTGCTTCACTGCTTGTTGCCGCTGCACTCTCCTTTGTGCCTCTTTTATGGAGTCGTGGCGAAAAGGTTGATCGCAAGGATATTAAATATTTGATTGCGGCGGCTATTTTATCGGGATTGATGCGCAAAGGATTTGTTATTTTTGGACTCTCGCACACCTCACCTATTGATGCCTCTATTATTGCGTCTTTGTTGCCTGTAATGGCTTTGATAATCTCGGTTGTGATTGGTATTGATCGTTTCACACCCAAGCGAATATTTGGAATTGCATTGGGTATGGGTGGTGTTTTAGCTGTTATCTTGAGTGGAAATCATGCAAGTAAAACCGCTGGCGACTTAACGGGTAACACATTGATGTTTCTCTACACGATAGCTGCTGGATTTTACATGGTTTGGCTCCAACCGATTTTCAAAAAATATAAACCTGTGACGCTTTTAAGGTGGATATATTCACTCTCGTCATTAATGTTTTTACCATTTGGATTAGAGCCGCTGTTGCATACACAATTTTCGAGTATGTCACCACATATTTTAACCATCACAATTTTTGTTATTGCAATACCTACATTTCTACCAAATATACTTCTGAATTATGCCCTTGGGCGTGTTACTCCGACAATATCGAGCATTTATAGCTATCTGCAACCTATTCTTGCAATTATTGTATCCGTTTGGTTGGGGCTAGATAAATTACATTGGAGTACACTCGTTTATGGCACAATAATTATTTCGGGCGTGACGATGGTAATCCAATCATATACGCAGCCGAAAAAGGCAATTTCTTAATTTCAGTCATTCCACACCAAACGAGGAAAAGAAGAGGATATATTGCTCGATCTGCTCTGGAGTAAGATAATGTTGCCGTTTGAATTCACGATACTCCTCTGTGGCTCCACTCTCGTCCGAAAGTGAGAACGCTGCCCAATCATATAGTTGCCAGCCTAAACCTCTCTCAATTGTCGCTCTGTCGATCTCCTTTTCGAAGAGGGGTTTTCGTTTTTTATCCGCATATCGAAACAAAATACCCATCACTCCCGCAAGATTATGATTTTCATAATCTGCAATATGCGCCAATTCATGACCAATAATACCTATTTGTGCGTTATATGGTACATCTTCGAGATGTATACCACCGAACTCCTCTCTATCGTTTATAAGAACAATATATCGTCGTCGCCACAACATCGACAGCGGTTTCGGCCGTGCAGCCATCGTTGTCGCCTCAGCTGAATATTTAAACTCAATTTTTGTCTCTTTGAGCTCAGGATAGTGAGACAGAGCAATAAGTGTCGGCTCCAAGAACTCCTCAACAAAGATTTTGTTCGTGGCATATATTAACAACAAACTATCCACCTGCTCCGAATTGAGAGGTGGATAGTTACGATATAGTTGATTATCTACAATAGCTGGAAGCTGAGCCGTACGTGTTACTCCACAGCCAACTGCAACCACACTGAGAAAAAGGCAAATAATTGTTAGCCTGAAACAACTCCAATATTTTACCTTTTTGCCCATTATTGTTTTAGGGGAGTTCTATTTTCTCCCTAATTTTAATTTTTGGTTAATAATTATCCATTTTTGATTTTGCAAAAGTGGGTTGTAGTAGCTCTACCACCTATTTTTGTAAAATCAAAAAGGGGTG